>DASPIZ010000073.1:0-9531 GCA_035628875.1 Ohtaekwangia sp. | reverse complement strand
CCGTAGCCTGATTGGTACAACTATTTGCGTCGGTCACCGTTACGGTAATCGTACCAGGTCCTGCGCCACTCAAATTCAATGTTGTGGCTGTTGTACTTGTTGTCCCGCCTGTTGTATTGGCATCCACGGTAAACGTATAAGGTGCTGTACCGCCACTGGCAGTGAATGTACCTGATCCATCAGTGTCGCCGTTACACGCAAGGATAATATCACCTGTAGTTGATAAATTTAAAACAGAGGGCTCACTTATATCAATGTTTTGAATCGTCCGTGTTTTGCAAAGTGCAAGAGGTGTACCTCCATTCGAAGTAACTACGGTAACTTTATATTGCCCGGAATATGCCGCGCTGGCATAAAGACCGCTGAAAGTAACTACTTGATCTGTCGTGTTGGAGATGTTATCAATGGGTATATCACCACTACCTGTTACAACTACCAGAGAATAGCTAAAAGGAGGTTCACCACCTGTAAACGTAACTTGTATCTCGCCGTCATTTCCTCCGTTACAGGAGACATCAACCGTGTTAGTCAGGGCGAAATTGGTGATTGGCGTTCCAGTACATTGAGCCTTCGCATGATGGCTCAGCCCCAATGCAACCACAACAAACGAAAATGCTAGTATAATTCTCTTCATATCACTCAGACTCAAATGTTATTTGTGATTTCTGCAATTTTCGACAATGCGTTTCGTCTGCTGATAAAAACTCGAGCTGGACTTGATACATAGCTTGTACATCCAACCCGTCAAAACGGATCACCGTAATTCCTCTGCCACGCTTCTCTTCAATTTTTTCAGGACCAGTACCTTTTTCAATATGTATAACAGCAACGTACTGGTCAGAAGAAGTTACTGATAGTTCAATAACTCCGCCATTTCCTTTATCGGTTTCATTAACAACCCTTTTCAACGAAATGGAATTATTACACTGCGAAAAAGCTGTACTGTATAGACACAGAAATAAAATCAAAAAATAGAGTTTGCTCATATCAGTTGGAACCATTGATGCTTAATCATTTCAAAAAATAATATGTAACCAGAAAAAACAAAGATCATGGCTACGATATCCAGTTCAAAAAATCAGTCATTCTAAAGAATGCGCTACCCAAGCCGGGTAATATTTATATCAAAAAATCAAAATTTACGCTGAAGTATTTCGCTCATCACAACAGCTTTTTTCAATCCTTCAGCATCGTTAAGGTCAACCAGGTAGTCTTTTAGCAGACTTCGCTGTGCATCAGGTCCGAAGGCCTTGAATCTCCCGTACGTCATATCAGTATCTTGCAACTTCATTGTTTCCTCCAGCGAGGACCGTAACGAAACCTGTCTTTTTGCCTCCTCATATGCCGAGAATGCCTGTGCATCTCTTTCCGTTGAATAACCAACTTCTTCCAGGCTTTCTTCTTCTTCCGCTATCTGATCTTCGTAACTAACATAGCGTTCTTCAGGCTGAAACCGCTTCGGCTCCGGTTGCTGAGGTGCTTTGCCTTCCGTTATTTCTCGCAGGAGCTCCTCGAATGTAAGTTGCCGCTCCGGTGGTCTTTGCGGTTGTTGTCTTCCCGATGCCTCAGGTCTTTCCGGACCCGGCACATCATTGGGCTGGTCGTCCTGTTTCTTGCGAAACTGGCTTAACAGATACACAATTCCAATAATAATATAGAGCCAATATTGAAAGTCCATTGTAACAAATTTAAAAAAAAAATTGAAACAGCCAGCAAAGTTGCTTTGAATGGGCTATTGATAAGGATAAGTTACGATTTGTTCCATGTAAGTTAATCAGCCGCTTTCAAGAACTACAACGAACGCTGCACCTACCGAAATTAGTCGGACTGACTATCAAGATGTATTTATCCGAATTACCCTTCTGAAAGGGATTTTTCTGCTTTACCACGGTAACTTTACCGACTTCATTGTAAGCAATTGCCCAAAATAAACTACTCGATTTTTATTTTGAATTGCCCCAGGCAGAACCTTATCTTTGCCGACTTCTCTGTTTTTGGTTGAGGATGTTAAAAGGCAAATCTGAGCCTTGGCCCATGTTGAACTTCAACCCGAAACCTTAAACATTGAACGTTTTAACCAAAATCAACCACTATTAAGCATGCAATTAGCGAAACTGGAGATTAAAGGCTTCAAGAGTTTTGCCGACAAGATTGTCATTAACTTTGACGAAGGGATCACCGGTATTGTTGGGCCAAACGGATGTGGAAAATCGAACGTAGTGGATTCTATCCGCTGGGTACTCGGGGAACAGAAAACCAGCGCCCTCCGATCTGAAAAGATGGAGAACGTAATTTTCAATGGAACAAGTCAGCGTGGCCCCCAGCAAATGGCAGAGGTCTCTCTCACTATTAATAACACAAAAAATATTCTTCCGACTGAATATTCACAGATCACCATCACACGCCGACTTTACCGCAGTGGTGAAAGTGAATATCTGCTGAATGGCGTAACGTGCCGGTTAAAAGATATTACGAACCTGTTTCTTGATACCGGCGTGGCTTCTAACAGCTATGCTATCATTGAGCTTGGCATGGTCGATGATCTCCTCAATGACAAGGATAACTCCCGGCGAATGCTTTTCGAAGAAGCTGCGGGAATTTCCAAATTCAAAAAAAGAAAAAAGGAAACGCTGAAGAAGCTTGAAGATACCGATGCAGATCTTGAACGCGTAGAAGACCTTCTGTTCGAAATTGAAAAGAACATGAAAAGCCTGGAGAAACAGGCCAAGCAAACTGAAACGTATTACCGGGTAAAGGAAGAATACAAAAACAAAAGCATCACACTTGCCAAGGTTGTTGTTAACAAGCAAAAAGAAAAATTTAACATCATCCATAAACAAATTGATGAAGAAAACGACCGCAAAGTAGGACTCACCGCTGAGGTCGCAGAAAAAGAAGCCTTGATTGAGCAATCCAAATCTGATCTGATTCTTAAAGAAAAGACACTTAGTTCAAGACAGAAATCAATCAACGAATTTGTTGCCAGAATCAGGCAGTACGAAAGTGAAAAGCAAATTAAAAATGAACGGCTGAAATACCTGAACGATCGAGCCAACGGTTTACGTGAACAGATTGAACAAGACAAAAAGAGCAATGAACGCGCGCGTTTCAGCATTCAGAGTCTTGAAAATGAAAAGCATTCCGCGGAAGGCATCTTCGAAGAGATTACACACAAACTCGAAGGCCTAAAGGTTGATTACGAAGATCAAAAACGCATCACGGCTGAGCTTCAGACACAAGCCGATTCCCTGCGCCGGATTCAACGGGAACGCCAGGAGGAAACTTTCCAGATCAATAAAGGCGTGGAGATTCGTGAAATTCAAATCTCGTCCCTGAAACAAGAGTTGGAGAAAACAGCATCTGATACAACACAACAAAATGCGAGCCTTGTAGAATTTGAAAACAAATTAAAAATTCTTCAGGAAGAATTAAACGTTAAGAACGTAGAACAGGATCTCCTTCGGAAGGATGAGGAGAGTGCAAAAGAACGGATAACGGCAATGGAAAAAACCATTGAGATGATCCGCGAAGAACTCACCGTTACAGGCCGGAAGCTCGATGCACGTCAGAATGAATATAACCTGACCAAATCGTTGGTTGAAAACCTGGAAGGGTTTCCTGAGGCCATCAAATTCCTGAAAAAGAAGGTCGCAAAAAACGCACCTCTCCTTTCGGATATTTTAACCACCTCGGAAGAGTATCGCGTTGCTATTGAGAATTACCTCGAACCATATCTCAACTATTATATTGTTGAACATGAATCGGAAGCATACGAAGCCATTAACATCTTAAGTGACGCGGCAAAGGGAAAGGCTCACTTTTTTATTCTGGACGCCTTCGATAAGTTCGAATCTACTACAGGCCGCATTTACGACAACGCTTTCCCTGCTACAGAGATCATCGAATACGACGCGAAGTACAAAAAATTAATGTCGTATATTCTCGATAAGGTTTATATCTACGAAGGTGATATTAAAACTTTGCCTGTTGCCGATGAAAATACCTTCATCACCAAAAATGGAAAACTAACACGCCGCAAGTACAGCATTTCCGGTGGCTCTGTCGGACTCTTCGAAGGGAAGAAGATTGGTCGCGCCAAGAACATGGAGAAGCTTGAAAAAGAAATCAAGGAGCTTACCAATAAACTGGCTGATATCAGAAGCTCAATGCTGGAGAAACAAGCTGACCTGGAGAAACTGAGGAATAACAAGATCCGTCAGCAGATCGAAGAATTGCAAAACCAGATCAGGCAGGTGAACGAAGAATTTGTTTCGGTTCGTACGAAGCGGGAACAGTTCTCAGAGATGCTGAACAGTGCAGATCTTCGTCGTGAAGACATCCTTGAAAAGATTGACACGTTGCTGAAGGAGCTCGATGCGTTAAAACCGAAGGCACAGCAAGCACAACATGAACTCGAAGAGCAGGAAGACAAACTTGCCGCCATAACGCATAACCTGGCTTCCAACAACGATCTGTTAAGTCAGAAGTCTGCTGCTTACAACGAACAGAATATCTTCTTCCATCAACAGGATAACCGCGTTAAAAGTATTGATCAGGAAATTCGTTTCAAGCAAGAGTCGATGGATCAAAGCAGTCAACGCATTGAAGTGAATGCAGAGGACTTGAAGAAAAATGAAGACGAAGTAAAGCGCATCATCGAAACAACACAAAGCAATGACGATGAACTCCTGGGCATGTACGAAGAAAAGGAGGAGATGGAGAAAGGCCTGAGCGAAGCAGAGAAGGAGTATTACGAAGCGCGTGGTCAGATTGATCAGATCGATAAAAAATTACGCGAAGTTCAACACCAGCGACAAAACATCGACACGTTGCTGATGGAATTACAAAATCAGCTGAATGAAAGTAAGATGCAGCTCAATTCCGTCAAGGAAAGGTTGTCAGTTGAATTTAACGTTGATCTTGATACCGTGATTGAACAAACTGCGACGGAAGAATCCGAAGATCTGGTGAAAGCCGATGAAGATAAACTTCGTGCAGAAGTTCAAAAAATCAGGGACAGGCTCGACAATATGGGACCGATCAACCCGATGGCAATGGAAGCCTATACTGAGATCAAAGAACGGAATGATTTTATCCTGACACAGAAGGAAGATCTGCTCAAAGCAAAAGAATCTTTATTCAATACGATCAGCGAAATAGAAGGTGTGGCCAGCCAGACTTTCATGGAGTCGTTTACAAAGATCAAAGAACATTTCATACGTGTTTTCCGCTCCTTGTTTACGGAAGGCGATGAATGTGATCTTCGTCTTGTTGATCCAGGTAACCCATTGGACTCTGACATCGACATTATTGCTAAGCCGAAAGGAAAGCGACCACTCACGATCAATCAGCTTTCTGGTGGAGAAAAGACACTTACAGCCACTGCGCTGTTGTTCTCGATGTATCTGTTGAAGCCTGCTCCTTTCTGTATTTTTGATGAGGTAGATGCTCCATTGGATGATGCCAACATTGACAAGTTCAATAATATTATCCGCACGTTCAGTAAGGATTCACAGTTTGTCATTGTAACACACAACAAACGTACAATGAGTTCTACTGATGTGATCTATGGTATTACAATGGTGGAGAAAGGTATCTCGCGTGTAGTGCCTGTTGACTTGCGCGAACTGGCGTAAATGCATTCAGCTCAAGGAGAACTCGGAATACACAGAATAATACACAGAAGGTTTGCAGCCCTTTCCTGGTTTATTCCGTGGGTTCTGTGATTTCTGTGAGAGGAAAAAATGCATTCAGCTCACAGAATACACTGAATACACAGAATAATACACAGAAGGTTTGCGGCTCTTTCCGTGGTTTATTCAGTGAATTCTGTGATTTCTGTGAGAGGAAAAAATGCATTCAGCTCACGGAAAACTCGGAATACACAGAATAATACACAGAAGGTTTGCGGCTCTTTCCGTGGTTTATTCCGTGGGTTCTGTGATTTCTGTGAGAGGAAAAAATGCAATCCCCTTTAATCAAATAAACCGGCGTAATTCTTCTTTTACTTTTTCCATTCCGCTACTCGCCTTCTCCTGAATGAATTTTACGGATACATCACGAATATCAGGAGTGCCTGGATCGACAACATATTTAATACAATCATAAGGAACGTAATCAATTAATCCGGCGGCAGGATAAACGACGAGTGAAGTACCGACAACAAGAAATATATCGGCTTTGCTTGCATGACGTGCTGCCACATCCATCAACGGCACCATTTCACCAAACCAGACAATGTTAGGTCGGAGTTGAAAACCTTTCGAACATGTATGTCCTATATTTAATTCCCAGCCGTCAATGGGATATACTAATGTTTCGTCACCAGTACTTCGAGATTCAAATAAACTGCCATGTAGATGAATGACTTTTGTGGATCCTGCACGTTCATGAAGGTTGTCGACGTTTTGGGTTACGATCGTTACGTCAAAATGAGATTCCAGTTCAGCGAGTATTTCATGTCCCCGGTTAGGCTGAACCTCTAATGCTCTTTTCCTTCGTTGATTATAGAAATCCAGTACGGTTTCCGGATCTTTTGTCCAGCCTTCGGGAGATGCCACATCTTCAACACGAAACCCTTCCCACAATCCATTGGAATCGCGGAATGTCGATATTCCACTTTCCTGACTAATCCCGGCGCCAGTAAGAACGACAAGCTTTTTCATTCAGTGTTTTCCTTAAATCATTTTTGTATCAGGAATATAAACGAAATTGAAGTCAGCATTATGCTCCAGCGAAAGCGTTACACTATAAGAAAGGCAAACAAGACTTACTTCTTCTTCTTGACGACTTTAGCTTTTTTCTTAACCGTTACTGCTTTCTTTACTGCAGCCGGTTTGCTCGCCGTAGCTTTTTTGACAGCAGATGTCTTAACCGTTTTTTTCGCAGCAGTTTTATTTGCCGCTGATTTTTTTGCTGTCACACGTTTTGCTGCACTTTGTTTTTCAGCTGGTGCTTGTTTGGTTGCAAACCTTCTACCAAACCTACCTACTTTTTCTGGTGTGGCATCGGCCAGGGCTACGCATTCTTCGTAGGTAAGCGATTTGGGTTCTTTGTCTTTCGGTATTTTTACATTTTTCTTTCCCGCCTTGATGTAAGGACCGAAACGTCCATTCAACACCTGCATATCAGGATCCTGATCAAATGCTTTTATTAATTTATTTGCATCGGAAATACGTTTTGCTTCAATCAATTCGACGGCACGTTCAGCGGTGATCTCATATGGATCCTCTCCCTTGGGAATAGAGACAAATTTTTTATCATGAAGTACATATGGGCCAAAACGACCGATGTTCACCACAACCGGTTTTTCTTCGAAGTCCCCCATATTGCGCGGCATCTTAAACAATTCCATGGCATCTTCCATGGTAATATTTTCAATGAACTGCCCTGGGCGCAAGCTTGCAAACTTTGGTTTTTCGCCACCGTTGTCATCCGGATTCTCTCCAATCTGAACGTATGCACCAAACTTGCCGAGCTTGGCATAAACTGTTTTTCCCGTTTTAGGATCAACACCTAATTCACGGTTTTTTCCAACGGATGATCTTTCTATTTTTTCTGTTACAGCAACTTTTTTATGAAATGGCTTGTAAAAATTGCCAATCATTTTTTTCCAATCCAGCTTGCCATTGGCGATCTCATCAAACTCCTGTTCAATTTCTGATGTAAATGAAAAGTCGGTTACATCCGGAAAATGCTCTACCAGGAAATCCGTTACAACCATTGCAGTATTTGTCGGGAACAATTTATTCTTTTCCGCACCGGTGATTTCCGTATTTTCTGTTCTTGAAATCGAACCTTTGGTCAGTGCAAGCACAATATATTTTCGTTCAACACCTTCCCGTGCCTCTTTCACCACATATCCACGTTTCTGTACCGTAGTGATGGTAGGTGCATAGGTTGAAGGTCGTCCAATGCCGAGCTCTTCCAGTTTTTTTACAAGACTCGCTTCTGTGTAGCGCGGCGGATGACGACTGAAAACCTGTTTGGCTGATAGTTCATCCAAATCAAGATTTTGGCCAATGGTTAGCGGCGGAAGGACTTTGCTGTTTTCTTCTTCATCATCGTCATCACCAGACTCCATATATACTTTGAGGAATCCTTCAAACTTGATCACTTCACCCGTTGCGATTAGTGTTCTTGAATTTGTTGATATCGCGATTGTTGCAGTGGTCTTTTCCAATTCAGCATCTGCCATTTGCGATGCAATAGCACGCTTCCAGATCAGTTCATACAACCGTAGTGCATTGCGGTCCATACCGGGATCATCCACTGAAAAATCAGTTGGCCGTATTGCTTCGTGCGCTTCCTGGGCAGAAGCAGATTTTGTTTTAAACTGTCTTGGTTGAACAAATTCTTTTCCAAAAGCATTTTGTATTTGCCGCATGGCACCTTGTTGCGCTTCTTCAGAGAGGTTCACAGAATCCGTACGCATGTAGCTGATCTTACCTGCTTCGTAGAGTTTCTGCGCAACCATCATGGTTTGGATAACAGAAAAACCGAGCTTACGCGATGCCTCCTGCTGTAATGTTGATGTTGTAAACGGAGGTGCTGGCGTACGCTTAGCGGGTTTCGTTTGTAGATCTGCAATGGAAAACTTTGCGCCCTTGCACGACTGCAGAAACTCCTGCGCTTCCTGCTCCTTTTCAAAACGTTCCGGTAGTTCGGCAACAAGTGTCTTCCCCTTATCAAGAATAAAATAGGCGTTTACTTTAAACGAAGACTTTGCATTAAACTCCTGGATTTCACGTTCACGTTCAACAATCAGGCGCACCGCTACAGATTGAACCCGTCCCGCTGATAAGCCTGTCTTAATTTTTTTCCATAATATGGGAGACAATTCATAACCCACAAGCCGATCGAGTACACGACGCGCCTGTTGCGCGTTAACGAGATCGATATCAATAGAGCGCGGACTTTCAATCGCGTTGAGTATTGCCTTTTTCGTGATCTCGGTGAAAACGATACGCCGTGTTTTTTTATCGTTCAGGTCAAGTACCTCCTTTAAGTGCCATGAAATGGCTTCTCCCTCACGATCTTCATCGCTTGCGAGGTAAACCATCTCGGCGTCTAAAGCAAGTTTTTTTAACTTTTGAATCACATCCCGCTTTTCCGGACTGACTTCATAAGTAGGTTCGAAATCATTTTCAATATCAATTGCATCACCGCCTTTGGGTAGATCACGGATATGCCCCATACTTGAAGCAACTTTAAAGTCCTTCCCTAAATACCCTTCAATGGTCTTCGCTTTGGCGGGAGATTCAACAATTACTAGATTTTTTGACATGCACAGATCGTTACAAAAGGTTCAAATATCCATAAATTTTTAAAAAATCAAATTTCACTGCTTAATATTGGCACGTTCATCGATGTAAAACTTCATAAAACAATTTCATCATGCCACGTTACCTCTATCTGCTCCGTCACGCCCAAAGTGCTGAAAAACAGCACAGTCAAACCGATATGGATCGTGAATTAACGGCTTCGGGCATGCGCCAGGCGTTGTTAATTGCAACCTATTTAAAAAAGCAA
>DASPIZ010000072.1:0-41705 GCA_035628875.1 Ohtaekwangia sp. | reverse complement strand
AACATTAAAAAAATTACGTCTAGAATCGAAAAACAAACTATTTTTCAGTAACCCCAGAACGAGGGCGCACCCACACCATCCTTCAGCATACTGGTATTGTCGCATAACATTATCTTTGGCCTGGAAGGGGATTGCGCGGATCATGTTCAGCGACAATGCCAGTATGCTGGGCCCAGCCGGCCCGGGAGGCGAAAAAAACATAAAAGAAAGATCATCTAAATAATATTGATCAACACTGAAGGATGTAAACCACCTCCCCACACAAATTTTTTCGAAAATGACTGCTACTCTTGATAATTTTTCCCGGACATTAATAGTTTAACATATGAATGTCTGGCTGCAAGCTTTTCGTTTACGTACCCTTCCGCTGGCGCTTTCATGCATAGCCATGGGTGGATTTCTCGCAACCACCATGGGTATCTTTCATTGGCCTGTGTTCCTCTTGTGCATCCTCACAACGGTCTTTCTTCAGGTCTTGTCAAACCTCGCCAACGACTATGGTGATTCCATTCATGGCGCTGACAGTCATTTCCGAAAAGGTCCTGCGCGTGCAGTACAATCGGGGGCGATTTCGAAATCGTCTATGAGAACGGCTGTTATTTTATTTGTGATACTTTCGTTGGGAAGCGGGATCATTTTGTTATGGGTTGCCTTCGGCATGAACTGGCAGGCTATCGTGTTTTTTCTTGGGTTGGGGGTCCTTAGTATACTCGCCGCCATTGCTTACACCGTGGGCAAAAAGCCCTATGGATATGCCGGTCTCGGCGATGTGTCAGTCCTGATGTTTTTCGGACTTGTAGGTGTACTTGGCTCTTGTTATTTGATGACAAAATCAATTCGCCTGGTAGACATTTTACCCGCATTAAGCTGTGGCGTTTTCTCCATTGGCGTTTTAAATGTCAATAACATTCGTGATATAGAATCAGATCGGCAGGCAGGCAAATATTCCATTCCGGTACGCATCGGTCGTGAAAATGCCGTGACATATCATTGGGTGTTGATTATTTCAGGACTTGTTTTTGCTTTAGTTTATACGGTATTAACGTATCAATCTGCCTGGCAATTTTTATTCGTTCTTACTATACCGTTGTTTATTCGTAACGGTGTTGCAGTTCGCCAGAAGCCTTCTGCTGAACTGGATCCTTATCTTAAACAAATGGCGTTATCTACACTTTTGTTTGTTCTTCTTTTTGGAATCGGCCTTCTGGTTTCCTGATTCAAACTTCTGCCAAACTTTCTGTGTCTAACAAGCAAATATGGCTTACGCGATCAGGCAGGCACCGTATTTTTTATCGTGAGGTTGTAAAACTCCGTGGAAGCTATACGCTTAGTACCTCAGGTATCGTTCTATATTCTGAAGCTGTATAACTTCAGATGTGGTTTCGATAATCTAAGAATTTCGAACAACCAACCTTGAACTTTGAACTTTGAACCTTTAACAATGAAACGAAATCTCATTCTGCTAATGATAATGGCGATAACGGCGTGTCAGCCAGAGCCAGATAATTTGAAGTTGTTGGACGATCTTGTCGTTTCTACCAATTACGATACTTCTGTTAATTTTGGACAGTACACAACGTATTCGCTCGCCACAGATACAATCGGTTTTTTTTCCAATCAATATCAGGACACTATTTTGGTAACACCCAAAAACGGCCAGTTACCTCGCGTTATTCTTTCGCAGATAAATACTAATCTCGATGCACGGGGTTATGAGGAAGTCGATAAAACCGCTGATCCTGATCTTGGTGTAAACGTGTTTATTGTTAATGATCTGAATTTCTTTCAGGAAGTAGTCTATCCTGGATATTATTATCCTTACAGTGGCTATGGATACTATTCTTATTATAATTATCCCTACGTAAATACATATGCCTCGAATACAGGTTCGCTGGTAGTGGAAATTGTAGACTTGAAAAACCGAACACCCGATAATAAAGTTAAAGTAATCTGGACTGCCTTTATGGGTGATATCATTAGTACACTGGATCAGGAAAAACAATCAGCGGAAGCCGTCGATCAGGCTTTCGTTCAATCAAATTATTTAGGCAGGTAATATGAAGAAGATACTTTATCTCGTGCTATCATTAACCCTCCTGCAAGCACAGGCTCAGGAGAATTATGGTTATCTGTCGTGGAACCTCAACGTACCACTATCTAACACTGAATGGCTGGATGCAACCAGTTCGGCAGGCGGGAAACTGGGTTTTCGTTTTATGCTGCGTGATACACGGTTCTCCGTTGGTGTCGATTTCAACTGGGCAACCTACGACCAGTACGAACCGACACAAACGTTCGAACAACCCGGCGGTTCAATCACCACGGATTATTTTAAATATGTTTACAATTACGGTATCGTGGTGAGCGGACAGTACAATGTACCTCTAGGTGACAATGAGCGTTTTTATTATTATGGTGGCCTTGGATTGGGCGCAAATTCCAACACCTACAGCCTTTATTACAATATATACGAAGAAAGTTATCGCAAAACCGGATTTTTGGTTCGACCGGAAGCTGGCATCATCGCTCGTTTTGGAAGGCGCCGATCCTTCGGCGCGATAGCCGCTGTCCATTATGACTTTTCCACCAATAAAATCAAGGAATTCAACTATTCTAATTTTACCAACATCGGGTTTCAGCTAGGTGTTATTATTATGAACCGCTGAAAAGGCTGTTTTAGGCAAAAATGAAAAGGTAAAGGGCGATTTCTGCGCTTTTTGAAATCTGCTGTTATCTTTGCATCCTTATGTCGCAACAGATTCTGATTCTTGATTTTGGCTCTCAATACACGCAACTAATTGCACGCAGAATAAGGGAGCTTAACGTTTATTGTGAAATCCATCCATTCAATAAAATTCCGGCTATAACGCCTGATATTAAGGGTGTTATCCTCTCCGGAAGCCCTTGTTCCGTGCGTGACGAAAACGCACCCGACGTTAATTTGGAACTATTTGGATCCGTTCCTGTATTAGGCGTTTGCTATGGCGCCCAGTTAGTCGCTCATAAAAGTGGCGGAACTGTAAAACCGTCCCATACCCGGGAATATGGCCGGGCGAGGTTAAGCCACATTAATCAGCACAATCCACTGCTAAAAGAAATATCCATTGATTCGCAGGTTTGGATGTCGCATGCCGATACAATAGCTGCAATACCATCTTCGTTTGAAATTATTGCGGGTACCCACACCGTTGATGTAGCCGCATTCCAGGTTAAAGACACGCCTATTTATGGTATTCAGTTCCATCCAGAGGTTACTCACACCCTGGAAGGAAAAAATCTGTTAAGGAATTTTGTTGTTCATATTTGCGGATGCGCCCAGGGATGGACTGCCGAGCAATTCGTGGAAACAACGGTGGCGGATCTGAAATCAAAACTCGGCAATGACCAGGTCGTGATGGCGTTATCAGGTGGTGTGGATTCTACAGTGGCTGCCATTCTTATACACAAAGCCATAGGCAAAAACCTGCATTGTATTTTTGTGGATAATGGTTTGCTCAGAAAAGGTGAATACGAACAGGTGTTGGATTCATACAAGCACATGGGCTTAAACATCAAAGGTGTTGATGCCAGCGATAAATTTTACAATGCCCTGGAAGGACATACCGATCCGGAGGCGAAACGAAAAGCGATTGGCAAAACGTTCATCGATGTATTTGATGAAGAATCGCATCGCATCACTGAAGTGAAATGGCTGGGACAAGGAACCATTTACCCTGACGTGATTGAATCAGTTTCTGTAAAAGGTCCTTCGGCTACCATTAAATCACATCACAATGTGGGTGGTCTCCCTGCCAAAATGAAATTGAAAGTCGTGGAGCCGTTGAATACCTTGTTTAAAGATGAAGTGCGTGTTGTGGGAAAAACGCTTGGTATTGATCCTAAAATTCTGGGACGTCATCCATTTCCTGGCCCTGGTTTGGGTATCCGTATCCTGGGCGATATCACCGCGGATAAAGTAAAAATCCTTCAGGAAGTGGATCACATTTTTATCTCAGGGTTAAAAGACCAGGGATTGTATGATAAAGTGTGGCAGGCTGGCGCTATGTTACTGCCTGTAAAATCAGTGGGCGTTATGGGCGATGAACGTACTTACGAAAGTGTGGTAAGCCTCCGCGCCGTAACCAGTACCGATGGTATGACTGCAGATTGGGCACACCTTCCTTACGAATTTCTCGCTTCCGTTTCCAGCGACATCATCAATAAAGTAAAAGGTGTTAACCGCGTGGTTTACGATATCAGTTCAAAACCTCCTGCAACGATTGAATGGGAATAAGACTGAACGACAGACAACATTGTGATTTGAAAGTTTTTCCGCTATATAAGTTAAAGGCATGGTAAAAAAAGTTCTTTTGGGTTTTTGTTTTTATATCCTCAGTACGGTGTTGTACGCGCAGGTTGATTTTAACAAACAATACTTCAATGCCAAACAATTTTTCCGGGAAGGAAAATACAATCTGGCCATGGAGAGCTTTAAACCCCTGATTCCGTACGATCAGCGTAATCCATTTTCGGAATACGCTTCATTTTATTATGCCATTTCTGCTTATCATCAGGGGTATCGTTCTGTTGCGAAAGACCAGCTTAACCAATTGAAAAAACTTTATCCCAAATGGGAGAAAATCAATGAAGTGAATTTCTGGTTAGGAAAAATCTATCTCGATGATCGCGATTATTTTCAGGGAATAAAAATGTTTGCGTCAATCAATGACAAAAAATTCCAGAAGGACATCGATGCAGCGAAAACTGTTTCACTCGCTTCAGTTGCCGATATTGAAACGGTTAAAATGATGCATGAAGAATTTCCAAAAGATAAAGTGGTGGCCCAACGCCTTGCTAAGTTGCTCACCAACGATCTTTCAGATGACGCTAACAAGGCCTTACTCGAAAATCTGATCGACAACTTCAGCCTCAAACGTGCTGAATATTTTATAGAAGCGCCTAAATCGGTAAAGAAAGAAATCTATTCCGTTTCCGTGATGATGCCGTTTATGTTAAAGGATCTTCAGCCAACACCTGGAAAAAAGCGGAATCAGATTATCATTGATTTTTATGAGGGCGTTCAGCTCGCAGTTGATACCTTAAATCAGCAAAAACCACAAATCAGTTTGCGGGCTTATGATACACAACGAAGTACATCGCATATCGAAAGTGTGCTTAATACGGAAGAATTAAAGAATACAGATCTCATCATCGGTCCTTTCTTTCCAGACGAAAATGATATCATCCAGAAGTTTTCAGCTGAGCAAAGCATAAATGTGATTAGTCCGTTTTTAAACAACAGCGAATACATTGCTGATAACCCTTTTGGATTTTTGTATCAGCCTTCGGTTGAAACCGTGGGGAAAAAATCCGGCGAATTCCTTGCTGCTTATGCGAAACGAAAAAATTGTCTGGTTTTCTACGGATCTACTAAACGCGATTCTGTACTGGCTGCCAATTTTATTCAAAGCGCAAATCTTAACGGATTGCAAATTGTAGCCTCTAAGATGATATCAAAAGACAATGTTCGAAGTATCCTGGCTACACTAACCACGGCAACTGAATATGATGAGTTTAAATATCCCAAAGAATTTACGTTGAAGAAAGACAGCATCGGAAGTATTTTTGTGGCAAGTGATGATCCGTTGATCTATGCGAAAGTAATCAGTGGTATTGAAACACGCGGTGACCAAATCATCGTATTGGGTTCCGAAAACTGGCTTGATCATACCGTGGTGGATTTTGAGAAATACCAGACCCTTCCGATTGTGCTGGCATCACCAAACTTTACATCGTCCCAGGATCCGGAATATCGTGCTTTCGTGAAAAATTTCATTCGCGTACATGGTCGTGCTCCCTCTAAACACGCGAGAATGGGATATGACTTGATGCTTTTCGCAGGCACGCAGTTACAACAGCATGGTGTATATTTTCAGGAAGAATTAAATAAGCAGGACTTTATTCCGGGTTTCCTTTCGGAGGGTTATAATTTTAAGTTTAGCCGTAACAATCAGCTTGTACCATTTGTACGATATGAGGATGGTGCCATGCGTGTAATTGATAAACGATAGGTTTATGAAAGGTATATCGCGGAGTTCATCGTTGTTTAAAAAAGCAAATCAGTTTATCCCCGGGGGTGTCAATTCTCCGGTGCGGGCGTTTCGCGCGGTAGGTGGAAACCCCGTCTTTATGAAAAGTGCCAAAGGAGCATATCTCCATGATGAAGATGGTAACGCATACGTTGATCTCATCAATTCGTGGGGTCCAATGATCCTTGGGCATGCACATCCATTGATTGAAGAAGCGGTAAGGGAAGCATTGCTAAACTCGCCTTCCTTCGGTGCACCCACTGCCCGCGAAGTTGAAATGGCAGAGCTGATCTGTTCGATCGTTCCTTCGGTAGAAAAAGTACGCATGGTGAATTCCGGAACAGAAGCTACTATGTCGGCGATTCGTGTGGCGCGCGGGTACACCGGACGCGATAAGATTATTAAAATGGAAGGATGTTATCACGGACACGGCGATTCTTTCCTCATCGCCGCTGGTAGCGGTGCAATGACCTTCGGAGAACCAGATAGCCCGGGCGTTACAAAGGGTACGGCGAAAGACACGATCATCGTTCCTTTCAATTCACTCCCGGCAATTGAAGCTGCGCTTGCTGAAAACAAAGGTAATATCGCTGCCATTATTCTTGAACCCGTTGTTGGCAACATGGGATGTGTTCCTCCATTACCTGGCTATCTGCAAGGTATTCGTGAAATTTGTGATCAGCATAATATTGTACTCATCTTTGATGAGGTCATGACTGGCTTTCGCCTCGCTTTAGGTGGTGCCCAGGAACTGTATAATGTTAAAGCCGACCTCACAACCATGGGAAAGATTATTGGCGGAGGTTTACCGGTAGGTGCTTATGGCGGGAAAAAAGAAATCATGGACATAGTTTCGCCTTCAGGCCCCGTATATCAGGCAGGTACTTTGTCTGGCAATCCACTGGCGATGGCGGCAGGTCTAACCATGTTAAAATATCTGAAACACCATCCCGAAGTTTATACCATCATCAATGAATCAACAGCTACATTGGTAAAAGGTTTGCAGCAACAATGGCGCGATGCAGGGTTTGCATATACCATTAATCAGGTAGGTTCGATGTTCACCCTTTTTTTCACCACGGCTTCAGTAACCGATTTTGATTCTGCAAAATCGTCAGATACCATCAAATTTGGTAAGTACTTTCAATCGATGTTACAGCAAGGGATTTACCTTGCGCCATCACAATTTGAGGCTATGTTTATCTCAACAGCCATCACGAAAGATGTAGTAGACCTGGTTCTCGATGCAAATCATAACGCGATAAAACAAATAAGCTGATTGACCGTCCAATCGATGATTTTACACTGCACTGGGTAAATCCCTGGAACATTAAACCGCCGAATCGTTAAGCTTGAGAAGCCTGCTAATATCTTTTCATGCTACAGATGTATGTTTTCCTGGCATATTGGGGTTTCTTTTTACCTCTGAATATTAGTAACTTTTCACCTTTACTAGCCTGGGAGAACCCCTTAACCATAATTCATGAAAAGCTTAGCGCTCAAGATCGCATTCTTACTTTTTGGAACGGGATTGATCATTACTTTAATCGTTGGGTATGTTGAACGAAAGACGATTTCTACTTACGACAAATACATACCCTATGTAAAGTTGGCTGAAGAAGTCCGGAACAGAACGACACAAGCCAATCTTCTACTTGAAGATCTTCTTGCAGATAACGAAGCATTGGACTTCAATGCGGATATCCTGCCGCATTTCACGACTTCAATAAATTTATTACAAGCCGCATACGATGGTAAAGAAACTTCGCTTGGAAATTTCGTAAAGCCAGAAAATGAAGATGTACTTGCAATACTCAAAGAATCCGGCATTCAGCTCGATAAACTTTCACTTGCTGCACAGGAACGTGTAGCTCAAAAACCTGAACCCATTGTTACGGTTGATACATTGGGGAATACGCATGTCCAGGAGGTAGCGGAGGATCCGGCGCTTAAGCTTCAGTTTTCTAACCAGTACAACACATTAAAAACGGGACTTGATCGCCTTAGCGATTCCCTGGAAAATGAAATGAAGCAGGAGCGCGGTTATGTGAATCTTATTTCATGGATATCCATTGCGCTGCTGATTGTAACCTTCATGGGATTAACGCTGTTACTGTACCGCATGCAGCGTAAAAACGATAACATCGTAAAAGAGAATGCCGAACGGCTCGCGCAACAGGGAGAAGCTGTCACATCATTATCAACATTCATTGAATCTATATCAGCTGGAAATTTTGCCATTGATCTTCATATGGAAGGCGATCAGGGACTGACTAAAATCCTGTTGAATATGCGCGATAAATTGCGCGATAATGCTGAAGATGACAGGAAACGAAACTGGGCTACTTCCGGATTAGCACAAATCGGTGAAATTTTACGCTCTCATGCCAACTCTACAGAAGAGTTATACGATAACATTTTACGATTCGTCGTGAAATACACCAAAAGTAATCAGGGCGGATTATTTCTTTTGAATGAAGATGAAGAATCCGACAAGTACCTGAGCCTGGAAGCCTGTTATGCTTTTGAACGTAAAAAATACCTGCAAAAGAAAGTGGTGATTGGAGAAGGACTGGTTGGCCAATGTTTCCTTGAAGGCGAGCGGATTTATCTCGTGGATGTGCCTCAGGAATATATTTCAATCACCTCGGGTTTGGGCGGAGCTAATCCCAATGCATTACTGATCATTCCGCTCAAGGTAAACGAAAAGATCTTTGGTATACTGGAGCTGGCTACATTCAATAAGTATGAAGATTATGAAATTGATCTTTGTGAAAAGCTGGCAGAAAGTATAGCATCTACCATATCGACAGTTCGGGTAAATGAAAGCACCCGTATTCTGTTGGAAAAGACGCAACAGCAGGCGGAGGAGATGCGCGCGCAGGAAGAAGAAATGCGCCAGAACATGGAAGAGCTGGAAGCTACCCAGGAAGAGATGCGCAGAAAGGAAAAGCACATTCAGGTTATGCAGGAAGTTGAAAAGCAACGGAATGAATTTAATAACCAGGGACGCCAGGTGGTATTGAACCTTTCAAAATCCAAAGTTCTGCTTGAGGGGAGATGGCGTGATGCCACGCAGGCTATTGTTAAAGCAGCGGGAAATCACATGCCGGTATCACGGACTTCCATCTGGACGCTGGATGAGGTAAACAAGAAAATTTGTTGTGAAAAATTGTTTTTGAAGGATACGCAGTCCTTCGAATCAGGCAAAGAAATTTTAGAATCGGATGCGCCGGACTACTTTAAGGCACTCAGGAGAGAACATCCGGTGATGGCAAAAGACGCCCTTATCCATGCCGATACCAAAGAACTTGGTGATGTTTATTTGCGTTCCGCGAACATTCAGTCTGTTTTAAATGTGCCGTTCCTAAGTGATGGAAAAATTGCCGGGTTCGTCAGTTGTGAACAGCAAGGCGATCACATTGAATGGACGGAAGATCATGTGGAGTTTTTAAAGTCATGTGCTGATCTTATTACGGTAACACTCAACACTGTACGAATAAACGACATGCTCGACAACCTGAATGAAGCGCAGGAAACACTACAAACAATCATAGACAATTTGCCGCGTGCAGTATTCTGGAAAGACCGTGACCTCAAAATCCAGGGTTGTAATAAAATATTTGCTGGTGTCGCAGGTATGAAGTCGCACAAAGAGATGATTGGTAAATCCGATTACGAAATGCCATGGAGTGATCGTGCGGAGGAGTACAGAGCAGACGATCAGGCTGTGATGGACAGCAAGGAAGCCAGGATTGACTTGGAAGAAAAACTTGTAAACAGCGATGGTGTAGAGTCATGGGTACTCACCAGTAAGGTTCCGGTACTTAATCAGGAAGGGGAGGTTGTTGCTGTGTTGGGCATGTTTGAGGATATTACCGATCGTAAACGGAAAGAGGCGGACATAGATGCCAAGCTAAATGAGCTAGAGCAGCTTAAAAAAATGATTGAAAAGAACAAAAACTAGCGGTTTTTGGACTTGGTATTACATCTGCGGGACGCGTTGTGTAGTGTGATGTCTTAATTTTAAGGCAAGATTTGTTATTTTTACTAATTGACGGAAGTAGGTTTATATGAAAGGAAGCTACTTCCATACTTGCAGCTTATACATTTTAAAACAATTTTAACCTGAACAGCTTGCATAGTTTTTTTAACCTATTAAAAAATGAAATATCGCTACCTAACTTTGATTGCTGCGTGTATGGCTCTTTCAGCCAACCTTTTTGCGCAGGGCGAAAGAAAAGACAAAACGCCGGTTACATACGAGGAGCTCTATGATGAGCCTTCTTCGATCAACAAGCTGTTTGTTGGATTTCAGCCTTTATATGGTGAAATGTTTGTTACCAACGTGAATGCAGGGTTTGGGATTGATGCAACATTCTATCACAAAGATAAAGCAGATTTCAAAGCACAATTTAGAAAAACATACAGCGCTCAGTTTTTTGACTTGTCCCGTTCACAAGCCCTAAAGCAGGAGCAAACCAGCGTTGATAACCGCGCCGAGGTATTTACTTATTTTGAATTTGGTGGCACCTATCACATCCGCGATTTTGAAGAGAGTTCAAAAACCAAAATGTTTCTCTATAAGAATAGCTACAAGGGAGACAGATGGGCGGCACGTGTGCCGTTAAACGCCGAAATACCCTGTAAGGTGCGCAAAATATACGGAGCCCGATTGGGCGCTATTATGTGGGACAGCTCTACCGATCTTGACCGTGCGATAGAAAAACAAAATCTTACCAACGCTGACTTTAAAACAAAAGAAGGATTTGCCTTACCTGAACAGGAGTATAATCTTGCAGGTGAATTACAGCATGTTCACGTTTTCAGCAATGTTTCTTCCTTGGGATTGTATGTGGGCGGATCGATGACGTGGATAAAAAACGTAGCGGTAAATTTTGATAAATTCGAAGAAGGTATTGATGATCTGATCTTCACTGCCTATGCCGATATTATGTTTGCTCCCATGCTTTCTGTGGATGATATCGTATACACGGAGAAAAATGACGAAGGCCTGCCCATTGCAGGAACAACAGCGACTTATTCAGCGGATCCAATAAACCTTAAAAAATTTGGTTTTCGCGTTGGAATGGATGGCCGGTTTAACCGTCAATTCAGCTGGGCTTATGGCGCGGAACTGGGTTATCGCCCGAGTCTCGAGGGTCGCATGTTTTATGCGCTGCTCAAGATCAGCTTCCCTGTTTTTGGAACCAACCTCGACTATAAAGTCGAATCATTCGGTAAGTAATACAACACTTGTGATAGTGCTTTAAGACAGCGACATTCGTAGCTGTGGCTGTTTTACTCATTAAAAATTGCAAGGGTCTTGTTCAGGTGCGTGCTGGCTCCCAGGACGTTATTTGTGGGCAAGCTATGGCAGACCTGCCGGTGATCAACAATGCTTTCCTAATTCTTCGTGATGGTTACATCGATTCCTTCGGTACAATGGAGGAGTTACCCGGGATACATGCCGATGAAATCCTGGATGCTTCTGGCCGATACGTTTTCCCCTCCTTTGTTGATTCGCACACGCACCTTGTTTACGCCGAAAGTCGTGAAGAAGAGTTTGTACTCAAAATAAAAGGCGCTTCATACAGTGAGATCGCTGCGAAAGGCGGTGGAATACTCAACTCTGCAACAAAACTCAGGGCTGCTTCAGAAGAACAACTTTTTCAACAGGCGCTGACGAGGGCGTTTGAAATTATAAAAACCGGTACCGGTACCGTTGAGATCAAAAGTGGATACGGACTTACAACAAGGGATGAAGTAAAGATGTTACGCGTTGCGAGGCGCCTAGGTAATGAAACACCATTGACGGTGAAAACAACATTTCTTGGAGCACATGCTGTACCCGAAAATATTTCAAAGGAAAAATATATTGACACGATAATTGAGGAAATGCTCCCGGCAGTGACGGAAGAAAAACTGGCCGACTACATGGATGTATTTTGTGAAGAAGGATTTTTTTCGCCAGCGGAAACGGAAAGGCTTCTGGAGGCAGGCAAAGCGGTGGGGTTAAAGCCACGTATTCACGCGAATCAACTCCATCGTTCGGGTGGTGTTCAGGTAGGGGTGAAGGTAAATGCGCTGAGCGTAGACCACCTGGAACAGATTGGTGACGAAGAGATAACAGCCTTGCAAAATTCCAGGGTAATTCCTACGGTTCTTCCGGGTGCTGCCTTCTTCCTTAACCTGCCCATTTCATCTGCAAGAAAAATTATCACGGCAGGCCTACCATTGGCGATTGCTTCTGATTATAATCCGGGCAGTTCACCCAGTGGTAATATACCGCTCATGATTTCGCTGGCGTGCATAATAATGAAATTAACGCCGGAAGAAGCTATTAATGCGGCTACCCTTAATTCGGCTTGCGCCATCGAGTTGCAAAATATACAGGGCAGTATCACGCAAGGGAAAATGGCCAACGTCTTTATAACAAAACCGATACCTACCGTTGCGTTTTTTCCCTACGCTTACGGTACACCCCTTGTTGATACCGTTATTCTGAAGGGAAAAATAATTCACCCCAGCGATTAATTTATGGAAACATATTCAAACCGGTAATAATACTTTTTCCACCAATAAAGGCTCACCGAAATATTTACAAGGCAAATAATGCCCAATGAAATGTTGCTCAACACCGCAATGATCCAGATGATCCCAAAGAAAAATGCATACGAGACGACTTTGTCCGGCGTCCGGTCTTTAACAAATAGAAAACTATAGAGGAGCACCGGTATGCTGAGCGCATAACCGTAAGCCAGAATACCATCTGAAAAGTTTAGCGTTATAGGAAATTTTGTGAAGAGTAAGCCGGCCTCAGGAAGACAAAAGATGACCAACGATAAGATCATGTTAAAGATTCGATTTATAATCGAAATCGGCATCTGTCGTGTCAAAGAGAAATAGAAATTTTCAAATCGATGCCATTCGATTAAGACATTGAGATTAGCGGCAAATGCAATGGTTAGCCCTAATCCCAAAAGGCGGACATCGTAATCATCCGTAGGATATATTGCAAGCGTAGCCCAGAGTATAAACCACCCTGCTATCTTTGCACCAATAAAAGCTAAAGGCTGATTGCGAGAAACCCATTCCAGCTGGAAAAGAAAGGGCGGGCGTATTATGTTTTTGTTGATCCATCGTTTTAACCGTGAAACTTTTTTCTCTGGTGAGGGGTGCAATAAATGATAACGCATTTGCCAACTCAAAATAAGCAATAAGGTAGCGAGCGAAACAAGGATCAGTGCAAAGATGTGGTAGTGCTGATGCCTGATCGATAATCCCGCCAAAAATGTGCCGTATAACAATGCTGGTATAAGTTGCAGTGAACCGGTTACAAAAGTATACACCCATTGTTGTTTAGGTAGAAACAAAATGAAGTGAATCAGAAACTGGTTTTCATTTCGTTGGGATGTTCGCGCGTTAAAATCCAGGATCACGAATGCGTAGATCAGCCATATCACAATGGGAATGCACAAGAGAAATGGCGACTGGATGAAACTCTCGCCGAGTGCAATGTGATCAGGAGCGCGCATAAAACCTGCAACAAAACCAAGCACTACAAGAAAATTTCCCGCATGCACGCGATAAAATTCGCGAACAAATATTTTCGTCAGTATGACTAAAGTGCTTTTCAATTTTTTACGATTGTTTTGTTAACAATCGTGTAAAGACCATCGATGGTGAGTACGTCGTTTTCAATCATTTGGTGCGATGAAATGAGAAACGTGATTGGTTCGTTTTTCAAACGCGCTTTCATGGCGTCAATCAATACATCGCGGGAAACATTATCCAGGGTGATGAGCGGTTCATCAAGGATAATAAGTCGCGGTCTTCCGAGAAAAGCCATGGCGAGAGAAAGTTTTTTTAACATGCCTGTTGAGTAGGTTTCGCACGACGTATGCATATAGGTATCCAGCCCGAAAGCTTCAATGTAATGTGTTTGCTGTTCTCTTGTAACACCCTTCGATTTCGATATAAACTGAATCAGATCATATCCTGTAAGAAACCCGGGATAGAATGGCTCAGCTTCACCATAATTAACATACCTTCGAAAAACAACCGGATCGGAATTCATCGAAACACCATCGTTAAACTGAATGGTTCCATGATAGGGTATTAGTCCGGCAACGGATTTGAAAAACGTTGACTTTCCTGAACCGTTTTCTCCTCTGATCCAATGCACACCAGTGGAAAAACCAATTTCGTCGATGGCAACGATCACAGCATCGTGATACCGTTTTTCAAATTGTTTGATCGTGAGCATACCTTTTTTAGGCATTAGTTTACAATGTCCGTGATTTGTTTCACGGTCGGTGAGTTTTATTTTTGTATTTAATTCATATTATGCTGCTTACAGATAAAATCAAGGGAGCGATCCGCGATGTAAAGGATTATCCATCACCCGGGATTGTTTTTAAAGATATCACCCCGGTGCTGTCGGATGCGCCGCTCATGCGGGAAATTACAGCGTGTCTTGTAGATGCATTAGCGCCATTGAAAGTCGACGCTATTGCAGCTGTTGAGGCGCGTGGTTTTATTTTTGGCTCCATATTGGCACATGCACTAAACTGCCCCTTTATTCCTGTGCGGAAAGCTGGTAAACTTCCATTTAAAACGCGATCGCAAAATTATGAACTGGAATACGGAAAGGCTTCTGTTGAAATTCATACTGATGCGATTAAATCGGGTTGGCGTGTGCTGGTTCACGATGACCTCCTCGCCACGGGAGGCACGGCTGGCGCCGCAGCTGAACTGATTAAAAGTTTTGATGCAGAACTGGCAGGATTTTCGTTTCTCGTTAACCTTAGTTTTTTACCCGGTGAAAGTAACCTGATTAAGCGGTTCGGAGTTAAACCACAGTATTTAGTGAGTTATTAATAACTTTGTTATCTGATTGACATAATATGGCCGAAGTAACGCGCATACCCATGTTTCCCCTGCCAATTCTCCCTTTGCCTGGTGAACTTGTGCCGTTGCATATTTTTGAGCCGCGTTATCGTGAATTATTGTTAGATGCAGAAACCAGCGACATTAGTTTTGGCATTTACTTTAGTCATGAAATTAACACTGAAAAAATCGGTTCGCTCATGAAGCTTGAAAGTGTTATTAAACGTTATGCTGATGGTGAAGCGGATATTATTGTGAAATGCCAGCATAATTTTTCGCTTGAGCTGTTGTTACGCAATTATAAGAGTAAGCTATATCCTGGTGGTGATGTAAACTTTTGGAAAGTGGATTTGAACACCTTTCCAAAACAACCGATGTACGAACTATTCCTCGAGTACCTGCGATTAAGAAACATAAGCCAGCACGTCGAGCCATTCAATATTTATCAGATTGCCAACGAACTAAACCTCGATCTTAATGACCGGTATAAGTTTCTTTTATTGGACGAAGTAAAAAAAGAAGCGTTTCTCCACAACCGTATCAAATTTCAGATCCACCTGTTACAGGAAGAAGAAAAAACCAAAGATTCGTATCACCTGAACTGATCTTAAGTCGTCGCGCGAAGTACACAAAACGAACACGGTGTTTTACAAAGAAAGAATAATGTTCGTTGGACTATAATTACCATAAATCGTTTTTATCAACCTAAAATATGCTTTGTGTTCCGCCTGCTCCTTCGTGTTAACACAAGCCTTCCTACAAAAACAAAATAATTTACTGAAGTAGTAATCAACTAAAGAATCTTTAAAGGGATAGCATGTATGCGTAGTATAAACTACTGGTGTTAACAACTATTAACAAATTATATTGCGCATGGAAAAACCATGCTTACTATACGTTAACAAACTTTAACAACTTTTGCAAACGCTTACTGCAAACGTTGTACATCATCTTTCGTTTAGATTCTTAATCATCAAGCGTTATAGGATACGGGATTTTGTGGTTTATCAAATAAAAATTTCCGCAAACGATGTTTATGAAAATAAAACAGGTTTCCTTACAACATGACAACCATCGTTCTGTATGCCCGTACATTTGCATAAACAATAAATGAAAAACATCATGAAAACAAAATCACTTTTCCTCGCAGCACTTGTTACGTTGAGTGCAGTAGTTTCCGCAGTTGGAAAGGATGAACCACGTACTGCAGTTTTAGCTGTAGTTCCTCAGAAAGGATCCGAAGTATTTAAGGTTATCTATAAGAGCGAAGCGCAAAGCAGAATTAAAATGAACATCTACAATGCAGCTGCTCAACTTATTTATACAGAAAGTTTCACAGGCATTGACGGATTTATTCGCCCGGTTAACTTCTCGCAACTTTCTGCCGGTGAATATACCATCGAAATGATTGATGCCGTGGGTAAGACTACTCAAAAAATTAACTATGCTCCTGTGAAACCTGCACCTAAGAACATCCATATTTCCAGCATCGGAAAGGATGATCAGAAGTTTCTTGTTTCCGTTGCTGATGCAGGTGAAGAAACAATAACCATAAGAATTTATGACAACCTGAGTAACCTGATCCATGCTGAGAAGCAAAAAGTGAATGGCGATTTTGCACAGGTTTATGTAGTTAAGAGTACTGGTAACGTTACGATCGAAGTGTCTGATGAAGCCGGTAATATAAAGTCGAATCGTTTTTAATAATTAGAATAGATTAAAGGTTTGGGATGCCCCTGGTCAGACGGATCAGGGGCATCTTATTTTTTATCTGATTGGTTTTTTAATTTTACTTTCATAAACTTGGTGAAATGTTCATAGTATGGTGAAAGAGCCGCTACTAAACACACCACACACTTACTTTTTTCAGCCTCAATTTTTATTTACTATTCTTGAAAGCATACTCCTGATCTCTTTATGAAGCATCTATTTATTCTCGCCCTTCTTACTTCCGGCTTCTTCTCCTATGCGCAGGATATGGAGCGTCTTCATCAGGCAGAAGACTTTACGGCTGAAAATATTTTCACCAACAATATTGAAGGCCCTGCTTTTGATTCCGATGGTAAACTTTATGTTGTCAATTATCAGAATGACGGCACAATCGGATATGTAAAACCGGATGGCAGTGTGGAGCTGTTTATCACCCTACCTGAAGGCAGTATTGCCAACAGTATACAGTTCGATTCCAAAGGCAATATGTTACTGGCCGATTTTGCAGGCCATAATATTTTGAAAGTGAATATGGAAACAAAAAAGGTGAGTGTTTATGTGCATGATGATCACTTTAATCAGCCAAACGATATTTGTATTAACGCTCGTGGACAACTCTTTGCATCAGACCCAAACTGGAAGGATGGAACCGGCAACGTTTGGCGGATTGATAAAAACGGTGACGCAATACGCTTACAACAGGAAATGGGTACAACGAATGGCATTGAACTCAACCCGGAAGAAAATATTTTGTATGTAAATGAAAGCGTACAACGGAGGATCTGGGCGTTCGATGTAGACAACGCGGGAAACCTGTCGAATAAGCGCCTTTTCGCAACGTTCCCTGATTTCGGGATGGATGGTATGAAGTGTGACAAAGAGGGTAACTTATATGTTACGCGATACGGTAAAGGAACCGTCGCTGTGCTTTCTCCCGATGGCACATTAATACGCGAGATCGAATTGAAAGGGAAAAAGTGTAGCAATCTTGTTTTTGGCGGATTGAATGGTAAACTTGTTTATGTTACCCTTCAGGACCGAAAAGGAATGGAAATGTTTAGGAATGATATTCCCGGTAAAGGTTATTAAAGACCCTCCGAGCAACCTCCTGTTAAACAAAGTCTTCCTGACCAGTCCTCACGATCAATCTGTGCTGCGGATTTTTGTTTTCCCAAACACCAGACCTTTTGTGACATTTGCGTTGCCCGTGTAAGCGACATCAGCTTCACCAAAGGAAGTAATATGCAGTTCATCAGCTGAATGTACCCGGATCCGGCTTTCGCCGTAAATCGTTGCTTTTGTAGCAATGCTTTTTAACCCACGCGTATCGATGCGGTTCTCACCGTATAATTTATACTTTTGGAATTCGACTTTACCATCTTTAATGCGCAACGTATTTTCTCCATACAAATGCATTTTCAGGTACTCAGTTTTAATGGAAGCGAGGTTAATCTCGTTTGCACCGTAGGCCTTGAGCTTGAATGTTTCTGCCTGTAAATGATCACGGCAGGTAAGCTCCTGGTTTCCGCGAATTTCAAGGTAATTTAATTGCTCGTATGTTACGTATGCTGTAATGTTGGCTTGTTCGTAGATTCCTTTTTTTTCATATTGGTTTCCACGTTTATGTTTCTCTGCTATTCTGGCATCGTCAAGATAAAGACTAAGGGTATTGCCTTTCACTTCTATATTTATCGCGTCGGATGATACACCTTGGTATACAAGTTTAATTGCCTCTTGTTCACCGTGGTTTAAAATCAGGTTTATCTTCGGAGAAGCTACAATTCGATGAAATGATCCAAGGGATTTCTCAATGACCTGTGCGTGGGAAAATGAACAAAAAACCATACTCAGTACGGTTAGCATGACGAAGGTGTTTTTTTTCATGGCTTGACTGTTTTAACAAAGACACCTCCGTGGGATAATACCCCTACGCCGCCAGATAAAATTTTTATTCGTTTCTCAAAGAATTTACGGGGTTCTCACGGGCTGCCCGAATAGCTTGGGCGCTAACAGACAGAAAAGCAATGATGATGGTGAGCAGACCGCTTGTTAGAAAGACCCACCACGGTATGGTAATGTGATATGCAAATTGATTAAGCCAGGCGGTCAGGAGCCAGCCAACTACTGGCCATGCAATAAGATTCGCCAGGACTACCAATTTAATAAACTCTTTGTTCAGCAATAAAACGATCATATTCACACTGGCTCCCATAACCTTGCGAATGCCAATCTCCTTAATACGTTGTTCTGTCGTAAACGTCGCAAGGCCAAACAACCCGAGACAGGCAATCAGGATAGCCAATATTGTAAATAGCAGAAATAGCAATCCGATCTTTTTAATGGTTGTCATTTTGCGGTCGAAATTCCGTTCTACGAAATTATATTCAAAGGGAGCCGTTGGTGCCCATTTTTTCCATAGCGTTTGAATGGTTTTCAATGCCTGTTCTGCTTTACCGTTTTCATAACGTATGGCCATTTCCCAGTTGGGTTGTGGTCCTAAAACCAAAGCAATAGGATGAATTGAATCCTGAAGAGACTGAAAATTAAAATCCTGAATAATGCCGATGATTTCCCTTGTACGGCTGGATGGGTTACCGTAGTCAGTATCTAGTTTCTGATCATGTAATCCTTTCACGTTCATTCGCCTGGCTGCCGTTTCGTTTAAAATAACAGCGACAGAATCAGAAGGAAAGTCAGGCGAAAAAAAACGACCCGTTACCATGGCGTATTTCATGGTTTTAAGGTGTTCATAATCCACTTCATATACGTTCACCAGGAAGTCTTTGCTACTCCCAACGGAACGAAAGAGGTATTGCCAATCAACGTTTGGCGGGAGACGATTGCTATAACTTGCAGCGACAATTTCAGGTTGTTTAAGAAGGGCTTTCTTAAATTCATCACCATGCTTACCAAGGTTCTTCGTATGCAACAGATTAATAACATTATGCTTATCAAAGCCAAGTTCAATGGTTTGGGTATGGCGCAATTGAAGGTATACCGTAAGGGTTGCAATGATGAGGCCTGCCGAAATAAAAAACTGAAACACAACAAGAACATTACGGATGCTATAACTTCTCATCCGCGTATAAAGAATTCCCCGTAAGGTATCAATCGGCTTAAAGCGGGTAAGATAAAATGCTGGATAACTCCCGGCGAGAAGACCAACAATCAATACAAAAAGAACGATTCCGGTTAAAAATCTTCCCGATAACAAGCTTGCACTGTCAAGATGTTTATGGGTAAGGATATTAAAAGGCCCGAGTACGATCATGATAATGAAAAACGCCATGACCACAGCAATGGTGATATAGAAATAGGACTCCAGCAAAAATTGCCACACTAACCTTGCGTTAGATGCGCCGACAGATTTCCGTACACCCACTTCCCTGGCACGACTCGCCGATCGTGCCGTAGACAAGTTCATGAAGTTGATACATGCGAGTAAGGTAATTAAAACACCGATGGCAGCGAAGAGATAGATATACTGGTAATCACCATTTTCTTCGATCTCATCTGTTAGCGACGAAGTGAGGTGAATGTCAGTTAACGGTTGAATCCCAAATTGAAGATGATTCCCGGGTGTTCGCGATTCAAGCACATTTATATTTCTTGATTTTTTTAATTCCGGGACAACGTAAAGGTTGGTGAAGTTTGTTAGGATTTGTTGTAGTGCGTGCTGACCGGCATTGGGCTTCATTTTTACATAAGTGATCACTGTGCTTGCTGTCCATTTTTCAGTGACAACTTCTTTCCATGAATCAAGCGATAAAATTACGGTAAAATGAAAGTGTGAATGAGCAGGAGGATCAGCTGCAATGCCAGTTACGGTAGCGGTGTAGCCCTGTGCCAGTACCATTTGTCGCCCAATGGGAGATGCGCTTTTGTTTCCGTCATAATTAAAGTACCGACGTGCAGCCGATTCAGTTAGCACGATCTTACCTTCACCCTGTAACACAGTTTGTGGATCGCCTTCCAGTAGGACAAAATCAAAAAAGCCAAAAAAATCCGCGTCAGCTAGAATGAGGTTTCTCTCAGTAAATACCTGATCATTAAACCGCATCGGGAATGTTGCCCAGTTTGCTAGTCGTAGGGAGGCCTCAACCTGGGGTTCTTCTTCTAATGTTGTACTGAGGGGAAATCCGGTGTAGGCGCTGTTGATAACCTTACCTTGTACCTGGCCTTCTTGCGTTATTCGAAAGATCCGGTTACCATCGCGATGAAAAGTATCGTAATGTAATTCATCCTGGATGTACAATAGGATCAATAAACTTGAAGCAATGCCAATCGTTAAGCCTGCGATATTAATGATGGAAAAGCCCTTTTGTCGAACCATAAATCGAAGGGCGATGATCGTATAGTTTTTTAACATGCGTTGACCAGAATTCCAATATACAGCTTTCGGGAAAATTTAATTTAACATCTTCGGAAAGGAAAGTTTAGGAGTGCAGTTAGTCTTTTTTGCAACCTTACCACTCGTCAGTTGGCGCTTGATGTAGGAAACCAGTTAATACATGGGTTTTAATTGTGGAATAGGAAATGAAGAATTGTAATCGGTTTAGTCTTCACGTTCGCGTTTGATCTTTACTTTCGCAGTAGGGCCTACCTGAATGGGCACTTTCTCAACTTCAAGGTTTGCAGCCTCAATGCCGTAGAGTTCTTCTGTCGAAAGGCTGTATTCCTTCAATAAGCGATAACCTTGTATAATCAACCGGTCGAAGTTTGATATCTCACTGTCGGAGGAGGCCCATGAATGCAGAATGATAAATTTGAAATCCGCCATCATACTGTATTTGTGTAAAGAGTTGTAAGGACTGGTCAGGTCAATTTCGCCGGAGTCGGCCATTTCATGAATGATCTTGGAGAACAAGAGGTTTACCCGATGATCCGTTTTGAATCCAAGCTTCATCCGGATGAAGAAACATTTTTTCGGAATGATGGTATCCACCAGGTATTTACTTGTGAACGGATTATCTACTGTATCAACGTGTACGAACCAGTAAACATCGGCACGCTTGGGTCTCTTTTTGAAAATAGAGTATATGATATTGGAATCGATGTAACGCTTGCTATCCGCCATCGCAAGATATACGAGGTTCGTGGCTTCTTTAGGAATCGATGTATCTGCCTGGAGATCCTGGATCATCCCAACATAATGTTTTAAATCGACAAACTCGGTATGCCGTTCACGCAACCTGCGCGCGCGCAGAAAAGTAAACATCATGAGAAAAAATACAGACGCAATGGTAAAGGTGAACCATCCCCCATGACTGAATTTACTCAAGTTCGATATGAGAAAGGCACCCTCAATTGAAAAGAAAATAAGGCCCAGTATCGCGGCACGAAAGGTTGACTTCCTGGAAACAGAAAAATAAAATATCAACAACGAGGTAGTCATCAACATGTCGAAGGTAATGGCGAGACCATATGCACCTTCCATACGCGCCGATTCTTCGAAGATGAACACCACCATAATACATCCGACGAGCAGGATCCAGTTAATTGCGGGAATATAAATTTGCCCTTTAATCTGGCTTGGGTATCGTACCCGTGTTGCCGGCCATAATTTCAGTTTCATCGCTTCGTTCACAAGTGTAAACGTACCTGAAATGAGGGCCTGACTTGCAATAATGGTTGCCAGCGTGGCTAGCAGAATTCCAAAGATCAGCAAACTTTCGGGCATGATCTCAAAGAATGGAAGCTTACCATCAAGCGTTTGTCCCTGGTGATTCAGTAACCATGCACCCTGGCCGAAGTAACTAAGTAATAAGGCAACTTTAACAAACCCCCAGCTGATACGAATATTGTTTTTCCCACAATGACCCAGGTCGGAGTACATGGCCTCTGCTCCGGTGGTACACAAAAACACTGCTCCCAAAATCCAGAATCCGCCCGGATACTTAACCAAAAGATTAAAAGCATATACAGGATTTACGGCCTTTAATACGTCGGTGTTCTCCAACAGGTGTATCAGTCCGATGATCGCAATAAATCCGAACCACACCATCATAATCGGACCGAATGTTCTGCCCACCACAGTACTGCCAAACTGTTGAAAGAGAAATAACCCAACGAGAATGATAATAACGATGGTAATGATTGTGGTAGTAGAAATTTCCGGGTTGATGGCGCGTAAGCCTTCAATTGCAGAAGTCACGCTTATGGCAGGCGTAATAAACCCATCGGAAATGAGTGTGGCACAGCCAATGATGGCAGGGTAGATAACCCAGTTCGCCTTGTATCTTCTTACGAGTGCATAAAGGGCAAAGATTCCACCTTCCCCTTTGTTGTCGGCACTCAATGCGAGATAAACATATTTGATTGTTGTGATTAATGTAAGCGTCCAGAAAACACAGGATAATCCGCCGAAGATCAATTCTTCTGTTATCTCATGTTTGCCAACAATGAATCGGAGTGTGTACAGCGGCGATGTGCCGATATCCCCATAAATTATCCCCAGTGAAATTAGAACTCCGGCGGCGGAAAGGGGAGATGCATATTTGTCGTTGGATGTCGCCATTGTTACTGCACACCGTCTTTGGGACGGGCGATAATGATACGGTTGCTTTTATCGTACGAAAAGTAACTCCATAACCAGCTTAAAAAAACGAAAAATTTATTTCTGAAACCTACAATAGAAATCAAATGAACAAACATCCAGATTAACCACGCTAAAAACCCCTGCGTCCTGAATGCTTTAAGATCGACAACCGCCCTGTTACGTCCGACTGTAGCCATGCTTCCCTGGTGTTTATAACGGAAGGGTTTTAAGGATCTTTGTTGAATGATGCGTTTTATATTTTCAGCAACGAGCCTTCCCTGTTGCATGGCGGGAGGCGCAACTTGCGGATGCCCCTGCGGAAAACCAGGATCACCTTCCATAAGCGCAGCATCTCCAATGGCAAAAATGTTTTCGTGACCTTTTACCTGGTTGAACTCATTCACCATGATACGGGCTCCTCTTCCAATGGCTTCACTTTTAATACCAGCAATTGGATGACCTTTAACACCTGCGGCCCAAATCAATGTACGACTACGCAAAGCCTGCCCATTCTGGAACACCACCTGTTGTCCGTCATAAGACTTAACGGCGGTATTTAGCTGCACATTCACACCCATATCCTGAAGATACTGAAGGGCTTTCAAACCTGATGCTTCAGACATACCATTTAATAACCGGGGAGTTGCTTCGATAAGATGGATATCCATTTGGCTGATTTCAAGTTCAGGATAGTCCTTTGGAAAAACATGGTTTTTTAATTCACTTAATGCACCTGCCAGTTCAACGCCGGTTGGTCCCCCGCCAACAATCACAAAATCCATGTAGGAGTTCATGATATCCGGATCGTCTGTTAAAAGCGCAAGTTCGAAATTGCGGATAATGATATTTCTTAATTTGATGGAATCGATGATTGTTTTCATCGGATGCGCATGCTCCATCACATCTGCCATACCATAGAAATTGGTAGTAGCACCATTGGCGAGAACTAAATAATCATACCGTATTCTGCCAATCGATGTTTCAATGATATTTTCTTCGGGAAAGATCTGGGTTACTTCAGCCAGCCGAAAAAAGAAATCTTCCTGTTTAGCGAAACGTTTTCTGAAAGGGAAAACAATGGAATTCGTTTCGAGACCTGAAGTGGCGACCTGATAAAGCAGCGGTTGGAAGCAGTGATGATTGTATTTGTCCAGTAAAACGGTTTGTGCTTTGAATCCGCCCAGCCCTTTACAAACTTCCAGCCCTCCAAAACCTCCTCCAATTACAACTATACGTGGCTTTCCGAGATCAGTAATGCGGGTTCGCGTCGTTATTAGTTTTTGCATGAATGGAGTATAACTTTAAAGAAAAGCGGTCGCAAATTTAAATACCTGAGGCGAATACCAAAAGAAAACGGGATAATCTTGCAGTCATCACGGAATGGACGCATTTACGACGTTTTCGGAACAGATAAAAAAAATCCACATATCTCTGATTGATGAAGAAAACAGAAGTATTTTTGCTTAAGGAAACCCCTAAATATTAATTCTATATGCTTAAAAAGCTTGTTTTATGCTTACCTGTTGCAGCCTTATTATTCGGTTGCGATACCAAAGAAAAGGATCAGTTACAATCTAAGGTTGATTCATTGCAAACCCAGCTCGAAGAAAGTCAGCGCATGGCACAAACCCTAACGGAGGTTGGTGTGCTAATGGATTCCATCGATGCCAGTCGACAGCTCCTGCGTGTAAACATGGTGGAAGGAACTACCTATGATGACTACAAGGAACGTATGAACGACATTAACAATTATGTAAAAGATACACAGCAGAAGATCAGTGAGATGGAGAAGAGCCTTTCAAAATCAAAGGCGAACGCCAGTGCATTTTCATCCACAATCAAAAAATTAAAGGCTGATCTCGCGAATAAGACGAACGAGATCATTGCCTTGCAGGAGCAGGTAGATAAATACAGGAATGAAAATATGAATCTGGTTTCAACCGTGAGCATGCAGGAAGCTGAGCTGGTTGATAAACAGGCCGAGATAGAAACAAAAACACAGGAACTTGCTTTAATTGAGGCGCGCATCCAGGAGTTAATGATTCAAAGTAAAATGAGTGAAGCAGATGCTTATTATGCCCGCGCCCAGGCTATTGAAGAAGCTGCCAATCGAACAAAGCTTGCGCCTAAAAAGAAAAAGGAAACCCTGCGTGAAGCCGTAGAACTTTACAAGAAAGCACTATCCATGGGTAAGGAGGAAGCTCAGGCGAAGATCGATGAACTTGAACAACGGATTGATTGATTGTTGATGTCCTCCTTTGTTAAAGTTGTTCGACTTTCACAAAGGATAGATTATAAATCCTGATAGTCACCTGCTAAGAACGGGTGACTATTTTTTTGGTGATGTTGCAATGTCACACCTGATCACTGAAAACCAGGTATACAGTATAGGTTATATAGCCTGCTAATAAAAGAAACGCTTCCCAGCGATCAAGTTTTCGTTGGTTTATGGTAAACATAAAGATCATCAATACCACTGTGGCAAGCCCCGTTACCTTCAGATCAAAATTCATGGCGATGTTATACGGGATGGGGCTAACAAGACCGGTAATGCCGAGGATGAAAAAGATATTGAAGATGTTCGATCCAATTACATTTCCTATAGCAATGTCAGTGTTTTTTCTATAAGCAGCCACCGCTGATGTTGCCAGTTCCGGCAATGATGTGCCTGCCGCAAGGATAGTCAGACCGATTAATTTTTCGGACAATCCATAATGCGTAGCAATAGACACCGCATTATTTACCACTAACGACCCACCGCCCACAAGCATTGCCAGTCCTAAAACTATTAAACCGGCTGATACCGGTGTTGAATAAATTTTTATTTGATTCTCGCTGTCGAGACCTCCACTGGTTTGCATCGTGCGATAGATGTAAAACATAAACAATAGGAAGAAGCCGAGTAAAATCAGCGCGTCAAGCCGCGATAGCATAGGCTGAGCGTCTGCTGAAAAAATGTTGTCATTTACCAATAGATACAGTATGATTGCTGCGCCCAAAGACATCGGAACCTCATATCGCACTGTATTCCGAAGTACGACCAGGGGATAAATCAATCCGGCAACACCTAAAATAAAAAGAATGTTAAAATTATTGCTGCCAATTACATTGCCAAATGATGCATCACTTTTTCCATCGACAGCAGAGAGCAGGCTTACCACCAATTCAGGTGTTGATGTTCCAAAAGCCACCACCGTAAGTCCAATGGCAATATTGGAGATGTTAAATTTTTTGGCGACAGACGAGGCCCCGTTTACGAGGAAATCGGCGCCCTTAATAAGAATTCCAAAACCAACAAAAAGCAGCAGTATCTCCAGTGCCATAGCAAAATCAGATCAGGTTAATTTTTAAATATAAAGGAATGAAATTGAAGCGCAAATTTTTATTTGATTGCATTGCTGTTCGTGTGTTCGATTAGCTTCAAGCCTTAACCTGCAAGGTACAGGTTGTTTTCGATAATTCAGGGTTTGCGAAATAGCTACGAGTTGCGAGCTACCTTGTTTGTTGTATTGCCTTCGATAACTTATAAACTTTCGGCTTCGGAAGATATTACGATTTTTCGTGCGACGCATTTTTGCCTCGGATCGGAGGGATCCTTCTGCATGCCTGTGCGTAGCACCGGCGCATACCAATGACAACAGAGTTGACGAATGACGAATGAGTCGAGCAGGGAAATGGTTTTGATATCCTGCCGATCGCAATTTCCATATTGTGTGCCATGAGCGTTTTTCTCCTGATCTACACGCGTCTGTGGCACATTTTAATATATCTGAATATGACCCACGAGCTGCGCTCATGGCTATCCACATTTAGCTCCTCCGGAGCATTGATTTTAGTTAGCGAAGCGGTTCTTCAATCTGTCGAAAATGCTTCAGCATACCTTGCGCGAATTGTCATTTCAACTTTTTGAGCCGCAGGTTTAAATTCTTACAATGACGGTAACGAGAGGAACCTCAAACGAATTTCGCAAACCCTTCGTTTACCGAAACTTTGAACTCCTATATAACACACCTCCAAACGCAATGGATTCACAAGATTTTTCAATCGTCCTTTTATTCGTTCTTCCTGAAGTTTACGTAAGCTATGAATTATCGCAAAACCAACCTCAAACCTCAAACGTCAAACCTGAAACAAATGGCAGTTACTTTTTTATCAAAGCCAATCGGACCCGGTGGTAGGGTCTTTGAACTTGGAACTTTGAACCATGAACCATGAACTTTAAACTTAAAACCACTTCTTATGGCGGAAAAACGCCAGCATACCCACAACAACCAGGAGCATAATACCCCAAATAATGAAGTATCCATACTTCCAATGTAATTCGGGCATAATATCGAAGTTCATACCATATACACCTACAATAAAAGTAAGTGGAATGAAGATGGTGGAGATTACGGTGAGTACCTTCATCACTTCGTTCAGCTTGTTGTTCATCGCGTTGATGTGGATATCAAGCAGACTGGAGGTGAGGTCCTTGTACGTATCCAGTGAATCAATAATGTGAACCACGTGATCATAGACATCGGCATAAAACCGCATGTTTTCTTCTTTCACAAAATCAGATTCTCCTTTCAGTACCTTGCTTAACGCGTCGCGCAATGGATACAGCGCTTTGCGCAGATAGATCAATTCCTTTTTCAGACCTTGTATTTTATTGAACGATGTATTGGTAGGATTTTCATAGACAGTCTCCTCCATGTCATCAATCATGTCACCGACGCGGTCTAATACATTGTAATAGTTATCAACAATGATATCGATGAGCCGGTAGAGGAGGTAATCGGCTTCTTTTTTTCTAACGCGCCCTTGATCCAACCTGATCCTTTCCCTGAAGCCATCGAACAAATCGCCCTCTTTCTCCTGGAATGAAAGGAGGAAATTTTTTCCCAGTACAAAACTGATCTGCTCATAGTCAATGGAGGAGTGATCAATTTTATACAACATCTTAAGGGTGAAGAAAAGGTAATCATCAAATTCTTCTGCTTTCGGTCGCTGATCACTGAGCACATCATCAATCAGGAGCGAATGGAGGTTAAAATGCGATTGTAACTTTTCAATGATGTCATGGTTGAATAATCCATCCAGGTTAATCCAGTTTACCTGGTCTTTTTTCATTTCCGCACAAAGTTCTTCTACTGTTAGTCCTTCATACCGCGCATAGTTATCGCGATTGTAGGAAATCAATTCTAAAATCGGAGCCTTGAGTGTTACGTGCGGATTCATGTGAACTTGGATTGCGCTGTTCGCGATTTACTAAAGCTTTTTGTAAATGCGTCGAAAGATTTGGGTAAAGTTCAATGTTTTCCTGACAATCTTAAAAGGGGACGGACTTTTTAAGTAACATCAGGATAGAAATTGCCGTTGTAAATAAGGATATCCCTGGTGTTAGATACGCAATCAGTAAAAGGAATACTCAACAGTTCCTGCCTAAAATAACGTCGAAACCGAATCCGTTACAAAATTAAACGGCGGCATGGATGATTGGTGATCTATGCGTATTATTGCGCCTTATGTCCTTGCGCCTCGATGATATTAAGGCTCCAATAGCCCATGAGATGGAAGATTTTGAACAAAAATTCAGAGCTTCCATGAAAACCCGTGTGCTTTTGCTGGACAAAATCATGAGTTACATCGTCAAACGAAAAGGGAAACAAATGCGACCCATGTTTGTATTCCTGAGTGCCGGAACTTGTGGAGGAATTAATGAATCTACTTTTCGTGGAGCATCCCTCATCGAGTTGTTACATACCGCCACCCTGGTACATGATGATGTGGTTGACGAAGCGAATTACCGGCGTGGTTTTTTTTCGGTAAATGCCCTTTGGAAAAACAAGATTGCCGTATTGGTGGGTGATTTTCTGCTCAGTAGGGGGCTTATGCTTTCTATTCAAAATAAAGATTTCAATCTATTGAGTATCGTGAACGATGCTGTGCAGGAAATGAGTGAAGGTGAACTGCTTCAGATTGAAAAATCGCGTAAGCTCGACATTACGGAAGAAATTTATTTTGATATTATTCGTCAGAAAACAGCTTCGTTAATTTCTTCCTGCTGCGGCGTGGGGGCCAGTTCTTCCGGCGCTTCGGAGGAAGTGGTTAAACGCATGCGCAAATTTGGTGAGCTGATTGGCATGGCATTCCAGATCAAAGATGACCTGTTCGATTACGGTGAAGAAGAGATTGGAAAACCATTGGGTATTGACATCAAGGAGAAAAAGATGACACTTCCGCTCATATACGCTTTATCACAAGCACCATGGCTTGAGAAACGGAAGTTTATTCGCATCATAAAAAACGAAAGCGAAAAGCCAAAGAAGGTCAAAGAAGTTATCGCATTTGTAAAAAAATCCGGCGGAATAGAATACGCACAAAAAGCGATGAATAAATTTTATCTGGAAGCGTTGCAGATGCTTGATGAAATGCCGGATTCTGTCTATAAGACGTCACTCGCACAATTGGTTGAGTTTACGATTAACCGAAGAAATTAATCTTTAGCATTTGCCATTACAATAGTTAATAGTTGAAACCTTTTCCGGACAGGACAAAAAAAAACTGCGACTTTTGGCCACAGTTTCTTAACCTAAACTTACTTATTAAAAATTATTTTTTTCGTTTAATGCAATACGATCCGGCCCCGACCGGCTTCAAGTACAGCGTAATCTTTACAGTTCTTAAAACTATCGTGATCAAGCGCTTCTACAGCAGGGCCTGAATTTTCCGGTTCGTACTGGCCTCCGTTTGCCCACCATTTTTTAGCGTTCTCGCGGGCTTCCTGTTTGTTAATGTCTTCAAAAAGATTGATACAAGAGTCTGAAATCATCCATGGCTTTGATATCGTACTGTACTTTTCAAAAATCATGTTTCGCATCTGCGTGCCTGAAGGCTGATTTTTGAAATGCGATACGGTATACGACATTGTTTCAGGTTCTGTCATTACCATATCCCAATACTTTTTTGATTTTATTACCTGCGATGTAGTTAAAAGATATCCAAATCCGTTGTCAATAGATTCCCTGGTAATGGGACAGCGCGCTTTCAATTCTGGTTTTTTCTTGCCGAGCAGTTTGCCAAATAATGCCATAGTCTATTTTTTTAATTAACGGTTTATCCTGAATCAACTACCTATAGATTGTTAGATCCATCAAATGGTTGCATAATACTAGACTCTTTTCTAGCAAAAAGGTTACAAATTTTTACAATCATTGTTTCCGTGCCGTAATGCCGGATTTTCAGAATTGTGCTGTTCAAATTTGAACACTCGGGTGTACGCTAGGAAGTTTATGGTGCGCCTGTCTTGGAAGAATTAACCGCTTGCTTATGAAACTTTTCGTATTGGATAAAGAAATCTTCCAGCTTATCGGCCGGTATTTTTTTTGCGATGATCTTCTTTTTATTGTCAAGAATGAATAGTGATGGCGTTGTGATGGCGTCGTAATGATCCTGATACGGCCCGACATACGTGCGCGGTCCATTCACGGTAGTAAATTTAATTTTGAAGTCGCGGATGAAGTCTTTCATTTTAGCCATGCTTGTATCAGAACTCACAGCGTATATATCCACGTTGAAACGTGTTTTATTCTTGGTGTAAAAGTCTACAAGCTTCGGTGTTTCTTCTTTGCAATGGCCACAGTCGGGATCGAAGATGAACAGAATCGTGTACCGGCTTTTAATGTCATGAAGCTCGCGTGGTTGCAGATTAGCATCCTGCATGATAAGGTTTGGACCGGTTTTTCCAATCAGACTTTTGCGCACACGATCAGCATAATCTTTAAGCGTTTTTTTGAGCTTATCGTTCACCCAGAAATCCATTTCGCCGGATGCATAATATTTATCATATACATCGATGTACACGGCATCAAGTCCCATGATTTCGGGTTGTTGATATTTAATCAGAATGTTCCAGGTAAGATACTTGTACGTTTCCTGGGTTTTCTTTGCTTTTAATACAAGTTTGTCGATGGCTTTAATCAGCGTATCGGCTTGTGGAGCGAAAAGTTTATCAAGATATTCATTCAATTTTTCATTGTATATCGGCCGGGGCATACGCAACAGCGCTTCGTTGGCAAGATCAAAATTATCGAAGAAGTGATCGCGGTACCAACGCAATTGAAAACTGGAATCGATGGTTCCATCTGCACGTTTTGGGGGTTCGGGTATTTCGATGGGCTGGTTGGCTTTTAAGATTACAGCCGTCAGCGTGTTAGGATGTTTGGCAATGACATCTTTCTGATATGCCATTACTTTATCGTTAACCTTGTTGAACGCTTCACGTGCTATTTTCTTTTTGTCTTCCGAGACGGTACTGTCTTTTAAAATTGTAACGAAAGGTTCTGCTTCTTTATGTCGTGCGGCATTAAACACCATGTTTTCAAAAAATAACGTGTTATCCGCATCACCTGTAACTTTCATGTTCTTGATATAATCTTCACTGTTGGTGTGCAAGCCGAAATGTTGATTGTCGCTAACAAGGAATTCGAGTACTTTAATTTTATTCAAGACCAGAAAATACTGCCCGGGACCCAAGGGTTTATCGCCGTCAAAATCGAATTCTCCGGTAGAACTTACTTGTGCCGTATCTTTCAGGTATGTGCTCTCACCGTAATAATGGCCGAGATAAACCGTTGTATCACTCCAGCCGTCAATCCGGAACTTAAGATTATAACCGGGTTGGGAAAATGAAGTCAGGGTGCTGAGAAAAAATAGAGCAAAAAAAGGAAAACGCATAACTTAAATTTGTTTGGTGCGAATTTGGGAAATCTCCGATTAACGGTCAACGCAATTAATGGGGCTATTCGTTCATTTGTAACAACTTCGGCTATAAACTTTCGGGTTTCTGATGTTAAAAACTTAAACTTGGGCCAAAAATTCTGCGGAAAATGTCGATTTTGATAAAAAACCTGTCTAAAATGTACGGCTCGCAGTGTGCCGTTAATAACATCTCATTAACACTTCGTGAAGGTGAGATCGTGGGTTTTTTAGGTCCAAATGGTGCCGGCAAGTCTACCACAATGAAAATTACCACCTGTTTCTTACCTCCCACATCCGGTGAAGTAAAAGTAGGTGGTTTTGATGTAACCCAACATCCCATAGCGGTAAAAAGGATCACCGGCTACCTTCCGGAACACAATCCGCTCTATCTTGATCTTTACATTCATGAATACCTGCGTTTTATTGGCCGGTTGTATGGCATGAGTGGCTTACGTTTAAGAAAACGTGTCGATGAAATGATCGCCCTTTGCGGACTTGAACGCGAGCAGAATAAACGCATTGAAGCGCTTTCAAAAGGGTATCGGCAGCGTGTTGGTCTAGCCCAGGCGTTGATTCACGATCCGAAGATCCTCATTCTCGATGAACCTACATCCGGTCTCGATCCGAATCAGCTTGTCGAAATCCGTAAGTTGATTAAAGACATCAGCCGGAATAAAACAGTGATTTTTTCAACACATATCATGCAGGAAGTGCAAGCCTTGTGTGATCGCGTGATCGTCATTAACCGTGGTGAGATTGTAGCCGATAACGCATTGAGTACGCTCCTTGGATCTGCCGTACAAACAATTTCTATTATTGTTGAGTTTGAAGGTGACGTACAGGTTGCGGAAATACAACAGATAAAAGGTGTAACCGAAGTGACAAAATTGAAACCTAATACATTTCGGCTGACAGCACCTACAGGAACGGATCTTCGACCGGAAGTTTTTCGCTTTGCAGCCGATCACCATTTATCCATGGTAGGACTCAAGCTTGAAGAGAATTCGCTGGAGGAAATATTTCGTTCGCTTACCCATCAGCATCCGGTATAGCAAAAAAAATAAACTACTTTTGATCCGTTTTCAATCCCGATGATTCAGGTACTCGCTAAAGAATTCAACAGCTTCCTCAATTCACTGATTGCCTATGTGGTGATCGGTGTATTCCTTGTTGGCATCGGGCTACTCATGTGGGTATTTCCGGAAACGTCTGTGCTGGAGTATGGTTATGCCGACATGGATACACTTTTTTCGCTGGGACCATACGTATTGATTTTTTTAGTGCCGGCCATCACGATGCGTAGTTTCGCAGAGGAAAAGAAAGCAGGTACAATGGAGTTGCTTTTTACCAAACCCCTTACCGACTGGGATATTATTTTTGGAAAATTTTTCGCCTGTCTTTTATTGGTATGGATTGCATTGCTTCCTACGGTCATTTACTATTTTTCAATCAGTGCTTTGGGTAATCCCGTTGGAAATATCGATACGCCAGGTGTGATCGGTTCGTATATCGGACTCGGTCTGCTGGGGGGCGTGTTCTGCGCAATTGGCATACTGGCATCTTCCATTACGCCTAACCAGATCGTTGCTTTTATCATCGCTGCATTTTTATGTTTTATTTTTTTTACCGGGTTTAATTCCGTAGCAACGCTTGGCCTATGGTCTGGACAAGCGCTTTTTATTAAGCAACTGGGTTTGCTGGAACATTATGAATCGCTCAGTAAAGGATTAATTGACAGTCGCGATTTACTTTATTTTTTAAGTGTGATCTTTATCATGCTGGCGTTTACTAAACTAATTGTGGGCAGCAGGCAATGGTAAATTGGAAAAGTAAAAAGCTGGGTGATTTCTTATGGCTCGCCAATGCGCTGCTCATCGTGGTGTTGTTAAATCTGTTGGCGGGTTATCGTTTTTTCAGAATAGATCTTACGGAAGAAAACCGTTACAGCATTAAAGATCAGTCGAAACAGATTCTCAATTCGCTCGAAGAAGAAGTATATGTCGAAGTGTTTCTGGAAGGCGACCTCAATCCCGGCTTTAAACGCCTTCGGAAAAGTATTGAAGAGACGCTGCAGGAGTTCAGCATCTATTCCAATAACAAAATACGTTATACGTTTACTGATCCCGCACAGGCGATGGGACAAAAAGCACGCTCCGAGTTTATGGCCGATCTCGCTTCACGTGGTATTCAGCCAACCAATGTTATCGATAAAAAAGACGGGCAACGCGTTGAAAAAATTGTTTTCCCTGGTGCTATCGTTTCGTATGGAGGATTTGAAACCGGTGTGATGCTGCTGAAGGGAAATAAAGCTTTTTCTTCTGAACAAGTACTGAACCAGTCCATAGAAGGTATTGAATTTGAATTGGTAAATGCTATTTATAAACTCACCAACTCGGAACGAAAGCAAGTTGCGTTCACGACAGGTCATGGTGAACTGGACAGTTTATCGATCGCCGGATTTAAAAATGACTTGCTTGAGTTTTATGATGTTTCAAAAGTAAGACTCTCGAATTCAAAGGCATTAGACCAATACGATGTGCTTGTAATTGCCAAGCCAACCGCGCCTTTTACTGCCCTGGAGAAGTATCGACTTGATCAATATATCATGCAGGGAGGGAAGGTACTTTTCATGATTGATAAGTTAAACGCAAACATGGACAGCGCCTCACATGAAAGCGCACTGGCTATTCCCTATGAAGTTAACCTGGATGACCAATTATTCCGTTATGGGGTGCGTATCAATCCGGATCTTATCCAGGATCAAAACGCTGCATTATTCCCTGTTGTTACGGGGCAACTCGATGGCAAACCGCAGATGGAAATGATCGACTGGCCATTTTTTCCTTTGATCAATCACTATCCCGATCATCCGATCACCCGTAACCTGGATGCCGTGCTAACGCGTTTTGTAAGTAGTATTGATACTGTAAAAGCGGAAGGTGTTACAAAAACCGGTTTGTTGTTTACATCACCGTATTCGCGAAAGCTTGGCGTGCCGGTAAATATCAGTGTAAACGAATTACGTAAAAACGTTACCGCGCAGGATTTCACATCGCCGCATATACCGGTGGCTTATTTACTGGAAGGAGAATTTACTTCATTGTATAAGAACCGGTTTCCTCCGGAAGGTGCAGGCCAGGAACCACCCAAAACAGAAAGTGTACCTACGCAGTTGATTGTTATCAGCGATGGCGATGTTGCGCGAAACGAAATCAACATAAGAACACGGCAACCACAACCACTTGGTTTTGACCCATACGCGCAGTATACTTTTGCGAATAAGGATTTCCTCTTAAACTCGATTGCTTTCTTAACGGATGAGAACGGTCTGATCCAAACACGAACAAAACAAGTGAAGATTCGTCCGCTAAATCGGGAAAAAATCAATGAAGAACAAACGAAGTGGCAACTCATAAACCTTGTACTTCCATTGCTTATGTTGATCGGGTTTGGTTTACTTCGCGCTTACATGCGAAAAAGAAATTTTGCACAATTCTGATATGCAGGAAAAAAAGAATAAGCGCCTTTTTGTTTTGCTGATTGTACTGCTGGTTTCAATCACAGCGGTGTATTGGGTCGGAAGAGAAGAGCAGAGTTTTGCGCCAGACAAAAAACTGTTTAACAACTACGAATCAGAATTGGTCGACGAAGTTTTGTTACGTTCAGCGGCCGATACAGTAAGACTGAAATACAACGGTTCGCGTTGGTTAGTTAATGATCAATACCAGGCTGATCGCGATATGATTCGTGTCTTCTTCGCTACTTTAGAAAAAGCGGAACCCAAGCGACCTGTAGCGTCTTCGATGAAGGATTCTATTTCAAACGCACTTGAAGTAAATGGTGTACACGTTACATTATTTACAAAATCCACGCAGGTTGCTAACTTCATTGCCGGGGGAAATCAGCCTAAGACGCAAAGTTATTTTAAAGCGGAAGATACAAATCAACCTTTTGTGATGGCTATTCCGGGATACCGGGTTTATGTGTCTGGTATTTTCGAGCTTAATGAAAGTGGATGGCGGGATAAACACGTATTTAATTTAAACTGGCAAAATTTTTCCAGGCTTGATGCCGATTTCAAAAATCCAGAAGGCAATTTTACGATATTAATGGAAGATGGGGCGGTGAAGGTAAAAGATGTGGCCATCGCTGATACAGCCCGCGTAAATGGTTTTATGGACTACATCTCGCTCATTACGGTGGACGATTTTGTACCTGGTTCGCGGAAGCTCGATAGTTTATCCAAAACTCCGCCTTTTGTATCTTTCGAAATTACCGACATCGGCGGAAAGAATCATTTGCTTACGATTTTTCCGGGAACAGGACGGCAGCAATTTTACGGTTTAATCAATAAATCGCAATGGGCAGTCTTTCAGGAGGATAGGATCCTTCCGCTGCTGCGCCCAAAAGAATTTTTTATAAAACGATAGCATTTTTATCCTAGTTTTTTTGCACCTTAACCCCCCGGTTTAGTTATTCGGTTTTCTTTTTAACTTTACCGCCCTATAAAACTTAACCACTATTTCGCGAAATGAAGTTCATCGTTAACTCGGCTTATCTGCTTAAGCAACTCTCTAATATTAATGGCGTGATTACTACTAATCCGGTGGTTCCGATTCTTGAGAATTTTCTTTTTGAACTGGAAAAAGGCGGGTTAACCGTAACAGCGTCTGACCTTCAAACTTCCATGATCACTGATATCCAGGTTGAATCGAAGGAAAAAGGAAGTATTGCGGTACCTGCCAGGATACTTCTTGATACCTTGAAAAACCTTCCGGAGCAACCGGTGACTTTTTCCATTGATGAGTCTACCTACAGCATCGAAATCATTTCCGATAATGGTCGTTATAAACTTTCCGGCGAAAATGCTACTGATTTCCCGAAAGTACCCGGAGTTTCCAATGACTTTAGCGCCGAAATTTCTACTGAGGTGTTATCGCGTGCAGTAAATAACACCATTTTTGCTACCAGCAACGACGAACTTCGTCCGGCGATGACGGGTGTTTATGTAAACCTGGGTGATACAACAACAACATTCGTGGCTACCGATGGTCACCGACTTGTGCGCTACCGCAGAACAGATGTGAAATCTGATAATGGCAATTCTATCATTATCCCGCGTAAGGCGTTAAACCTGTTGAAAGCTACTTTGCCTGTAGAAAACACAGAGGTAACAGTAAACTTCAATATGTCTAATGCGTTCTTCAAATTTGGAAACATCAAAATGATTTGCCGGCTTATTGATGAGCGTTTCCCGGATTATGAAAACGTTATCCCTTCCGGTAATAATATTCAAATGAGCATCGAGCGAAGCGATTTTCTGGGAGCGCTGAAGCGGATTTCTATCTATGCGAATAAAACGACACACCAGGTTAGATTAAAAATTACCGGTAGTGAACTTCAGATATCAGCAGAAGATCTCGACTTTTCCAACGAAGCCAATGAGCGTCTGTCCTGTGAACACGATGGCGAGGATATCGAAATCGGATTTAATGCTAAATTCCTCATTGAAATGTTGAATAACCTGGATTCTGATAAAATCCGGTTAACCATGTCGGCACCAAATAAGGCCGGGGTTCTTCATCCGGTAGAAAAGGATGCAAGTGAAGATATCCTGATGCTGGTGATGCCTGTAATGTTGAATCAATACGTATAAGATCAAGGCCCGTGCTTTCCACAGCAAGCCCGGGCCTGTTTATATTTACCCTAACCGTTACGCTATTTGTTTATGAAATACGCGTGGATCCTATTGCTGTTTATCATTACAGCAACCACTGTGATTGCCCAGCCATTCAATTCCGTTAAGCAATCTTCCGTTCCAGAATCCGATCTTGACCATTACAAAACCGACTATGCTCCGGGCTTACGCATGCGCAATGTCGGAAGAACACTCACCATTGCAGGTAGTGCATTACTGGTAGGTGGTATCATTGTCTTTGCAAGCGCGGATGAAAGATATTACACGAGCCAGCAAACCCAGTATGGCACACATGAAGAAGGTGATCCGAAAGCATTACTTGGCTTGTTGATGATCACGGGTGGAGCCGGAATGACGGTACCCGGAATTATCCTGTGGTCAAAAGGTGCAAAAAAATTCAACAACTACATTGCGCGTGAGCGTGAGGCTTTGTCTCTCAACTTAAGCGTAACCAGAATTGGTTTGAAGTACCACTTTTAGCAGCTTTGATTTTATTTTTGGATCGCACCACGTTTGCCAAGTTCAATAACTTCCATGTTTTGAATTTTTGCATCGTTAATTTCAAACCTTACAATTGTTTTAATACTGTGAAAACCATGGTTTCCTGCTGCTCCGGGATTGATGTATAACATGCCATGGTGATCCTCGTCGCGGTTGATCCGGAGAATATGCGAGTGCCCACAAATAAAAACATCAGGAACCCGTTCTTTTAATTTTTTCTTTATACGTGTGTTATAGCGTGGTGGTGTTCCGCCAATGTGTGTCATCCAGATATTGAGACCTTCACACTCGAAGAATAAATCTTCCGGAAAACGAGCTTGCATCTTCACGGTATCAATATTGCCGTAGACAGCACGAAACGGTTTAAAATTCTCCAATGCGGATACCACCTGTTCATCACCGATATCGCCCGCGTGCCACACTTCATCACAAGACTCAAAGTATTTAAAAACTTTTGGATCAAGATCAGAGTGTGTATCGGATAAGAGACCAATTTTCATAATTATTTTTCTAAAAATCTAAGGTAAGGGTCAAAGTTCATGGTTCAAAGTTCAATGTTCATGGTTCAAAGTCGGTTTTCGATAACGACGGATTGCGCGATTTGTTTGAAGTTTGAAGTCTGAGGTTTGAGGTTCGGTTCGAAAACTTCGGGACAGCGAAATGTTTGACGTATCGAACGCATAGTTAAGACGAATTCACAAATTATTTATCAATGTCGTTTACTTAAGCTCTCGCAGGTTGAGGCAAAAAACAAACAAGCTTAAGTAAACGACATTGAATTATTTAAAGTTAAAATGTTCAGACCAGGGACTTCTCAATCAATTTAAAAAACAAGGGCTTATCAGTGCATTACTCACTTCAAAGATCATTATCAGATCAACCGTGAACTCGTTAGTTTACAAGTTAACTTAGATAAGTCCAAACGAATTTAATATTTGCTAACCATCAGGTGCAACCGGTGCATTTTGAGAGAGCACAATCAACTCCGATAGGGTTGAACATCCACTTCGCAGCGGCAAGAACTGTTGTTTGTCAAATAAGGAAATCTTGCGCTTAATCTTGCATCACCTCACGTTCTTTTTATTAAAGCGTTATCTTTATACTCTTAACCTGACTTTATGCGCGTCCTGTTGTACAGCATTTTTTGCTTTTGCTTCTGTTTTATCAGTTTATCAGCATTAGCACAAGAAGACCCTTTTCCTTATGGTAAGGTGACTTACCGTGAGTTGGGGATTAATTCTTATGAAAAGGATACCAGCGCATCCGCCGTTGTGTTGAACGAATTCGGAGAAGCATTTATTGACAACTCAAACGATCATAATTTAATCTTCAGATATCATGTCAAGATTAAGATCCTGAAGAAAAGCGGGCTCAATCTGGGCGATGTTAACATTGATCTTTACAAAGACGACGGGCGTTACGAAAAGCTAAATTCAGTAAAAGCATCCTCATGGAATATTGAGAACGGATCAATGAAAGAGACAAAGTTGTTGAGCAAGGATGTATTTACTTCGAACCACAACAAGTATTGGGATGTGCGTAACTTTGCTATTCCCAATGTTAAGGTGGGAAGTATTATAGAGTACGAATATACGATTGAGTCGCCTTTTTTTGTTTCTAATTTTCGGCCGTGGGAATTTCAATCTGATATACCCAAAATGCAAAGTGAATACTGGGCTACAATTCCTGCAAATTACAGATACAACATCGCATTAAAAGGCTTTTTAAAATTGGTAAAAAGCGAATCTGAAGTTTTAAAGGATTACTTCACGCCGGGTGGAGGTCGAAAAGCCGATTGTGTACGTTACAAGTGGAGTATGGAGGACGTTCCCGCGTTCAAAGAAGAGGATTACATGACAGCGCGGAGGAATTTTCTTTCCGCGATCCGTTTTGAACTTGAAGAGATTCAATATTTCGACGGACGAAGAGACAAGATCACAAAAGAATGGAAAGATGCTGAGCAGGAACTTCGTCACCATACGAACTTCGGTATTCAAATAAAAAGAGGTAAAGAGATTGTAGATGCGCATATCGAATCACTTATCATCAATGAAACCAACGCCCTTGTAAAGGCCGAAAAGATTTATGATTTTATTCGTGGCTGGTATCGCTGGAATGAGTTCACAGGAAAATACAGCGATCTCGGAATTAAAAAAGCTTTCGATCAAAAGGTTGGCAATGTTGGGGATATAAACCTTTCACTGATTGCTGCCCTAAAGTATGCTGGATTATCGGTAGAGCCAATGATCCTTGCAACACGGGATAAGGGACTTCCCGTTGAGTTATATCCTGTACTCACAGATTTTAATTATGTGGTGGCTAAACTCAATATTGGTGATAAAATATATTTACTTGACGCAACCGACGACTTTGTTCCTTTTGGCGTATTGCCAGAGCGTTGTTTAAATGGTAATGGACGTGTGTTGGGAGAAAAGGACTCCTACTGGTATAAAATCGAGGCGACGGAGCGGGCCAAGCAATTGACGATACTCAATTTAAAACTCGATTCCCTTGGGGTTATCCGGGGAACAATTCAGACAACGAGCGTTGGATACAAAGCAGCAGAAAAACGCAGGAAAATATACGGTCTTGATGGTGAAGAACAATATCGTAAAGCACTTACGGCCTCGTGGCACAAGGTGCAGATTAATGATTTGAAACTCATTAACCTGGAAAACTTTTCTAAGCCACTGGTTGAAAACATAGCCATGGAAATGGAAGCATTAGACGTGAATGCAACGACGCACCATTTGTTCAATCCGTTTATCGTTGAGCGATGGGCCCACAATCCGTTTAAATCCTCGGAGCGGCTGTATCCGGTCGATTTTGGCGCCCCGTTAGACGAAACAATTATTTTAACCCTGGAGTATCCAGCCAGCCTTGAGTTGATCGACCCTCCGGAACAGATCGCCCTGATGTTGCCGAACAAGGGTGGCCGGTTTATTTATCAAGTACAGCAAATCGGAAATAGGGTTATCGTTAATAATTCACTACTCATCAATAAACCGGTTTTTTCATCGGACGAATATCACTATCTCAAAGAACTGTTTAACCGGGTCGTCTCGGCTCATGCCACCGATCTCATTTTTCGAAAGCGAAACTAAATCGGAGCTATAGGGCATATATCCCGACAGTACGGAAATTAACGAATTTTTCGAACGTTGAAGAAATACAGGTTGAATTCTTGCTATATGTGCCTTAGGTTTGTGAGCTATAACCACGGAAGAGTTACACCATGAAGTATTTTGCAGTCATAGCCATTATATTAAGTGCTCAATTTGCATACGGGCAACAGGAAAATGAAGCCTTGGAAGGCCAGTATCCACTGAACGAGCGTTATCAACTCCTTAAAACAAAATCGCAAAATTATAAGCAGTATAAAGTTATCCGCGAAAACGTACTCGATGGTTTCTGGAAAATTGTGCGTGACTCGGTAGCGGCCAAGGAGGCCGCAATACGGGCGCGTGATGAGAATATCAACAAACTTAATCTGGACCTTAGCAGTACCCGGACTGCCCTTAAAGAGAAGGAGGAATCTATGGCTGCCTTTGTT
>DASPIZ010000071.1:0-52108 GCA_035628875.1 Ohtaekwangia sp. | reverse complement strand
AAAATCTTAGTATAAAAAGCCACCTGGCCAGTGGTGTGCCTGGTACTGTGGCAGGTTTGGCAGAAGCTCATCAGCGTTACGGAAAGCTGTCATGGCGGGAACTTGTACAACCTGCCATCGATCTTGCGCTAAATGGTTTTACACTTACTGAATCTGAAGCAAGTGGGTTAAATTATATTCAAAAAGCACTACAAGAAAACAATACAATTATTCCAGCATTTCTTATCCGTGATTGGCATGCCGGAGACAGTATTCGTTATGTTGATCTTGGCAGAACACTGGAACGAATCAGAGACTACGGTGCTGATGGGTTTTACACTGGTAAAACTGCTGATGACATTGTCGCAGAGATGGATCGCGGGAATGGATTGATTTCGCATGAAGATCTCAACGCCTATCAGCCGATATGGCGAGACCCTGTTGTTGGTACGTATAAAGGATACAAAGTATTCTCCATGCCACCGCCCTCTAGTGGGGGCGTTGCGCTTCTTCAGCTTTTAAATATGGTAGAGACTTTTGATGTGGGGCAGCTCGGCCATAACACTGCAGCATCGATCCATTTGTTTACCGAGGCTCAACGGAGGGTATATGCGGACCGTGCAAGCTATCTCGGAGATCCTGCTTATTATCCTGTTCCGGTTGAACAGCTCATCGATAAAAATTATTGTAATGACCGTATGACATCATTTGATCCCTATCGGGCAACGCCCAGCGCATCCGTTAGGGAAGGTGTAATACCTGGAAGAGAGTCGACGGAAACAACACATCTCTCCGTCATTGATCAACACGGAAACGCGGTGGCTGTAACAACCACGTTGAATGGCAGCTACGGTTCACGCATTGTTGTAGCGGGATCAGGTTTCCTACTGAATAATGAAATGGATGATTTCAGCGTAAAGCCTGGTCATGCCAACCTGTATGGGGCGATTGGTGGCGAAGCCAATAAAATAGAACCGGCAAAAAGAATGCTGAGTAGTATGACACCGACGATCTTAGAAAAAGAAGGTAAATTGTTTATGGTACTTGGAACTCCCGGAGGCACTTCTATCATTACGTCCGTGTTTCAAACCATTATGAATGTTGTTGACTTTAAGATGAAAATGCAGGATGCTGTTGCGGCAAAACGAATCCATAGCCAATGGCTACCCGATGAAATACTTATGGAAAGAGATGCCATGAATTCTACCGAATTGAAGCAACTGGAAACGATGGGACATCAAATAAAACTTTTGGATGGTCAATTGGGCCGCGTTGATGCCATTCTTGTGCGACCCGACGGAAAACTTGAAGCCGGCGCTGATCCACGTGGCGATGATACAGCGATAGGGTATTGAGTGCAGATTCGAAAGTCGTTTTCGATAAGCTTCAAGCTGCAAATTACAGGGGTGGTTTTAGATATCTGTTGCGTTTTTCGAAAAGCTGTGAGCTGCGAGCTGCGAGTTTATTGGGCAGTAGTCTCAAGTACGAGATACAAAGTACAAGGTACAAAGTAAAAGTACGAGGTATGAGATACAAGCTACCAGGATATTACGAGTTTGGAATTGACTACAGCTTTCAAGTTGTTTTCGCTAACCTAAAATATTTTCGAACTCCAACCTCAAACATCAGACATCAAACCTCAAACAACTTCGCAAGCGCTTCATTTTCGAAATCAACCTAACCTTGAACTTTGAACTTTGAAACTTTGAACCATGAACTTTGAACTTTGAACTATATTCTGTTGGGGATTTCCAGTATGAATGAGGTTCCCGATCCAACCTCGGATGTAGTTTCGATACGTCCGCCCAGCTTTTCGATCGTTTCTTTTACAATATATAATCCAAGTCCGGCTCCTTCGCTTCGTTCTGTTGCCCGAAAGAACATATCGTAGATTTTATTCAACAATTCTTCCGGAATTCCAATTCCATTGTCATGAAATTCTATCCGGGCCATGGTTTCATTAACCTTTCCCTGAATTTTAATGTATTGATTTTTTTTATGAAGATCACGGTACTTAATCGAATTTGAAATCAGGTTATTCAAAACAACGCTCAACCTGTTGGGATCAGAACAGAACACACTATGTTCTTCGATATTTACAAGTTTTTCGATCTGTTCGCTGCCTTCATGATATTTAAGCCGGTCAAAGCCATCCTCAATCAACGCTTTTAAATCCACTTTTTCATTTTTGATTTCAGAACGCGCATTTCGGGAATAATCCAAAATTTCTTTCAGCGTATCGTCGAGCTTATTGATGCTGTGTTCCATCATGCCGAAATAACTCAGCAATATGTTGTTTTCTTTTCCAAACCGTTCAACCTCCACCTGTGCCAGTCGTAAAAGTCCAAGCACAGACATAAGAGGTGCTCTTAAATTATGAGAAACACTATAGACGAAACTATCAAGTTCTTTATTGATTTTAACAAGCTCTTCATTTTGTTTGCGTAATGTACGCTCCGCCTTTTTTCTTTTATACTCTACATTCCGTTGCTTCAATGCATTCACAATGGCAGTAGGTAATCGTACTAAATTTGATTTCAGTACGTAATCATCAGCACCCTGTTTTAAACAACTCACAGCAAATTCTTCCGAAACGGTTCCTGTTACAAGAATAAACGGTGTATTTAGTGAATTTTTACGACAAATGGTCAGGGCTTCCACAGAATTGAATTGAGGTAATGCATGGTCGGAAAGAATAACGTCCGGAAGAAATTCTTCCAATGCTTTCACGTACTCATCTTTTGTGTCTGCGTAGCGGCTTTCAAAATGTATCCCCTCTTTCCGAAGAATATGTTCGATCAAACCAATATCCTCAGGAAGATCTTCAAGCATCAGAATTTTTAAGTCTCGTTCCATGCAAAGTTGTTTAGGTTAATATTCAGACGGTAGAAACACTACAGCAAGAAAAGCAATAGTCAGCTTTAATCACTGTCCGGGTTCCACCGGTTTAATAAGCAGACAATGACGACTTATATATACGGTTCAATGGTGTCTCGTTCCTCCTTTCACGATGCGAAAACGACCACCGGCGTAATTTTCCGATAAGGGTCATTTTTGATCTTACGAAGCACCTCAAACTCATGTATTCCTCGATATTTGACTTTATCACAAAGGATAATTTCAGCATAGTATTCCCGTTTGTATCAAATAAAAATCTAATGCCTCCTTTCCGCACGCACGTGAAAGTTAATTAGGTTTTCTGCCTTCCGTCTTTTACCTTACTAAAACATCAATTTATTTTCATCAACGCTTAGCCTTTTAAGGGCAATGAAAAATGAAATTCAGCCCCTTCATTTACTTTTCCTTGTGCGCGAATGCTACCTCCGTGTCGTGTTATAATACGATGAACTATGGCTAGCCCCACTCCTGTCCCTTCAAACTCTTGTTGGCGATGTAGCCGTTGAAATACACCAAACAATTTGTGGGCATAAGCCATATCGAATCCCGTACCATTATCGGAAATGCTATATTCCAGTTCCTCTGCATGACGGATTGATGATATTGTAATGCGTGCATGTGGCGTCTTTCGCGTATACTTTACTGCGTTTGAAATCAGGTTATACCAAACCTGTCTTAACAAATTGGGATCAGCCATACATGGTTCAAGCGGATGAACAACAAATTCAATCTCGCGATCAGCGGGCTCCATGGCTTTAACTTCTGTTATCACTGTGCTCACCAATGAGTTTACCTGAACTGTTGTTTTATCAATTTCCTTTCTGCCAACGCGGGAAAAATCCAAAAGGTCATCGATTAAACGGGTCATTCTTCTTGCATTGTTAACCACTACCTGCAAAAGTCTGTTTCCTTCAGCATCCATTTTTGGTGCGTAATCTTCTATCAGGATCTGCGTATATCCATCAATTGACCGTAATGGTGCCCTTAAATCATGGGAAACCGAATATGAAAAAGACTCGAGCTCTTTATTTAAAAGTTCTACCTTATTCAATGCACTGCGTTGCGTTGTATAATCAATCACCGTTGATCGTGTTTGTACAAAGTTTCCATTCACGTCATAAATAGCGATGGCATTTAATAGGACTGAAAATATTGCACCATCTTTACGAACAATTTCAAATTCCAGGTCGTGAATAAAACTTTCGCGTTTCATCTGATCAAATTTTTCCTGAAACATGGCGGCCCCTTCCGGGGTAAGGATGTCCCTGAATTTCATTTTATTCACCACCTCCTCATGTTTGTATTGCAACCATTGCAACCATGTTCTGTTCATCTCAACGAAAACACCTTCATTATTCAATGAGTGATAGCCACATGGAGCATTGTCATACATATCCTTTACCTGCTCGATCGCCTTTCGCAACGCCACCTCCGCTTTTGTTCTTCTTTTAAGATTGATGTAGATGGCATAAAAAATAAGCAACAGGATTATTCCGGTTACCGACAATAAAGCCGTAAATGTTGAATAAAAACGTTGTACGCGTTTTTCGGTAAGTGCTGTTCTCTCGACAAGCAGATCATTTTCTTCTTTTTGAATTTCATTGATCAACAGGCGGACCTGATCCGTTATACGCTTACCTACCATCGAAGCATTCACGGCACGGGCCTCTTCTAAATTATCCCGACGTGTGATGTTAATAACGTTTTCTGCAAAAAGTAGCTTTTTATTAAGGAGCGTTTCGAGTTTCCGAATACGAATTTGTTGTGACACATTATCCCGCGTTAATTCTTTAATGCGTTCAATGTGATCTAAAACTGAGGCAGATGCAGCGTAGTATGGTTCGAGAAATTCTTCCTTGCTGGTAAGGGCAAAACCACGCTGGCCTGATTCAATATCAATGGTTAACGATACTAGTTGCTCTGTATGAAACAACACGCGATTGGTATGAGCAACCCAGGCTGAAGTCTCTTCGAATTTTTTATTCTGCCAATAGGACGCTAATGCCAACCACGCAATCAAAGCCATTGCAGCGATAAAGCCTATCCAAACTTTTCGTTGAAAGTAAGCAGTCATGCCGCATTTATATGTTTATGACACTATTGTTAACTATCGCCGTAAGCGAAATGTATAGTCATAAACATATTAAATTACGAGGGTAAATAAAAACGCATTCTACAAAATCACCTGTAATCAAAATGTAATTGCTGCTTTCTACATAAGTATACTTACGTGCTTGTGCTTTTAATTTTTACGAATGGTAAATTCAACACGGCGATTCAGTTTACGTGTTTCTTCGTCATCGTTATTTGCGATTGGCTTACTACCGCCATAACCTTTGCCCGTAACCCGTTTCTTTTGGATTCCCTTGGATAACAGGTAATCTTTTACGCGGTCTACCCGGGCCTGTGAAAGCTTCACGTTTTGTGTTGGGATTCCACGGTTATCCGTATGACCAGAAAGTTCAATACGAACGTTGGGATTTTCTTTCAGGAAAGAAACGATCATATCGAGTTGGGGATATGACTGTGGTAGTAATGTTGTTTTACTCTGCTCAAACAAAACGTCTTTCAGATTAACAGTGGTTCCTACAGCAATGGGCTCAAGGTTGAAATTCATTTCCAGTTCATTCATCTCGTACGTTTTTACATCGAGGTTCTCAATGGAACTGATAAAACCCGCAGACTCGATTTTAACTTTAAAAGTTGCGTCTGTGTCAACTCCCAATGAATAGCCCTGTACAGGTGATGCCTTAATTTTTTCTACCGGTACCGGTGTGTCGTCCCCAGCCGCTTCAAAAGTAATCGTCGCGGGAATTGCCTCTCCTGTTTTTGCATTTACCACTTTGCCATGTACCCTAACGGAGTGGTTACGCGCCGGATCTTCTTCAGGCTCGATAAAGCGGGTTGATGATGTTGTTGTATCCACCAAGGGCTGAGTAGAGGCAACCACTGCTGAATCGATAGCCAGCGGTTGTTCGGAAGAAATATGCATGCGAATATCGCCATATCCATCGCTGTTTTTTGTACTGGTATACAACGAAAATCCCAGCAACGGATATTCTCTGTAATAAAGATCACGCCCTTCCGAGTTTATAGCACTTCCCATATTCACCGGCTCTGACCAGTTCTGCCAGGTGTCGTCGAGGCGCGTAGCAGAATAAACATCAAAACTACCATTGCCCTTTCTGCCATTGCTGGAAAAGAATAATGTTTTTCCATCATAACTTAAAGATGGACTTAACTCCTGGAATTGTGTATTTATTTTCGAACCAACGTTTTTAGGTTCAGACCATTTTCCCTGTGAATCTCTTTGCGTGATGTAAATATCTTCCACCCCACGTGACCCATAGGTTTCTGCACTGAAAACAAAATGCTTTTTGTCAGGAGAAAGATAACCTGACAATGCACCCCCTTTATGTTTAAAATAGGGTATGGTAATGTTTTCGGGCTTGCTCCAAGCACGTGCTTTTCCATGCGTTACTGCAATACCCTGTGTACGGGCCGTTCCTCCATTGGAATCGAAATGGTTCATAACAAAAGCTTCTTTTCCGTCGGTGGAAAAGCCGGCGATGCTATTAAAGGAGCGGTCGTTAATGATGCTGCCTGCATGCATTGGTGTTGACCAGGTGTTATCCTCCTGAATCACTGCATACCAGATATCACCCGGGTCTTTTCTTCCACCTAGGTTATCCGGATGGTTCGCAATGGTGACATACAGGGTTTTTCCGTCCGGACTGATCACCGGATTGAGTTCATCGTATTGCGAATTTGTTCTAACAAAAGCGGATGTGTTCAAGGGCTGAGCAGAAAGGGCCTGAGCCAGGACAACCAAGGAGGCAAGCGTAATTTTCAATTTCATTATAATATCAACAATACAAATATATTTCGCTATAACCCATAACTCAAATCACTTGTCGGCTTATCGGCTTACCCACAGATTTTCTTTCAGGGTGAAACGCCATGGAAGCGCCGCATCTTCGCCTGCATAATCAATACCGATTCTCGGGCTGGCCAGAATTCGCGACGCCGGTACGCGCTCCCCGATATCCTCGATCCATACCTCGTCATCCAGCAGGTTTTTGGCATTCAACTTTCGATCAATGCCGAGTGCTCTCGTTAGTTTGCCGGGACCTGAAGTAAGCTGAAAGCCATTCACTTTTACTCCCCTGCGCAATTTCATTTCTTCAATGCCTACGCGCGGTTCAATGGCCCGAATCAAAACAGCTTCAGGAATATCGTTTTTGTTGGTCACCACATTGAAAAGGTGGTGCATCCCATAACAAAGGTAAACGTACGAATATCCCCCTTCTCCAAACATAATCGCGTTTCGTTCAGTTTTCCTTTTTTGGAAAGCATGGCAGCCCCGTTCTTTCCATGAATAAGCTTCTGTCTCAACGATTATGCCACCTGTTATACAATTTCCGATGCGTGTAAAAAGCGCTTTTCCTATTAAATCGCTAGCGATCTTAACAACATTTGCCCGCTCGTAAAAGCTTTTTGAAAGCTTCATCTACTATCAATTTCAAGAGTTAAAAGAATTTCTATATTTGCCGCCGCTATTATGCACAAACCTAAAATTAATTTTATAATGAAAAAATCCATTTTACTGGTTGTATTACTTGCCCTGATCACGTGGGTATCGCCCGCACAAGTTCAGATACCTTCAGCAAGTCCCGCCGCCTCTGTATCAACACAAGTTGGTCTTACAGATATTAAGATCAATTACTTCAGACCAAGTGTTAAAGGCCGTAAAATTTTCGGCACAGACGCTAACGTTCTTATTCCTTACGGGAAAATCTGGAGAACCGGTGCTAACAGTGGTACGAAAATAAATTTTTCAGATGATGTTACAGTAGAAGGTGTTGCTGTTCCTAAAGGTGAGTACCTTATTTTCTCATGGCCTGGTGCAACGGAGTGGACCATTACCTTGTATAAGGATGTTGCACTTGGTGGTAATACCGGCAAATACGATGCTGCACAGGAGGCTGCTAAGTTCACTGTAAAGCCGGAAAAGCTTACCGAAAAAGTGGAAACTTTTACCATCAATATCACGGATATTTCTGCAGACAACAAGTCAGCAAAAATTCAACTTGCATGGGAGAATACTTCGGTGAAATTTGGTGTGAAAGTTAACTTCGAAGACAAAGTAATGAAGTCTATCGAGGCAAACACCACCGTTAATCCTTACAACTATTTCCAGGCCGCGGTTTATTACCTAGAGAATGGAAAAGACCTTAAACAAGCTCTGGAATGGGTAAACAAAGCTGCTGAAGGCATGAATAATCCTTTCTGGGTATTGCACCAAAAAGCAAAAATTCAAAAAGGACTTGGCGACAAAGCCGGCGCTTTGGCTACTGCTAATGCTTCGCTTGAAGCCGCTAAGAAAGAAAACAATCGTGACTACCAGATGATGAACGAAGCACTCATCAAGTCACTGAAATAGAATCAATTGACTGTTAAACAAAAGAGGGTGTACCAGAAAGTGCACCCTCTTTTACTTTTAATCCTCGTATATGAATTTACAAACTAATTTTTCTAGGTGTTAATAATAGAACCTCCGTTTGGATGCAACACCTGCCCCGTAAGGAAACAACCTTCCCTGGAAGCAAGAAATACATAACATGTTGCGATCTCAACCGGTTGAGCCGGTCTTCCCATCGGGATATCCTTTCCGAAGTTAGCCACCTTCTCATCTTCAAAAGAAGCCACGATCAACGGAGTCCATACCGGCCCGGGTGCGACCGCGTTTACGCGAATCCCTTTTTTTGCAAGACTTTGAGAGAGACTTCGCGTAAATGATACAATAGCACCTTTGGTAGAAGAGTAATCCATTAACGTTTGATTTCCCTTGTATGCTGTTACAGATGCTGTATTGATGATAACGCTTCCTTCCTGCAAATGGGGAATAGCATACTTGGCCAAATAAAAATAAGAGAAGATGTTAACTTTAAATGTATACTCAAGCTGTTCAGCAGAGATATCCTCCAGGTTTTCCTGTTCGTATTGTACAGCTGCGTTATTTACCAGAATGTCGATGCGTTTGAACTTTTCGACGGTCTGGTCTATCACATTTTTACAATTCGTTTCTTTAGACAAGTCACTGGAGATCAGCAGAGCCTCCTTTCCATATTTTCGCACATCTGCTGCGGTTTGTTTTGCATCTTCGTGCTCATCGAGGTAAACCACCACAACATCCGCACCTTCTTTTGCAAAAAGAACGGCAACAGATCTGCCGATACCACTATCACCGCCGCTTATCACAGCCACTTTACCCGTTAATCTCCCAAAACCTGGATCATCATTATCATAAATCGGTTGAGGGTCCATTTCATGTTCAATACCAGGTTGTCTATCCTGATGCTGAGGTGGAATTTCCTTCGGTATTTTTGTTTTCGTTTTCGTTTCCATAAGTAATTTGCTTTTAGCTATTGCGTAACAAGGGTATTAAAGTCATCAAGTTCAATACCGCATTAATGCAGCCAGGCTTGATTGCGCTGGCATACCATCTTCACCAAGAAAATGCACGTCGCCACCATTGAGTATTGTTTTTATTACGGCTTTATCCAGCAAACATTCATCATCCTGTTGTTTTGTTTCATGAATCTCCAACACGTTTTCCTGTTCATTGAATTTTCCCCAGATGTGTTGATCCTTCAACACAAATAAATGCCAAATCCTTCCATAATGCGCAGCGGGAATAATATCTGCAGGTATTGAAGATGTTAATGCTGTTGCAGATTGGTTTCCATAATTTGCCAGGGCTTTTTTTGTTCGCTCCTGAAAATATGGTTCCATAATTTCCCGCGCCTGTTTATACAGTGAGTTTAACTCATCGTGTTCATGGTTCCCGGTAAGAACCTGATCATAGATAAAATTATACTTACTCACAGAACGGTAAATAGGTAACAGGTATTCCACGCCAGCTAAAAGCAAAGGAACATTTTCGCGGTTTAAAACTTCCTTCCACAACGTTTCGTCTACTTCTTCGAGGTAAAGCGCGATGTTCTCTTTTGCATCGGGTTTGCCTGCGCCCTGTCCGTGGTAGTTCGCACCTCTTCCCGCCCCCGATGTTTCTGTACGGAAAAGTTTTTGATCTGCTTTTTCCTCTAAGTGAACAACGTCCTCTATGCCATTCGGCAACTCATCGATTTCAATAGGAAGTATTCCAAAATAATCCGCGCGAAAAAATCTAGCTTGTTTTTTACTGATGACCAGCAGATAGAAATACTCATTCACCGTCATGGCATTTACCAGCGGTTTTAAGAAAAATGAGTTATTGATCAACACCTCATTCATCGGTGTTTCAGACATTTTGATGTATTTAAAAAAGCCATCAGCAATAAACACTGCAAGACCCTGATTTAAGTTTCTCCAGAACATATCATTCCTGAGCAACTCGTATCCCGGTTCAAGGATTTTTTGGATCTCGGTTTGATCAACGTCTCTTTCCTTTAGTGTATTGGTAATACGTTGCAGTGCATTCTTAAATGCAATGTTATCGGCGTGTTCATTTACTTCCACACCTGCCCGATGTGTTTGCATATAAATGGAAACACATATGGACGACTGGAATTTAGCCAATTCAGCAAACAACTCTTTGGTGAGAATACCAGGTAGTTCCTCCGTAACGGTTGTGGTTAAACCATCATTAAAAGTCTCCTGCTTACTTTTATAACTTGATTTGTTTGAATTTCTATCCTCTTTTCTTTCTTCCCCTTTATTTACATTCCGGTTGGGATGCCTTACTTTAACATTCGCAGGCATTTCGTCAGCACCTTCCGTATACTTATCTGCCAATTCGAGGTAGTTTTCAAGTGACCCTGTATGAGGTTCATTAAGACCTATACCATCTTCCCTTCCTGAACCAGAAGGTTTGCCTTTTTTAGGGTGGAATTTTCCTTCTTTATCTTTTCCCATAAGCTTAACGTTTTTTTTAACATACATTAAAACTAGCTGCCTGCGAGGTAGAAATTAAGCAGCTTTAATGGATCGGATTGAAGCCGGTCCGTTACTGAATTTCTTCAAACGTATTACCCGCGTTCAGATCACCGGTTTCAAATCCTTTTTTGAACCAGCCCATCCGTTGTGCCGAAGTACCGTGTGTAAACGCGTCGGGAACAACATAGCCCTGCGATTGCATCTGTAGCCGGTCATCACCAATGGCATTCGCCGCACCGAGTGCTTCCTCAATATCACCGGCTTCCAGAATTTGTTTCATTTCATCAGCATGGTGGGCCCAGACGCCGGCGAAGAAATCGGCCTGCAACTCAAGTTTAACACTCAAATCGTTAGCTTCCTCCTGGCTCATGCCTCGTTGTGCTTGATGTACTTTATCTGATATTCCCAATAAGTGCTGAACATGGTGGCCAACTTCGTGGGCAATTACATAGGCCATGGCGAAATCACCGGGCGCTCCAAATCTGGATTGAAGTTGATCATAAAAACTAAGGTCGATGTAAACCTTTGAATCATTTGGGCAATAGAATGGACCGGTTGCGGCGGTAGCATGTCCACAACCGGATTGATCGCTACCTGAAAAAACAACGAGTTGCGGCTCCTGATATTGCATATCCCTTTCCGTAAACAATTTGTGCCAAACATCTTCAGTATCTTTTAGAACGACGGAAACAAATTCAAACTTCTCATCGTCTGCTGTGGAATTTGACTCCTGATAAACTTTCGGATTTTCAGTGTTTAGATAATCAAGTGGGTTCTGTCCCATCAATAAGGCCAACACGAGAATTATAACACCACCAATACCACCTCCTACTGCCAGGCTACCTCCCACACCCCGGCGATCCTGTACATTTCCACTTCGTTGTCTTCCTATCCAGCGCATAACATCTACTTTATATTTTTATCGTTCTAAACAGATTACCGTAACGAGGTATAAGAACGACATTAAGATTGTTGCAATCAGATTACAAAATTGTTATACCAGCTCACAACGGTGCTAACAATCCAAAGCCAAACACTAATGCTAGTGATGTCCGAGATTTATTGTGTTTGATCAGGAGTTGGTGGCTTTGCAGGTAGAAATAACTGCAGGATAAAAGAGAAAATAATTACTGCACCGCAACCAATAATGTTGAATAGTAAAAAAGCAATATCGGTTGAAGCATAACAATACAACACAATGCATTCTGATACAATCGCTGACCAAAACACTGCTGTGCCGCCAATTCGTTTAACATAAAATGCAGTGAGAAAAATACCGAGTATAGTTCCATAAAATAACGATCCCACAATGTTCACAAATTGAATCAGGTTTTCTGCAAAGCTGGCAAGCATAGCAAACACCATGGCCAGCAGTGCCCACAAAACGGTGAACCAACGCGAAGCTTTCAGATAATGGGATGGCGTTGCGCTTTTTACAATTGATCTTTGGTAAATATCCACCGATGTGGTAGAAGCCAATGCATTTAGTTCACCGGCCATGGATGACATCGCTGCGGAAAACATAACAGCAAGCAATAAACCAATAATGCCATGCGGCAAGTGTGTTAATACGAAGTTAAGAAAGATGTAATCACGGTCCTGCGTTTTAGCACCGGGTATCGCTTTCGATATCGTGGCCCTGACAGAATCCCGTATCGTCGATTCCTGCTCTTGTAAGGCTAAGATTTTTTCCCTGTGAAATGCTTTTGCCTGATCATCTTCCGCATGAATTGCATCTACCATACCATCTACTTCAGCTCTTTTCTCTGCATACAATTCGTTGTATTGTTGTTCAAGTGCCAAGAGACTTTGGCCTTCTACGGTTTCGAGTGCCCTGTCTTTGAGAACCGAATTATGAAATACCGGTGGTTGAAAGAAAAGATAAAATACAAATACCAATACACCGATAAATAAAATGATGAACTGCATGGGTATCTTTAGCAATCCATTAAAAATAAGTCCCAGCCTGCTCTCTGCTACCGACCTTCCGCTCAGGTAACGCGCCACTTGCGATTGATCTGTTCCAAAGTATGATAAGAATAAAAATGTACCGGCAATCAAACCCGACCAAATGTTGTAACGATCCCCAAGATTAAAATCGAGATTAACGAGATTAAACTTGCCCAACTCCCCTGCAATATGGACGGTATCTGTGAAGGAGACCTCACCAGGTAACATGGCATACGCCAGAAAGCCCGCCATGATCATACCGCTCATGATTACTGCCATTTGCTGGCGTTGGGTAAGACTCACCGCTTTGATACCTCCCGTAGTAACGTAGATAATTACCAATGTACCTATAACAACAGTAGTAATACTAATCGGCCAGTTCAGAATGGTTGATAACACCAGCGCAGGTGCAAACAACGTTATTCCGGCAGACAGTCCACGCAATATCAAAAATAGTCCGGCTGCCAGTGTGCGTGTCTTCAGATCAAAACGCGACTCAAGGTATTCGTAAGCGGTGTAGACTTTCAATCGGTAATAAATCGGAACCATGGTAACGGAAATGATCACCATGGCAATAGGCAATCCAAAATAAAATTGAAGGAAGCGCATGCCATCTTCTATAGCCTGGCCCGGTGTGCTAAGGAATGTAATTGCACTAGCCTGCGTGGCCATGATTGAAACACCAATCATCCACCACCGCATGGTATTATCACCTTTTAGGAAACCTTCTATGGTTGAGGTCTTACGTGTACGCCATGTACCATACAATACGATGAATGCAATGGTGCAGATCAATACAATCCAGTCGATATAATTCATGCAAAGAGGCTGGTTAACCAATAATAAAAAACAATCTGTAATACCAATACCATGAGCACGATGATATACCACTTTTTCCAGGAACTGAACACAGGAGGATTATCGGCCACGTCTTTTTTCATGAAAGGTGAATTTTGTATTAGTATTATATTTATATGATTGAACCGTTTGTTAATGTTTATTCCGCGATTTCATTTTTGATGTTTGCGTTTGCGGACTTTGTGTGGTGGCGTCTTTGTTTGTTAGTGAAATTAAGTTAGCGAACAATTTGTATGCACCTGCTACACCTTCGGGTAATTCCCTGAAAAACGAAAGACCAGTGTAAACGTAGTGACCTTCCCCGTATTTCGCAATGAGCAAGCTTCCGTCTTTCGGTGACTCACCTTCGTCGTTCATCGAAAGAACCGCCTCAAAATTCGGATCCCACTTATTCGGGAAATACAACCCGCGTTCTTGTATCCATCCATCAAAATCGGCTGATGTAATTTTATTTGGGTAGTTCAACACCCGATGATCAGGTTTAATCATTCTTACCGCGGCATCTTCTTCCGTTACACGATCCCTCGATATAGATAAGGGATAAGGTGAAAACGTGGATGCTTTCAAATTGAAATTGGTGTTGTACTGCACAATGAGCGTACCGCCTTGCTTTACATACGACAACAACACAGGCATCAGAAACTCCATACGGTCATTTGTATTCAAGGCACGAACACCCAATACCACTGCTTTCAGGGGTTTTAAATTAGCTTCCGTTACCTCATCGTTCTTCATTTCCCATACTTCGTATCCCATGTTACGCAGGGCTGCAGGCACATCATCTCCCGCTCCCTCGAGGTATCCGACGGTACCATTATTCTCCTTTAGATTAATGCGGATCAACTTGGCAGAAGATTCTGGAAGTAATGTCTGGATTGGAATATGATCATAAGAGATTACTTTCACTGCCTGATGATAATATGTATCACCAATCAGCGCCTTTGCACGTAATGTACCGGTCACCTCACCTGCAGCAGGGATCACTTTAAAAATCACAGTTTGTTCTTCTCCTGTTTTTGAAAGCCTGAAAGCAATATCAGCCGGCTCTGATTTCCATCCGTCGGGTAGCTCCAGCGTTAGATTTCCCGCAATGGGGCTGGTGCTTGACGACTTTAATAAAACAGGGATGTTTTTGGGCTGCTCATCGGTAAAAAGCAACACGTCTTCAAAGAGGTTTAAAAACACCGGTGGCACTACTTCAAATGGCCTGGTTAATTCTCCCTTTACAGGATCGGTCCAGGTGTAAAGCAACGGGGTAACTACACGGATATTTTCAACGCCGTACTGGAACGTAAATTCTACCGCGATGACGGGTGGATTCTGCGGTTTTCCAATCAGTTTTTGATCTTGTACGGTAAACAGTCCGACGCGATGCGGTGCTTGCAACCAGTAAGGGTCTGAATACGATTTATTTTTTGCGATCTGCTTCCGTGTTGAAAATAACACTGGAATATTACCTTTAAGCGGCATCATCAGGGCTGAATCAAAAGAAAGGTCTTCGGCATGCATAGACAGAAGCTTAATCTCTTGTTGTGACCGGTTCACCAGCTCAATGTTCAATTTTACTTTTTCACCCGGTGCAACCCAGTAATGATCTGTTGAAACCCGTGCAAATAATCCAAGACAATCCTGGATCAACTCTTCCACTTCGCTGATTTTTCGCTTCTTCCAGATACTATCTTCGAGATGATTCAAATTTTTTCTGAGGGCAAGCAAATCAGGCACACTTGCGGCTGGGTCCTCCTCATCAAACTGGCGAATAATTTTATCGACTAAGGGTTGCACTTTTTCACCACCTTTCACCCGGGACCAGGTCGTGTTAACTCCTTCGAAAATATCTTTCCCCGCCTTTTCTCCCTTAACATGTTCGAGAAACTCTAATTGCCGTCCACGCGTACCGCTGGAACCAAATCCCTGACTTTTATGCTGACTACGACTGGTCGCGGCGATTTCAGAAAACGATTCTCCCAGTAACGGACTGTATCCACCGATATCAAGAGTGACAACACCCGGCGTATCTTCATTGATGGAATTGTTCCACCATCTTCCTGTATTTGTATATAACCGTTTAATCTTCCAGGTCCCCCACTGACTAACCTGCTGCGGGTAGATATCCCGTTGGGCCGCAAGATCAAATGCTTCCTCAGCTAAAATGGCGGATGCCGTATGATGTCCATGACCAGCTCTTTCATCAGCAGGAAAACGCGTGATGATCACGTCGGGCTGAAATTGTCTAAAAATCCCAACCACATCCTGAAGAATTTCGTCTTTGCCCCAGATCGAAAAGGTTTCATTGGCGTTTTTTGAATATCCAAAATCAATGGCACGTGTAAAAAACTGTTCGCCACCATCGATTCTCCGTGCGGCGAGTAACTCCTGCGTCCGGATCAATCCAAGCTCATCACGCATTTCCGGTCCAATGAGATTTTGTCCACCATCACCACGCGTCATCGAAAGGTAGCCGGTAGCTGCGAGTTTCCCGTTGGCCATGGCTGTAATGATTCGGGTGTTCTCGTCGTCAGGGTGAGCAGCCACATACAAAACACTGCCCAGGAAATTGAGTTTTTTTAATTTTAATTTGATTTCGCCCGCATGCGGCTGATGATCGGGCTGTGCATACGTAAGACAAGGAAAGAGAAAGAGGAGACAGAAGATGCGCTTCATGCTTTAATTTTTGCGCATTAACGCCAAAAAAACACTGAAATTCAATCTTTAATTTGTTAACATCCTGTTATAACCGGATAAACGAATTGCTTTCCTGACCGATGGTTCAGAGTTTTCCCCGTACTTCACCATTGACTAAGTATGTACCGTCTTTTTCGAATTGTATAACGATTATGCGTTTCGTCTCCTTGTCTGCCGATACAAAATTAACTGTAAACATAAACGGCGTTACATGGTCCTTCAGGTCATCTGTAAACCCGAGATCCAGGTCTATTGTCTGGTCTTTCTTCAGCTTTTTAGAGGCCACAACACTACCCAAATTGTTGATAACCTTTATTTTTTCCTCATCCTCGCGCACTTTTAGCACAGTAAGATGCGCATACAAATAGGGCAATGGGCCTGTTGATTGATTCAGTCTTTCATATCCCAGATCCATTACATTTTTGTGTTCCTGGCTATGCCGCGCTTTAAACTGGAATTCAAGTTTTAAATCAAACTCTTCCGTGGGTTTAAACGGAATACTGCCACCGAAAAACAAAAAACATGTACAGAGCAGCAGGATGAATTTCATTTTAAATTATTTATACCATGAACTCACAATCGCATTACGCAAAGCAGATGTTCGAAATTCGCAATTAATAACAACGATTCCTTGTAATATCAAGCATAATACATGGTGTATTATAAGAAGAGTAGCGCGCGCGCAATCTAAAATCAGGCATTTTTCATTGAAGAAGGACAATCGCCTAAACTATTTTCGATAAACATTTGCGAAAACGCATTCTTACTATATTTTTGCAGCCTCATTTTAAGCTTTTTAAAGCCTCCTTAGCTCAGCTGGTAGAGCAACTGACTTGTAATCAGTAGGTCGTTGGTTCGATTCCGACAGGGGGCTCTTTGATAATCAAGGGGTTACGAAAATAAACGTACCCCTATTTTTTTAACTGTACAGCAAGTGTACAACGGTTCTTCCAACGACTGCGCTATTGGCCTAACCCTCCCATCCTGGTGAAATTCTACTAGACTTTTATTTTGAACCACTCGGTCTTACTGGAACAGAAGCTGCTGTTAAACTATTAATCCGCAACCTCGTCTATCCGATTTTATTAATGGCAACGCAGGCATATCACAATTAATGGCGTTGAAGCTCAGCAAGGCCTTTAAAACGTCGCCCTATTACTGGCTAAACCTTCAGAATAGTTACGACCTTTGGCATACTGACAGTCTGAATTGCAAAAAATAAAAACACTCGTGTAACGACATCAAACAAGGAGGTTATTTACAGCCAAACCAATCCAACGAAACACTTATTTCCTGTGTCTAAAAAGCAAGAAAACTTTAGGCATGAAATCTATCCGGACGTTGATCATTATCTGTGCTGCATTCTTTGCGTTTGCTTTCTCATGTGAGGAAAATGAAAATGCGGAGGCCTCGACTCCCTTGCTGATAGGAAAATGGCAGGTTTATGAGCGCGGCTATTCACCGGGCGCCGGATATATTACAGAGGCGGTTCCGGCCCGGCCGGAACAAACGATCACCTTCTCCCCGAACAATAGATTCTCCAGCAACATCAGTGGCATAAAAGATTATGACTATTACCGGATTTTAACAGATGAGGCAAGCCAACAGGAAATACTTGCACTGTTTAAAGCGGATCCGGGAAATGAACCCATCAATCAGGACGAAATCGAACACAGCTACACCATTGAATTCACCGACAACAAACTAAAACTTTACTTCAGATGGTGTTTTGAAGGATGCCACATCGGCTTAGTAAAGAAATAAACGACCTCTTCGATTATAAAAACAAAAGGTTCACAATCATTTTTGCGAACCTTTTTATTAAAGTAGGACTTAATTTATCAAACCGTTTTCAACAGCTTCAATTGATCTTTCAATTGTTTGAGGTGATCAGATGCTTCCCGGATTTTTTCGTTGAATTCTTCTTTTACTTTTTCTGCGTTTGAAGACCTCGAAAAGAATTCCATGTTGTTCTTCCAAAGGGAAATATCATTTTCAATTTTGCTAATCTTTTTGCGGATCACCTGTTCCTTCTGGTAGATCTTACGATCGGCCATCGGATCATTTTTTAAATCGCTGATCTGATTTTCAAGTAATAACCTGCTCTTATCATCTTCGTTGTATCCCGAAATAGCATTTACAAATTTATCCACAGCGGCATGATATCGCGCACGTATGGTATTGATGTCTTTGCGGGGAACAAAGCCAAGTTCATTGAATTTATCTTGTAACGTTCTCAATAAATTCGGCGCGGCAGTTCCCTGTTCTGCATGCTGCTCCAGTTCGGCACAAATGGCTTCTTTCTGACGAAGGTTTTCCGATTGTTCATTTTCAACCTTACCATGCTGATGACGACGTTGCTCAAAGAAATAATCACAAGCTTCTTTAAATTCCTTAAATACCTTTTCACGGAATTTTTCAGGAACCGGTCCAATGTCTTTCCATTTTTGTTGCAAATTCTTAAGGTCATTGGAAGTCTTTTCCCAATCAGAACTTTCTTTTAATGCGAGTGCCTTTTCAACCAGCGCATTTTTCTGCTGCAAATTATTTTCACGTTCTTCATCAAGCTTCTTAAAGAAATTATTCTTGTTATTGAAAAAAGCTTTAAATGCCGACCAGAATTTTTTGTTGACGTCTTTCGCTTTTGCGCGGGGTAATCCACCTACAATTTCCCAGCGTTTCTGAATATCGAGTATCTCTTTTGTTTTCTGATTCCACTCCTTGATACGGTCCGAATCATACGTCGCAAACTCCTGTACTTCGTCCGCGAGCTTTTGTTTATTTTCAAGGTTTACCTGCAACTCCTGCTGCAAGTGTTGCAGATATGAATCGCGTTTTGCGTATACCGCATCCGATGCGGCTTTGAAACGTTGCCATACAGCCTCTTTTTCTTCAATGGGTACAGGGCCAATATGTTTGAATTCATGATGCAACTCATTCAGTTCATGAATGGCATCTTTGATGATCTCTACGTTAGCAAGTTTCTCAGCACGTACGCACAATTCAAGTTTTGATTCAAGGTTTCGCCTGCGATCAAGTTCCTTTAATTCGTAATAGATACTTTGATTATCGTAAAAACGATCGACCAATGCATGGTAATTCGCCCATAAGGTTTTTGCCTGAGCACCAGGCACTGCACCAATGCTTTTCCATTCTTTCTGAAGCTCTTTAAAAGCGTCAAACTGATTGTTTGTATCCAGCGAGTCAGAGAGCTCGCGAAGTTTCTCCAGCAGTTCTTCTTTACGACGAAGGTTGTCTACCTTTCGTTCTTCCTGTTGACGAAAGTGTTGTGTTTTCCGGTCTTTAAGAAGTTTAAAATTAGCATCCAAGGAAATATCATGTTCATCGCCTTTATAATCAAAATCTTCGGCGATACCACCATCGGCAATAAATCGTGATAAAGCTTCAGCACGTTCTCTCTCGCGGATTTCATCAAAAACCGGTTTTACTTCACGCAATACATGATCAACACGTTTGAAATTATCTTCGCGGATAAGATCCTTTACGGTCTGCGCAAGCTGTTGCTTTGTGTATCCTGAATAATCAACATGTTCTTCTTCGGCATGTTCTTCTGCATCGTCATGTTCCCTTTCGGATAAATCAACTTCTGTATGAAGTTCATTGCCATGGTTCTCAGCCATCCCGGCTTGTACATGTTCGTGCTCTTGTCGCTTGTCTGTTTCCATTTCCATGGTCAATCTTCGTTATACGCACCAGCGTAAATTTAATAAAAATGCCTAATTCAGTCTCGGATCCACCGGATAGTTCGAATATACGGAAAACCTTCCGCCCATATTATCCAATGCCTTTTTCCAGATCAAACCAGGCTCTGTGTCGAATAATAAATCGTTGGTTACGTAGTCACATACAATCCAGGAATCGGCCTCCAATTCCTGTTCAAGTTGCCCTGGCCCCCATCCGCTATAGCCAAGATAAAACCGAATATCCGCAGATTTAATTTTAACTGTATCAATCCCGATCAATAAATTTTCAAAATCGCCTCCCCAGTATATTTCATCCCGAATCTGTACAGCGTTTTCAATACTGGTATTGCGATGCAAAAAATGCAGGGTGTCTTGTTGTACGGGTCCGCCCACAAATACGATTTCATCTAACCGCATATCCTCCACCACCTCATTTACTTTCAGGATGGAAGGTTTATTCATCACAAAACCAAATGATCCTTCCTCATTATGCTCGCACAATAAAACTACAGTGCGCTCAAAATTAGGATCCGGCAGAAACGGTTCAGAAATGAGCAGCCGACCCTTTTCCGGGCGTAACTGATTTTTATATTTAAAAAACTCCATCCGTCAATTTAGAGATTTACGGTACAATTCAATACCTGAATAAAATACTTCGTGTCCACGTGTGCAAATTTTATTTCTTTGATAAACTTTAGGCTTTGAAATAACACCTATGCAGCAATTATCCGAAATCCGTAAAGAGTACTCAAAAGCTTCCCTGGATATTAAGACAATATCCAACAATCCCGTCTCACAATTTGAAACCTGGTTTAGGGAAGCGTTGCAATCGCAGGTTCCGGAGCCAAATGCGATGACACTTTCTACTGTGAATACTGATGGAAGACCGAGTGCGCGCGTTGTGCTCCTGAAGGGTGTTGAACAAAACAAATTCATGTTCTTTACCAATCACCAGAGTGATAAGGGAAAACAACTACAACAAAATCCGGCCTGTGCATTAACGTTCTTCTGGCCTGAGCTGGAAAGGCAAATTCGGATTGAAGGATTAGCATCCCGTGTTGATGCCAAACGCGCTGAAGCATATTTTCAAAGTCGGCCGCGCGGATCGCAGATCGGAGCATGGTCTTCTCCGCAAAGTTCAGTAATAGAAAACCGTATTATTCTTGAGGAAAGAGTAAGACAAATGGAAACTAAATTCGAAGGACAATCGATATTACCGAAACCTCAACAATGGGGCGGTTATGAGGTTGATCCGCTCTTGATAGAATTCTGGCAAGGGAGACCAAGCCGGCTACACGATCGAATCAGGTTTAGCAAAATAGAAGGTGTCTGGCAGGTTCATCGGCTTGCGCCTTAGGAAGATTGGAAGATTTAAAAATTGGAAGATTGGAATTTTAATTTTTCAATCTTTCAATTTTTCACAGGAGGTGGAAGAGGTCTTTAATGCCAGGGGTTTGTCGGTGAGTGTAGCCTTCTCCGTATTGAACGTTTATGGCATGACCAAATTCTACGGCACGCGATTCTATCATTCGTAAAAATCCTGGCTTCGAAATATACGTTTCAGGTTCTGCACTCGAAGGATCGAAGAACTGACTTTTAAATGCCTTTATTGCCTGCATTTTCAGATCCCAGAAATCGGAGACATCAACGATAAAGTCAGGTTGAATCATCACGCTCTGAATGTAATGGTATACTGATCGTGGTCTCCACGGTAGTTGCTTTCGCCCCTGTTCATCCACCGTTTCTATTTTGACCAAGCCTGAAAGAAAACACGCATCATATTCGAGGGCAGAAGCTCTTCCATGATCGGAATGCCGGTCATGCGTTGCATTTGCCAATACTATTTCAGGTTGATACTTTCGGATTGCCCGGATCACCCTTAGCTGATGTTCTTCATCGTTCCTGAAAAAGCCATCACGAAATTTAAGATTCTCTCGCACACTCACGCCAAGTATCGCAGCAGCATCAGCCGCTTCTTCGGCACGACTTTCAATCGTACCGCGTGTACCAAGATCGCCTTGCGTAAGATCGACGATACCGACCTTATAGCCAAGTGAAATGTGTTTTGCGATGGTGCCGGCGCATCCGAGCTCAGCATCGTCGGGATGTGCAGCAAGTACGAGAAGGTCTAACTTCATGATTTCAGCTTTGTTAAACAACAGACGGAATCTGCAAATGAAAAAGGAAAACTACGCCGTTTCCTTAAACCGTTTCCATTTCCTTTGACACCAAAAATTTCTCAGCATCAAGGGCGCCCATACAACCTGTTCCGGCTGCCGTGATCGCCTGACGATATACTTTATCAGCAGCATCTCCGACAGCAAATACACCTTCCACATTCGTTTTGGTGGAACCTGGTTTTACTTTGATGTAACCGGTTTCATCCATGTCGATGTATGGTTTAAATATTTCTGTGTTGGGCTTGTGACCTATCGCAAGGAAAAAACCCTGGAGGGTAATTTCTTTCTTCTCACCTGTTTTATTGTTTACAACGCGAATACCCGTTACCCCTGAATCGTCTCCGATAATTTCTTCCGTTTCGGTATTCCAATGGATTTCAATATTCGGTGCCTTCAATACACGTTGTTGCATAATCTTCGATGCACGCATTTCATCACGTCTTACGATAAGGTGCACTTTTGTACATAAGTTCGCGAGGTAGGTAGCCTCTTCGGCTGCTGAATCGCCGGCGCCAACCACTGCAACATCTTTACCGCGATAAAAATATCCGTCGCAAACAGCACAAGCGGAAACACCTTTATTATAATACAACTCTTCTGAAGGTAAGCCCAGATATTTCGCTGTAGCGCCTGTCGCGATGATCACGGTTTCAGCCATTATTTCTTCTTTTTCATCCACCATCACCTTATGTGGATAACCACTGAAATCTACAGACGTAACTAATCCGTAATTCACTTGTGTCCCAAATCGCTCTGCTTGTTTTTGCAGATCCATCATCATTTGAGGGCCATTGATACCATCTGCATATCCCGGAAAATTCTCCACATCATTGGTGGTGGTAAGTTGTCCACCTGGTTGACCTCCGGTATACAGAACGGGTTTCAGTCCGGCGCGAGCTGCATAAATTGCGGCCGTGTAGCCTGCAGGACCGGAGCCGATAATAAGGACTTTCACTTCTTTAGCCATGAAAATATTGCTTTGTTGTTTGCTGCAAATAACAAAAATAAAGGCCCCGAAATTCGGGACCTTCGTTAAAATTTCAAATTAAAAATTTCGATGTGGGTATTGGAACCTTTTGAGAAACTTACAATCTGAATCGAATTATCCCAGGTAAGGTTTCAATGCCTTGCTTCGTGATGTGTGACGCAATCTCCGGATCGCTTTCTCCTTGATCTGTCGAACACGCTCACGGGTAAGGTTAAACTTTTCACCGATCTCTTCCAATGTCATGGAATGCTCACCATTTAATCCGAAATACAATGTGATTACATCAGCTTCACGTTGGGTTAACGTAGACAACGCACGCTGAACTTCTCGTCGTAATGAATCATTCATTAGCCCTGAATCGGGTGTTTCTTCGCTGTCATTTTCAAGTACATCCAGTAAGCTGTTTTCTTCTCCCTGAACAAACGGTGCATCCATGGACACATGCCGTCCGGAAATCTTCATCGTATCGACAACTTCAGCTGTTGTTACATCAAGCACTTCGGCCAATTCCTCAGGAGAAGGCTCCCGCTCATACTTTTGCTCAAGTTCAGAAAATGTTTTTGATATTTTGTTGAGTGATCCTACACGGTTTAACGGTAACCTTACAATACGGGATTGCTCAGCCAGTGCCTGGAGGATCGATTGACGAATCCACCACACCGCATAAGAGATAAACTTGAATCCACGCGTTTCATCAAAACGCTGTGCAGCTTTGATCAAACCTAAGTTACCTTCATTGATTAAATCACCCAACGACAATCCCTGATTCTGATATTGTTTTGCTACAGAAACCACGAAACGCAGGTTCGCTTTCGTTAATTTCTCTAATGCTATCTGATCACCTTCTTTAATACGCTTTGCCAACTCCACTTCCTCATCAGGCGTTAGTAAGTCAACCTTCCCGATCTCCTGGAGGTATTTATCCAACGACTGGCTCTCGCGGTTGGTAATTTGTTTACTGATCTTTAGCTGTCTCATTTCGTTTTATACCAATTCGTTTGTTTAACAATATAGCCTTTAATGTTAGTTCCTGTCAATGGATTCGATAACGATTATTCAGTTGGAGATGTTTCCTTTCTTGGAGGTTTTGGTATTAAGACTTTTCTGGAAAGGCGGAATTTACCGGTTTTCTTATCTACCTCAACCAATTTAACTTTTATTTCTTCGCCTACTTCAAGGACGCCTTCCATCGTTTCAAGGCGTTCCCACTTAATTTCGGAAATGTGAAGTAATCCATCCTTGCCTGGCATGAACTCAACAAACGCGCCAAAAGGCATGATCGATTTCACTTTACCGTCGTAAACTTCGCCTACTTCAGGAACAGCAACGATACCTTTGATTCGTTTCAAAGCTTTGTCCATTACTTCCTTGCTGTTGGCAAACACATTCACAACGCCTTTATTTCCTACTTCTTCGATCACTACAGTGGCTCCTGTGGTATTCTGAATATCCTGTACTACTTTTCCGCCGGGGCCGATTACCGCACCAATCATCTCTTTCTCGATGATCACTGTTTCAGCGCGTGGTGCATGCGGCTTAAGATCGTTGTTCGGACCAGCAAGTGTTTTCTTCATCTCGTTCAAGATGTGCAACCTTCCCTCCTTGGCCTGGAGCAACGCTTCACGAAGCACTTCGTTGGTCAGACCTTCTACTTTTAAGTCCATCTGACAAGCCGTGATACCCTTTTCTGTTCCTGTTACTTTGAAATCCATATCCCCCAGGTGATCTTCATCACCCAGAATATCAGAAAGGATAGCATATTTTCCGGTTTTGCTGTCGGAGATCATGCCCATCGCAATGCCAGATACCGGACCGGTTACAGGAACACCTGCATCCATCAGGGCCAGAGAACCGGCACAAACAGTCGCCATTGAAGACGAGCCATTTGATTCAAGAATATCAGAAACTACACGAATTGTATAGGGATTTTTTTCGTCAGGCGGAAGTGTTTGCTTGAGTGCTCTCCATGCAAGGTTTCCGTGACCCACCTCACGTCGTCCGGGTCCACGGTTAGGTTTTACCTCACCAGTTGAAAATCCTGGAAAATTGTAATGCAGTATAAACTTGCTGGAGCCTTCGATCATGGCACCATCAATCATTTGTTCGTCTAGTTTAGTTCCCAGCGTTACCGTAGTAAGGGACTGCGTTTCACCACGTGTAAAGATCGCCGATCCGTGTGTTGACGGCAGATAGTTAACTTCCGACCATATAGGTCTGATCTCAGTGGTTTTGCGGCCATCCAAACGAAGTCCTTCATTGAGCGAAAGATCGCGGGCCGCCTTCTTCATGATTTCTTTGTAGTAACGTTTTACTACATCCTTTTTGATGGTTGTGTCTTCCGGAAGAGACTCTATGTATTCTTCCAGTGGCTTTGAAAAAGAATTGCTGCGAACCTTCTTGTTTGTATTCAGTTCGCGTGCAGCGGCATAAAGCTTGTCATAGAATTTGGTCCATAATTCCTGACGAAGGGCTTCGTCATTGTCTTCGTGACTGTATGTTCTTTTAACCGTTTTACCGGTTGCTTCTGTAAGTTCGATCTGAACATCACATTGTATTTTAATGGCTTCGTGCGCAACGCTTAACGCCTCAAGCATCTCTTCTTCACTTACCTCCTTCATTTCGCCTTCCACCATCAGGATGTTTTCTTTGGAAGCGGCCACGATGAGATCGATATCAGCACGTTTCTTCGCTTCCATCGGAGGGTTAATTACGAATTGTCCGTCAACACGGGCAACGCGCACCTCTGAAATAGGACCATTGAATGGTATATCGGAAACGGATAAAGCAGCTGAGGCAGCAAACGCAGCCAAAGCATCCGGCAAAGAATTCTCATCTCCGGAAATAAGGTAAATCATTACCTGTGTATCGGCATGGTAATCGTCAGGGAATAACGGACGAATGGCGCGGTCCACTAAGCGACTGATCAGTACTTCGTAGTCAGAAAGTTTACTTTCGCGTTTTAAAAATCCACCGGGAATTTTACCGGTTGATGCAAATTTCTCCTGGTAATCAACGGACAAGGGAAGAAAGTCAGTGCCTTCTTTAGCATCCTGAGCCCCAACAACTGTGGCTAATATCATGGTGTTACCCATTTTCAACACGACTGAACCGTCGGCCTGGCGAGCTAATTTTCCTGTTTCAATTGTAATTTCACGGCCATCGGGCAGCTTACATGTTTTCGTAATGACTGTTGGTTTCATGTGTTAATTTTTTTAGTCAATGCTACTTCTCCCGATACACGGGAATGGCCAGGTTTTAATTCATTCCGCAAAAGGATGTACCTGTAGTGAATGGCCACTTCATCAATAAAATGAGGTTAAGGGTCACAGAAGGCGTGACTTTCCAAACTTTTAAAATGCAAAAAGGGAACCCTTGTTCAGGTTCCCTCATGAGGAAATTTCTCTCCTTATTTTCTTAATTCCAGATCCGCAAGAATTGCTCTGTAGCGTTGGATATCAGTATTTTGAAGGTAGTTAAGCAGCTTTTTACGCTTACCAACCAATCTCATTAAACCTTGTTGCGTTGAGAAATCTTTCTTATTTGATTTCAAATGCTGGGTTAAATGATTGATACGATGGGAGAACAGGGCGATTTGTGACTCCGGAGAACCAGTTTCTTCCTTCTTTTTGCCGGATCCGTGCTTTGCGAACAGGTCTTGTTTAATTGCTGTAGTCAGATACATCTCGAAAAAATGTTATTTCCTTTTATTTCAGGGGGCAAAGGTAATCCAATACAGCACAAAAATCCAAATCCTTCAGCACTTTAAAATTCTCCCCTTCCTATTAAAATGCTGATTTTGCTTCTTTTCTTGATGCGAACCAGCGTTTCACTTTATCAAACACGACACTATAAAAGTCTGCCTCAAACAACCTGGCATCCGCCCGAGCTTGCCGAAGGAAAAATAATCCCACTGTAAAAAGTACCGCATCGGCCATCCAAACCCCCACGGCCACACTAATCGTGTTTGTTTTCGCCAGTTTTTCCCCTTGCATGGTTAATACATAATAGACAATGAAAAAAAGAATGGATACTAAAAAGGGCATGCCCAATCCCCCTTTTTTGATAATTGCACCGAGGGGAGCGCCGATTAAAAACATGGCTATACAAGCCATAGAACTAGCCAGTATTTTATGCCATTGAATATCAAACGTAATTAATTCCTTACTGTGCGATTCAATACTGGCATTCGAATTTAATATCTGTGTTTTTACCTGTCGGGCAATCGCCAACGCACCTTCATAGTGTTGTTTTTCAGGCAGCTGTGTAAAAACGCTGTCCAATTTTGCCACCCTTGCAGAATCAGTTAAAACAACCGTGTCTTTCGCTATCGTTTGCTTTTTCACCGCTTCTCTTTTTGCTGCAGATTTCTGAGCGACCTTTTTACTGGCTTTTATTTCACGTTTTCGCTGTTCTTCCCTGATTTTGTTTCTTGGCGGATTTTGCCTTCTACGCTGTAGTTTGGCAGAATCGGTTTTATCGGGTGTTACCACTTTAGTGGTCTTCGGTGTTGTTGACTTAAGCGTTTTGTTGTTTTCAGCGATTGTTTTTTTATCATCTTCCACCTTTGTTTTCGGTGTAGAATTGTCAGCTCTCACGGTGTTATATTTTGCTGTATACTCGGCGGCCAACAAAGAATCCCTTCGAATTTTAAATTGGTAGACTTCCTCCGGTAACGCCAGGGAATCATCGTTGTTCAGATAAGCAAAGTATGAAGGACGATACTGGTAATAATTTAATTTTTGACCTAGAATCTCATTGTTAATTGAATCCATATCGTAGTCAAGTTCCTTCAGGTTTCGCATGATGCGATTGCCCTGGAACCACTTCTTATCGGTACGCTCCAGCTGGAATGAAGACAAATCAAAAACGACCTGGCTTTTATCAAACTTCCTGCGGCTTAGTGATTCGGAATCGGATTTCCTTCTTCCCTCAACATCTCGTTGGGTGGTTGCTCCTTCCGAATAACTGTAGCCATTATAAAGCTCAAACTTAAGGTAACGCTCATTGAGTATGGTGTACATTTTGCCAGAATCTGCAACAGTAACTTCCTTGTTACCATCGTTCTTCCGGTGATCGTAAACCACAACATCTTTTAACGTTACGCCATCCGGAAATTTTTTATTGACTTTAATGCTGATGTCGTTAATACCGTTATAAAATGCTCCTTCGCGAAGGTCGAGCGCAGGCTTTTTTTGCTTTATGTCATAGAGCAGGCTATATGCTTCGAGTGCAGCTTTAGGAACCAGGTTATTATTTGCGTAGAAAGCAACGCCGGTAAGCAACAATACGAATATAAAAATCGGGAATAAAGCCCTGACAAGCGAGATACCGGCACTTTTTATGGCGGTTAATTCAAAATGTTCTCCCAGGTTACCAAATGCAATCAACGATGATAATAATACGGCGAGTGGCAAGGCTACCGGTGTCATGAATATAGCAAAGTAAAAAAGCAATTGTCCGATCACGTCTGCATCCAGTCCTTTGCCGATAATGTCATCGAAATACTTCAACATGTGTTGCATGAGCAGGATAAACACCACGACCAGAAAAGTCATCATGAATGGCCCCAAAAAAGCACCTAAAACAAGTTTATCTATCTTCTTCATGCATCATCTAAAGGTTCAAAAATAAAACCATTACGCTATCAGAATTGATTTTTTCGAATAAAAGTTTAGCGACGAGTCGGTTCATCCGAATTCAGCGTTTAAAAACGAGTATTAAAACAAATTACCGAAGGATGGTCCACCTTCGGAGTTTATCAAAAATGAGATGATCAATATCAATGTCAAACAACCGTGCATCTCGCCTGGCCTGGTAAAGAAAAAATATCGCAAAACAAAATAATACAGCATTCGCTAGCCAAACGCCGGTCGCAGAATTAAGGATTCCTTGCTCTGCGAGATTTTCGCCCTGCAGGGTTAAGACATAATACACAATAAAGAACACAACCGAAAGCAAAAATGGTATACCGAATCCGCCCTTTTTCATAATGGCCCCAACCGGCGCACCAATTAAGAACATGGTGATACAAGCCAATGCACTGGCCGGAATTTGGTGCCATTGTATTTGATACGCGTTAAGTTCACGACGAATCTCCCGCACTTCTGTATTTGCCTGCTCCTTAATTTCATTCTCGTCACCAACATCGGAAGACTTAATTTGGTTTTTCTGAGACTGCATTATCACGTTGGATTTACCGTCGTCTTGAAACTGCCGATGCCCTTTTAACTGCTTCTTTAACGCATCCATATCACCATCGAGTTCAGCCATTGTACGCATTTTACGGTGACCTGTAAACAAATTTTTATCACTACGTGAAAGGTCAAAAGCAGATAGGTCCATAACAAGAAGGCTTTTGTAAAACTTACTTCGCGACAAGGTGTTTACATTTTTTATTCTTGAATCCGAAGCGGCTTCGTCACCTGTGCTGTACTTATAACCGTGAAATAACTCCACTTTCAAAAAGCGGTCTTTCATTACCGTAAACAACCTCCCGGAATCAGCAACGATCACTTCACCATTTCCAACATTTTTCCGATGGTCATACACCACCACATCCCTGAATGTCACGCCATCCGGATATTTCTTATTGGCTTTAATGCTTATACCATTAATGACATTGCAAAACTGCCCTTCACGAAGATCAAGCGTTGGCTTTTTTTGTTTAATATCATACAATAAGCTGTAGGCTTCCAGCGCAGCACGCGGTACGATATAATTGTTGATCATAAACGCCATTACTGTAATGATGCATACCGTAATAAAAAGTGGTCGCAACACACGTGTCAGGGAAATACCGGTGCTTTTAATGGCTGTTAATTCAAAATGTTCGCCGAGATTTCCAAAAGTGATGAGTAACGAGAGCAGGATCGCCAACGGTAAGGCTGTGGGCGTCGTAAAAACAGCGAAGTAAAAAAACAAATGAAGTATTACGCCGGCATCCAAACCTTTGCCAATTAGATCGCCAAAATTTCTCATCATCTGAATGTTGAGAAGAATAAACACAACAACGAGAAAGGTGAAGCAGAGCGGACTTATAAACGCCTGTATTACAAGTTTATCGATTTTCTTCATTGAGGCTTGCAAGCGACAAAAATGAAGCCAATGAATGGGAACGATAAAAATTCGCTTACCCTCCTACTGTTTTTCTAAGATTATCAATGAGGCTGTCCCAGAGATCCTGTAGTTCGCGTGGGTCTTCGAAATCTGAATAGTCAAAAACCTTAATATAAACGGACTGCGTTAAATCGTTAAATTCAAGTCGTAATTCGAAATACGATGGATCTGTATCCTCCGGCGATTCCGGTACGAATTCAAACCGGGCAAAGTGATTCGTCCGATGTGCAACCTGTTTGGCAACGTGCTCTTCCTGATCCCAAAAGAAGGTAAATGTTTTATTCAGATTGTTAATGCGTACATCATCTGCAAACCATTCAGAAAGTCCTCCTGCAGTTTGAATGTACGGGTATAGCATCTTTATCGAGGCGTGAATCTCGTAATCCGAGGTAAACAACTTTTTTTTGGCCATGATCAAGGTGCGGTGTGTTTTTTCTATTGCGTTGAATTTATAGTAAAATATTGACTATGACAAAAAACAGGAAGTAAAGTTCCTGGATGTCAACACGGGTATTGCCGTATAAATTATTGCGTGAACGCTGGAAAGCGATTCATTTTCAACCCGGAAACTGTTAATAAGTAAATTTTGAAAAAGCGATTTCTATTTTTAAACGAAAGAATCTTCACCATTGAGTTGATAAAGTATTAGCGAATTTAACCTTAGCGGCAAAGTGAAGCGTAATTCTGGAGACGCGCTTTTATATTTGAAGGGATGCCTCGAACGTTTTTAATCTTGAGACTGAGCACCATGTTGAACAAATACAGCCCGGAATCTTTAGAGAATCTCCCTTAAAAAGGACGGCTGCAATATTCTTTAAGAAGTAGCGCGGGGGGGAGTTGAACCCCCGACCTTTGGGTTATGAATCCAACGCTCTAACCACCTGAGCTACCGCGCCATAATAGATCCTTCAATTTCAAATTCTAAAAGGAGGCGCAAACTTACGAGTTGAAATGAATTTCCCAAAACCAAAAGGTGATAATCGCCATAATTTTGTAAAAATCAGAATCCTGGTATTTGTTGAAATAGCAAAAATGAGAATATTTATCGCAAAGGGGTAATATCTAAGAGTTCCTGCAACGGATGCTCCGAAATCCCTGACACAACATCGCCATGTGTAGCCAATTGGGGTTCTGTGCAATTTTCAATCTTCTACTAAATTCATCAGAGCGGAAATTTGTTTTCTTTTATGGCCAAAGCAACCGGGCCTGAAGAATGGAATTGTTTAAAAAGAGAGGCAAAATTCTGGAAAATTTTAATAACAAAAGGAAGGGACTTTTAAAACTTAGCGCACAAAAATGTTCTATCAGATGCTTCGGATCGTTGAAGAATTGCGGACACAGAAAAACAAATCAAAGCACCTTTTATTTTCAATTCGGATCGAAAATTACTCCCCTATTCTAACGGTTTGATTGAACATGACGCTAAACGGTTTCAGTATGATAACGTCGAGTTTCTTATTAGTCCTGTCACACCAGTATAATCAGGTGATAATCCAGCCGCCTAAATTTTCCTTTTCAAATAGGCTGTGAAATCAGGAATACTGCGTTGATAATCTCCGGGTAACAAAGGGGATGAAAATATGTAATCCGCTGTTGTTCGATTACATGCCATGGGAATGTTCCATAAAACAGCTAACCTTAGTAAGGCTTTAATATCCGGATCATGAGGCAGCGGTTCTAACGGATCCCAAAAAAATATCAACATGTCAACTTTACCTTCCGCAATCAACGCGCCTATCTGCTGGTCACCTCCCAGAGGTCCACTTTTCAGACAATTAACTCTTAGTTCTAATTCGTTTTCAAGTAATTGACCAGTTGTACCTGTAGCATAAATTTCATACCGCGTCATTTGGTCGCGGTTGTATTTTACCCATTCTATCAGTTCAGATTTTTTATTATCATGTGCCACCAGGGCAATTCGCTTTTTCATCGTATCAAATTATAGGTTTCTAAAATACAGTATTGCAGGTAATAAACCTTATCCTATTTTTGCCAGCCTGTTTGAATAGAGGTCATTTTTTGAATACTTGCACGTAATCGTCTGAGGTTCAGAAAACCTTTGCCTCAAACGCTTTTTTTAAGAAACAAATTTCATGTGCTGATTTAAGAAATGGAGCAAGAGAATTTATCACGTTGGGTTGACCAGATCGCCAAGGAACTCAACGTTCAATTTAAAAATGTATCGGCGGTAGCCACATTACTGGCGGAAGGCGGAACCGTTCCTTTTATTTCCAGGTATCGCAAGGAAATGACCGGAAGCATGGATGAAGTTATGATCACCAACATTCGTGACCGCATAGAACAATTGCGCGAACTGGATAAGCGAAGAGAATCGATTATCAGTTCAATCGAAAAGCAAGGCAAGCTTACACCAGACTTAATGTCTTCAATTGTATCGGCTGAAACATTGGCTGAGCTAGAAGATATTTATTTACCGTTTAAGCCCAAACGAAAAACGCGTGCGAGTGTCGCAAAAGAAAAAGGACTTGAACCGCTCGCACAAAAAATATTCGATCAGGAAAATTTTGATTTGACCGAATTTGCTGCCACGTTTATGGATCACGAAAAAGGTGTAAGCACACTGGAAGAAGCACTCGATGGTGCGCGTGATATCATGGCAGAATGGGTGAGTGAAAATCAGGAAACCCGCAAACGCATTCGCGAACTATTTTGGATTGAGGGCGCTATTGAATCACGTGTCTTAAAAGGAAAAGAATCGGAAGGCCAGAAATACAAAGACTACTTTGAATGGAAAGAGCCTATTTCGAAAACACCTTCTCATCGATTGCTGGCCATGCGCCGCGGTGAAAAAGAAGGCATCCTTGCACTTGATATCTTTCCACCTGAAGAGCTCGCTGTTACATCGATGGAACGCCTTTTCGTGAAAGCAGAAAATAGTGCGGCGGATCAACTCAGGCTTGCGATAAAAGATTCTTATAAACGACTTCTTCGTCCATCGCTGGAGACAGAGATTCGTATGGAAACCAAAATGAAAGCAGACGAAGAAGCAATCCATGTATTTGCTTCTAACTTAAAAGAACTTTTGCTTACGGCACCGTTGGGACAAAAAAATGTACTTGCCTTAGATCCTGGTTTCCGAACCGGTTGTAAGCTAGTATGCCTCGACCGTCAGGGTAAATTGTTATACAACGACACCATCTATCCAAATGATCCGCAACGTGAAGTGACAAAATCGGCCACGCTTATCAAATCGTTGTGCGAGCAGTATGCCATTGAAGCCATCGCCATCGGTAACGGTACGGCTGGTCGCGAAACTGAAACATTCGTAAAAAATATCGGCTTACCGCATCAGGTTATCGTTGTCATGGTAAATGAAAGTGGTGCTTCAGTCTATTCGGCATCAGATGTTGCCCGGGAGGAATTCCCCGATAAAGATCTCACTGTACGTGGTGCTGTTTCCATCGGAAGACGATTGGTTGATCCACTTGCTGAGCTTGTTAAGATTGATCCCAAATCAATTGGTGTTGGGCAATACCAACATGATGTTGAGCAAACGAAGCTAAAGCAGGGATTGGATGATGTGGTGATGAGTTGTGTAAATTCTGTGGGCGTGGAGGTAAACACAGCGAGCAAAGAGCTCCTCTCCTACGTGTCTGGTTTGAGTGCTGCGCTTGCGCGAAATATTGTGGAGTACCGAAATCAAAATGGCCCATTTAAAAACCGCGAAGCGTTGATGAAAGTACCGCGCCTCGGTGAAAAGGTATTTGAACAGGCTGCTGGTTTCTTGCGCATTCGCGAAGCGGAAAATCCACTTGATGCCAGTGCTGTTCATCCCGAGTCCTATCCGATTGTACAACAAATGGCAAGTGATCTTGGCTGCGGTGTTGGTGAACTGATGAGCACCGCAGAACTCCGGAAACAACTCGACCTCACAAAATATGTAAATGAAAAGGTAGGACTTCCTACATTAACAGATATAATAAACGAATTAGAAAAGCCCGGACGCGACCCACGTGATAAATTTGAAATCTTTAGCTTCACAGAGGGCGTCAACACGATTGGTGATTTGAAGATCGGTATGTCCCTTCCCGGTATTGTCACAAACGTGACAAACTTTGGTGCCTTTGTCGATGTCGGTGTACACCAGGATGGCCTTGTTCACATCAGTCATCTATCGGACAAATTTATCAAGGACCCGAAAGAAGCGGTAACAGTTCAGCAAAAAGTAAAAGTAACAGTCGTTGAAGTAGATGTTGCCCGCAAGCGAATCGGGCTTTCGATGAAGAGCGATCCATTTGCAAGTCCTGAGGCGCCATCGGGCAAGCAGGCCTCCTTCCGAAAACCAGCGAAACCAAAAGAAAAAGAGGTAAGCATGGAAGAAAAGCTCGCCATGCTCGTGAATAAATTTAAAAAATAAACGAATGCCGGATTTTAGTCCGGCATTTTCATTTGTTAAGTTTACAGCTCAAGTAATAACGAGTTATGCTACCTAATCACAATCCTACAACAACAAAAGCCTGGCAAAAACTGGAGGTCTTATTTTTAACCCTGCAGGCGACACACTTGCGCGAGCTATTTGAAGAAGACCCTCAGCGCTTTACTAAATTCCAGATTCAATTTGAAGATATCCTGCTGGATTATTCCAAGAACATTGTACATGAAGAAGTGATGCGCGAGCTCGTTCAACTGGCGCATGAAGTTGATCTGAAGGATGCCATCGAGGCCATGTTTACCGGACAAAAAATCAACCGCACAGAAGACCGTGCTGTTCTTCATACCGCGTTGAGAAACAGAAGCAACACGCCTGTGCTTGTCAATGGACAGGATGTTATGCCTGAAGTAAACGGTGTGCTTACGCAAATGAAAACTTTTTCAGACAGCCTGCTGAATGGAACATGGAAAGGATACTCCGGAAAACCAATAACAGATATTGTGAACATTGGTATTGGAGGATCTGACCTCGGACCATACATGGTGACAGAAGCACTTCGTCCTTACTGGAAAAATATTACCCCGCACTTCGTTTCCAATGTTGATGGAACACACATTGCCGAAACAGTTAAGAATCTACATCCTGAGACAACGCTTTTCATTATCGCTTCCAAAACTTTTACAACACAGGAGACGATGACTAACGCAGCGACTGCACGTGCATGGTTCCTCGAAAAAACCGGAGGCAGTGGTGCGGTGGCCAAACACTTTGTCGCTGTTTCAACGAACCAGGATGCTGTAACCAGTTTTGGTATTGCACCTGAGAACATGTTTGTTTTCTGGGATTGGGTTGGTGGTCGTTATTCTTTGTGGTCATCGATTGGTTTATCGATCGCTTGTACCATTGGTTTCGAAAACTTTGAAGCATTGCTTGGCGGAGCACATGCTATGGATAAACACTTTAGAGAAACACCTTTCGAAAAGAACATGCCGGTAACGCTTGCGCTACTTGGACTATGGTATAACAACTTTTTTGGTGCAGCCTCAGAAGCCATTCTTCCTTATGATCAATCGATGCATCGGTTTGCCGCCTACTTTCAACAAGGCAACATGGAAAGTAACGGAAAGACTACTGATCGGGAAGGAAATCCGGTTACCTATCAGACAGGTCCCATCATTTGGGGTGAACCAGGTACGAACGGACAACATGCATTTTATCAGCTGATCCATCAGGGAACCAAGCTGGTTCCTTGCGATTTCCTTGCTCCTGCTATCAGTCAGCATGCCATCGGTGACCACCACGTAAAGCTGATGTCTAACTTCTTTGCGCAGACAGAAGCATTGATGATGGGTAAGACAACAGAAGAAGTTAATGCTGAATTAGCCAGCGCTGGTTTAGGCTCAGACGAAGTTGAGTTCCATACCCCATACCGTGTTTTTGAAGGAAGCAAACCAAGCAATAGCATTCTCTTTAAGCAACTCACACCGTATACGCTTGGTAGCCTGATTGCGCTTTATGAACATAAAATTTTCGTCCAGGGCGTACTCTGGAACATCTATAGTTTCGATCAATGGGGAGTCGAATTAGGCAAAGTGCTGGCCAAGAAAATTCTTCCTGAACTTTCAACTTCAGCAGAAATCAGTTCCCACGACTCATCCACGAATGGCTTAATCAACTATTTCAAACGTTTGAAGTCCAATTGATTAAATAATTGATTGCAAACTAAATTCAGTCCACTATTTTTGATGGATTTTTACTTTAAATGAACAATAATATTTCGAAAATTGGCGTCTTCACATCCGGTGGCGATGCTCCGGGAATGAACGCAGCGATTCGCGCTGTTGTACGTGCCTGCACATTTTATAAGAAGGATTGCTATGGTATTATGCGCGGCTACGAAGGCATGATCGAAGGCGATTTTGTAAAATTAGGCGCGCGCTCCGTTGGTAATATTCTTCAACGTGGCGGTACTATTCTTAAATCTGCACGTAGTAAAGAATTCAGAACACCCGAGGGTCGCAAAACAGCCTTTGAACGATTACAAAAAGAGGGCATTAACGGCCTCATTGCCATAGGCGGAGATGGGACGTTTACCGGCTTACACAAATTCTTCGAAGAGTTTGGTGTGCCTTCCGTATGTATTCCGGGTACGATCGACAATGACATCGCAGGTACTGACTATACAATCGGTTACGATACCGCAACCAATACAGCGGTTGATGCCATCGATAAAATTCGTGATACTGCACTTTCTCATAACAGGCTTTTCTTCGTAGAAGTAATGGGACGCAATTCAGGATACATTGCAATTAATAGCGGTATCGCCGGAGGCGCAGGTGCCATTATCCTTCCTGAAGATAACCTCACGTTTGATGAATTATACAAACTGCTTGGCGCAGGAGAAAAATCAAACAAAAAATCGAATCTGGTTGTTGTTGCAGAAGGCTCGAAGATTGGTGATGCACACGCGCTTGCTAAAATGGTGGCTGAACGCTCAGACTATTATGATATCAAAGTTACTGTGCTTGGCCACCTTCAGCGCGGTGGTGCGCCGACTTACTTCGATCGTGTACTGGCGAGCAGAATGGGTGTTGCCGCGGTGGAAGGTTTGTTAGGTGATCAAAAGGATGTGATGGTTGGTGTGAAAGACAATAAAATGGTTTACAATGGTTTTGATACCATCATGACAAAGCATCACGAAATAGATGAAGAGTATTTAAGGCTTGCGAAAATTCTATCTGTCTAAGGGCGGGAAACAAAGATAATAACACGCACTCACACACCAGTTACAGCTTAAACCTTAACAATCTCATGAAAGAATTAACCATTGGTATTGATATCGGCGGAACCAATACTAAATACGGAATTGTTGACCGCGATGGGAATGTAGTTTACCAGGGGAGTATCTCAACAACGCAATACGAAGAGTTTAAAGATTATTTCGATGGACTTGCTGCGGCGCTTCGAGAAGCGATGTCATTAATTCCATTTGCGCATAAAGTAATTGGTGTCGGCGTTGGCGCTGCCAATGGAAATTATTACAAGGGAACCATTGAGCGTGCTACAAATCTTAAATGGAAAGGCATTATTCCCTTGGCGGATATGTTCAGGGAAGAATTCGATATTCCCGCGATTATAACCAACGATGCGAATGCTGCAGCCGTCGGAGAAATGGTGTATGGATCAGCAAAGGGAATGAAAGACTTTGTGGTGATTACACTCGGCACAGGCCTTGGTAGCGGATTTGTTTCAAATGGTCAACTGCTGAATGGTAAACATGGCATCGCCGGAGAAGTAGGACATACATCCGTAAATCCTGCAGGTCGTTTCTGTAATTGTGGTAAGCGTGGTTGTCTTGAAACGTATGTATCGGCCACAGGAATTCGACGCACGGTTTATAAGCTTCTGGCCGATCACCTTGAACCAAGTGAACTTCGCGGTATCAGCTTTGATAACCTTACAACCAAAATGATAACCGAATGTGCAGTGCGTGGTGATTTAGTCGCGCTTGCCGCGTTTGAATATACAGGCCGTATTTTGGGTATGAAACTCGCGGAAACCGTAGTACACACCGACCCTGAGGCGATCTTTTTATTTGGTGGCTTATCGTTAGCCGGTGATCTCATCTTTAAGCCAACCATTAAACACATGGAAGCTAACCTTATGCCACTGTTCCGCGGAAAGGTTAAAGTGTTACCTTCCGGTTTACAAAATCAGGCCGCTCCTATCTTAGGCGCAAGTAGTCTTGTATGGAATTATCTTGATAACAAACAATTCAAGGAAGCTATTGTTTAAATTGGAAGAATAAATAATAGCTATTCAAATCAGAATAAATTAAAAAGCCGGACCAGGTCACACTTGGTCCGGCTTTTAGTTGAGTTAATATGGCTCAGCAATAGATTAATCAACGGCAACAGGTTCTACTTTAACACCAAGATTTTCACCAAGCCCCTGCAATTCTTTTGTCCACTCCGCGGAGCGGTCTTGTGTTGCATTTGTATCCATTGAAATTTCGAAAAATAAATTCTGACTTTTGGAAAGGTTTGGTCGGATGTTGAATTTGCGAAGTAGTGGAAATAACCTGTTCAGTCTTTCAATTCGTTTTGGATTGTCGCCTTCTGCGTGAATGCGTTTTAACTCCTTGAAGATACTTTCTCCGGCCAATCGTTCAACTTTATCAATATCTTCAATTCCTAATTCCCATTTTGCCAGCTCAGACATTGTGCGTTCCATCAATCGAACGTTGATCTTATCAGGCTGAAAACATCTGCTCAAATCTGCATTGAGAATATATTCAAACGTTGTACGATAAGCATTTGGAATTGGTATATCATTATGTGCTAATGCATTCACCAATGGATAATCACGATTGTAAATCCGGCGCAGTGATTCTTCAAGGTCACGCATACTTTGCTCTGTGATCAGATCAAATACTTTTCGTTTTTCATCCTGGAACAAATGCCAGATGGTGTACTTATCTGGTCCGAAATACGTTTGCATCAAGCCGATCACATCCCCCAGTCTTCCTTCATCGAAGGCATTAACGAGTCTTGCCTGCATGCTCGCAAATACAACGGCATCCATATCAATGGAAATATTTCCAATAATGTTATGCTGCCCCATATAGATTACTGCGAACGCAAATTTCTTTTCCGACCGGGTAACGTTCGAGCGAACCCGCGTTACACCAAGAACAAGACGCTGTTGTCCTGCTTCGCGTCGAACAAACACCTCATTCTTTGTGGTATAATTAAATACAGGAAATGATTCAGGATCTTCTTCAAAGATAGACGACACAGCATAGTGCATCCCCACTCTTTGAAGATTGGTTTTGGAAGGCAGCACATATTTATGATAGATCTGTGCACCATCGCGTAAGGCAGCAACATTACTGGGGGCCTGTCTTAACCTTTTCAGGAATTCATCCTCCAGTCTGACCGCATTAATCTGACTCATGAGCTGCATTGCACGACACGCATACTGCATGATCTGTGTTGTTTCAATTCCTGAAATCTCATCAAAGAACCAACCACAGCTGGTGTACATGAGCATTGCATTACGCTGCACCTCCATCAGACGCAAAACCTGGTTTGCCTGAACTTGTTTCTGACAATGATCACGAAGAAATTTACGCACCGTATCATCATTACGTTTAAGAATAACGTTGATGTAATCCTCACGTGCAGCCCATACGTCTTTAAGCATCGGTGCACCTTCTTTTTCATAGAGTGTAATAAGTTCATCGCGCAGCCAGTCCAGCGCATCACGTAATGGCTTACGCCATTTTTGGTTCCATGCTGGTTTACCACCAGAATGGCAACCACAATCGTTTCGCCACCGCTCTATGCCATGTACACAACTCCAGGAGCTATTCTCATGGATTGTTGCTTCATACACTGGCGGAAATTTGGCAATAAACGCTGCGTAGTTAGTAAGGTGCGCGTCCGGATGATGCTGAATATAATCAAGACAATACGCCAGCGCCATATCACCGTGCTTATGGTGGTGACCATACGTTTCACCATCGGTCGCAATATGGACAAGCTGCGGTTCAGTAGTGCCTGGTTCAAATGAGTCGATCAGACGATGTGCGAATTTTTTGCCATCATTTAAAAGCCCGCTAAAGGCAACACCTTGTGAAATATCACCATCGTAAAAAAACAAAACGATCGTACTTCCGGAAGGTAAAACGCAACGATAAGGTATCCGCGTATCTACTGTTTCCGCAGTAACCGTGGTCCACGTTTCATCACCGGTTTTTCGGAACGCCTGTGCCTGGCGCGGCGCCAATACGGTGAATTTAATGCCATGATCAACGAGTAATTCAAGCGTTTCGATATCAACCGCTGTTTCGGCAAGCCACATGCCTTCCGGTTGCCGGTTAAACCGAAATTCAAAATCACGAATCCCCCAAATGATCTGTGTTTCTTTATCCTTTCGGTTAGCAAGGGGCATGATCATGTGATTATACACCTGCGCCATTGCTGAACCATGTCCATTGAAATTTTTTATACTTTCACGGTCTGCCTCCAGAATAGCCTGGTAAGTCTCCGGATCATTGGTCTCCATCCACGACAACAACGTGGGACCAAAATTGAAACTAATCCGCGAATAATTATTGATGATGTTTGTAATGACACCATTTTCATTGAGGATTCGTGAAGCGGTATTCGGGCCATAGCATTCTGCCGATATACGCTCGTTCCAATCATGATAAGGATGTGCAGAATCCTGTACTTCAATTACTTCAAGCCAGGCGTTTTCACGTGGCGGCTGATAAAAGTGCCCGTGAATACAAATATACTTTTCCAAAATATTTTCAAATTCAATTTATAATTTAACTACAACGGTATGGGTACCCGGAAGTTCAATTCCAGACGTCAGGTACCTATTCCGTCTAACTCAAATTCGTTGACTTCGCGTTCCAGTTTTAAGATGGAAATAGCCAGCGGAGACAAAGTTAACGAAATAGAATAATCCCGAAGGTGGTATTTTACCGGTGAGGTTGTTAATGACCCGGGGTTTATTACACCTGTACCTGAATACCGGAGATCATCTGAATTAAAAATCTCTTTCCACTGCCCACGATAAGGCACTCCCACCCTGTAATGATGCCGTACCTCGGGTGTAAAATTACAGACAACGATCAGCAGGTCTTCTTTACGATCGGACTGCCGTTGAAAGGCAATTACGCTATTATCCCGGTCACTATAGTCAATCCATTGGAACCCTTTCTGGTCGAACGCATAATAGTATAATGCCGGTTCCTTCCGGTATAAGTGATTCAGATCCGTAACGATCCTTGTGATGCCGCGATGCAAATCAAAACCTGTTAAATGCCAGTCCAGGCTCTTTTCATGATTCCATTCTGAGGACTGTGCGAATTCACCACCCATGAATAATAACTTCGTTCCCGGATGCGTAAACATGTAACTAAACAACAAGCGAAGATTAGCGAACTTACGCCACTCGTCCCCCGGCATTTTTCCAAACAACGATCCCTTGCCATGCACAACTTCATCGTGTGATAAGGGTAACATGAAATTTTCCGTAAACGCATACATGATGCTAAACGTGATTTCATTTTGATGATACTTTCTGTTGATTGGGTCCTCATGAAAATAATGCAAGGTATCATGCATCCATCCCATCATCCATTTTTGTCCAAAGCCCAGCCCGCCAAGATAAGTTGGTTTCGATACACCAGGCCATGACGTTGACTCTTCAGCAATTGTAATGGTATCCGGAAAATCTTTATAAACAACTTCATTCAGTTCTTTGAGAAATGAAATGGCTTCGAGGTTTTCATTGCCACCATACTGATTGGGTATCCACTCACCGGCTTTGCGTGAATAATCAAGATATAACATAGAAGCAACTGCATCAACGCGCAAACCATCGATGTGAAATTGTTCAAGCCAGAACAAAGCATTACTGATCAGAAATGAGCGTACTTCATTACGTCCGTAATTATAAATATAACTTTTCCAGTCAGGGTGAAATCCTTTTCGCGGATCACTGTGTTCGTACAAATGCGTTCCGTCGAATTTATACAGACTGTGTACGTCACCCGGAAAATGAGAAGGAACCCAGTCGAGGATCACGCCAATTCCCTCCCGATGAAAACAGTCGATTAGATATTTGAAATCTTCTGGACTACCATACCGACTTGTCGGTGCAAAGTAACCGGTAACCTGGTAGCCCCACGATCCGTAAAACGGATGCTCCATCAACGGCAAAAATTCAACATGGGTAAAACCTGTATCTTTTACATATTGTACTAAGGTGAGGGCCATTTCCGGATATGTAAGAGACCGGTTGTCTTCTTCGGTCTTTCTTCTCCATGAACCAAAATGAACTTCATACACGGAATACGGTTGTGCCTTACCAACATTTTGTTTACGCTGGTGTAACCACTCCTCGTCTTTCCAGTCATACCGTGACTCCCAAACAATGGAAGCTGTCTTAGGTGGCGTCTCAAAGTAAAAAGCAAAAGGGTCTGCTTTTTCAAAGTACTCACCTGTATTAGAATGGATAGCATATTTGTATGCCTCCCCATGATTAATCCCCGGAAAAAAACCTTCCCATATACCGGAATGGTCCCACCGCGGATGAAGTTTATGATGTTCAGGTTGCCAGTTATTGAAATATCCCATAACAGATATCGCCGTAGCATTTGGAGCCCAAACCGCAAAGTAAGTTCCCTTTTCGCCGCCCACTTCCACAGGGTGTGACCCTAATTTATCATACAGCCGAAAATGTTTTCCGCTCTTGAAAAGATGAATATCAAAATCAGTCAACAAGGAAAAACTTTCCATCGTTGGTGACTGCTGTGAGGTTTTTTTTGCCATTTTTTTTCTGTTTTTGGAAATCAAAATTGAGATTCGAACATTGAAAGATTAAAGATTGAACATTGTAGACTGGAAGATTAAAAGATTGGGTTCGATGTTAATCTCGTAGTTTCAATCTTCTATCTTCAAACCATCTCCTCCATCTTAATTATCAATTTTTTAATCTTCCGATTTTTAATCTTTCAATCCTTTTCAACTACAATTCCTCAATCTTCCAATTTTTCCAATTCTTAATCTTCATTTCTTCAATTCTTCAGTGTTTTCATGATGTATTGAATTCCGCGCAATGGAATGATGGTCCAGTCCGGGCGTGCATTCATTTCATAGCGTAGCTCGTAAATTGCTTTTTCAAGTAAAAATGTACGAAGCAGTACTGCATATTGTTCCGATAAATTCGTGCCCATCCCCATCTTGTCCATGTATGCGCCCAGGTAGTAACGTGTTACATAATGTTGCCACTGCTCGGCCCACGTTTCAAGGAATTCCAAATCGCGATCCCGGTAATTTTCATTCAATAGAATCTTACCAAAAGCGGCATAGTGAATGGAGCGCATCATACCGGCTATGTCTTTCAGCGGGTTTTTCTTTAACCGACGCTCACTGAATGAAAACCCTGGTTCACCTTCAAAATCGATAATGACGAAATCTTTTCCGGTAAATAATACCTGGCCAAGATGATAATCGCCATGCACGCGGCTTTTTATCGCGGTCAACTTTACTTTGTAGACCTCACTGAAGGCCTCCAGTATCTTATCTTCAAGTTGAAGTACCTTTTTAGCAAGGGCCTGATTATCGGCAGGAAGCTTTGTGATAGAAGTTTCCAGCAGGCTGAAAGTGTCACGAACCAGTTTACGAAGGGACGAATAGAGCGACCGTTGGTAGTTGGCAGTAAACTGTTCTGTTACAAATGCAGGGTCAGTAGTATTTGAAGCGAGAGCAAGATGCATCTCCGCGGTGCGTTGTCCAAGACGTACAATACGTTCATAGAAACCACGTCCGATAAACTCCTGTAACTCTTCCGGAGTATCCTCAAAATACAGCGCAGGTTTATTGATCAGATCGGGCAACTTTATACCTTTTCCCCCTGCCATTACCCTTTCGTAAAATCGTCCAATAGAATCCACAGCCATTGTCCACGCATCTCCCTGATTTTCGATTTTTTCCTGTAGCAACCCGAATACAATTGTCTTTCCGGCTGAATCACGATACTGAATTCCGCCAGCATACTTCGGTGAATTTTGAAATGTTGTCTGCTCAGAAAGAAATCTTACAATCTCAAGGTCTGGATTAATCTCTTTTTCTAATTTGCGGTAGAACTTAAAAAAGTATTTGTCATTATAAATGATGGCTGTATTACTCTGATCTGCTTTGAGAATTTTGGAATCAATGCCAGACTTTAAATCAATTTTGGAAAACACACTGCTGTTGAATTCGAGAACACCACCATCGTCATCGCGTAACCGCAGTTCTTTTTCCATGCTGCTCAACAGGAAATCGCGGAACACTTTATCATAACTACTATCCATGATAAAACCCGCTTTACCCTGAATTTCTGCGCGACAAAGGACGCTTTGTACCGTGTACTCTACGCGTTCCAGGATACGATCTGAAGGAACAAACGAAAGCGGAACAAAATACAGTTCTGGTAACCTTTGCACATAGTGTACTTCGATGATGGTAAGAAAGTGCGTATCGCCATCGACTTTTACCGGGATCGTTTTATGAATTCCCATTTTACTTACCGCCTTTGCCTTGCCACCAAACCAACGGCACTTTTTCACAAACAGCGGAAGAATATTTCTTTCAAACAAACGAACCTCATTATAGTTATCGAGTAAACGCTCCCAGGAAAGATCGGTTTTTAACAACGGTAATTCCCCACTTGCTTCTGACTTTTTCTTCTTCTCCGCTTTATCAACCTGAAACCAGAAATATCCGTAAGGCCCTATGGTAATGGCGTACTGACCCTCTCCTACATTCATGAACCGGTTCTGACTAAATACTTCCGTAATCTCCGAATCTTTATAGGCTGTAAGATCCAGTGTGGTTGCCTGTGAAAATTGAGAAAGGTTAGCAACGACAATAATTTGCTGATGCTGATATGTGCGCGCAAAGGAGAGTACTTTAGCATTAGCGCTATCAATAAATTTAAGATCTCCCCTGCCGAAAATATTCAATCGCTTGCGCATAGCCATCACGTTTTTCATCCACCACAACAATGACGACGGATTCTCTTCCTGGGTATGAACGTTCACGGATTCATAACGGTATATTGGATCTGTGATGATGGGCAGATACAAACGCTGTGGATTGCCTGTAGAAAATCCTGCGTTAAGGTTCATGTTCCATTGCATGGGGGTTCGTACGCCAAACCGGTCGCCAAGATAAACATTATCTCCCATGCCAATCTCGTCGCCGTAATAAATCACCGGTGTTCCCGGCAAGGAAAAGAGAATGGTATAAAGCAATTCGATCTTGCGTCTGTCGTTGTTGAGCAGAGGAGCCAATCGCCGACGAATTCCAGTGTTGATCTTCGTGTGCGAGTCAGTCGCATAAGCCTTGAACAAATAATCTTTCTCCTCTTCCGTTACCATTTCAAGCCCGAGCTCATCATGGTTTCGCAGGAACAATGCCCACTGACTGTTTTCAGGCGTATCCGGTGTTTGCTCGATGATGTCGATGATCGGATAACTGTCTTCGGTACGCAAGGCCAGAAACATCCGCGGCATGAGTGGGAAGTGAAAATTCATATGACACTCCTGACCATCACCAAAGTAAGTAGCCGCATCTTCGGGCCATAAATTAGCCTCTGCAATGAGGATACGTTCCTTATAGTTTTTATCGATGTGACTCCGTAACCTTTTCAGAAACTGATGTGTCTGAGGAAGGTTTTCGCAGCTTGTGCCTTCTTCTTCAAACAAAAAAGGAACGGATGATAACCGGAACCCATCCACACCCATCTTCATCCAGAAGTCTACGATCTTAATCAGTTCAAGCTGCACCTCCGCGTTTTCGAAATTAAGTTCCGGCTGGTGCCGGTAGAACCTGTGCCAGTAGTAAGCTTTTGCTTCCGGATCCCACGTCCAGTTAGAAGCCTCACCTTCTGTAAAAATTATACGGGCTTCTTTATATTTATCCGGGGTATCGCTCCATACATAGAGATCGCGAAAGCGTGAACCTGGTTTTGCTTTTCGTGCGCGTTTAAACCACGCGTGTTGATCGGATGTGTGATTGAGAATTAGTTCTGTGACCACACGAATTCCTTTTCTATGCGCCTCTTTCAGAAATTGTTTGAAATCGGACAGCGTACCATAATCAGGGTGAACATCGGTATGATCGACCACATCAAAGCCATCGTCTTTGAGCGGTGAAGGATAAAAAGGCAATAACCAGATCGTGTTTATGCCGAGATCTTCAAGATAACCCAGCTTTTGAATTAACCCCTGAAAGTCGCCAATGCCATCGCCGTTGCTATCAAAAAAAGCACGCACGGAAACTTCGTAGATGATAGCATCTTTAAACCAAAGGGGGTCACTGTTCTTGATACTCATGCGTTATAGAAAGGATTCGTGTATTTCCAAGGTAAATAAATGAAATGGCATTTTAAACGGATCAAGATCAACATAGTTCCACTCTCGTGTCCAGGTGTAATGTTCATCGGTTATTAAATCGTGAAGTTTAACATTGATGGCGTCACCCAGTTTTAACAGATCCTTTGGTAATTGCACAAATCCTGATTGTCGCGCATTTGGGTCGAGGTTCACAACCGTTAAGATTATATCAGAAAGATCTTCCGTCGCTTTAATGTAGGCAACCAGATAAGGGTTCTCTATGTTACAGAATCTGATGTTCCAGGTTGATTGCAATGCGGCATGTTGACGGCGTGCGTTATTGATAATGGTAACGATATCGGTCATGCGATTGGTCTTCTTCCAATCGTAATGTTTTACCTCGTATTTTTCTGAATTAAAATATTCCTCCCTTCCTTCCACGGGAATATTCTCGTAGTGTTCGTAAACCGGACCATACAATCCATAATTTGATGAGAGTGTAGCCGCGAGTGCCAGGCGTAGAATGAAAATATTTTCACCCTGATATTGCAGATGATACGGAAGAATATCCGGTGTATTTGGCCAGAAGTTCGGACGGAAATAGTTTCGGGATGGTCCGTTCACCAGTTCGTTCATGTATTCGATAATCTCGGCTTTATTTACACGCCACGTGAAATAGGTATAGCCTTGTGTAAATCCTACCTTAGCAAGAGATGCCATAATTTTTGGCCGTGTAAAAGCTTCCGACAAGAAAATAATATCGTCGTGCTTTTTATTCACTTCATTTATTGCCCATTGCCAGAAAGGAATAGGTTTTGTATGCGGGTTATCAACGCGAAAGATTTTAACACCCTGTTCAATCCAGAATGTGATTACAGAGAGTAATTCTTCCCACAATGCTTTCCAGTCTTCACATTCGAAGTTGAAAGGATAAATGTCCTGATACTTTTTCGGTGGGTTCTCTGCGTATTGAATGGATCCATCCGGACGTTGCTTAAACCATTGCGGATGTTCCTTCACATAAGGGTGATCAGGCGCACATTGAAATGCAATATCCAACGCAATATCGATGTTGAGTTTTTTCGCTTCCGATATTAACTTTTTGTAATCCTTGAGTGTACCTAGTTCAGGATGGATACTTTTGTGGCCACCTTCGTCGCTGCCAATTGCCCAGGGAGATCCCGGTTCGCCAGGAGCTGCGTTTACATTATTATTTTTTCCCTTCCGATTCATTTTTCCAATCGGATGGATCGGCGGAAGGTATAGTACATCGAAACCCATAGCAGAAACGCGCGGTAAAAGTTTGATCACATCCCGAAATGTACCGTGCTTTTCTTCAAGGGACGCCGAGCGAGGAAATAGCTCATACCACGCCGTGAAGTTGGCTTTTTTATCTTCTACCCTTACACGCCATTGAACATCCGGCATTACAGGATATTCCGGTAACGGGTAACTGTGAACAAGATCAGCAAATGTGTCGCTCAGTACATAGGATACAGCGTGTGCATATTCACGTTGCAGATTAGAGATCGCCGTTGAAAGTGTTTCATCGTTGCCTTCCTTCAGGCGTTTTAAAAAATTAACGCCTTCCAATAGCTCTACCGTTACATCAACCTTCGCCGATGCTTTCTTTTTAAATCCATCGTACCAGGTATCAAAGTGATCAATCCACGCAAGAAGAGTGAAAACGTAAACACCTTTTTGGGTTACCTTAAATGAAGCAGTCCATTGATCGTTCATATGGTGCGTCATTTCAATGGTTTGCCATTGCTCGTCTTCTTCCCGACGATATAATAAATGTGCCCGGATATGATCGTGACCATCACAAAAAATATCAGCTGTCACTACGACATTTTCACCGACAGTTCTTTTTGCCGGATACAACCCGCCTTCTACTTCTGGCTGTACACGTTCTATGATAACCCGTTGCTGACCGTTTATTTCCGCCATGAAGAATTTATTTAATTTTTAAAATATATGAACTGTATGGTTTAAGTTTTAAAGCAATGGAGAGTTCCTTGTCCAATCCAACTTCAAGCTCACGCCACAACAGATCACGTGCGATATAAACTTCCGTTGGATTCAGTCCCATCTTCACCATCGCATCCGAAGGAATAGTAATTTTTGCCTCTTGTTCTGTATCATTAAAACTGTTTATGATAAGTAGTCTTTCTGTTCCGGAAAACCGGATATATGCACTTACCTTTCCATTAATATTTCCTGCGTTAATGTTGGAAGCGGTTATATCAATGTAGTCTCCGTAGGCAATCGCTGCGTTTGTTTTAGCCAGCGATAACAGCTCAGTGTAAAACCACCGGAGTTGTTTCTGTTCCATGCTCAGGAGACCACCATCGAATTTTCCGCCGTTCATCCACTTTTGATGTTCGGGAACACCCCAATAATCAAAGATGGTCGTTCTGCCATCATCACCCTGAAAGCCTTCAATTCCAAGACCAGGCTCACCGACCTCCTGCCCAAAGTAAATCATAACAGGCCCCTGGTCGATCGTAGCGCTGATTACCATTGCTGGAACAGCCTTCCATGGATCGCCTGCAAAAAAACGTGATGCCACCCTTTGCTCATCATGATTCTCAAGGAAGTGAAGCATGCGATCATTGATGCCCGTTAAGCTTTGTTGAATGGTTGCAATATCAGCCGTGCTGCGTTGCCCCCCGATAAGATATCGCAGTGTATCATAAAGCTGAACCTTGTCGTAGAGAAAATCGAATTTACCTTGTTCGATGTAGTTTTTATACTGTGAAGGGTTATAGATCTCTGCAATGAAAATAATATCCGGATTTATTTTTTTCACTTCAGGAATGGCATAGTTCCAGAACTCCACTGGCACCATCTCCGCCATATCACACCGGAATCCATCGATGTTTTTTCCTGCCCAGAACACAAGAACGTCTTTCATTTTAACCCAAGTGTCGGGTATAGGATCGAAATAAGTTTTTCTTTCGTTTTGAATATCAACACCATAATTGAGCTTTACTGTCTCAAACCATTCGTTCACGCCAGGAGTCGCTGTAAACTGATCGTTACCCGTAACTTTCGCGGGTGTTTCTTCAAACTTTCCATCCTTTGTGGGAAATGTATTATTTCCTAGCGGTGTGTAGCCACGCGGAACCTGAAAGCTTTGTCCTGGCAGGTAATAAAAATTATTGGTTGATTTAAATGATACGGATTTATCGTCTTGCTCACCGAGATCCATAACACCCGTTGGTTTAGCATCGGATTTATAAGCGCGCGCAACATGATTGGGAACAAAATCAATGATCACCTTTAAACCATTCTGATGCGTACGTTCAACAAGTTGGGTAAACTCCGCCATCCGGTTTGGAACATCTACGGCGAGATCTGGATTTACATCATAGTAATCTTTGATGGCGTAGGGCGACCCGGCGCGACCTTTTACCACATCAGCATCATCAAGCGGAATCCCGTATTTGGTATAGTCGGTTAATACAGCATGTTCAATTATACCTGTGTACCAAACATGCGAAACACCAAGTTCTTTTATTGCTTTAAGCGCCGCGTTATTAATATCATTAAATTTTCCGACGCCATTCTGGCCAATCGTTCCATACAAAACATTGGTTGTCGACTGATTGCCAAACAACCTTGTCATGATCTGGTAGATCACAATTTTATCAGCATTCTTCTCCATGGTAGATACTGGTGGAATTTTTTCTTTAGTCTGGACACAACCACAACAAATCAATGCTATAACAAAATACAATAAAGCGCTTTTCATAGAGCAAATTAATTAGGAGAAGTTCTTAATTGGAAGCATTGCTGCCACGACAATAATTTCATGCAGCAAAAACACCATGCGGGTTTAATTTAAAAAAGAAAAGGCAGCTTTTTACGCTGCCTGCCTTAAAACATTACCGCAATCAATTGCACTCAAGCGGATTGCTTTCGTGATTTTATAAGATAAAATATAAGTACAAGATTGCAGATCCAAAGTCCGAGAAATTCTCTGGAGTATTCAATAAAGGGAGCTCGCATTTTAGCGACATCATCAAAAATAACAGCCTTGTCATCCTGTCGGAACCACTCGATGACGCCATCAACATACACCATACTATAGGCCGCATAAATGATTAACAAAGCGATCAGGAGTTTACGTTGGAAATAGTTGAACATTGCCATGACCGCGAGCACCGCCATGATGCCATAAATTATGATCCAGATAAAGGGATCCGGATCATTAACCTGGACAAAAGCAAAGACCAGAAACAAAACGCATAATATGAAGTTAAGAATCTTCAAGGTTCAAAGTTTAAAGTTCATGGTTCATGGTTCATGGTTCAAAGTTGGCCTCTATCCTTAACGTTTTCGAGGCCAACCCGGAGTTTTGCGGTTGCATTTGAAACCACGTAGGTAACAACTTGTAGCTTGCAGCTTATAGCTTGGTAGCTGATCGAAAACTCGAAAGACTTCGAACTCACACTAAAATGTTGCCTTCATGTAATCGGCGCATTTTTTTGCACTATCAATCGGTTCTCCAGGGTATGACTCCTGTTCAACGTAATAGTGTTTCATGCCGGATAATTTAGCCTTAGCAAAAATAGACTTGAAATCAATCGAACCGGTTCCAACATCTGCATTTTTGTTACGATCGCTTTTGTCCATGTCTTTCACATGCCACTGTTCGAAACGACCCGGATGTTTTTCAAAATATTGTATGGGATCCTGCCCTGCATTTACCACCCAGAACAAATCCATTTCCATGGCAACGTTTTTCGGATCCAGCTCTTCCAACATTACATCATAAGGAAGTTTATCTTCGAGCGGAAGGAATTCAAAATCATGGTTATGATATCCGAAACGAATACCATGTTTATTACAAAGTTCTCCTGCTTTATTAAATTCTTCACAACGCTTTTTGTAATCGTCAATTGTTTTACGCTCTTCCTGTCCCAGATAAGGTACAACCATGTATTTCTGACCTATTGATTTTGCATCGACGATAGCTTTTTCCCAACCGCTCCTTACGATATCTATTCCATAGTGGCCACTGGTGACTTTTAATCCTAAACTTTTACAATATGTATTAAAATCTTTTATGTCCATTCCAAACAGTTTGCCATCGCGGTAACCGTAAGTTTCCACTTCTGAGTATCCAAAATCAGCCACTTTTTTGAGCACGCCTTTTGGATCTTTTGGCATCACATCACGCAACGTATATAACTGAAGGCCAAGGCCTTTTTTTCCTTTCGGAGCAGCCTTCAAAAATGAAGGAATGGTAAGCATCCCCGCTGTAGCGAGGCCTGCAGATTGAATAAACTGTCTTCTTTTCATGAGTTTGGGTTTGAGGTTGAAGGTTAAAGGGTTTGAGGTTGTCCTCAAACCTTTCTTATCCTTTATTTATCATAGAGTTGAATACCACCAAAGTAGAATAAGGCTTTATCCCCTGCTTCGGGGTTTTTAAATATAAGGTAAACATCGTGCAAACCTCGAGTTTCAGAAATCTCAAAAGCTGTTTGAACGAGGCCCTCGCCTTTAATT
>DASPIZ010000070.1:0-132921 GCA_035628875.1 Ohtaekwangia sp. | reverse complement strand
AACATTACGAACGGATTTGTTACAACGGTACCGCAGTACGCATTCCTGCGATTTGTAGCTGGAGTCGGGCTGGCGGGGGAACTGGGTGCAGGGATTACACTCGTTGCTGAAATCCTGCCCAAAAATATACGGGGCTATGGCACTACACTGGTTGCCTCAGTCGGATTGTTTGGTGCCGTGCTGGCATATTTCGTTGCAGAGTATACAAACTGGCAAGTTGCTTATCTGATTGGTGGCGCACTGGGTCTGTCGTTGCTAGCACTGCGCTATAGCGTATCTGAATCGGGAATGTTCAACAGTATTAAAGAGAAAAATATTGGCCGTGGAAATTTTCTTCAACTCTTTACCAATCGTAAGCTCCTGAAAAAGTATGTGCAGTGTATTCTGATTGGATTGCCGATCTGGTACGTCATCGGGATCCTCGTGACCTTCTCTCCTGAGTTCGCCGTAAACTTCCAGGTGAAAGGCGTGATCGCTGCAGGTAAGGCAGTCATGTTTTGTTACATCGGCTTGTCGTGTGGCGACCTTGCCAGTGGGATGTTGAGTCAATATCTGAAAAGCAGACGGGAAGTCGTACTACTCTTTCTTTCATTGACTACCCTCGCTATTGTGCTTTATCTCTCATTATCCGGAATGTCGACATCCATGTTCTATTTCAATTGCTTCCTTCTGGGCGTGTCGATTGGATATTGGGCATTGTTCGTCACCATCGCTGCGGAGCAATTCGGAACAAACCTCAGAGCTACTGTGGCTACAACCGTTCCGAATTTCATCAGGGGCACAGTGGTTCCGTTAACCTTTTCATTTGAATTGCTAAGGGCACAAACCGGAATGATCCCAAGCGCATGGATCGTTGGGTTAGCCACTGTCGTGATTGCATTGATCGCGCTTTGGCGGATGCAAGAGAGCTTTGGAAAAGATTTGAACTTTGTAGAGTAAACGTTAGGGTTAATTTGGGTTTGGTAGAGGCTTGCTCAGCAATGGGCAGGCCTCTTTATGACTTTAAGAAAGGGTGTCCCAACTGTGATTTTAGAAAAAATCAAATTCGATGTTTCAAGTGGAAGCCCTTCAACGTTTTCGCAGGCTGAATTACTAATTCTATTTTTAAGGTCTTAGGATAACTTCATTTACAATATTTGGGATTTCCGAGTACGTAGATCGACTTTATCCATATCAGTCACGGTGGCATCTCAGTTAAGCCGAACTCCTGATGTAGGTCGCTGGTGACTGTATTTTCATGATCGATCTGAAAAGTAACAAATTTCATCTGCTTATTAAATCCATCTTGCCAATCACCGAAACCAACACGAACCCAACCGATAGAAAGCGTTAAGGGCACGCCGATAAACTCTTAATCGCGGATTATAATTTTGAGTAGCACCTTGTTAAATAGATGTTAATGGAGAATAGAATAATAACCAAAGTGGATATTTATTTATAGATTTCATATATGTAAACACATTCAACAATAAATAACGTGGGCATTAACCGGAGGGATTTTATAAAAGTTGGTACCTTGCTCGGCGGAGGACTTTTGATTTCGATTGCAATTCCATTTAAAGGTCTCGTCTCTTCCAAAGCTCTTCCTAATACTGTTCCTTTAAATGCTTTTTTGCGTATCGGCGAGGATGGCAGCATTGTGATCACGCTTTCAAAGGTTGAGATGGGGCAAGGCATCTGGACTACCCTTCCTATGTTACTTGCCGAAGAATTAGATTGTGACTGGGATAAAATAATCGTTGAACAAAGTCTGCCAGGAACTAAACCTGACTTTTTAGAACCAACGATACTACGATCTACCGGAGGCTCAGAGACTACCACATCACAGTTTGATATATATCGTGAAGCCGGTGCCACCGCTCGCATGATGCTGGTAAATGCTGCAGCAAAAAGATTGGGCGTGCAGCCCGGAGTTTGTAAGACTGAAAATGGATATGTTATTGTTGGCAATACAAGGATGAGCTTTGGAGAACTCGCAACAGACGCATCAAAGTTAGCCAAACCTATTATTAAACTTCGAGAGCCAAAAGATTGGAAATATATTGGCAAATCTCAAAGGCGTTTAGATGCCGCCGAAAAAATTAATGGTAAAGCGAAATACGGTATTGATATCCACTTTCCCGGTTTACTTACTGCCCTGGTTGCACATGCACCGGTTTTTGGTGGGAAGGTAAAATCTTTTGACGCAACTACAGCCCGTGCAATTGAAGGAGTGCAATATGTTGTACAAATTCCAACAGGCATAGCGGTTCTTGCTGATAATTTTTGGGCTGCTAAAAAGGGACGTGAGGCACTAAAGATAGAATGGGAGAATGGCGAAAATGAAAATATAGAAAGTAAGGATCTGTTTGATAAATATTCACAACTATCAAAATCAAAGGGTTTAGTTATTAAGCAAAAGGGAGACGTAACTTCTGCTCTGAAAAAAGCCAAAAGTTCTTTACAGGTAGAGTACAGTTTCCCGTTCTTGGCTCATGCACCCATGGAGCCATTGAATTGTACAGTCCAAATCAAAGAGGGTAAATGCGAAGTATGGGCCGGCACACAATCACCCTTACTTCATCAAGCAGAGGTTGCTGCATTTTTAGGCATTGAACCACAAAAGGTTTTGTTTTATACACCTCACCTTGGAGGAAGTTTCGGCAGACGTGGTTCTTTTAGCTCTGACTGGATTATGGAAGCTATTCATATCGCCAAAGTGAGTGGCCAATTCATAAAATTAATTTGGACTCGTGAAGATGAAATCCAGGGGGGATATTATAGACCCATTTATGTACATCGGGCTAGTATTGGCATCGATGTTCATGGATATCCAATGGCGTGGCAGCATTGTATTGTTGGCCAATCTCTTTTCGCGAACACGCCGTTAGAAAAATACATTATTCAGGATGGAATAGATTACAGTTCTGTAACAACGGGTGCCCCGTATTCAAACTCGATTCATGATTATTCCTTTGAATTGATAACAACGAAAGTAGAAGTTCCTGTTCTACCATGGCGATCAGTAGGGAACACGCATACGGCTTTCGTCATCGAAACAATTATAGACGAGCTTGCTACATCAGCGGGAATAGATCCTGTTGATTACAGAAGGATTTTATTAAAAAACGCTCCTCGTCATTTAGCTGCCCTCAATCTGGCTGCTGAAAAAGCTGAATGGAATAAACCTCTGGCAAAAGCAACGTTTAGAGGCATAGCGGTCCATGAAGCAATGGGGAGTTATGTATCGCAAGTTGTTGAAATATCAATTGAGCATAATAGCCTTCGTATTCATCGTGTCGTTTGTGCTATTGATTGCGGCTTGGCTGTTAATCCCGCTGGTGTTCAAGCACAAATGGAGGGCGGTATCATTTTTGGCCTCACCGCAGCATTACATGGGGAAATAACAATAGAAAAAGGTCAGGTACAACAATCAAATTTTCATGATTACCGGATGCTGAGAATAACCGAAACGCCCAAAATAGAAGTCTATATTGTCCCTAGCGCTGAAAAGATGGGAGGTGCCGGAGAGCCAGGCGTTCCTCCTGTAGCTCCTGCCCTGGCTAACGCAATCTTTGCAGCAACAGGAAACCGACTTAGACGACTACCAGTACAACAAGCAGATTTGGTTAAGTCTGAACATTAAGGTCGTAAAAATTTGTTCGTGAGACAGGATGGGATTGCATGTTTGAGGGGAAAAACAAAATCAATGAAAATATAGTTATAAAATTTACTTCTTTGTTTCTATTAAGTATTCAATTTAATAGTAGTTATTCACAAGACACTGCTCTGGGTATTGACAAAACAATGACTGAAACAGGTTTACAACAAAGCCGGAAAACCCTTTAATAAGTTTATTGGAGAATGGACATTAAAAGATAACAAATGGTCCCACAACTGGGGGAATTCTGATTCAAAATTTCTTAAATGGCTGCACCAGAAAATATCATTTTCTGTAAAAAAGTTTAAGTTGATCGATGTTGTTGATGAATTCGAATAACGTCAGACTTTCATCACATGATGACACCACCCTACTTCAAGTCACATCCCGATGACGTTACAAGAACCGGATTGCATTGACTGTATTTACCATCAAAAGAAATTTCATAGTCTTTGTTTGGACTCAGTGATTTTAAATAATAATCCGTCGTGATAACCTGTGCGCCAGACCGAATAGCTGCTTCAAACCTGACCTTGCTGCCGGTCCGGGCTTCTCTGGTGTCGGCATCAGAACGGGTTCGTACCATAAACCCTTGTTTTACCAATGAAGCTATTTCTTTCTCCTGCGCAACGGGATTATTCATGATAAAAAAAGCAGCATGCGCACTGTCTGCGTGCGTGTTGGCAAACATCGGCCTTGCATAAACTTCTTCTCCTGCTATGTACAATTCTGTCAATGCTTTTCCCGCATCGAGTACGAAAAGTATTTTTCCTCTCGCTTTGGAAAGTTCTGGCCAGCCTTCCTTCACGATTGACATTCGTAGTGTTTCATATTTTCCTTTTACTTGTTTTGGTGTAATCAAATGGTCAACTTCAAAAACCTCAAGAATCTCCATATCAAGTGCGTCCAATACCTTTTTATCAAATGGTATTACCTGTGCAAAACCAGGCCTGTCAAGTCCTGAACTTTTAGGATTGATCGTAATGATGATCGGAAGGTGATCACGCTTTGATTGTGACCACTGCCTAATCTCAGACAGACATGCTTTGAATGTACTACAGTGCGTCCTAAAATCGATATCCGGTACATGAAGTACTTTGAAGCCAGGGTTGTTCATGGCTTCAGCGTTGTAAGGTTTGGCCTTCACGCCCTGAGCGTTTAACATCTCGATACCTTTCGGATTGGAGAATCGACCTCCCTCCGGGTCATACAGCACATCAATCTCCAGACTTCTCAAGCCCAAATGCAATTGCTCAGTTATGGGAATATGTTCGTAATCCAATCCTTTTGCTTCTGGACGTTCTGACACAAGTAAGTCCATCAGTGGCTTTTCGATCCCGATTTTATAACTGTTATGACTTCCGATGACCTGTGTCTGGTTCATCTTAAGGTGCTGACCGCGCAAGGCGGTAAACGACAAGCAAATGAATAAAGTTAGCGTTAAGTGTTTTTGTAAGCGTTCCATAGGCATTGTGTAAGATGAGGAAAACAGGTCGAAGGCTACACTGTAGCTTTCGACCTTTGGTGATCGGTTTATTTTTGTGAATAGGCTGACAACTTAGTATCCAATGTCGTTTACTTAAGCTTATTTATTTTTTGCTTCACCCTGCCCTCTCCGAAGGAGAAGGTTGATGGAAGCTTAAGTAAACGACATTGATTTAGTATCCCTGATTTTGAACGAGGAATCCTTTTTCACTGGAGGCACCATCTATTGCTTTCTGAGGGATCGGAAACAACCTTTTGTGTACATCGTTATCGGTCTTGCCTGTCCAGGAATCTTCATATTTGCCAAACCGTATCTGATAGTTTCGTCTCAGGCCTTCCCAGTAGAGTTCAAATCCGGATTCGCGAAATAAAATATCCAGGTCAATAGAAGTCAGCGCCGGAGGAGTTTGCGCAGGTCTGGCAGTCCTCGAAGTTCTCAGGGTATTAACATCCGTCAACGCCCCTGCATCGTCGCCATTTCTCAACTTCGCTTCGGCACGCATCAAATAGATTTCTCCGAGCCGGATCAAAACTACATCAACACTACTGTAGGAGCAACAATTAGTAGCGGTATGGCTAAACTGGTATTTAGAAAACCGGTGACCTGTATTATGCAGACTTCCCTGTTCCGTAAAATCGACGTTGAGTGTATGATCAACATAACTAAGGTTTGCACCACTGGTCCTTCTGTTGATAACGGGATATATTCTCACCTTTCCATCGTCGCAAGTCAAAATTTGACCTCCGGCATCTTTTCTTGGGCCCCATATTACACCACCAATAATTCCTCTGTCGATTTCAAATTCGGTAGCTTCAACACAATAGTAATGCTCAGCATCATTTGCAGGAGTTACGCCAGTAAGATCTTTAAGGGCATCAGGTATGATAGTATTCTGTTGATAAAAACGGGCATCTTCCTCAGCGGCTCCGTCTACGCTCCCATAGGCGTCAACCCACGTTTGTATAAAATCAGTTGTGGCTGCCGTAGCATCGGTCCCTCTTGTACTTGGAAATTCTGGTCTTGGAACCTGGTCTCCGGAGATTGACCAATAAGCCCATCTGCTGTGCTCAGTGTCAAGCACACCTCTTTGATCCTGAGCAAAAATAATTTCCGGATTAGTATGGTTATCATCATTGAACAGGTCAAAGTATTCAGGTGACAATGAATGAGACCCTGAAATAATATCGCTTGTGTACTGTATAACTTTATCCATGTCCTCTTTCTTAAAATCAGGCGCACCATAAGGATCGCGATACACAGCAGCATTCAGATATAAACGAGCCAGTAAAGCGCGTACCGCATCTTTGGTAAGTCTGCCCGGACCGATGTCATTACGCATCAGATCCACTACCGACAAAAGTCGACTTTCGATGTAATTGATTGCTTCTTGACCTCGTAGTATTTCGGAAATCTGGTCCGAGTTTTCCTTTTTGAAAATAAGTCCCCAATTATCGAGCGCGAGCATATTGAGGTATGCATTCATGGCAACCATTTCATACAGCGCATGCTGCGCTTCCTGATTACCCTTTTCAATTTCTAACACCAATCGTTCCTCGGCAATTACTGCTCTCGATAGACATAACGTGATACTTGTCCAGGTATCACCTACCAAAGCATTACTCGGAGTCACAAGATGCTGATGCACGGCGATGAACTTGCCTCCATCATACCAGTCTGTACCGCCCCGGTATGGAAGAATGGCTTCATCGGAAGCAACTTCCTGAAGTCCGAAATTCACGGTATGCATCCACACCTGGCGGAGAAGACCATACACGGGAGCTATTGACCCACTAACAATTTCGGCTTGACCTGTTCCAGTCAGCGACTCGTCGAGAATTTCTTCCTCCAATGAGGTACAACCGAAAAACGCGAGTAAGAATATACCGATCGGTAGGGCTTTTTTAAGTCTTATGTTATTCATGTGCTTAGTAGTATTTATTTTTTAGGAACACATGCAATGCCCACGAATAATGATCCCACTGAATCTACGCGTTGTTGATGGACATTTCATGTGATTCTTTTTTATTGGTTTCTCGAAGTAAATCAGTTCGTTTATTGCTAGAATGTTACATTGAGCGTAACCAGGATTGTTCGTGCCTTGGGATAAGTAAAATAGTCTATCCCAAAAGTTTGAACGCCTCCTAGAGTTGATCCCGTATTGATTTCGGGGTCAAATCCGGAATAATCTGTTATTACAAAAAGGTTTTGACCAGTTAGCGACACGCGGATATTCTGCAATACATCGGATAGGCCGATCTTATCCGAACTCAGATTGTACGCCAGTGTAGCGTTGTTTAATCTTAGGAAAGACCCATTCTCCAAATACCGTGTGGATACAGTATTGGCGTTTGAGATAGCTTCATTAGGATATTTAACCGTAAAATCTGTTGCGTTATTAGACTTGGTTAATTGTGCTTTGGTGAACAGGCTCATCGCCGTATGATTGTAAACCTCGTTTCCTGCTACGCCATTGAAGTTAATACCCAGGTCAAACCTTTTATACTTCACGTTCACGTGAAAACCGTAGATCACTTTTGGAATAGCACTTCCGACAACACTCCTGTCGTTGTCCAATGTTGCATTATCACTATTGATGTCCTTAAACCTATTGAGACCATCGGTACCAATGCCTTCAAACTGAAACATATAGAATGCACCTATTGGCTCATTGTTGATGTAGCCATTAATGGTGGCGCCAGTTTGACCGGAACCCTGGGCTGCGCCTGTGGTCAACACCGAATAAGGAGAGTCTTTTACTTTGTTGTCAAGATACGTGATATTACCGCCGATATTATATGAAAAGTCGCCCCGTGTTTTTCCACTATAATTCAACGCCAACTCGATACCACTGTTTTGGATCTTCATATCCTCGATATTTGTCCAGTAGGTAGCAGTAGGTTGAACAGGATCGGCGGGAGTAACTTCCAAAAGTATATTGGACGAATTCTTATTGAAATAATCCAGACTACCACTCAATTGATTATCAAGGATTGCAAAATCGAGACCTACGTTTATTTGAGTGGATACCTCCCATTGCAGATCGAGGTTCGCTAAACGTGTATAGACTATTCCGTACGGGTATCCGCCAATAGCCGTGGCGTTGGGATCTAACGGATAAGTGTTATAGCTTTGACCGCCGGTTATTAGTCTGTTTTCAGAATAGCTTGCTTTTGTAATTTTGGAGGGAATTTCCTGGTTACCCGTTTGCCCCCAGCTTGCCCGCAACTTCAGGTTGTTGAATGTCGCGCTGTTTATAAAATCTTCGTTGCTGATATTCCAGCCCAGGGCAACAGAAGGAAAATAACCATACTTACTGTTGTCTCCAAATTTGGACGATCCGTCGGCACGAAACGTTGCGGTGAACAAATATTTATCGTCGTACACGTAGTTAAGTCTTCCGAAGTATGATTGCAGCTCATTCTTAACAGCAGACGAAGTCACCGTTGTAGGATACACTGTTGTGCTGGTCTGATCCTGGTACTTGGGTTCAATGTTGTTATTGGCGAAGCCTCTGTAAGAAAATGTTCTATCCTCCTCAAGAAAGCTTTGGTACGAATGTCCCGCCAACAGAATAGCGTTGTGAACACCCTTATTCCAGTTGTAGGTAAGTGTGTTCTCCACAAGCTGATTTGTATTGGTGCTCGTGAGTGTGGACAATGACCCATCTGAAATATTGGATTCATTTATAACAGACGGAAAAGGTTTGTACTGCTCGTCCCTGTCTGTAGCAGAATAGTCCACACCAAGATTTAGCTTATAAACAAGGCCATCCAGAAGTTCTAACGACGGTGAAATACTCGCCAGGATACGGTTGTTAACGGCCTCGTCGCTGAATATTTCATACCTTTTCAAAGGATTCAATGCATTTGTGGTCAGCAGTGTAGGCTCTCCGTTAGTATAGGCAGGAATAGTCGGATTTAAACTAAGCATGTCGCTGATGGTAGCGTTTATATTAGGGCGTAAATTTTCAGTGTGGGATGCAGTAAGATTAAAACCCACATTCAGTCTTCCGTTGATTCCTTTTTGATTCATGTTCAACTTACCGGAATAACGTTTCAGATTGCTATTCTTAAGAATTCCTTCCTGATCCTGAAAGCCTACTGATGCATAGTAGGAAAATTTTTCTGAGGCGGCTCCGAGTGAAAAGTCAATGGTTTTTGAAAAACCTTTTTGACTTAGCTCATCCTGCCAATCGGTATTTCCATCAAAGTCGTTTAACGTTCCACCCTCCGACTGCACCTGCCTGCGAAACTCGTCGGCACTGAATACATCTATCTTATTGGACATGGAGGACCAAGCTGCGGATGTTGAAAAATTCATTTCTGTTTTCCCTGATCTTCCCTTCTTTGTGGTAATGACAACAACTCCATTTGATGCCCTCGAACCATATACAGCGGTGGCGCTGGCATCTTTCAATACGTCTATACTTTCTATATCATTGGGATTAAGAAAATTGAGCGGATTGGTGTCAAATCCTTGCGAGGAATTGTCGAGTAAAAATCCGTCGACCACGTAAAGCGGTTGCGTTCCGGATCGCAAGCTTCCAATGCCGCGGATAATCACATTTTGCGCAGCACCTGGCTCACCGCTCGCAGTGGTTACATTGACACCCGAAACTTTTCCTTGTAAGAGCTGGCCGGGATTGGTAACTACGCCCTGGTTAAAGTTTTCACTTTTCAAAGAAGTGACTGCGCCTGTCACGTCAGACTTTTTCTGGGTACCGTAGCCTATTACGACAAGCTCTTCCAATGTCTCGGAGGCTGGCATCAGCGACACAGAAATTTCCGACTGAGTGCCTACGGTCACTTCGTTTGTTTCAGTTCCAATAAAACTGAAAATCAGAATAGCATTAGATGACGACAGGACGAGCCTGTAGTTACCATCCACGTCGCTCACTGTTCCGTTGGTAGTTCCTTTCTCGTGAATGTTAACGCCTGGCATCGCTACCCCCTCTGAATCTTTTACGTTTCCCGTCACTACTTTCCCTTCCTGGTATATGTAGCTTTTTGCAAATACATCTTGCGTTGACAGGCAGATAAAGGATGATAGCCCCACCGCCGCAAGGCACTTCAAACTAAACGCTAGCAGTTGGCTCCCCGGGAGCCGCTGGTACAAATTTTTCATAGAAAGCTTTTAAGAGTTAATGGGTGAATGATTTTTGCCAGACGCTATACGCGCCTAACGAGCGCCAAAGTAAAAGAGAAATAAAATCGTGAAATGGAACTTTGGATTAAGCTTAAGTTAATCGGGTAATAAGTTTTTTATGAATTAGCACACAGCGTTCTCGGTTCAATAAACAAAACTTAATGTAATGTTATCACGCACAGAAAAATGTTATAAATTCATTTTGTTTTAATATGAAATTTTTAGGAGCCACATTTCGATTTCTATTTCCACTTTTACCACACCGTCCTTTCAATCGTGTGAACCAGTAGTCAGCGCATAGTTACAGCTGAATTAGAATTATTCTCATTCGAAAGTTATGTCGCATTTTGCTTCTCTTCGTTTTAAGGATTGCATAATAAAACCGTAACAAAGAGTTTCAAAAGGTGCATTTTAAAAATTCTTTCTTGCGGCTCAAACACAAAACTTTTTATCGATTAAAATTCCTGGCACCCATGAGATACAGTAAAATCAAAACCTTTCTATCGCTCATATTAACGATATCCACATTTTTTGCTCAGGCACAAAACGCAAAACTATCGGCCAATAATTTAAAGGTTGATCCCAGCGCCCTAAATTTTATTCTCATGGGCGACTGGGGAAGAAATGGTGCCGATCATCAAAAAGAAGTTGCGGCACAGATGGGCAAAACTGCCTCGGCAGCAAGTGTTGATTTTATCGTTTCAGCGGGAGATAATTTTTATCCACTGGGTGTGGTAAGCGAACATGATCCCCTGTGGAAATATTCCTTTGAAGATATCTATACCGATTTTTCTTTGCAATGGAATTGGTACCCGGTACTAGGTAACCATGACTATGGCTCCAATCCTGAGGCGCAAATTGCGTATTCAAAAATCAGTCGCCGGTGGCAAATGCCTTCGCGTTATTACTCGAAAGTTATAAATCTAAACGGAGACACTACACAGCAAGTTCTTTTAGCGTTCATCGATACTACCCCGCTTATAAAAAACTATCATTCGGGATCTGGTCATAAAGTTCATGACCAGGATACTACGGCGCAAAAGTTATGGCTTAAAAACCTTCTTGCTAACCCCTCGCCTAACATTAAATGGAAGTTTGTCGTTGGCCACCATCCTATTTATACCGGAGGAGGGCGGTCTGAAAGTCATGACACGAAATCTGTCAGAAGCTCAATTGAACCGTTGCTTGAAAAGTACAAGGTAGACGCATATCTCGCCGGTCATGAACATAGTCTCCAACACATCGTTACAGCAGCAAACATAAATCATTTTATATCGGGTGCTGCCTCTGAACGAACACCAGTCAAGATGTTACCAACCAGTAAATTTGCCCAATCCGAATATGGGTTTATGTTATTTTCAGTAACACAAAGCAGTACATTAGTACAGGTTATCGATTTCAATGGGAATATATTATACACGGTATCGTTGCCTAAAAAATCAAAATTAAAATGATGCGCATCTTTACTTCTCTCATTACTTACTTTGTTATGAGCGCTGCGCTCGGTCAGTCTCCCCAGACCATGATCTTTGCGCATAATGACTATGAGAAATCGATTCCTTTTTTTGTCGCATATCATCAACAAGCCGATTTCATTGAAGCAGATGTTTTCCTCTACAAAGGAAAGTTAGTAGTAGCACATACCCCATCGGAAATAAGTTTAGATAAAACGTTAGACTCGCTCTATCTAAAACCGCTTCAACAACAGATTCATAAAAATAAGGGCAACGCCTATCCAAAAAGCAATAAACCGTTGTCTTTGATGATAGATCTAAAATCGGAGGGAGCGCCGACATTAACGAAATTAGTAGCTGAACTAAAAAGATATCCCGACCTTATCGCGTGCAAATCCTTATGGATCACCATCAGCGGGGACGTGCCCGATCCTGCAACGTGGAATACGTTTCCCGACTTTATTCATTTTGATGGTCGGCCCGGAATTGAATATACCCCAGATCAATTAAAAAGAATTCGGTTGATTAGTACAAGTTTTAGCAATCATTCCTCGTGGAATGGCAAAGGAGTTTTAACTGCCCCAGATCGTTTGAAAATTGAAAGGATTGTTGCTGAAGCACACAGAAAGAAAAAGCCCATCAGGTTTTGGGGTGCTCCTGATTTTGAAAATGCGTGGATTAAACTGAGGGAACTCGACGTTGATATTATTAACACTGATCGTGTTGTCTTACTGGCTAACTTTCTCCAGCAGATTCCTCAACGCTCTTTTACCAGCCAACGTAAACAAGTTGCGTATATGCCTTTGTATGAAGAAACGAAATGGGCCAGTTCCCCACGCAATATAATTTTAATGATTGGTGATGGCATGGGATTGTCTCAACTCTACAGCGGTTACACAGCAAATTTCGGAAGCTTAAGCATTTTTAACATCCGGGATATTGGCTTCTCAATAACAACCGCTTCCGATAGCTATATAACCGATTCTGCCGCAGGTGCTACCGCTATGGCTACAGGCAAAAAAACCAATAATCGTTTCATTGGTGTTGATTCACTGGGCAATCCCTTAGCTTCCATTTTGGAAACATTAAAATCATCAGGCGCAGCTAGTGCCATTATCTCAAACGGTGATGTTACCGATGCTACCCCGGCGGCATTTTATGCTCATCAAAGCGAACGAAGCTTAAGCGAAGCAATAGCACTTGACTTTATCACCAGCGGTAGTAGTATCTTGATTGGTGGCGGAAAGACGCATTTTAAAAACCGTTCGGATGGTAAAGATTTATTTGCTGAACTGATGAAATCCGGCTATGCTGTAGGAACTGATTTTGATTCCATTGATTCCTTTACATCCGAGAAGTTCGTTTTGTTAGATGATGCAGCAGTGATTTCGAAATTAAAAGGACGTGGCAATTTCTTATCAGCGTCATTGGAAAAAACACTTTCAGTTTTCAAGGATCAGCCTGACGATTTTTTCATCTTGCTGGAAGGCGCACAAATTGACTGGGGCGGACATAATAATGACCTGGGCTATGTTGTAACGGAAGTTCTTGATTTTGATCAGGCTGTGGCGGCGGCCTTGAAATTCGCAGATGAAGACCGGGAGACACTGGTGATAGTAACTGCTGATCACGAAACTGGCGGACTGTCGATATTAGACGGAGATATATCTAGCGGATCAGTCTATGGTAACTTTAGCAGCAATGATCACAGTGCAGTAATGGTACCGGTTTTTGCGTATGGTCCTGGCGCTGAACGTTTCCGTGGTGTTTATCATAACACACGTATTCATGAGCTAATTCAGGAGTGTTTAAGCAAATCTAAAAAACAGTAGAGTGATAATCTACGGGGAATGAAACCAATAATGTTCTAAAGCTGTATTGCATCACTACTTTGTTCGTCACATATTTAGAACGATGTCAGAGATTAAGAGTATTTTTCTTATTTAACGGTTTTCGCAATGCTGTTAATTTCGCTAACCAAAGACAGAAGCTGAAACTACGAACAGGATTCAATATTGGTTCTGATCTCCACGTTGAATTTAATGATCTTGATGTCAGCAATTTGCTTAATTTTACCAGCATGAGACGCTATCGACTGATTATTCCCATGCTTGTGATTTCATCTACACTTTCTTTCGGGCAGACTCCTCAGTACAACGAAGGATTCATGGATGGATATATCGTAAAGGTAAATAATGACACCTTGTACGGTCAGGTGAAGCTTGTAACAGAAGGTTCCAAACAACTTCGTAAAATTCGGTTACGCAACAATAAAGATTCAAACGTGGATAGTTACAATTCAAAAGAAATCAAAGGATTTCAATTGGGTCGGTTTACTTATCGGGTTTTAGATAACAGGTACTTTAAGGAAATTTCTAACGGAAAAAGAATAGATGTACTGGAGCGTCAGGTTCTTACTTACAGTTCAACGCCAATGGTGCAACATACGACGCAGACGGGATTCAACCCGCCGTCAACATTTACCACGTTTGAGGAAAAGTTTCGGATGCAGCTCGTCAAAAACGATGGCACCTCGTTGAAATACGTAAACGATGGGAAACTGATCAAAAAAAAATTAAAAGCACAACTCATAGAATTCTTCAAAGATGAACCCAACCTTGTATCAAAGATTACAAAAGGCTTTTATACAACAAATGATATACTTTACATGGCTTACGAATACGATAATTCAGCCAAATGGAAACTAAAACTGATCGACGAAGCACAATATAAAAAAGAGAAAGCTGAGAAGAAAAAAGAGCGACGGGAAATGAATCCATTTTCTTTTTAAGATGCTACTCTAGCAGGATCCTTAGATGAGCTCAAAATAAAGCAAATCTTACCGGTAAAATAAGTAAAGAGCCCATCCGGTTTATTTAACCAGAGGACTCTTTAATTTGCTTTTTATAAATTTGTTATCCGAGTAGTTGCGCTCTGTATACGATTACATTGACTTTACCAGAAACCTCAACCGTTTCATCATTATAGTCTGAATAAGAATAGGTGAAGTTAAACTTCAGATTACCACTCTCTTCGTCGTAAGAATAATCCGTGATGATAAAATTCTTGCCATTGTCATCGTATGAGTTTACATGCGTGTTTAAATAGAAATAAGAATTGTTAGCAATGAACATGGTTGAAAAGTCAAAGCTATTATCAAAGACGGGTTTTGCCATGCGTTTAATTTAGCAGCCGCCGCCAGGTAATTTTAAAACTCGTTTGACTGGTCCATCTTCCTTGTTGACCGACTCTATCACTAGCATATCTCCTGGCTTGGCGTGTCGTAAAATCTGCGATATATCGATTTTAGTCTGGCTTTTTTCAGGTGTTTCGTAACCAGGGATAACAATCTTGTTTCCACCTCTTCTCAAATAGATGTAAAAAGGAACCTGCGTTGGTTTACCGGTTATCGCCGCCCCTTTAATCACTGTCAATTCCCCTTTAGACCCAATGTTAAATATATTGTAGTCTAACGGCTCTCCGTTCAACATAAGTGGATTCGAATAAAAGTTTCCCTTCTCATAGCCGGTTCTCTTGTATTCGTTGTCTTGCATTACCTCTTTTGCCCTGGCTGAATTTTTTGCTTGATTAAATAAATTCAAATTGAAAAAAAAGTCCTGGGCAAATGTCCGTGAACTAATAAATACCGTTAGTACCAGCAATAGGATGTACGATTGTTTAAAATGTCTCATAAAAAAGTTACTTTGGTTTTGATAACCAAACGTACGCATCGAAGGTGTCGGCAAGTGTAAAGAGCTTGTAAAAATAATGTAAATGAAAGTAAATTTTTCCAATCGAGTCTTCAAACGTGCAGGATTTGAACTTTTCGCTTTAATAGTAGTATCGCTTTGCGCTATTTTCGCTTTAGCTGCTTTCGTTACAGATAAGTCGGAAGGTGAAGTAATTTCAAAACGGGTGAATATCGCTGTGCGTGCCATCGGACATGAATTACTTCTTCGCGCTGGTGACTCCACTTCGGTGGTTCGTCCTGTCATCGAAAAATCCAACCGTGTGTTTCTGCTTGAATTTGAAAACGAGTTTGCATTTCAGCCCGACACATTAGTTGCAATCGTTCAGCTGATTCTTAACAAAACAGGATTACCAAGATACACCGTTACGGTTCACGAATGTCATAGTCCAGCCGTTGTTTATGGATTTGAAATTAACCCTCCGGTCAACAGCATTAAACCTTGTGGTGGCAGAAGTCAGCCGAAAGCTTGCTACAATATTGAAATTGCCTTTGCTGATATCCCAGCCCAGACTGCTCTAAATTCACAAATTGCTATACTGACCAGCGGTATTTTATCGGTACTGGCTTTTGTGTTAATCATCAAAAACGTTGGTCCTAAAAAAACGGAGCTGGTGGAGCCGCATGATTCGATTCAAAATGAAAACATCCCGGTTCTAACATTAGGAAAATTTGTATTCGACATCGCCTACCAGCGTTTGAAAATGGGCGAAGAAACAATTTCATTGACAGATAAAGAATGTAGCATATTGATGTTACTCACTAAAAATATCGGACACCTTACATTACGCGATGAACTAATTCAGGAAGTATGGACCGACGAGGGTGTGATCACTGGTCGCAGTCTTGATATGTTTATATCAAAACTTAGAAAAAAATTAAGCAATGACCCTGATCTTCGCATAACAAATGTACATGGTAAAGGCTACAGGCTGGAGGTTTTGAATAACAACTAATGCACTTCGTGAAGTAAATTAAAAAGGATTAGCATGCACAATTTAGGCATTGCTACATCTTGTGCGGTGACATTGGGAATTGAGTACATAACTGTTATCTGCGCGGACGGCGTTCCGATGGTTACCTTAAAAAAATAAAGAGCCAATTCAATTCAGATTAGCTCTTTATTTTTTCTCTTTGGTTACGCACCCTGATATGCTTTCTCCAATGTCGCCAGATCAAATTTTTTCATCTTCAGGAATGCTTCCGTAACACGTTTTACACGCGCAGGATCTTTGTCGTTCAACATCTCGTCCATGGAAGAAGGATTTACTTGCCAGGAAAGTCCGAATTTATCTTTGAGCCATCCGCATTGTTCTGCTTTTGGATCCGCTGAAAGTTTGTTCCAATAGTAGTCGATTTCTTTTTGTGTATCGCAATTGATCAATAACGAGATTGCTTCGTTGAAATTGAACTTATGTTCCTGTGCACTGTCCATTGCAGCAAGCCAGCAACCTTCAATCCTAAAGTCAGCATACATTAATGTTCCTTCGGTGTCGGGCTGTTGATTGGAGCCATAACGATGCGCCTCTCCCATTTTCGAATCCTTAAATACATCAAGATAAAATTTAATCGCTTCTTCAGCACGACCAGCGTTTTCACCGACAAACATAATCGACGGAACAATTGGCGGACGCGGGTGCCCCTGCGGTTCAGTGAGGATCAATTGCCACGTAACGCCATATTTATCCTGAATCCATCCATAGCGTTCGCTAAAAGGATACTTATCCAACGGCATCAAAACTATGCCGCCTTCTGACAAACTTTCCCACACCGCATCCATTTTTTGTCGCGCTTCCTTTGCAGGTGAGGCCGATCCTTTAAAAAACAACGGATCAAAATTCACGATGAACGATATCGAAGGGTTGAATTTAAACAGTGGGCCAGCACTGATCGACATAAACTGCTGCCCCCAAACCTGAAACGATACGATGTCACAATCACCAGACGGTGTATCTTTTATGACTGATACCTGGTTGATCTTGGAGTCGGGAAACACACCTGCATAAAACGTCGCAGCTTCTTTGGCTTCCTTATCAAACCATAAATGTGGTGTTATCTTTTGCATAGGATCTTTTTTTTGTTGTAAACAAAACTACTGCAAAACAGAGGCCTCACGTGGGTGTAAAAGCGACATATATGAGGGTCTATTGCGATCCTGAGCGACGGTTCACTGCATTCAAATCGTCAAATCACCTAAGTGAAACAATCCCGCATTTCCATATCTTGCAACAATGACGGCACTGGAAAGAAAACACAACTCGGAAAAATTATTATTATCCCTTGGCATAACCCTCGAAGACGACTTACCGCCTATCGAAGAAGAAGACATGGTCACTTTACGATCGCCGAAAGAAGTTGCTGAGCGCATCCTGATCTTAAGCTATTTAAGTTGTATAGCTACCGACCCAAGTTTAGGACAACCTGCAATGGTCTTCCTGATCCATGAAGGACTTTGGGTAAAAGCCACTGACCAAGAAAAAGCCTTTTTTCATAAGACACATTTTACCGAAGATGACCTGAACATTTTATTTTCACGTACCGAATCTATATGGATGCTGCTTTGGGTAATCAATCAGGTAGATCAACTCGGTCTTCCAGACGTGGAAGCGAGTTTTCAGGAGATATTTTCGCACCTTCCTGGCTTCCTGGAACCGACTGGGGAATTTATTGAAGCTGCAACCATGCGCAGCATCTCTGAAATCCTCGATCAAAGCGATTTCATCTTCAGATTTAACTGGGCGCTTCGTGAAGCAGATGCTCGCGGCGCGAAGACGATAACGTTCAGCGAGCACATCGCCTACGAACGATTCTTTTCGCTTGCGTGGGTAACACGAACAAGAGAAACGTGGTGACGAAATAGGGACACATCTTCGGAAAACGTATCCACTAAAATTAAAAGAAAGATGCTCAAACGTCATCACTTAACCACTCACGGCTAACCCCTTCCATAAGCAGCGCGTTATCAAATTGAATGGTATCATGAGGGAATAACGATTTGTCTTCAAAGTAACTTGATTTCAAATCATGAACCTGGAGTGGTGTAACATTCCAGGTCTTTGTTTGAAGCTTAATCGTTTTGAACTCCGAACGTTTCGTTGATGGTGAAACACCTAAGGCACAGTCCTTAAAACTGCAGGATGCGTGCAGCAAAGAATCAAACATCGAGTTTGAAGGAAAGTGATCTGTTCTTCGCGCGTCGACTTCGAGCCTGGTATATCCATCTCTGCTTTGCATGCTAACAGCATATTTTCCATTCCCTTCTCCCACCGCAAATACAGCCCGATAGTGTGGCCATGAAAAGAATTTTCCTGCTAGTACAACATTCAGCATGGAGTCGGTATCTCTTCTCGGAATATAAACGCCACGGTGTACAACACCATTCTTTTCAAAGGAAATGAGAAACCGATGCGCAGCGTTCTCAGATGTTATCCGAAGAAACGATGGCGCGAATTTCAATCCAATATTCTTCAATCTTAATAAACAAACCCCACCGCTTGCGTAGCCGTTTATCACCAAGGGCTCTAAATGAGATGGTAGCAACAACTTTACAACCTCAGGATCTATCCTGTAGTTGATCAGTATTCTTCTATCAATAACGCCATCTAATACGGGGAGTTTCATGCTTACATTTTTAAAATTATTTTCCACCTTTCGCTTTCAGCAACGTCTCTTATTATTTCATTGCGCTTGTTGAGCAATGCACGCAGGTATTTCGTTAAAACTAATTGATTAAAGCAAACTCCAAGAATCCATCCCGGAGACTCAAAATAAAACTTGTCTCTCATTTCAGTTTTGGTTCCTAGGGTCTGAAATATATGATCATGCCTGATCACCTTGAACGCACCTTGAATCATCTCATCACGGAAGTGACAAGGATATTCAAAAGCGGTAATGCGGGATGTAAGGGTTTGTGTAATTCCAAAATGCCTTGCCTGCCAGGTCACCTGCTCATTTTTTCCAATCAACCCGGATGTTACACCGGCAATGGCCTCCTCGTTCGTCCCTTCAGTCGATAACTTATGCAGATCAATGCTTCTGGCAAGATCAAAGCATCTTTCAATTGGTGCATTGATCAATGTTGTGAGTTCAATCAGCGGCATATGTAAATTCTTTTTTAAAAAATTCCTTTGTCGATCTCAAAGGTCTTCCTAAAATGTTTCAATCGTTTCCACGTCCGCAGTATTATCTTCGAACAATAGTTGGTACTGTTGCGTACTGATGATTTTAGGGAGGAGATAGCCGACAAAATTCTTAACGACTATGTCAGTAAATCGTTTTGAAACTTCAATCACCTTTAGTTGTTCGTGTCTGCATTCTCTTAATATTTGAATGACTTCGTGAAAACTTATCGGTTCCGGACCAACGGCAGGAATGATTCGTGTGTTGTGACTATAACACAGTTTCCGCACGAGGTCAATTAGATCATCCGGCATGATCGGTTGTATCTGTGTTGTAAGAAAACCCCTTGGTATCGGAACAAAGCCAAAAAATACACGCGCCAGTTCGGACAACATGATCATCTTCTTAACAAGCATTGTACGTGGTGTACAAATTATCGAAGGTCGAATCACAGCAACGTTCGGATGTTGAAGCAACAATTCGTCAGCGATCCCTTTTGTTCTCAAAAATTCCACCTGATGATCTGTGGATGCACCTAAAGCAGAAATCTGAATGATCCTGGGATTTCCAAGATTTTGACGGTGTGCGAGTATTTGTTTTGTCAGTAATACGTGGATGCGATCAAAACTGCTTTTAGGCGTTGCTGCTATTTGCCCAACGCAATTGATCAGTACATCTGCTTTTCCGAGTACTGACCAGTCATCGCTGAAAGGATCGAACTGAAGATATTTGCCCGATCTGTTTCGCGATGTACCGGTTACCTCGTGTATGTCTTTTAAGCCACTGTATATGACCGATCCAACCTGACCAGACGCGCCTAGTACAACTATTTTCATACATGAATTGCTTTGGGCGGAAACCAATCGTAGTAAATCGTTTCGGGAACGCGGAATGCGCCTTCAAACTTTGCGGTTTTAAAAAACGTATTCTCAAATCTATTGCAGCTCACCAATTCTATTGGCCACTTCTCCCTTTGTATTTGCGTTACCCTCACGGTATTTCCCAGCACAGCGTAAGCGCGGTCAAGTGCACCAATACGACTTTTTAAATCAGGATTAGCGGCAGCAGTTCTATTATCCAGGCAATATTTCACTTTTTTATCGCCTTGACTGATGGTTACTTCGCTACTCGTCTCTTCAATGTTCGCGAGCTCCAGGTTGTAATCTGTCATGAGCTTTCCACCAAATACAATGAGCGGTTTATCAGTAAAAGATCGAAAGAAAAATATGCCTTTATGTGCACCGTTGTTGTACTGGCTGTCATCAACAAGCAGTCGGAAAGCAACATGGCGGTAGTTGAAATGTACAAAGGGAATTTTAACCGCGTACATGTTTTTTAACTTTACATCTACCATGGAGATCATAGCACGACCATTAAAATCACGAGCCTTAATATTTGGCGAAATCTTGTTTAAGACTTCCTCCATCGCTATGGAGAAGTTTATCAACCGTACATCGTGCAGTTCACCTTTATAGTGTATGGGCAGTCGTTTCAGTAAGCGCATAGCATGTTAGTTTAAATGAAAGAAGTAAATCCAATACAAAGCAGTAACCTGCAGCAGCAGGAACCAGCTGATTGTCCAGCCTTGCGAGATCTCAAGGTATCTTACGCGGTTAATGTGAAGGTATAACATATACCCACTGCTCAGCATTACACTAACAGCAGGTAGCCACGGCGATTTAATGTCCGTAAGGAAGTGAAGTAAAATTGATGGGACCAGAATCAGCAGGCCCACTACCATGATGCTGCCGAGGTGGCCGATGTAATCGAGTGCTTTATCTCGAAGGTTAACGAGAGCCAGTAGTATCTGCAATACCCAACCTGTTCCAGCCATCAACAGCATTTGTTTCGCCGCCTCCACGTTTGAGACATCCTCAAAATAATTCTTCAGCGAAGTACCGAACAACGCGGTAAGCAGGATAGCGATAAGCAGCGTCATCACAATATAACTAAGTCTGTATTTCACTACCCGATCAGGAAAACAGTCACATTTAAATTTGCTTTTCGGTGTTGCAATAATGTAGCGGTTATACGCTTGCGTATTGTAAAAGAAACTGAAGAGCCTAAGCATTGGCTTAAACCGAAAAAGAAAATCAATAACCTTGTACTGACTTGAAAAGATATAGGCAACTCCCTCCGCACCGTATATTGTATTACCTCCTTCGATGTCAATCAATGCCATTACATTCTTAAACTTCGCGGGATCGATATGACTGGTCAGACCTCCGTCCAACGCATTATATGCCTTTACTTTCTCGTCAGGAATTGTAGTGAATTTCAATACAAAATCTCTTAAAGCGGAGCATACTTTGCAGTTACTGTCGTAGATGATGAGTTTACCGGTGAGTGTTTTCATACTTGCTGAATTCAAACTTTCAATATCTAATGAAATTTTAAGGCAATTTTTTTTTACCTGAACAGTTTTAGTATTCCGCCAAAGAACCAATTCTCCTCAGCTTTTACCATGGTGTCCAATGTTTTGTCAGCATTGTTTGCCATTCTTTTGATTCCGTTAATACTGTCTACAAATGCCTTAACTTTTTTGTCTTTTTTATCTCCCTCGACACTACTCACCTGCTCAAGCACTTTAATGATCGGCTCGAGTTCTCTTTTCTTTCTTTCTTTGGCCACCTGTTTTGTAATTTTCCAGATGTCCTTTTCCGCCCAGAAATATTCTTTTCTATCACCGGGTTTGTGCATCTTTTCAACCAATCCCCAATCCATTAGCTCCCTGATGTTCATGTTTACATTTCCGCGTGAAATGCTCAACTCATCCATCATGTCTTCCGTGCTTAACGGATCGGGAGATACCATCAACAACGCATGCAGTTGCGCCATCGTGCGGTTTATACCCCACTTCGATCCGAGTGTACCCCATGCCTGGATAAATTGATTTTTTGCTTCTGTCAGTTTCATTTCTAAAGGATTATACGGTAAAGGTAAACTAAAGTTATTAATGTTTCAATACCTTTTGAAAGTTTGATAAAATTATGTTGGTTTGAGGTTTAACCCTTTAAAAATGAATCTGGAAATAATGAAAACAGGCATCATCTGGTGTGGGATAGGTCATTTTGCACTTTGCCTGGGAAGCCTCTACATCCCAAAAGCACTGAAATGGGAAATCCACCTTGCAGTCCTTCAGCCCTTACTGAAACAAATGTTCTGGACTTACGCTGCTTATATCCTCGCTATTAACCTCACCTTCGGTATCATTTCCACATTCGGTTCGGACGAACTACTTAATCAATCTTTTCTGGCAAAGGCAATTACCCTGCTGATCGGAATATACTGGCTAACACGGATCGGAATTCAATTCTTTTATTTTGATCGGACGCAGGCACCAAAGGGTTTGCTCTTTATCATAGGTGAAGTTGCTCTGATTAGTTTGTTTATACTTTTCGCTGTAACGTATCTCACTGCATTCTTCCTCAATATATCATGGCTCTAACCTGGACATTGATATCGGTCTATCTTTTTATGCTACTCGTCATTGGTCATGTCGTTCCATGGGTTCATGAAAAAAAAACAGCGAGACTGATCGCCTGGCTAATCGCATTGATCACAGCTGTGTTTTCGATCCTAATTTCTTCCAGGCAAGAGCCCCTGACGCGGATGCTGATTATTGTTGTATTACAACTGGTGTCTATGAAAATGCTGGTCGTACTTGAAACATATTCCTATCAAACGGAATTGACCAGAATCCAATGGGCAGCATTTTGTTTGGGATGGTTCGGCATGAGGCCAGCACTATTCGAAATGCTGCCAAACCAGGCTTTGCCTTTCGCTCATTTACTTTGGAAAGGAATTTCACGCATGGCAGCTGGTGTGATTTTGCTTTATGCCTCCATGGCCGTGGAACAAAACGCCGATTTAGAAAAAATATTTATTCCGCAGCTGTTGTTACTAGCAGGTCTTAGCCTTATTCTTCACTTTGGCATTTTAAATCTTTCTGCTGCTGTCTGGCGGAGGTTGGGCGTAAATGTTTCGGAGTTATTTCGCTCGCCTTACAAATCTAAATCGCTGAAAGAATTTTGGGGTAAAAGATGGAATATTGCCTTCTCAGAAATGACAACACGGATTGCCTTCCGTCCGCTAAAGAGCCTTGTTGGAAAAGAGAAGGCATTAATCGCATCTTTTCTTTTATCAGGCGTGTTACATGAAATTGCAATTTCATTTCCTGTCAACGCCGGGTTTGGTCTTCCAATGATCTACTTTGCTATTCACGCTCTTGCGATGTATCTGGAGTCACATGCAGCATTGGTTCAACAAATTACACAGCACAGATGGTGGTCACATGTATGGGTCGTGTCACTCCTAGTTATTCCTATGCCGCTGCTTTTTCACCACGAATTCATGCAGCAGGTATTATTCCCTTTGCGGAATTTCATTTTGCAAATGATCACATTAGCATGAAACGTATCCCGCCATTATTTTTACCGAGTGTTATTCTTTCAAACGTATCAGACACGCCACATCTTTATCGTTCGGCAGATACCACTCTACACAATATCCCTGAGGGTCAAGGTTAGGCTGTGTAAGTAATTCATCAAAGGTCTTTCCTATCTGTGATATATCGTCCATAAAGTTATAAACCGTTTTAGTAAGATAATTCCCGCCTGGAATAACCATCGTGCCGAGTTTATACTTTTGCGCTTCATCCGGAGATATCATTTCAGCCGCAGCTTTGTATACTATGCCGTGTCCGTTTTCAGGTCTTGAAAGTCCAAAAAATCTCCTTTCCGATGAAAAAGGAAAATGCGTGTGCAGTTTTTCAAAAGCCGCCAGCACGCCATCAGGAAACGTTTCGGCATTAACATAAAAAACTGGAATGTCCTTTTCAATGATTTGATGTTCCATAAATATTTTTTTGTCGAAAATCAGAATTTCATTGTAAAGAGAAAGGGTGTAAATGCGACCCTATAAGGGGGCAATCACGAAATGATCCCGATCAACTTACGGTGAACATTCTCCAGTTTTGTTTATTTAACACCTGCCGTTGTGAATTGCCCCGGGCATAATAAATCAAAGAAGGAAAGCCTCACCATGTGAAGCTCCTCCAATTGAGTTTTTATTTTAAGTCAATTCGATGCTCAGGCATCTGGTATCTCTGGCTCCACCAACTTTGCAAGTTTCTCCAGTGATTCCTGCCAACCGAGATAACACATTTCTGCCGGAATTGCGTCAGGGATTCCTTCCTGCAGGATTTTTATTTCTGTCCCGACAATCGTTTTTTTAAGGGATACCGAAGTGGTTATTTCTCCTGGTAAATTTGGATCGTCGAATTTATCGGTATACTTCAAAAACTCATTGGGTTTGATATCCACGTATGTACCACCGAATGAATGACCGTTGCCTGTTGAAAAGTTTTCGAATGCCATCCTGAAAGTACCACCTTTCGTTGCATTCAATTCCTGAACTGTACACACAAATCCATAGGGCGGCAACCACGATGCAATGGCCGACGCTTGCGTAAATGCGCGGAATATTTTTTCCGGGCTTGCTTTAAGTATTCTATGTAACGAAACACTGTTAGACATGAGACCTATATTTTTTTACTTCCTACTCGTCAGGCTTTTCGGGTGCGCCCGTTTTTTAAGTGGTTGCTGCTCCACGGAACAAAGGTGATAAAAAGATTCAATTCCGATAGAGGCTGAACACGACAGTTTAAAGGTTATTCGCGACTTCACTTTATGATGAAACCGCACGCATGGATCCGGTGGTTCTTTTACTTCATTAACTAAGTTGATGGTTGAAAAAATCATGAAAGATCGACTGCGGTATCTTGCGTTTTTCTATTTTCGTGCATGTTCATTATTAATATAAACTACGTTGCGTCACTCGAAAAGGTAGATGCGCAAATGAAGGCACACATGGCATTTTTAAATACCTGCTACCTGGAGGGATTATTTATTACGTCAGGTAGAAAGAAACCCCGTACCGGCGGAATCATTCTGGCGCGGGCAAGTTCAAAAGAAGCTTTAACAGAACTGATGCGGAACGATCCGTTTGTCACCGAGGGCGTGGCAGAGTTTGAAATCATTGAGTTTGAGGCATCGCAAATGCATCCGGATTTTAAAAATATTTTCAAGGAGTAATCAATGCGATTGAGCCACTCAGGTTGGTAGGAGTGCAGTACATTGAACCTTCAAACGATGCTTTGAAGTGATCCTAAGTTTCCATGAAGCGGGCACTTTCTATTTGATTGATGTCATTTCACTTTCTTCAAAATTACGTGCACTGCACCCTTGCCGTAGGTGGTTTGCGTGTCAGTAAATCCCAGCTTAAGTAAATCTATTCCGTTGAAAAAGTGTTCTCCCGACCCCAGGAACACAGGCGAAAAAGCAAGATGCATTTCATCAATACACCCTGCTTGTAAAAACTGACGAATCGTGGATGTTCCTCCACCGATGCGTATATACTTTCCGTTAGCAGCTTTCCTGGCTTGATCAAGTGCGGATTCAATGCCATCCGTAACGAAGTGAAATACCGTACCTCCTTCCATGTGTATCGATTCTCGCGCATGGTGTGTTAATACAAATATCGGAACATGATAAGGTGGATTTTTGCCCCACCAGCCTTTCCATTCCTCATCTTGCCACGGTCCGCGAATCGGTCCGAACATATTACGACCCATAATCCACGCCCCGATGTTTTCAAATGACTTTTCGGCAAAGTCATTATCAATACCTTCTGTCCCATCCGTTTTGCCATATATTTGTCGAAACATCCTGGTGGGAAAGATCCACTCGTGAAGTTCCTCACCTCTCCTTCCCAATGGGTTTTCTTTACTTTGATCAGGTCCTGCGCCATAACCATCAAGTGAAACTGAAAATGCGGCTACTTTGACTTTACCCATAGTGACTCTATCTAATAGTGTTGAATCGCGAGATATCCCAGTCAGGTTGCGCTCTTTGTATTTTTGTCCGTATTGGGACTTCCAAGGTTCAGGCAATCGGCAAAATAGTTCAATCCTAAACGGATGTTAAAAGCGCTACTTAATCTCTTTCAAATAAATGTTCCGAAACTGAATTGGCTGACCTTCACTTTGCAAGCCGATGTATCCGGATGTGAGTGGTTTACCCTCAACAAACTGTGCCGGATCGTACCGCGAAGCGACTCCCCCACCAATCGAAGGATTGGAGTATTGTAGTACGGTATCACCATTAATGATATGCGTGATCAACGAATCCTTTAACACAATGAGCTCGGCAGCTACCCATTCATCCGCGTCAAATGTTTTCGATGTTGAGTTGAGACAGTGACCGTCATATTTCTTGCCTTGATAAACAATGTCGGTACCTGGTGAACACATATTTCCTGTTGGCCTCGGCGAACCATCGCCGAGCGATGCCAGAAATTGCATCTCCACGGAAATGGGCCAGTCCTGTTCTTTTAATATTGTTGCCGGATCTTGTGCATGAAACATTACACCACTATTCAAAATAGTATAATCCGGAGCACCTGGTTGCAGAGAACCCGTAAATTGATATTCTAATTTTAAATGATAACTTGAGAAAGGTGTTTTGTAAAACAAGTGCCCGAACCGATCATTAAAATCTCCATAATGATCATAGCGAACCTTAATGATTCCATCTTCAACCCGGAATGTGCTGTCGAAATTATCACCCGTTTCGTAGTGATGAATTTTGACAATCCAGTCGTTTAGATCTTTTCCATTGAACAAGGGTATCCACTCGTCGTCTTTTTGTGGCGCAGTTTTACAACAGAAAAGCATCGACACAAACACCAATGATAACAGTTTAGAATATCGTTGCATCGTATTAAATTTAGATTGTTCGGAGAAATTTCTGTCATCGCTATACTCCTCCCTCAGCATAAATATACATTGATATCATGGATGTGCAATAGATGAACTAGTTTAACCACATATGATAAAATCCCAGACTACGTCATTGGAAAACCTGGTTCAGGAGAAAAATACGAACACTTAACCGAACTTAATCATCATCCATAACCTTCAGCCCTTGAACCAATGGGCGAAACATAGCGTATTGCCTGCTCGGGAAAAAGGAAGACTACAAACATGATACCTGATAACCCAAGACATAACCAAACATTCACAAACGAGAGTGCAAAAATCAAAAACGATAACGTTGGTGCAAGAAAATAATACCGGCTGATTATTTTCATGCTTGTCTGCGTTTCGGTTTTCAAAAATCCTTTACGCGATGCATACAACCAAATACCAAACATCGACAACCCCATCAATGCGAAATTAAAAGTATAAAGATTAACAGCAGTTTCCTGTTGATCTGTATTAATATACCTTGACAACACAGCCGTAGCAAAAGGAGTAAACGTCACGACAAGTAATTTGAATCCGTTTATCAATAATAACTTACTGTTATTTTTATAAATATAGCTGAACATAAAATGATGATTGATCCAACAAATCAAAATTGTAAAAAAACCAATCAGGAATGCGAGATAGGTTGCCCAATCAGCAGTCAGTAGACTAATTAAAGAAAGATCGCCATTAGCTGATGGCACGTGAATATCGAGCACAAGAAGCGTGATCGCGAAACCAAAAACCCCATCGCTGAAGGCCTCGAGTCTTGAAGTCATTTTATCGGGTTCCATTAAACTTTTATGGTAAAAGTAGAAAATTATTCGAAGCGGGTATCTTCACATTACACTATTACCCAACAATTTATTTCCAACATGAAAAAAATGACACGCGATAACCAGAATAATGTATTACCGCAAACCCACCACAGCAAAGTATCCTTACGTCTATGTTACTTATGCGTCAATTTAACCTTTTTGTTTTAGGATACCTCAGTTTGCTTTTGTGTAAATGTAACGGACGTGATATGTATCCGTTATGAAAAGAGTCTTTCGCGCCATGCTATGTGATTAATCTTAGCTATTCAGCTCCAACCCATGAATCCTGTACTTTACCTACATTTCAACCATTGCTTTAATAACACCAGATGCAGGATTGAGCCAGCTATTAAAATTAGACACTACTTCACTGAATGGCACATGGTGTGTGATATACCTCGAAGGCTTTATGTGATTATTCTTAAGCGCATCAATCACATGTTCAAAATCCTGGCGCGTAGCATTACGGCTACTCATAAGTGTAGATTCTCTCTTATGAAAATCGGGATGAGAAAAACTGATATCGTTTTTTTGTAATCCGATCAATACATAGCGGCCACCGTGCGCCATATAGTTGAAAGCCTGATTGATGGCTTTTAAATTTCCGGTGGCGTCGATAACAACCGTGGGCATATCGCCGTTAGTGATTTCGCGAAGCTGCTCAACAGGATCGGTATTCTGCGGGTTAATGGTGTGATCGACATTCAAATTATCCTTGCAAAACTTAAGTCGTGCTTCGTTAACATCCAATGCAATAACATTCGCCCCAGCGATACGTGCAAACTCCATTGTGCCCAATCCAATCGGACCAGCACCAATGACGAGTACATACTCCCCTTCCCTCACTCCAGCCCTGTGTATGCCATGTGAACCAATGGCAAGCGGTTCAACGAGCGCGAGCGTTGATGCATCAAGCCCTTCACCATGCACCAATGCATGAGAAGGCACCGATACGTATTCACACATGCCACCATCGATATGCACTCCAAACACATTAATCTTCTCACAGCAATTTGGTGTCCCGCGCCGACAAGCGATACATTTTTGACAATTAAAATAAGGAATAAATGTTACGGTTTCGCCCTGCGAAAAACCCTGCGCACCGTTACTCTCGACGATTTCACCCGACAATTCGTGTCCTAGTATTCGTGGATACGAAAAGAAAGGTTGTGTTCCTTCAAAAGCATGCAGATCGGTTCCACATATTCCAATTCTTTTTATTTTCAGTATCGTATTCCCTGGTTGTATTTGAGGTTGCTCACGTTCCTCGTATTTAAGATCATGCGGGCTAACGCAAGTCAATACCTTCATATTTTTACATTTAAAACCATTTCACTATGATGCATACGTGCTTATGACTCATTCATGCAATAACGCTCTATCCAGATGAACGTATCCTCCATCAACATACAGCAGTTGACCTGTAGTGTGACTGGATCGATCCGAAAGTAAAAAAGCCGTCGTATTGCCAATCTCTTCGGCGGTGGTCATTCTATTTCCCAAAGGGATTTTGGATTCAATCTCCTTTAACTTGGCTTGCGGATCAGGAAACTGCGCGACCCAGTTTGCATACAGCGGTGTAAAGCATTCCGCAACAATGATCGCATTAACTCTAATCCCGAATGGCAATAAATCAACGGCCCATTCGCGGGTCAAAGCATTGCGTCCACCATTTGATGCGGCGTAAGCTGACGTTCCGCCCTGACCAGTATCAGCTGTTTTAGAACTAATATTAACAATCGCTCCATGTGTCTCTTTTAAAAAAGGAAGTGCATGGTGTACAATAAGATAATAATGAACCAGGTTTTTATGGATTGACGCCATGAATTTTTCATAGTTACCATTCTCTAAACCCACGCCATCATTTACGCCTGCGTTGTTTACAACGCCATCAATCTTGCCATGCGTTTTTATCACTTGATCAACGGCATGTTTCGATGCGGACGGATCCGTTAACTCAGCTACTACGTATGAAGCTTTTCCCCCTGCCTGTTCAATAGCTTCAACAACCCGTTGATTATCTGCTTTATTACGACCAATAATAACCGGAATTGCACCCTCTGCCGCCAATACTTTTACAATACCTTCACCGATTCCCTTAGCTCCACCGGTTACGATGATGATTTTGTTTTTTAAATGTAAGTCCATTGTTAATTATTATAGGTTATAAAAATCTATCGCATTTTTACCATAGAGAAGTTGCTGTTCATTTTGACTGAAGGAACCGAAGTATTCCGTTACAACAGCTAGCATTCTTTCATACGTTCCGGCCAACAGACATACCGGCCAATCAGAACCAAACATCAGCCGTTTCATGCCAAACGATTCTACAACTACATCGAGATAAGGTGTAAAATCTGATGACCTCCATGTATGCCAATCCGCTTCTGTAATCATTCCCGAGACCTTACAGTAAACATTTTCATGACTAGCCAGAGCGACAATATCCTTTTTCCAGCGTAAAATTTCTTTTTCCTTAACATGGGGTTTAGCCAGGTGGTCAAGTACAAATCGCTGATCAGGAAAAATCGACACAAAATCTCTTAAGTATTTCAACTGATCAGGAAGCACAAGCAAATCATACGTAAAATTGTGATCCTTCAGTAAACCAATACCGTCCATAAACCGACGTTGTAGCATAAAATCGCGTTCCTTTTCATCTTGCAGAACATGACGAAAGCCCTTCATCTTACCAAACTGTTTGTAATAGCTTAGTTGCTCGTCAATATCAGAAGCCTGGAAATCAACCCACCCAACTACACCTTTGATGCACTCGTGCGCGGATGCATTATTCAGTTGAAAGTGATTTTCTTCAGTAGACTGGCTTGACTGGACAACAACACATCCATCAATATTATTTCGTTGTAAGACAGGCGCGATATCTTCCGGCAGGAAATCCCGCTTAATTATACCCATATTGTCCGTGATCCATTGATCACGATCAGGTGTATATTTCCAGAAATGCTGATGAGCATCGATTCTTTGCATCCTGCTAAAGTTTAAATATACATTCCATGCGTACCCATTTCTCTGCTGGTTTTGCCCAGGGTAATGCCTTTTGATAACTCCACATCAGCTTTTCCCACTCCATTACAAGTGGATTATTACGATCTTGTTCAGCTTTACGTTCAAAGCTAAAATCTTCCAGCGTTTCCATAATCATAAAGAGCCTGTTGCCGGTACGATAAATTTCCATCTGTGTTATACCAGAATCAAGGATGCTTGTTTTTACTTCGGGCCAAACATGCTGATGCCATTTCTCATATTCAGCAATGACTTCGGCATCGTCGTTCAGGTCAAGGGCTAAACAATATTTCATTAAATGCGACGTGGTTAAAGTGATTCCATTTATAGTATAATTTTAATAGCAAAGTAGGTACTACAAAGAAATAAACTACGGTACCGAATAAGCCGTTTGTATTCTATTCTGCCAGTATCCATCGCTGGACAAGGGGAAAAACAGCTTCTCCAACAACGACAGATCAGGTGTGCTGATTTCAATTAGAAATATATGTATAAAATGAAAGCGGTGAAATGCAACCGTTTGCACATTGATTTTTTGTCTTCATCAAAAACCGCCCAAGTTCAACAGCACCCCAAATAATTCTGTAATTTTATTGGCCATAGGGTTGTTTCCGTGCACCCGAAATGGAGTTTTACCCCATGGATTTATAGAACTAAATGCTGAAGTAGGCGTGGATAAAAATCGTGTACGCATAAAGGACATTGCGGAAGAGCTTGGGCTATCCGTTTCAACCATCTCCAGAGCATTGGCAAATGACAAAAGGATAAGTGAGCGTGTGCGAAACCAGGTTTCTGCTTTGGCAAACCGGTGGGGTTATTCGAAAAACCCATTTGCTTTCAATCTTAACCAGAACAGATCAAATCATATTGGCCTGATTCTTCCTGAATTTACGCATCATTTTTTTTCCTTGGTGTTAAAAGGCGTTGACAAAGTGGTTAGTGAGAAGGGATATAACCTGATTGTCAATACACATAACGATGACCACAAAAAAGAACTGAAGGCTGCACATACATTGAATAACCTTCTGGTGGAAGGAATTATCGTATGTTATGCAAGTAACAACGAGGACAATGAAGGATTTAAATTTTACAAAGAATGTATCCTCAGTGGTGTTCCCATCGTCTTCTTTGATCGGATATGCGAAGATTTAAAAGCCTCATACGTAACGACAAACGATTTTGATGGCGCAACCGCAGCCATAGATCATCTGGTAAAAACCGGTTGCCGAAAAATTGCATACCTCTGTGGTCCGGAAGATCTTTCAACGAACTTCAGTCGTGAAACGGGTTATCGCGAAGGGCTTCGTAAAAATGGATTCGCTACTAACGAAGCCCTTAAACTTCCGTATATCAAGGATATCGACAGTTGGAAAACCGAGTTAAGGGCCTTGTTAAGTAATCACGACATCGATGGCCTCTTTTGTTTCTCCGATTATATTGCCTACGACGCACTTTGTCTCCTTCAGGAATTGAATATTAAGGTGCCTGAAGAAATCAGCATCATTGGTTTTGCCGGTGAACCCATCGCAGCGTTTACAAGACCGCGCATTACGACTGTTACGCAGCCCGCGGAACACGTTGGAAAACGTGCTGCCGAAATATTGTTCGCGCATCTTGACAATATTGATATTCAAACAATAATTACAGAAGTACTTCCTACACAACTAATTTTACGCGATACAACAAAACCTGATCGCGAATAATTGTCAAAAGCATCATGAATGGTAACTACGCGATATTTTTATTAAAAATCTGACTTAATCAAAAAAGACGACTCAAAAGGGACTTGCCCGCAAAGAACTTGACAAGGGACTGGTAATCACTAATTTTCCGTTCCGGTAGACCGACAATTTATCATCATCTGAGTTGATGCACACGCTATCACCTGCCAACACTCCATTGGGAACGCGCAAGTCGTACAATGAATCCTTTGCAATGGCCAGATGCAGGACGCGATGTTCGCGAAGCTGCGGCTTCAATTCCCACTCGCGATCTTCGTTGAGATCTCCGGCGGTTATTCTTAACAAAGCTCTTCCCGGACGAATGATCGCGTGGATCTCAGCCGAACATTTGTAGTGAAGCCTAGAAACGTACCATGCTTTTTCCGCTTTACGTTTGGCAAAATGTAAATAACCCTGACGGGTAACGAGAAGGACTAAAATACTCACACCGATGATCCAGACAAATCTCTTTTTCATTTGGATGATGTAGCAATGATCACACCAAAGGGACAGCATTGAGATAAACGAATTTCAAGCCGTTCAGATTCCTTTCAAGAAAACGTTTTCATAACCAGGTGTAGCGCTCAGTTGAATTGATTAAATAGCCAAACACACGAAGGCCACACAGCGACCCTCAGCGTGCTTAGTTGCTCAGTCAAATAGAACGGTAACCAGGAGGAACGTTGCAGGAATGGACGTTGTGTTTTTATTACCCGTGCCATTATGACTTTCAAATAAAGCCACCAGCTCATCCTGCAACTGTTGTGCTTTACCACTTTTTTCTGCCGCTTCAAAGGCGTTCATCGTAGGCCCATAATACTTTCGGAACAAATCGACAAATTCCGCGGGAGCGCTTGTAGTATTAAATGTGAAGGTTTCGCGTTTGAATGAAATGTTTTCTTTCGAGACTCCTGCATTGCCGAAACGTTCGATGACGTGGCTTTCAACACCCCACAACATCGGACTTATAAAACCCTCCGGCGGTGGCGGTGTATAAGCTGAGCTGACTTTCAGTATCTGGGCAACCAATGTCGGGTCACCGGGAATCCAATTCCCCATGATAATTCGGCCACCGGTCTTTGTCACACGCACCAACTCTTTCGCAACATCCATCGGACGCGGCGCAAACATCACACCGAATATACTTACCACCAGATCGAATGACTCATCTTCGAAATCAACTAGGTTCATCACGTCTCCTTCCTGAAACGTGCAGTTAGCAACACCTTCCTTTTTAACACGTTCGCTACCGGCTTTCACAAGGTTACGGGCTATGTCTACTCCCGTTACTTCGGCACCAAGCCTGGCCATGGGAATGGCAGTTGTTCCATCTCCACATCCCACATCCAGTACCTTCATTCCTTTCGCTATTCCGAATTGCAACACAAGGTTCTCTCCGCTTTCACGCATGGTGGAAGCTATCTTGGTAAAATCACCTTTTTCCCATAACGCTTTGTTTGGGTTCATCACGATCTCTGTTTCCATAAAATAATTGGTTGGTTGAATTATCCGGCCGAAGCATCGTGCAACGGATTGTAAACTCAAATGTGAGATGGAATACAGCAAACTTTTGGTAACGATGTTACTTTTCCCTGTAACATGTGTTACAATTGTGGAAGTAATTTGATCTGACTACGGAAAAGTAATACCCTTCCATCGGTTTCCATTTTTTTCAGGAGCCTTGAAACAACTACTCTGTTTGTTCCAAGTTCGTCCGCTACCTGTTGGTGCGTGAGATTAACAAGTGCAGAACCGGATATTTTCGATTTTTCTTTTAAATAGCTGATAAGCCTGTCATCCATTTTCCTGAAGGCAACGTCGTCGATACTTTTTACTACTTCTGTAAAGCCATCTAGAATCGTCGTCATGATAAATTTTTTCCAACTCTGATATTGTTGCATCCATTCATCCGCGATTTTGCCAGGAATAACATATAGAACACATTCTTCTTCCGCCGTGCTTTTCACTGAACTGATCTGCGTTGTCATCCAACAAGTAAACGCCATGGCGCACGTTTCTCCCGCTTTAACATAATAGAGGAGTATCTCCTGGCCCTCGTCATTTATCCTGCTGATCTTCACAGTGCCCTTCACCAAAAGCGGGATTCCCAACACCGGTTTCCCAATCTTCATGATCACTTCTCCGCTGTTTAAATTCATTAACGTTGCGCTGGCTTCTACCTTTGCCATCAACGCCGGCTCAAATACAGACCTAAATATGCTGAGGTCGCTTTCGGTTGTGTCTTGCATGGGGGAGAATTTATTCCGAAGATACAGAAAAAAAAGTCGCGCTTTTATTTGGCCGTCCGGTAGGGTTTGGCGGAATGAATAAAAAAACAGCAAAATTTACTTACTTTCCAGTTGAGGGAATCATGCGTTGGGGTCCGCTGTTTTCCGCTATAAACTATTTTGCTATGGCGCACTAACATTATGTCAAAAAAAATTATGAGCAACGATCACAAAGGAAAACTCATCTATTCCATGCTGGTGTCTCTGGACGGCTATACTGAAGACAAAAACGGAAAATTCGGATGGGGTGCGCCCGAAGACGAAGAAGTGCATGCTTATATCAACGCGCTGTCGTCCTCCATCAAAACGTATTTATATGGAAGACGGATGTATGATACGATGGTGTATTGGGAAACCGCGCATACAGTACCTGGTCAGCCAAAGGTTATTCTTGAATATGCGCGTGTCTGGCAGTCTGCAGAGAAAATCGTTTTCTCACGAACGCTCTCAGCGCCGCGAAGCGCTCGTACCCGTATCGAACGCAATTTTGATCCTGAGTTTGTGAAACAACTCAAGCACACCGGTCATGATATTTCGGTAGACGGTCCGGAATTAGCGTCACATGCAATAAGAGCTGGCCTCGTTGATGAGTTTCACCTGATTGTTTGTCCTGCAGTTGTAGGTGGTGGTAAGAAATTCTTTCCTGAGGATGTTCAGCTCAATCTTGCTCTAGTTGGAGAAAAACATTTTACAAGTGGTGTGGTGGTATTGCAGTATGCAAATCGTGGAAGCTAATACATCATCATTGCTAGTAAACTATTCAGGAAGTATAATGAGCTGCATGATTATAATAGCGCACTTTACGTATCTGAACACTAACACCCCTGACGACTCACTTGGTTAAGATTCCAAATAGCCCTAATCTCAGTGATGTTAGAATAACCGGGACGGAAAAGATAAAAATTCCTAACAACGGTTCAATCTATCTCATGAACTTATAGGTAATGTGTCGCATCAGCCTGAAGTTTCCATCGAAATAATCGGGGACGTTCACTACCAGGTGACAGACAGCCCACGAACTGGGAAATTTTACACTTCATTGACAATGGAAACCTTAACCCGATTGTTAGCCATCGCCTGAAGCAATTCAAATGCTTCACGAATTAAAACATACGTTTGGATGGTTCCTGGTACCGGACCCTGATCTGCTTTAGATAATTAAGCGCTGTAAAAACCGGGCATCGAGACCAGGATTTTGTTTTTGACAAAAACAAAAAATTAGTGCAAACTAATAACCCTTGTTATCCTCCAGTTATCATTGTCTCTTTTCCAGATGTGAATAAATTTTGAATAGTGATCTGGTAGGCCTTGATCATTGTTATTAAGAAAACCGTGCTGGCCCATTTCAACGGCACCATACCCTTTGATCGCATATGCTTCAATGCTGCCCTTTTTTAAGACTCGCTTCACTTTTCCACAGATATTATTTTTTAACGCTTCATTTAACTTTTGTTTTGAGGTAAGCAATCCACCCTGATCATGATAAAACTCAAGATCCTCACTGATCAGGTTCTCCATCACTTCAAGCTTGCAATTATTATATGCGTCCTCCCACATGGCGTCCATGGCCACGATACTGTCGTATAGCGAAAGCGGTGCAGTATGTTCAACCGGAGTAAGCGCTAACCTTAGCGTAGCAGATATGAATATTAACGCTCCAAACGAAATAGTGATTAAGACGGAAAGTTTTTTCATAGATTTTTTCATCTCCCTTCCACTTTCTGTGCCAAAGCGTTTTTTGAACAGGAACGAAGATATTTGGGCTTCCATTGTTCAAAAGGGAACAGTTGCGTGTACGGTTATACAAGCGATCTAAGCAGAGTTGAACACATTGATCCTAAATTAAAAAGTAGTCATTACACACACGCTTCGTCGAGATGATGCTAATGAACTCCTCATCATGTATTACGATCTCTAAGATTGCCGGAAACAAAATAATACATTTCAATCAAATCGAACAATTCCACTTATATATGCCTAAGGCTTGGGGCGGAAATCCCTTACTCTAAATCGAGCTTTCCTTAATAAACGCTTTTCGTTCCTATAAAGCTCAAGCGCCTTTTCCAAATTACTGTTCGAATAATTAACTGCCTGGACAATTCCTGATATGGCTACTCCTGAAAAAACGACGGCTCCAAAAATATTACCCTCGGTGCTGGCATTGTTTTCCTGTGTATAGGTAGTAGTCAATGTATATCCAGGTGCGCTCGGCCTTGTTACTACTGTCGGCTCAGGGTCTTCCGTACTAGCTGTTGCAATTAGCACAGCCAATCCAGTACCGATTACAGCCCGTACAATCCCTCCTGTTTTCTTTCTTTTAAACTGATTTGTTATTGCACGTAAAGTATCAGACTCGGTATACTGGGCATGGGTAGAATTGACCGAAACGATGCTAAGTGTAAGAAAAAGAATAAGTATTTTAGTCATAAAAGATCCTAAACTTAAAATTAAATATTCGGCGTTAAATAAAAATTGTGTAACTCTTCTATTTATTACATGCCACTTTGATATTTAGTTAACCTAAACCATTCCCGTAAATTACAAATATAAAAAGATACAGTTCGCAGAAGATTTCAATTCAGAATTTTACCCGTTCAATACTCCAGTTACATTCCCATTCCTAGTTGACATTTTAAACGATGCCGAGCGAATTGTTTACCCATAGGTCAACGAATCGTTTGCTTGTATCGAAACGACTGGTGCATACAGGACATTACAGGATAATAAATATTTATTAGTCACCGACCTTGTGCTTGGTATAATTACCCTCAGTAATTTAAAAGCATTGCCATGCACATGAGATTCAAAATTTGTATCCTAACGCTCACAGCTCTCCTCACTGCACCACTTGTTTTTTCACAAATTGGAAAACGGTTTTCCCCTGAACGAAAGGAAGTAACTGATCCCGTAACAGGCTACAAACTTATTTTCCTCACAAGTAAAGCACACGGTGATTCGAAGATTTATCCGACACACCCGCAGTGGACATCGGATGGAAACTGGCTGATCTTCCGTTCAAAAATGGTTGAGGGAGAAGCGATGGCTGTGAACGAAAAGACTGGAGATCTCGTGCAAGTCACGGAAGGCGGATATACTGGTATGCTCAACATTGCACAAAAATCAATGAAGCTGTATTTCATGCGTCATCCGGATGATGAAACTGATCCGGATCAAAAGATTCCGCGTGCATTACAGATCGTCGAAGTTGATCTCCAAAAGCTTTTTACCGACAGCGAATCCGGAAAACTAAAATCTGCGGATCACTATCAACGCATCTGCGGAACCACCCCACCGGAAATTGGCGCGGGGGGCGATATGGCACTCGATGCAAATGAAGATTGGGTTTATTTTCGTGTGAGCAAAGAAGAAGCCGCCAGACATCTACCTAAAGGAACAAAAATTGAGGAAGCATTCGGTCCGCGCGGCATGGGCGCAGGCCCTTCCGGTATTGCTGCAATGAATATAAAAACCGGTATTGTGAAACATGTCATATCCGTTCCGTTTCAGGTTGGCCATATTCAAGCCAACTTGTGGAACCCGGGCGAGATTGTTTTCTGCTGGGAAACCGGTGGCAAATCTCCTCAACGTACATGGACTGTGATGTCCGATGGATCGGGATTACGACCACTCTACCCTGAAGCTGCCTATGAATGGGTGACGCACGAAGCTGTAATATCCAAAGACGAGGTGGCCATCGCTATTCTTGGTCATAGGAAAATAAAGACAGTTTCAGATAACAACGCACTGGCTACTGCCGACAATAAGGCGAACCCCGGCCAGGAAGCAGATTGGGGACCAAGCGGTACGCGTGAGAAACCAACAGGGTTGGGAATAGTAAATCTAAGAACCAGCGAAATGATGATCGCCGGACAAACAAAATCCGGCAGTGGGCTCTGGCATGTCCACGGATCACCGGATGGACGATGGGCTGTAGGCGATGATTTCAGCCGGAACATTTACCTTATCGACCGGAATACAAAAGAAATGATCCTCCTAAGTGCAGGCCATAAGACAACCGCTGTCGATCACCCCCACCCTACCTTCAACCGCGAAGGAACAAAAATTCAGATCCAGTCCGCGATGCTTTCAGACGACAACAGGTCGATGAATATTTGTATCATCCCGGTTCCCGAGGAATGGCTGAACAGAAGTGTAACCGAAAAATAACTTGCGCAACTTGAAAGTACATCTGCAGCCCGGTCCACGTTTCAAGATAATTCAATAGTTTAGTATCGCTTCAGGGACTTTTCCGACATCAAGCCGGCAAGGATAATACCACAATCTCAGTAGCACGTAGTAATGTGAGTTTTTGTAATGAGAGGTTTGCTGTCAATAATTATATTCTGCTTTTCAGTCATCGATATTAATGGCCAGGATTTGGATACCATTCGTCAAAGTTATGATGTGGCAGTCGCCGACAAAAAGCTTTGTAAAACAATGATTGAAGCGCTGAAATCTTCCCGCGATAACAATATCCATTTAGCTTACCTGGGCGGTTTCCAAACCATTTGGGCGAATCATACCATAAACCCCTTTTCAAAACTCAGTACTTTCAATGAGGGTAAGCGTAATATTGAAAAAGCAGTGAAAAACGATCCGGACAATATTGAAATACGATTCGTGCGATTGTCTGTTCAAAAAAACGCGCCCTCATTCTTAGGGTACTATGATCAGATTAAAGAAGATGAAGCTTTTCTCGAATCCAACAAGGAAAATATTAATTCATCAACATTATTAAAAATGGTTAGTGAAATCTTAAATCAATGAGCACAAGGCACGAAGAAGAAAGCTGCGAGCTGTGAGCTGCGAGTTTCGAGCTTGTTGATGGTAACTGATGTGGTTTTCCGTATTAACAAATTTTTCGTTTGATTTTACCAACGAAACAATTTTCTCACGACCTGGGGGATCCTTCTGCATGTCTGTATGAAAGACAGACGCATAAGGATGACGGTAACGAGAGAAAAACATCATCGTCATCGGAACCAAACTCAAACGTCAAACCTCAAACAATTTCGCAAACGCTTCGTATCGGACTTCAACTTTAAACTTTGAACTTTGAAACTACAAAGACTTCATCGTGGTGATCACCATAATCTTTTCTGCTTTTAGAATCTCATCGTCCTTTCTCTTAAAACCTCTTGTCTTGACAAGAATTTGCTCCGTGTTCTCGTCGATAAATTCGTATCCATCTGCATGATGGGTGGTGAGTGGTTCGAACATGGCAGTTTGTGCGTTGACCTGTAATGTTTCAACACCAAAAGGTTCAGCGCATTCAAAGGTATATGGAAGTTCATAAACCAGGTTAACGTTATCCCGGTTAATGTAATAGTTGTCAAGCAGCAGCACTTTACTTCCATCGGCGAGATGGTAGATGAAACGCACATAACATTCACGATTGGTACGTACAAACAACTTCATGATTTCGCCTTCATCATAAATTTCTCCGTCTTTGCCCTTGTTCGTCATTACTTCCACCTGTAATTCTCCGCCCTTCATTTCGTCCCTGGCAAACACTTTCATATTCACCATGGCGTCGTGATAGTTCTCAGGCATAAACGCAATATCACTAAGCGAGGACAATGGAATGTAACACGAGGCACTTGCAATAGCATCTCCGGTTATTTCATCTCTTAGTAATGAAGTGACTTTCAGTTTATCTTTATCTTCCCAATATGTGCCGGTCAGTACAAATCCTTGCGACCTTGATGTTTCATTTACGACATTATATTTGCTTTCCGTAACTAAAGTTTGCTCAAGGACATTTCGGAGCTTCCTGGAAAAAGGACTTGCCATGGGTGTATCACGATAAGTAAAATTGGCTAATCGTAAACTCTTTGACAATTGACCGGTCTGTAGGCTTAATCCGAATGCAAGAAAACCAGCTGCTTCATCCAATGAAAGTTGATTCGAATTTCTTAGCGCATTTATTTTCTCGTCTACCTGTAGTTTCAACTCATTTACCTGCGCTCGTTTAAGTGTAGCATCGTCGTACTTAGCGGTAAGTGTTGAGATTAGCGTCTGCGCTTCTTCGATTGTACGAAACGACGACTGCGTTGTGAAATATTTTTTAAGGGAATTCTGCTTGTCAAGTGACTTCGCTGAGGTTATAGCCGTGCGGATTTCCGCAAGCTTTTGATCAATTTCATTCGTGTACAGTTTAATCACATCCCGTTTTAATGCGTACGAAAAAGCATATCCGGTTTTTTTCTTTACATCATAATACCTTTCCGTTTTTAACCCACTAACTTTTGCCTGACTGAATGATGTACTGTTGTGCCGAAACGTTTCCTGCGTCTCACTATTAACATTGTGAATATTTAATGTGCTGATGCTTCGGATATCCACCATGATATTTTCAACCAACTGGTTTTTTGATACACCTTCAAGCTTACTAAGCAACTCATTCTGATCGACATTCTGCGTATTAATCTCCGAAGCAAAGCCCGTAAGGTACTCAGCCGATGGATACATATTCGTACGCAATGTATAGTTGATCCATTTCGGTTCAGGCTGCGCCTTTACTAAAAGCACTACAAGCATAAAAAAACAAACCAGGTATAATCTCATAACATTACGCTAATCCTTTTACAAGTGATCGATTTCAATAACAATCGGAACAATTCCTTCGCCTGAAAATTTCCCTTCGAACGATGCCGCACTTCCATCAAATCTGATAGCTCCGTCAGTTTTTAATTTGCTACCAAGCGAATTTTGAAGTCGTTCCATAAATGTATTTCCTGATGCTGACTGAAGCTCACGCATAATCACCGACGGATCAAGTTGCACGGACGAATACAGGACACATAGATAATCTTTTCCGCTCTGCTGGTCCATCCGCACATAATGATTTTCATCGGGAATAGGTACATTGCTTTGCTTGTAACCCAAATAAGGACTGATATTTGGCTTGTGTGGAAAAATCTGGTAACATGTTTTGGTCAGATCCGAACCAATGGCATAGATGTAAGCAGGACGTTCGTTGTTTATGTAGATTCTGAACGCCGTACCAGAAGAATACGATGATGTAGTTTTGTAAAATCCTTCGGAAACCTTTTTCACGTTCATGTTTGATCCATCGGTTTTTTTTAACACTAATCCACCGACAAATGATTTTTCTTCGGGCAAACGCTCAATTATCTCGAACGCATACTTCACAAAATGTGCGAAGTCATTATATTTTATCCAGATAAAACCCTGATTCCCCCAGGTTGTTCCCCAACTGTTCATCACCAGGAATGAACCTCCATAAGCATTGTCATCATAACCAATGGTTACCATCGCATGACCCGGATGCGATTTAACAAACTCTTCCTGTTTGGGCTGCCACACACCTTTTGGTCCAAAAAAAGATTCAGGCACCATCATTCCAATAAGCACAGGTTTATGCTCCGATAAACTTTTCTTTACTGGAAGGATTTTGTTGTTGTCATTTATATTGAACAGAATCTTATATCCCTGAATGCGATGACTGGAAGCAAGGGCCAGATCGTTCTCGCCAATTTGTCGGTTACAGTCAAATGGCATTTCTGAATATTTCGGAACACCTTTGGCCGACATCAACTCCAGCGCTTCGTGAATGAAGGTTCCCCTATCACACCCGGGCTCTTTCCGGATCTGGTTATAAACGAAGGATGGTGCATACACGTTGGCGTTGATCTGACGAATGTCAATTCTGTTCATTCGAATGGATTCCAATATGGTTCGCGCATGATAGGCAGAAGACCAAGCCACGCACGTACCCGTTTGTCCCTGATTACCCGGTGTAGGGGCAAATTGCTGAAGGCTTACCGATGCAGGAAGATTATCAAAATCTCCCCGTGACAACGGTGAGGTTACTGGCACAGCAGCATAGGAAGCATCATCAAATGACATCCCTGTCTGATACTGTGCCGTAACCACACAATTCATCAACACACCAATTACAGTCGCAACAATTCTCATAACACAATAAATGCTGTAGGCACCCATAATGATTCTTAAAAATGCAATGTGGTTTAGTTAAGCGTCCACAACCATCTTCTCCGGAGATTAAAGGGTGAGGCCAAAAAAAAACAAGCTTAACTAAACGACGTTGATTAGAAATTCATGATCTTATCCAACTTCTCACGCGCGATATTTGTCTTTTCTTCAAGCTCCTTCTTAATTACTTTTTTCGCTTCTTCATTTGCCATTTCCAGGCTGTATGCTAACCGAAGATTACATTCTATGTTGTTGGCGTTTACTTTTCTGTAAAGCTCCGTGAGTGTAACAACGCTTCCAAGTTTCTGCGCAATGATCTCTGTTGATGCAGACACAGTCTGCTGAATGGTTGCTGCATCTTCAGCAGTAAGTTGCTGTGTACCGATATTAGTTTCTACTATCGCCGCAATACTGGATGAAATCTTACCGGCAAGATCCTGCTTGGCGATGGATTGCGCCTGAATCTTAGCCGCAGATTGTGTACCTGCTACTGCATTACCCATACCAACATAAAAAGCGGGGAACCCTTTGTCTGTCTCTTCATTCTGTTTCAACCACGCCTTTTCGATTTGTTTGTCGAGTGGAAGCGAGCCGGGCTGAACATACCATCCATCCTTTTCATATTCTTTGGCTTCTTTGCGGGCCGACTTCATGGCTTTTTCCTGAAGGGCTTTCTTGTCTTCCTTAAGATTACGCTTGGCATCTTTTGAATCACCCTGTCCGTACGTCATTGTTAAACACGTAAAAACCGCAAGGACGGCTAAGAGAAATAATTTTGTTTTCATAGTTGTGGTCGAATAAAGTTTAATCAAGTATACAGCAACCTATTGAACAATGACTTTTCGCAAGAGCAAAAATACCCATCAGCACGCACACAAATACCCATTGGTACGGATAGCCAACATGTGCGTGTACGGATGAACATTTACCTTCCTGCGCTGATACTAACTCAACAGGCGTTAACGGTTCTTTGAAACATAATTGCCCCTAACATGAAACTCCACTGTTCACTTTTAACATTGCTGATCATTATAATCTGCACTACAGGTTTTTCTCAATATCACGTTGTTCCGCAGACAGGCCACAACGATATGGTGCTCGCACTCGAATATTCGCCGGATGGCAATTACCTGGCGTCAGCTGGTCATGATAAAATTGTGCTGCTCTGGGATACAAAGACCAATCTTCACTATCCACTTTATGGTCACGCCGTAGGAGTGTCTACACTGGCCTTTAGTCCAGACAATAAATACCTTGTCTCGGGTGACTTTTCAGGAAACGTGATCGTGTGGGACGTCGCTACACACCAAATCGTTAACCGTATAACCAATAACTCGGATGAACATTCATTTCACAAAATCCAGTTTATCAACAACGACGAACTGGCCATGGTTAATGATAAATTATTTCAGTTCTGGAATTGCAAGACAAACATTGTCACAAAAAAAATTCCGTTAAAGGCGACTTACTTTGCGCTGCATCCTAAATCACCAACGCTACTCCTACTGGAACAACGTAGCAATTTAAGTACTACCAATGGGTTTACCACAACAAACAAAATGGTGCTGTACGATTACAAGAAATTCACACCACTTGAAGATTATTGGATAAGGTCTATCGGCTCGAAATGGCAGTTTGGAGAATTCAGTTCCTCCGGAAAATATCTTGCGTTGATCGGTGATGGTAAACTTGCCTTGCTTGACTTCCAGGACAAAAAACTGATGTGGCAAATAAAACTGCCGATCAATCCACAAAAGATCAGGATTAGTGATGATGAATCGAAGATCATCTTTGCAGGAGATCGCGAACATCCCGACCTTTTTGTTTACGATCGTGCTACTGGCAAACAGTTGCAGCATAACGCGGTGTTTACCGACTTCAGCTTTGCTTATAATCACCAATTGCAGATCGTTGCCGGTGCACATAACCAACAACAAAATGCAGACAAAGCAGTCGAATGCCCAATCAATATTTATGATCTCAAGTCGCAAGTGATTATCAAACGTTATCCTTTTAGCAACTATAATCTTCAGGACCTTGCGTGGGATGAAAAAAACAAAAAGTTATACGTCGTCAGCACTGAAACAACATGGACTTGGGATATGGAAATGGGGGCCATCAATTCAGCTGCCCGTCGATATGATGTACCGCTGCCTGAGCGAAGTCACTTGACACAAAGAATAAGCAATGGCAGCGAAATTTATTATCTGAGTCCTTACAAAAAGTATCGGGCACAAACACAGGGATCGGGCGAAGTAGTCGTGACGGATAACAGTACAGGAGCAAAGATTTTAACGACGCCAGTTTCCAATACATTTGGACTCACATTCTCTGCTGACAATAAACGACTTTACCGAAGTACCGCCGACGACCTGTTTGTTTACGATCTCGCGACCGGAACGCAGGCCAAACAAAAACATTACGACAAAGCATCCATAAGCAAACTGTCAGCAAGTCCCAACGGGAAATACCTGGCCATCGGAAAAATTCAGAATGAATACGGGTCAGCTGAAAAATTCTACATTGCTGATTACAGCATAGATATCGTCGATCCAGTTACGTTACAGGTGATTCATACACTAATCGGACATCAGGGAAACGTTACAGCCGTAGAATTTACCGCCGACAACAAATACCTTATCTCCGCCTCCTTTGATGGTTCTGTGAGAATATGGGATCCGGTAACCGGAAAACAAAAATTTGAACTGTATGGGTACTCAGAAACACAATATTTTATAGCAGCTGATAATGGATACTACAGTTCCTCCAAGTCTGGGATTGCCAGAATTGCTTTCGAATATAAAAATACAATTGTTCCCGGTAAGCTTTTTGAAACACAGATGAACCGACCCGACAAGGTTGCTGAAGCCATGGGGTATTCCAATCCGGTAATTGTAGCGGCCTTGAAGAAAGCTTTTGAAAAAAGAATAGCGCAGTTGGGCATCCAGGAAGAACAGCTGAAACTTGAGGCACTGCCACAACTATCAGCAAATGGATTACCCGCACCATCAGTCAACACAAAAAGTATTCAGATCTCCTATCAGGCACTCGACAACCTGAACGAGCTTCATCACATTGCTTTGTCCGTAAACAGCGTACCGGTTTATGGACGGAAAGGATTACCCGTAAAAGGGAAAACGGCAAAAGGCAAACTTGAAGTCGAACTTACGGAAGGAAGGAACAAGGTTGAAATATCTGTCGTAAACGCCAAAGGATTGTCTTCTGTGCCGGTAACGTTCGATGTATTCTGCACCGTTAAAACACAACCAGACCTCTATCTTATTACGATTGGCGTGGATGAATTCCTGGACAAGGATTACAACCTGAACTACGCCGGTAAAGATGCCGCAGACATTGCTGCACTATTCGCTTCAAAGAAAAGTGCTTATCGGAATTTTATTCATCTCCCCTTTTCAGGGATGAAGGCTACCAGACAAAATATTCTGGCCGTAAAAGATGACTTACAAAAAACTCGTCCTGATGATCAAGTGATCATCTTCGTTGCAACGCACGGCCTATTGGATGAGAAATTCAATTACTACCTGGCCACATACAACATGATATTTGATAATCCTGCATTCCAGGGCCTGGCTTACAACGACCTTGAAGGAATACTTGATGGCATTCCGGCTCGCAAAAAACTGATCTTACTCGATGCTTGTCACTCCGGAGAAGTAGATGCAGCGGAAGTAACGGCTTCTTCAGAAGCTGTAAAGAGCAATCCCAACATCAAAGTGCGCGGATTTAAACCAGTGAAGAAAACCTCTAACGTAGCTTATGAAAATACTTTCGATTTAATGAAGAATCTCTTCGCTGACCTGAGAGAAGGAACCGGAACAACGGTAATCTCATCTGCTGGCGGAGTAGAGTTCGCCATTGAATCTGCAGAATGGAGTAACGGAGCATTTACAGCTGCAATTCTTGAAGGCATTAAAACAAAACGTGCCGATGCCGATGGCGATGCACAGATCGGCGTGGAGGAACTAAAAAGATATGTTTTCGAACGCGTAATCGAAATGACCCATGGCAAACAACACCCAACGTCGCGTATCGACAACATTGACAACGACTTCACATTTGTTTCTACCATTGCTGGTTCAGGGTCCTACAAAGTCATTGATTTTGTTGGCTACTGGGAACCCTATGAATGGGACGCAAACATGGACGGCAAGTACGAGCCTATCACCGGAACATTAACCTTCGACAAAATCCAGATCACAAAAGGAGCTGATGGATTCTTTTATGCTTTCGGAAGCAATAAACTTAAGCCTGAAGGCAACAATGAATACTCAGGTCCGGGTCTGTACCTTAAAGTCGAGCATGAAAATTCAATCATAAGAACAGATGATACCCACATCCGGTTTAGAAAAATTAAATAACTACATAACAATCAGAAATCTCTAGTACCTATGAAAACCCTATATATTTTAATGATCGTGTTAGCTTTCACTAAAGTGTCTGCACAGGATTGCGCAAGTGCAGAAGACTGCTTACAGAAAGGAATAAACACGTATTATAATGAACCCGCGCTGAAATTTATAGACAAAGCGATAAAGCTTGCAAAAAAAGAAAATAAAAATCTTTCGAACTATTATATGCAGCGCGGAATAAAGTATTACAATCACAACGAACCTTCCATCAAGGAAGCTGAGCGAGATTTCAAAAGCGCCATTGAGGCCGATTCTAAAAATTTCTGGCCTCACATGTGGCTGGCAAATGTTTACTGTTACAAGCAAAAGGATTTGAAAAAAGCCTCTGATTACCTTACCAGCGTTCTCGGAAATTTTAATAATGATCCCCGTATTTTTTATGAACGTTCTCAAATGTATCGCTGGTTCAATCAGACTGACATGGCTGCTACGGATATGGAGATGGCTTACAATATGTTACTCGAAGATGCCAGTCAGGTAGACGAAGGAAGAAGAGTTGATATCATTATGTGGACCGCCATGATGAATTTGCAGAAAAAGAAAAAACATGTAGCGGATGAAGAATCTGTAAAAATTATGGAAGCGGGCTTAACCCTTGCTCCTAAATCGGCAAAATTACTCGGCGCACTTGCACTGGGCTATTATGATATCGACAATATGCCAAAAGCAGCAGAATTCGGAGATCGGGCGAATGCCATAAGTACAAATAACGTCGGTGGACAATTGTTCGATGCCATGAAACTCCAGGGTGAAAAAAATCTTCAGGGTGCCTATAACGCGGCATTACGTGCGCTTCAGACTGATATTTCCGACCATCCCATGGTACACTATATGTTCGCGATCACACATTGGGAATTACTGGTAGCGAAAAATCCTAATGCATGGTGGGCATATAAGGAAGGTATTCGTAAAAGCATGGAGAAGTGCTACTGGAATGGATCAGGCACCAAATACAATCAATACGCCGCTTGGGCAAACGAAAACCTTGCAAAGGTAAAATAGAAGATCATGAAAGCAGTTCTGTCTCTTCGTCGCATGCTACAAATACTTGTTGTTGGTTTATTGTTCATTTCTGTTCGTCCAGCTGCACAAGCCCAATCTCCGAAGCTCATAATTGATAGTAAGGGGCACACAGGTCTTGTGAACGAACTTGTGTTTCTGGATGGCGGAAGAAAACTGCTTTCTGCAGGCAACGACAAAACCATCAGACTATGGGACGTAAACAACGGCACACTGCTGCGCACACTCTTTATCAATCAAACAGAAGGATATCATGGACGAATTTATGCAGCTGCTATAACCGCTGACGAAAAGACATTGGCAATCGGTGGTTTTTTCGGACGCGCCGGGTCAGATTCTCTTGCCATCGGAAGTATCTTTCTTATCTCACTTGATAAGCCATCCGATATCAGGATCTTAAGAGGCCACACCAACATCATTACAGATCTCGCCATAACAGGAGACAAACTTATAAGCGCTTCCGCGGATAAAAAAGTAAAAGTGTGGTCGATCAACGATGTGCAACCGAAAGTATTACGAACATTTAACAACCATCGGTCACCGATCAGTCGAATGGCGTTAACTCAAAACAGTAAACGCATCGCATCGGCGGATATTTCCGGCAATGTAGTTGTCTGGAATTTTGACTCCGGGGAAGTGATCACCGATAAGATTGGAAAGTTTCATGAGGGTGCCATCACTTCCATTGCCTTCTCCCAAGATGAGCGCATGCTCTTTACCGGTGGTGACGATGGAAAAATCATCAAATGGACAACCGACGGAAAATTTTTGGAAACATTGGTCGAAGAAAGCAAAACAATTAACGCCATGCTTCCGATAAAAGGAAAAGACCAATTACTTTACCTCAATACAGGCGGAAAAATTAAAAGTTTGTCGTCGGGCGTCGACCTATTGCTCTTCTCCGCGCATAACAATACCGTTAGCGCTGTTGCGATGGCACCATTTTCAACGTTCGCCGGACAAAAAGGAAGTTACGTTGCTACCGCGGGTGGAGACGAAAAAGAAATATTTATCTGGAACACAATTGATGGTACCGTTGTACGCAAACTTGGCGGACATGGACACGGTATTTTTGCTACCGCAAAGTCAGATGACAACACCACCATTGGCTTCGGTCAAACCAATCCTACTGGTATTCTGGAAGACGCTCCCATAGAAAAAACTTTTAATCTCAATACGTTTTCACTCCAGGATGCCCAGAAGAATCATAAGCTTATACAATTCGACCGCGATTATCTTGGCTCCGAGATCTACAAGAAAAGCGCGCTTATGCTCACACACGGAACCGGACACATTTCGATTGATCCACAAAAAGATGGCGAGATACGTTCGTACACCTTTCTAAATGATCACAACGTAATTTCCGTCGGAAGTACTTTCGGCATACCACTCTTCGAAAGAACTGGAAAATTCATCACGAGGTTAATCGGACATCATGGAGAGGTTTGGTCGGTTTGCCCTCTTGGAAATGATTTGCTCATCTCCTCCAGTGCAGATCAAACCATCAAAATATGGAATTATAAAAACAAAGAACTCCTCCTCACGTTTTTCATTGCCAATGACCGTGAATGGGTACTCTGGTCGCCAAGTGGCTACTACCATGCTTCGGCGGGCGGAGAAAAATATATCGGGTGGCTTGTCAACAAAAAAGAAAACCAGCTTTCTGAATTCCATGAAGTATCTCAGTTCAGAGAAAAATATCACAGGCCCGATGTGATTAAGGCTATCATTAAAGAACAATCGTTAGAACACGCCGCGAAAACGTTAAATATGACCATTCCTTCCGGCGATGAGATCATCAAACTGCTTCCGCCAAAAATTTCGTGGATCGCACCTGTTTCCTATACTGAAACGACTAGCGAAAAAAGCTACACCATTCGGGCTTTTATCGAATCAAACAATAGTCTTAAGGCTGTTAAGCTGATGGTAAATGGAAGACCTTACGCCACTAAACTTGAAGAATTCAAAACAGAAAAGAATGACAAGGGTATGTTTGTAAATTTTACGCTTGACTTTACAAAAATTGGGTTTCAGTCAAGGGGTTTGGAAGTTGTCCCGGCAAGCGAAGTCGATATTCAAAAAAAGGATATTACCATTCAATTCTTTGCAGAGAATGAAGTAGCAAACATATTGACAGACGCCAGAACAATTTCCTGGACGCCGCAGGAGCATCGCGATTCTCCAACGAATAACAACAATACGGCTTCTACAACAAACATAGAAAATACGAGTAGCGTAGCATTACCAAATCTTTACATCGCTACGATTGGCATTTCCAGTTTTCAAAATCCGGCCTACAACCTGAATTACGCCGATGATGACGCGCAGGCCATTGAACGTGTATTCAAAGACCAGCAGGGAAAGTTGTTTAATAAAATTTATAGTTTCCAACACATCAACGAAAATGCCACCCGCGCTAAAATCCTCACTACATTCGAAAGATTAAATCAGGTCGTTACGCCAAAGGACTTTGTCGTTATTTTCATTGCCACACATGGATTAAACAAGGACAACCAGTTTTTCATTCTACCGCATGATGGTGATGCTTCAAAAAGCAATGTAACCTGTATCAACTGGCGTGATTTCTCCAGTGCAGTAGGAAACCTTCCCTCCCAGGTTCTTCTTCTGATTGACGCTTGTCATAGCGGACAGTTAGGAAAAAACATGGGACAGGTAACGATGGACAATACCGAAGCAGTAAGAGAACTTGCCTCTTCGGAATATGGCGTTGTGATTATGGCAGCTTCAACAGGCAGTGAATATTCGCTTGAGCACGCAGACTGGTCACATGGCGCATTCACCCTATCACTGATCGAAGGCCTCGAAAAACGGAAAGCCGATATCCGTCCTGACGGAACCATCTATCTCCGTGAACTTGACTTCTATGTAGCAGAACGCGTAAAGCAGCTCACAGAAAACAGGCAACATCCTACCACACAAAAACCGAGTTCAATTAGCACGATGCCGGTGGTGAAGTATTGATGTCTGAAAAATTGAACGTCGAAGGAAAGCACATTGTGTAATCTGTCTTATTCCAAAATCCTTCAATTGTTACTCCTCCCTTACATGATCCTTTAAGTAATGGGACACATTGCATATATTTAACGAAATTGTGGTTAGAACACCCGGATAATCCTTAACGTCTTTATAAACCAACGTACCATAGGCGTCACGTTGAGGGTGACTAATCGATTTGATAAAGTAATTTGCGTCAGGAGTCGATGAATTTAAAGTCAATCATCCTTTATATCATATTTTTTAGTGGTTCTGTTGGATGCATAGCGCAAGAAGTGACGGTGGACCATGCAGCGAAAAAATCACCTGGCGATACGGTTGGCTTACACCAGTTAATTGAAAAGTCGAAACCTTTAGTCTATCAAAATCCCGACTCAGCGCTGGTATTTCTAAAAACAGCAACGGACATCTCAGAAAACCGGAAACTTGAAAAACAACTGGCAGAAATTAAAGGTATGGCAGGTGTTGCGTATTATGTTAAGGCAGAATATGATCGGGCTTTACCATTATTTAACGACGCCCTCGAAATTTACCAACGGATGAAGGATCACAAAGGCCTCTCGGCCTGTTACAACCATCTTGGGTTAATTTATCAGACACAGAAGAGGTATGATAAGGCTATTGCATATCATCGACGCGGTATTAGTCATGCCCGGGAAATCGGAAACGTGAATGGTGAGGCAACCAATAATTTTAACATTGCACTCGCTTACGACGAAACAGGGAGTTACGACAGCGCCATGCATTACCTGGAGATCAGTCTTGAACAAAGTCAATCTGTTGGATTTCACCGACTGGTCATTATGGGGTTAAACCGTCTCGCTAAAGTAAACTACCACCTGCATAGGCACACCGTTGCACAAACGCTTTACGATTCAGCGTTGAATTATCCGATAGATCAAAATAACTGGGAAAGGTGCTTTGCCCTTGCAGGAATGGCGGAAGTCTATGATGCGCAGGGGTTATATGATAAGGCCATTGCTTCCGGATTGAAAAGTTTTGAATTGGCAAAAAGCATCCATGCAAAATGGGATATTATTCATGTTGCCGAGATCCTTTCAAAAGCATACGCAAACCAGAGATCTTTTGAAAAAGCTTATAAAACGGCCCTTACCATGCAGGCCTATAAAGACAGTGTCTTTAATGATGAGAAGGAGAACAAACTAAACTACATTCATTTAAAAGAAAATGAGCTGACGAAAGCCAATCTCGAAAAAGAAAATGCGCTCCAATCTGTGCGGTTAAAGGAAAAAGATTTTCAGATCGCTACAGCTGTCGTCATCGCTGGTTCATTGATTGTTATTATGCTGATCTTGTTTTCGAGGCAACGTCAGAAAACTAAACTGAATAAACAATTGATTGCTAACAACCAGAAAATTGAACAGCAGAACCAGGCGCTTAATGAGCTGAATGAATCCAAGAACCGGCTTTTATCCATCATCAGTCATGACCTGCGAAGTCCTTTTATCAATTTACAAAACTTGCTCATGATGGCGCGTGAAGGACATATCTCTGAAACAGAACGCAGCATGTTATTCGAAAGATTAGAGCTTGCCTTTTCATCCGCTTCGGGTACGCTCGAAAGTTTGTTGCATTGGGCACACAGCCAGATAGAGAACGTCCCCAATATTCCTGAGGCGTTGAACGTAGATGAGATCATTGCAACAACCAAAGAATTTTGGGAGCCTGCGATCCGGAAGAAAGAAATTAACTTATCATTTTCACGAAATGGCTATCGCGTATCGGCAGATCCCTATCAGTTAAATACAATTATCCGGAACATCCTTGGCAATGCCGTTAAATTTACTGAACCCAAAGGCAGCATTACAATCGATACGATTCAGCGTGATGATAAAGTTGGTGTTGTGATCAGCGACAATGGTGTTGGTATGCCACCATCCATACGTGAAAACTTATTTAGTTTCCAAAGACAAAACCAACGGGCCGGAACAATGAAAGAGAGTGGATCAGGTATTGGATTAATGATCTCACTTCAGTTACTTGAAAAAAATGGTGGCATAATGGAAGTTGAAAGTGAGGAAGGTAAGGGTTCGACGTTTACGTTGTGGATTCCTTCTGTTTGATCCACTCTTGTTAACGAATACGCTATGATGGCACAATAGTACCAAATGCTTTTCGGAATCTCATTATAGTCAGTGTTCCTTCTTTATTCGCTTCTCAAATTACTGGCAGGATTCTCCACAGATACTTTCCAGGTTTGTGACAAAATTATTGACAATCCAATGGAAAGTAAGATCAGAAAGCTAATTAGCAGGTCAGTAATACCAAAAGATATCTTATTGGTAAAATTCATGAGGAACCATTGGCTTAAAGCATAACCTATTGGTAAAGCGATCGTCGCGGAAATAAGGAGAAGGTTTACAAATCCTTTTGAAAGCAGTCCGATTATCTGGTAAACCCTTGCACCAATTATCTTCCGGATACTCATCTCTTTTCTTCTCGTTTCCGTTGTGTAGACGACAAGGCCAAGCAAACCCATAGAGGCAATGGTGATCGTCATGAAGGTTAAAAATCCTAGCATTGAAAAGGTTGCCGACACCTTATTTTCTTCATTCATTTCCTTATCGACCCAGCTGTACTCAAAAACCTGATCAGGATAAACTTCCTTCCAGGCCAGCTTAACACGTTCTGGGGCAGTTACCAATTGATGTGCTTCGGCTTCTACAACGGTATATCTAAATGCCAACGGGTCGTTTCTGATAATGAGCGGGTGAATTGAATTGCCATACCCATTATCATAAAAATCTTTTACAATACCTGTAATCCGCCCCTGAACGGAGTCCTCAAAATATAACACCCGCCCCAATGCTTCGGTGGTTGTTTTAAAACCAAGAGCCAAAACTGCCTTTTCGTTTATAATGATTTGTTCTGATTGATTTTCTTCCATTTGGAATACATGACCGTCAATTACTTTTAAATCCGCCATCGCGATAAATTTCGGACTACAGGAATAATAATTAAATGTTATTGCTCTTTCATCTGATCGCAGGAGTGAACCCTTTACCGTTGCTGAATTTCTGTTGGCAAATAAATTAGAAGTGAACCCTACCTTCTCAATTCCGTTCACTTGTTCCAGTTTTTGTTGAATCTGTTCCTGCTTTCCTGCCAACGGGATCATTAACTGATTGGTGTCGCGGAATCCAGGATCTCCCTTTTCAAGAAATTCAAATTGCTGATTGAACGCTGAAAGAAAAATCATAATGACCAGCGACAATGCAAATTGAAAAACCATGAGAACTTTCCTTCCCGAAAGGCTTCCAAGAACTTTTTCAGATCCTATATTCCTGATTATCCGTGCAGGCTGAAACGAAGACAGTATCCATGCCGGCATCGCTCCTGAAAAGGCTCCGGTGAGTATGGCAAAAAAGGTAAATACCGAAAATACCACAAGCCCTGGTGTTATCGCCGGAACCATTTCGTAGCCATCATTAAAAGGCTCATACTCCAGGATAAAACCAAAAATCACATTTGCGAGAAGTAAGGCGAATAAAGCCAGGATGACCGACTCAAAAATATATTGAAAGAAGATGTGGTGTCTTTTTGCTCCTGATAGTTTACGAATGCCAACTTCCTTTCCTCTTGAGAGACCACGTGCAATCGAAAGATTGGTGTAGTTAAATGCTGCTGCTATGAGAATGATTAATGCAATTCCCGTTTCGGCAAGCAGGCTTCCGCGAGTTGGACCACGACCAATTTCATGGATCATGTCGCTGATACCCGGCGTAATTTCACCCAATGATTGAGCCCGAAAGTTAAATGACCCCTCTGACGAGGCCTTGTTTATTCCAGCGGAAATTCTACCGAGTGCATTTACCAGAATTTCATTTTCGGTCCCCTCCTTTAACTTCACATAGGTATATCCCTTCTCGAACGAATCCCAAGTGTTATGTTTTGGTGTTAGCTTACCAAGGCTCTCTAACAATGGGACGGTTTCCATCGATGCGAAAGCGGAAAATGAAATGTGTGATTTTTGCGATGTTGCTTTAAGAACACCGGTTACGGTAAAGACACCAAATTTTTTGAGTGGGATTGTCCTTCCCAAAGGATCCACAGTCCCAAACAACTTTATGGCGAGCTCTTCTGAGATAACAATACTATATGGCTGAGATAAAACTAACATCGGCTCTCCATATTTAAGTGGAAAGGAAAAGAAACTAAAAAATGTTTCGTCAGCAAATGTACCATCGATCTCCAGTTCTTTTACCTCACTAGTCGTTACATCGTAAAATGCAGGATAAAGCTGTGTTACCGATTCAATCATGAAAGTATCTTTGGAAAGCTCCGCTGCAAGAGGCAACGGCGTACTTGCAAAATCCCAGCGATCTCCATTGTTATTCTCCACCTCCGAAATAATTCTAAATATTATATCATCATGCTTATGAAAATTATCATACGATAAGCTATCGATGATGCGAACCAGGACGATCATACACACCGACATACTCAGTGCAAGACCGACAATATTGATAGCCGAGAACAAGCGGTTGTTTAAGATATTTCGCCAGGCAACGAGGATATAATTTTTTAGCATGCTGTTTATTTCGTCATTTACAATTCAATGATCGTTCCAGAATTAATATCTGTTTCTTGAGGTTTTAGCATCATTTTCGAGGTATCCATTAACCAAATATGTTCGTTGTGTGTCCGCATATGGGATATTTAATACTTATAATTAGCCACTCGATTACAAGAAATATCATCAACGTTACAATATAGCGTACAAAGCATTCATTGCGACTAGCGAACCATGAACGAAAATGGCTCCTCTTTCTCTAATGGTAACGAATGGATAATAAAATTATAGAACTTCTAATCACTACCTATAGCCTATCTAAAGCTACAAGCCAGCTACACTGGAGTAAGTCTGATCCTTAAAATCGTTTTGGGCTGGATGCTGCTTTTGTTGTGCTTGTGTTCGATTCGTCATTATAGATGGAAAGCGACCGGGATCCCGGAAGGAAGAAACAGAAAAAACGAACTTCAACGGCATAGTTAACCCCATCCGTTCCGATGGCCCACCGGAGGGGTAATTATCAAATACTGCGCTTCCGGATTTGCGTTTTTTTAGATTGCTTTTTTAGATCATGACGATTATCGCTAAGTTTAGTATACAATAAAGATTAAACAACGGTAGTATACCCGACATTAGTAGCAAATCCTACTATGAGAATAAAAAATACCATTATCATACTGACATTTTTACTTAGTACGTCAATGTCAATGGCTCAGCAACAAGCAAAGAGTATGATTGTATCTACTCACTACTTGTTATACGTCCCTAAAAGCCTACCAAGTAATGGTTCGTATCCATTATTGCTCTTTCTCCATGGAGGTGACGAGCGAGGTGAAGATTTGAGCATCTTAAAAAGAAAAGGTCCGCCGTCATTCTTAGACGATAACAGCGATTTTCCTTTTGTTGTTGTATCCCCACAGTGTCCGGAAAACAGTGGATGGGACACACAACATTTACTCACTCTACTTGACCATATAGAAGCATCCTTGCCTATTGATAAAAACCGAATCTATGTCACCGGATTAAGCATGGGCGGCTTTGCAACCTGGAATTTGGCCCAAGTAGCGCCAGAAAGATTTGCAGCTATAGCACCGATATGCGGAGGTGGAAATATAGACCGTATTTGTATAATGCGAGATGTACCAGTCTGGGCTTTTCATGGCGCAAAAGATACAGCAGTGCCATACCAGGAATCGGAACGGTTAGTTCAACGACTCAAAGAATTTGGTTCAGATGTGAAGTTTACCTTGTATCCGGATGCTGGCCATGACTCATGGACAAATGCTTATCAAAATCAGCAACTCTATGATTGGTTGTTATCCAAATCAAAGAACAAAATTCGTCCGACTGTTGATGATAAAATCTTAAAAAGTTATGTCGGCAGTTATAAATATTCAAAAAATGAAATTATGGAAGTCACATATGAAGATGGGGATGTATATGTAAAATCTTCGGTTGCCAATAGGAAATTACTAATAATGCCGTTGACGAATACTAAATTTAGAATATCAGGACCGCTTACCGGAGATGGTGATATGTATTTTAATGTAACGAAAGAAGGTAAAGTTGAGGGATTTACAGTTGGACCGTGCGATCATACTTATTGTCCTCGAATCGAATAATAAACTTGATAATTCACGATCTAGACTGAATGAATGGCCATAAATAAAAATGCAAATTTCAAAACCTTCGACACTAAGACACAATTCAAAAATCAGACTAAGATAACGTCGAAATCTAACCAAGGAATAATAGGTTATAAAAACTTCCAAAATCATCTCAAACAAACATCAAATAACCAGCAGAAAGATGAAGCGGATCTTAGAGAATAACTGGCGCCACAAAACGATTGAAAGTTTGGAGAACCGAAACTTTGGCAACCCAAGTGAAGCACCGACTAACATGGTTAAGCGTTGCCTTGAGCTATGCAAAGTACCCCTTAATAATTTTACAGTTGAAGACTTACGTTTAATGATTGAACAGGATTTTTCACCACGTTGTCTTGTTCCGCTGGCGATAGAACATTTAAGAACTGACGTATTTGCAGAAGGTGATTTTTTTCCTGGTGACTTGCTTAAAACAATCCTGTTAATTGACATCAACTTTTGGAAAGAGAACAAAAGCTTATGGATTGAAATTGATGATTTAATAAAGAATCGGCGAAATGAACTTTCATCAAACAAAATTCCAACAACTTTATTTGATTCAGCTTTCGATGGACAGTAAGACAGCATCGTTACATTCCGGCGCAATTAATCCCCTTGACGGATTGCCTTTTTTGTGACTAGAGCTTCGTTGTGTTGAGTTTCACTACCGCTGAATACTAACATAAAGATCTTCCACCTTTTTCCTGGCCCACGGCGTTTTGCGAAGAAAAGCAAGGCTTGATTTGATACTTGGATCAAAAGTAAAACAGCGAATTTTTATAATACTCCCCAAGTCCTCCCAGCCGAAATGATCAACCAGTTCAACCAGGATCATTTCCAGTGTCTTTCCATGAAGCGGGTCTTTTGATGACATACGAAATTATTGAGCAACAAATATACAAACGACTCATCACATGTAATAAAAATCGTTCATACCTGAGGCGCCATGCACGCTACCGGTTTGAAGGAAGCATAAGAATTCAAGTGATTAAGGCGTTGTTTCGGATTTGAAACCTCTTATATTATCTATAATATTGAAGATTATGAAAAAATATTGGATTGGCATTGGATTGTGTCTCCTCCTATTTAATCTACAAGCACAATTCTCAAAAGGCGTAATTGTTGATCAACACGGAGGGATATACCCAGGCTACCTGAAACTGACCTCAGCTCCTGATCATCATTATCCTGAATATACCTGTAATGAAAAGCTTCTTTTTAAGGAAACAAAAAAAGGTAAAAGAGAGGTACTCACAGTAAATGATCTAAGCAGTTTCAAATTAGGACTAGATACTTTCTTAATATTAAAAAACTACAGTTTTCCACTCGATAACCTGGTACATAATCGATTTGCGAAGGTAATTTTAAAAGGGAAAGGAGGTATCGTATGTACTTTTGACGAATTGACATTGATTGCAGGAATAGATAGTCCTGTTCATAGCCATATCAAAACGGAAATTCCACATTATGTAATTTTTAAAAATAATCAGGTTATCGAATTAACTGACTACAATTTCTATTATGAAATACCTCCGCTGATTTCTGACTATGAAAACCTTCATCAACAAGTCGTTTCAAAACAACTGCAGTTCAAACAAATCGACGAGTTGGCATTGAAATACGAGCAATGGAGGAGCAAATGAGATGATCTAACAAGACTAAGTGTAATCTAAATCAGCCATTCTGCTATTGCAGTTCCTTATAATACGCACATACCTTTTTCATCACACACTCTCCATGCTTTGGATTTGTAGGGCGGCATGTTTCGCGGCCAAGAAAGGAGATCGCCATGCCTACTTCTCCCCAGTCTTTGGGATCCAATGCTTCCATTAGTTGTTTCTCTATTTTTTTAGGATCGGCACCGGTGGCAATACCCAAACGCGGTGCTACCCGCACAACGTGAAGATCAACAATAATGCCTTCTGCTGGCAAACCCGATTCACGCATAATCACATTAGCTGATTTTCTTCCGATACCAGGCAATGCCGTTAAAGCTTCCAGGGTTTTTGGAATGTTTTTATCCTCCTTAATCTCGTTTGCAATTCCAACCAACCACTTCGCCTTGTTCCCGAAGTTTCTGACTTTGCCAATCAGTGGAAAAAGATCACTCTCCTTTGCTTTTGATAAAGCTTTCATATCGGGGAAGGCCTGAAAAAAATCGGGTGCAATCTTGTTAATGTGTGCATCAGAGTCCTGCGCAGAGAGTACCACCATCACCAACAACTCATACGTATTCCCATATTCCAGTGGGTGTTTCTTCCCTTTGTATTTTGCCAGCAAGGGCTGAATTTCTTTTTGCCAATTCACGGTAGCCATGTGATCTTTGTTTATGTATCGTATGTTCGTCTCTCACGCAAATTATAAAAATTTATCAGGCAATATGATGAGATCCATACTTTGCTTACCAAAAATTTCGGTCATTTGCCGGCATTATGTATATCGCGTTTGCCAATTCAAATCCCCGTTTTACGGATACACAGTATGGCGCTGGTCTCTTACAACATAAACTCTACTGGCAAGCCATGCAATCGGCAAGGAGATAAACACCAGGGTCCAGCCATACCACGCCGGAGCAATATTCATTTCTGATGTGATGATCGCCCCGGCGAGACTCAATATCGTACCAATGCCACCCAGTACAAGTGAATGCTTCATCGGAGCTGCTGGTGCCAACTTTGCGGTGAGATAACATCCCGCGAAACTAAGGACCGCGCGGTAAAAAATCACAACAAGGATAAGTCCTGCGCTAACGTTGAGATGGCCCTTGGGCAACACACCAGTAGCTTCGAGAACCATATCGGTAGCAGAATGTGTAACGCCAATAAAAACTAAACCTGCCAGTACCGCGCCAGTGCTTTTAAAAATATTGCTGTTCATAACTTTTGTGTTTTAATGTTATATCAAAACTAGTCTGAAGACAGCCGCGAAGACGGGTATTGAGGCGACAAAAAGACAGGTTGTTTGCGACATGCTCATTGTTTATTAGGAACATACGACTCACCGATAAGAAAAACATCCAATGGATCCTTCACACCTTTTAATGTCGCCTTTACTTTTGTATGATCCGGCAGCGATGCAGAAAGTTTTTCGAATACGGCAGACGATATGATAAAATTGTTGTTTAATTCTTTTGTCGCAGTCTGTATCCTGGCTGCAACATTTACAGGATATCCCATTACTACAATATGATCGGTGTTTCCCACTACCATATTTCCAGTGGCCACTTTTCCAGCATGAATACCAATACCTACCTCGATACGACGCTGAAGATTTATTTCGAACGAATCGCGATTGAGTTGATGCAGCGTTTCAAGAATACGCATCCCAGCCTGAACCGCGTTGTTAACTGCAGTTACCACATCGCTGTTAAAACCAAAGGCGGCATAAAATCCGTCACCCGCAGTTTCAATGATTTGTCCGTGATGAACGCGTATGATATGTTGAAAGGCAGAGAATAATTTTTTTACAATATGAATAATATCTGATGCCTGATGCCTTTCGGCAAGGCCAGTGAAATTCCGGATGTCAAGAAAAAACAGCGCCATCTCCCTTTCCTGATCAACATCCTGCATCCAAAGATTCAGGGTAACAGGCGTTTCGACTTTCTTTGTAGCATGCCTGCGATTCCTGCCAGGTTTACGTCGTGCTGGCCGATTAGAGAATAATGAGAGCTGTTGCATGGTTTTCGAAAGTTATTTTTTCAAAAAAACCTCATCGCGATGACAACAGTGTGTCAGTAGAAAAAATGTATTTATAAAAGATAGAAAAAGCACGGGCTAAAACGCTTCTCGCAAATTATCCTGTCTCGCGCACCGCCCGGTGCGGCTGCCAGCGGTGATTAATAATCTTGCTAAAACGATCCATTAAGAAAACTGCACAAGGAAATAATCACTTCCCAATTGCGACCAAGAGTTCATCTTTTGGAGAACTTATATATTGGGCAAAAAAGATCTTCCAATAGTTGGTTTGTCATCCTTTATATAATACCAATATCGATACGCTGTGTATCGTTCATTCGCTGCTGCCTTGCGCGCGGGACGGCCCAGGAGCCAGTTTAGAAAGTAAAGAATCTGTTTGTAGGACTGGCAGCATCCCGCAGTGACGAAGAATCCAGTATGCGGACCAAGCAGATCCGAACGTAAAAAAATCATAATTGAACAAGATTACCTAAATTCAAATCCGACAAAACACATAGAACTTATGCCCGAGACAAAATCGATATCAGAAAAAATGGGAATCAAACAAAACTCCCGTACGATATTCATTCATGCCCCTGCCGACCTCTTACCACTGCTTCATGTTCCTGAATTAAATATCAGTTCAAAATTGTCGGGCAACTTTGATTACATCCATGTTTTTGCGACGACATTAAAAGAACTTGACCAACATTTCAACAAACTAAAAACACATCTTAATCCAACCGGGATGATGTGGATTTCGTGGCCAAAAGCAAAACAACTTGGAACGGATTTAAATATAAAAAACGTCATTAAAACCGGCTACGACCATGGCTTGGTTGAAAGTAAAAACCTGAGCTTGAATAGCACATGGACAGCCTTGAAATTTACGCATCCAAAAAAAAATAAGATATACAATAACAGTTATGGAAAGCTGAAGATTTAAGAACGGCAAAAAATCAATAGGTATTGGTTCTTTGCCATGTTCTCTAAATCATATTTCTATTTACGTTCGGAAAGTTCCTTTATCACTTCTAGACCTTTATGCCACATGATCGTGTGCGTCTCCATATGTTTTTTTGAAAGTGGTCCGGCTTCGATAGCGAATATATACGCTGCATCTTCACCTTGCACGAGTCTATATTTTTCAGCATATTCCCCTGTTGCGCTTCCCGGCGAAGGATCGACATCATCATACATGTCGATGTGAAGGAATTTTCTCTTATCGTGCTCTTTTACAACACCTCGTGCACCCACCTCGCCAGTAGCGTCGGTCCAGATTACTTCCGAGCCAATCGTCCAATCGGCCTTTACCAATACTCCTTCGCCAAATGCATTACCCCATTGGCCATTTGGTGATAGTAACACATCCCAGATCCTTTCGGCGGATGCAAAAATTTTAACAGATAGATTGATGTTATCAGTCTCAACGTATTTACTCAGTGAATCACCAAGAATATAATTCCATCCCGCTGTAAAGCTGGTGATTGCAAAATTCGAATCGTCTTTCGGGAAGCTGTCCAGTCCATCGTGCGTCAGCCGTACACGTGTTTTATTCTCATCTTCTTTGAATAGCTCAAAGGTTACAACAGAATAACCGGCATACGCAGGATATCTCCAACTATAGGCGAGTTTATTGGGAGGATCCACCACAAGAACTTCACATTCATGAAGGTATTGAACCCTTTCATCTCCCCCGGTAAACTGAAATTTAAATCCCTTTTCAGGTTTAAATTCCTTAATATCGAAATACCATTCCTTCATCTGGTCCTTATCGGTAATGGCTTTCCATACCCTTTCAATCTTTGCATTGTAAATGCGTTCTACAATGAGTTGTTTGTTTTCCATAGCTATGATTAAAGTAAGTTCGTTAGTTAAGTTTGACCTTTATGGCCTCACCCTGCTCCCTCCAGAGGAGAAGGTTTCGGGAGGCTTAACGAATCGACATTGCAATGTATCCCTTTTACGTATCCGGATGTTTTTCAAGATAATCTCCCAAGGCGTCAAGCCTACGATTCCAGAACTTCCTGAAGTGATCCAACCATCTATCCACTTCTTTCAGCTTTTTGAGATCAGCCTGACAATAACGTTCCCTACCGTCTTGCTGAATGATCACTATTCCGCACTCCGTCAGGATTTTAATATGTTTGGAAATAGCAGGTCGGCTAACATCAAAATGAGCTGCAAGCGTATTTAGGTTCAATGGCTGATGACTAAGCAGGTGGATGATATCCCTCCTGGTCGGATCTGATATCGCCTGAAAAACGTCTCTTCTTAATTCCATATTTTGTAACCAAGTGGTTACAAATATAGGAAACCATTTGGTTACGCAAATAATAAAATCAAAAATAAATTAATCAGACGCCAGGAAATACGTTAGAGAAGTGAGGTACCGACTTTGTCATTGATTCCGAAACCCAAATATCATACACCCAATTCATTGGGCTGCACATGTACCGATTGTGTTGATTGAATTAAACTTTGTTTTGCTTCCTTAGTATGCTTATCAGAAGGTATTTTCTTTTTCGCCTTAATTTTCACAACCTTGATTTTAGTGAGGTCAATTTGAGCTGAAAGCAGCGCATTCAACCCCTCCCTCAAATCATCATCTTCAAACTTGCAATTATATTTTTTCTTCAGTTCCTTTTTAATAAAGCCAACGATAGATTCAGAATACAAAAGACCACTTAACGTATAGGGATCCAAAGCAGAAAACCGGTTCCAAAGTTCCTCCAGAGATTTTCTATTCACCGCATCCTTATGAAGAAATTCAAGTTGTTCTAAAGATTCCTTCAGTCGTTCTCCATTCATAAGGTCGATCTCCAACACTTTTTTATAATCAATCGGTTTATCAAAAATAATTTTGTACAATTCAAACACCCGTCCATTTGTAAGTAACGCCCACTCAATTCCTTCATTCGCGCCATAATTAATCGCCTGACGTAAATGCTTATCCGAAAGATTTAATGAAAGCGCCTTTACCTCTACCAGGAAATGACGAGTACCTTTTGTCTGCACTACATAGTCTGCATAGGTACCGCGAATCATATATTCAGTTTTGATTTCTTCAAGAGATTGATAACCTAATATATCAGACAAGAAATGATTTATCATTAACCTGGTTCCGGATTCATCCAATTCCTGAGGCTTGTTTACCAAAAATTTCTTACGATAGTCTTTTAAAGACACGAGCATAGCACTTTTCTTATTCGGATTTAGCATGATTCCTAGTGTTTGGTGAGAATTCAATTTACTTAGGATTCCAGGTGGGCTGGTGATCAGGTGGATCGGGTGGGTCAAGGAATCAAGTCTAATGTAAAAAATTAATTTTGAAGCGACAATAAAACCTTAAAGATTCGTGTAAGGTTACTAATTAAACACAGTGTAAGCGTAACCCCTGTAATACAAAAAAAAACTATCCGTACCCTTTGAAACTTAAACTTGCCGTCTTCGTAACCCGCCACTATTGGCCACAGCACTCTGATTAACTCATTTTATCGACATCTTTCAATTTTTGAACGTATAGAACTATAAGATACCGCACATCTGGCTTATTTTTGTTTCGTAAATACAAGGACTATGACGGAAAGAGAATTACGCAAACTTGAAGGGACGATCCGAACAAAAATGGAAGAGATTAAAAAACAACACGTTAGTCTGAAAGACTCTGGAATTGGTGGATTAATGAATTCCTTAAAAAAAGTGGACGAGGCGCTTTATGAAAAGATCCTGCCGGAGTATAAAAAAATGGTGGCTGACTATAATATTTTCAAATAAGATCAGATTCAAGCCCCATGAATTTCTGAAAAAGATATTTACCCCGCCTCTACATATGGCAAAATCACTTGACAAATGCTTCTTGAGCTGCTTATTTGTTTGCATCGCGGTTTACGGTTTGAGCTTATCGTAGAATGCAGTTACGTTAATGGCTGTATTGTTAAGCTCCTTTCACCAATTCTATACTTCGTACCTTCACCATAGTTACGTTTTGCATGAAACTACCTTAACTTAAAAGGGCAAGCATAATTATGCTGCCCTCTTAAATTTAACACACAATAATTTAATCGTTGTAGTTTTAACTACTCTTCAATGAATGAATAGCTAGACTCATGACCCCCTACTAAGGTGTTATCAAAATTTCGCAAAACACTATTTTCATACCCATTTGGCAAAGAAAGTTGCTGCACAAATGTCGTATGGTCATACTTCATATCGAAAAACGGAATATCTATATATTCATCAATAAATTCATCGGGTAAAGTTAAATCAAATTGATAGGATGCTCCATGGGCTGAGTGCACAGTCAATCCAAACAAGTTACCGTCCGCTGTTGGATCCATACTATAAGTACTTGCTCTATAGTGTATGGCACTGGGGGCAGTGGCTTCGAAATTTGTCAAAGAACTATTGATAACAGTCAGATCATAATCGGGTATTGTAGCCTCTTCGACGGTGGCGATATCACCTCGCTTAAAAAACCATTTATTACCAATGCTGTAGGCCGTTTGATATGATTCAAAACCATCTAAATAACAGAACTTGATTGATTGATCAGCTTCAAGCGCTTCAAAATGCTGCGGCGAGTAAAAATCCGTAAAGGTGGTCTCACCTTCATCATAGCCTGTCGTCATCAACGATGTTGGATAACTTCCGGTAGGAACTTCGATCTCATGATCAAAAGTCTTAAAGTCATCAGGGTACAGGAACTGCTGGGTAGTCGCTTCATCTGCAATTTCAGCATACAACATCGACTCACCACTAAAGTATCCAAACAACTCCCTATTGACGGGATATCGTTCAAATTCATAAGTTGTAAAATCACCTGAAACCTCAGTATCAAAGTTTCGTCCGGAGTAGTAAAACAGCGAAGACGATGGCGGGTTTTCAACTTCCACTTGATTAATCACTTCATCTTCTGAAGGGTTCTCCATAATATTTCTGAACTTATACGTTAACCCCGGATCAACACCAAGAAAAGCCCTACACGAAAACCCAGTAATATCTCCTTCTCCGGCTGGCCTTATGAATATCCTGTATACATTCATTTTATCCGATAGTTTAGCCATTCGTTCACTTAAAGTAACAGAGGCTCCTTCTTTAGGGATACGTTGATAACCAACAAGCCCACCGGTCGTATTGGTAATAAAAATCCATTCTTCAGCATCACGCGCCTCTACATCTATTGTGAAGTAAGGTTCATCAACAGTGGTATCGGGATCATCAGCATTGTCACAGCCGGAATAAACTAATAAGAGGGTACTTAATAAAACGAAAAATTTCAGGTAACGCATAAGATTTGATTAAAAGTGATAAAAAATAAAATTATTTAAACGGGAAACTAAACGCATTGGTTAAAAAATACGAATCACTTAATTACTGTAATAAGTATAAGTATAGCCCTCCAAAGGAACTAAAGTGTTATCGAGTTGTCTGAGTACAACATTTTTATAACCGTTTTGAATTGAAGTCTGCTCGAAGGTAGTTCCACCATATTCGAAATCCGAAAAGGAAATTTCAGAATAAGCATCGCGAAATTCTTTTGGCAATGACAAATCAAATTGGTATGCTGAAGCATTGACCGAATAAACGGAAACACGATATATATTCTGCTTACCGCCCATTGCTTCCTCGTAATTATAAGTACTCCGCCTGTGACTTATTTCAGCCGGAACGTCGGCCGAAAAGTTAAATAAAGATTTATTGGTAACAGAAACGTCATAATCGGGAATACTGGCTTCTTCTACAGTAGGAATGTCGCCATTCATGACAAAGCTTTTAGTACCTAAATTGTAACTCGTAAAATACGTATCAAAGCCATTAAGATAGCAGAGTTTGATGGTCTTATTGAACTCGAGTTTTTCAAAATCTGTAGTTGAATATACCAGCATAAAATACGTCATTCCTGGATCTATGGCAGATGTAACAATACCAGATGGATTTATTCCAGTAGGAACCTCGATCTGGTGATCATATTCTTTAAAGTCATCTGGATAGCGAAATTTCTGAGGATTAGGAACATTTTCAATATCGGCATACATCATCGATTCAGCAGTAAAGCAAGCAACCAAGTCCCTGTTTGATGTAATCTTTTTGCCCTCGAAGTATGTTGTATCCCACGCAATCCAACGGGTAGTGCCGAGTGTTGGCGACCAATGAAATACAGCTGACTTAGGTGCATATGCAACCCTAACATCGCTATTAATTTCATTTACCCTGCCCTGTGGTAATGGTTGTTTATTCCTATAGGTCTGCCCTGTTTCAAGGCCAAGATAAGCATTACAGAAAAATGACCGCTTCAAGCCATCTTGACTAATGCCCATAACGTAAACATTAATTTGCCCGGATAACGGGGCAATTCTTTTTGTCAACTGTATTGACACGCCTTCCTTCGGAATCTGTTTGTAACCAACAAGCCCCCCGGAAGTATTTGTAATAAAAATCCACTCCTCGTAACCACGGGCATCGACGTCAATAGTAAAATAAGGTTCATTGAAAGTATCCGGATCATCGTTGTCACAGCCGGAATAAATCAATAAGAGAAAGCTCAATAAAAACGATAATCTCAGATAACGCATGTTAGGATAAGGATGATTGAATCAAGGTACTATTTTTTGTAAATCCAGACAAATTTTAGATGAAATGGATATTCAACATAGACCATAACACAACCTAAACCAATGGTTTACTTAAGCTTCCGTCAACCTTCTCCTTCGGAGGGGCCAGGGTGAGGCAAAAAAAACAAACAAGCTTAAGTAAACGACATTGAAACCTAAACTATTTTTAAATTTTGTATATGTTGTTAACAAGTCGATTTAATGTGGAACTATAAAAGGTTAATCAGAATGTTGAGAATTCAGGAACATTTGCTGTATTACAGATCAACAAAACATATGGCGTTCGCAAATCGGCCAGGTCGGGCCTTGATCACATTAACACTTATTTTAAGACCCCAATTCATTAAAAAAAATAACCCCTAAAATATAAAGTGAAATACGATTTTGTAATTTGTATTCATGAGGTTTGACCATTTCATACCGTGCGATCATTTAAAACCGTATATCTCTTTTTTTGCGATACAGGAAGCCGAAGAAGAAAATACTTATCGCGTGCTGCCAGATACAAACATGGTTGTAGGATTCCAATTCAAAGGAAGATTAACCCTTATTGATGAAACCCATCAGACAGTGCTTTCAACAGCAGGCATCACGGGACTTACAGATTACTATAAGACTTTCAGAAATTCAAAAAATATCGGAACTGTGTTGGTGTACTTCAAGGAAGCCACTGTCGGATTGTTTTTTCGTCATCCCTTGCACGAACTTTTTCGCGAAAGCATTTCACTGGAAAATTTTTTACTGCGCTCCGAGTTACTGGTGATTGAAGATCGACTATATGAAGCAAAAACAGACCGTGAACGCATAACCGTCGTAGAGAATTTTCTTCTAGCGCAATTGAAATTTACACAACCCGATAAACTGGTTGCTGCTGCATTGGCGCTCATTCACAAAGCAAATGGAAATATCCGAATTGCTGCACTTGCCAAAGCGCTTAATACGAGCCAAAGTCCGCTAGAGAAAAGATTCCGACAGGCCGTGGGCACGACCCCAAAAAAATTTGCTACAATTGTTCGAATGAAACATGTTCTTCGTCAGGTCCCCCTGACACAAGCCATTCCTGATGTGGGATACGCCGTTGGGTTTTATGATCAAGCACACTTTATTAAAGAGTTCAAATCATTTACAGGAGAAACACCCGTATCCTTTTTTCAAAAGAAAAAAACATAAACGATTTTTTACAATCCTCCCGCATTGGAATACTTCAACTTTACCGGAAACAAACCGATAAATTATGTTTACAATTGAACAAATCCGGCACGCCCACGCGAAGGTAAAAAGTGGTGCAGATTTCCCCGGTTATATCCGGGAACTAAAAGCCCTTGGTGTAAAGTCTTACACCAGTTATGTAACTGACGGTAAAACCAGTTATTTTGGAACAGATCATTTTACATTAAATGGTCAACCGAAATATCCTGTTGTTGAAATCGCTCCTTTTGCAGCTAACGAAGAACTTCAGCGCGCACTTAAAATTCACCAGACTGGCGGAACAGATTACCTTACCTTTTGCAAACAGGCCGCAAGCTTCGGTGTAGAAAAATGGATAGTGGATCTCGAAAAAATGACTTGCGTTTATTACGATCGATCCGGAAACGCGATGCTCAATGAAGAAATCCCGGTTTAGTAAGTTATGATATTGGTTATGGTTGTCTTAACCAATATCATCCTTCAGTATATATCGCAGCCAGCCTTAATAACTTTGGACTAATCTGCAGGCCAGCCTTTAAGGATTCCTCTCGATTGATTTCAAACCGGATGTTACCATTGTCGCGGTAAAACTTGAGGATACCATTTAACTTCATAAATTTTTCATGGTCACTCACAGTTAAAACCGGTTTACCCGTAGTAAGCGTCAGCACCTTGTCATAAGCAGGAAACGATTTGGCAATGAACAAAATATGGCATTTTTGGATATCGTTTGTCAGTGTCCTAAAATTTTTCATAACAATTGGATGGCCATTTACTTTCTCTCCTTCAATAGCTTCGCTCAAATATTTTCCGAAGGTATCATCGCCCAGTATCCCAATAACAAACGACGCCGTTGTATCTTCAAACGATTCGGCGGGCCATTCTATGAACTGCGTAAAATTATAAACAAATACCGCTTTCACTTTGTTTTCACGAACAACTTCTTTCCCCTGGAACGGTGATGCTGTCAGGGCCATCAATACGGTAACTATAAAAAATGAAAAGCATATTCTCATAATCTTTTCCGCGTGTTCAAGAAAAACAGTAAAGAGTTTCATAACCTCCACATTATTTTCGCATAAACACTTCGTTCAATATCTTTTGGCGCCGGCGATGATGGAATAAACTCTGTATGATGATCCTGTAGCAGGCTCTGACCCGTTACATTTAACTCAACCATCTCGTGTAACTTGAATGTAACATGCAAATCAAGCCCTACGTAATCGGGAACCTCAGGTGAGGGCAGCTCACTTACGTACCGGAGTACGGTGCCAATTGTAATTTTTCTTCCTGCCTGAAACGTAGACTGAACAAGTATCTGGTGATCCGGGTCATTACTTTCGGCGCTGGCGTCGTTCTGATCTATTTTACCCGGCTTAACGGATAACTCTTTCTTCAAAAACGTATAGCCTCCCCGTATCCGCCAGGTGGGTGCCAGCTGCTGAACAAAAGAAATTTCCGCGCCATAGGTATTGCCTTTTACACCATTACTAAAAGTAACGGGTATAAAGAGCGGCTCAGGGCCAGGTTCAACACTGCGAATGTTATCATATTGATTGTAAAATGTAGATAGTGAAACAGAAAGTCTCTTATTGGGTTGCGTCCGCCATCCCAGTTCGTAGGCAACTAACTCTTCCGACTGAAAGTCACTTCCGGAAATAAAGGGCAAGTCTGGCGTAATGTAAAGATAAAAATCCCGATCAATCCGAGCTGGATTACGCACGGCACGAGATACGGCTGTCCAGATCGTTTGCGTCGGTGCAGGCACCCATGCCAACCGCGCATTCGGCTGATACTGAAATTCCGTATAGCTATTATGCTCAACTTTTATTCCAAGGGTTAATCGCAATTTTTCCGTTACGAGTTTTATCTCATCCTGAACAAATGCATTGTATAAATAAAGGGATTTGTTCCCTGGCTTGAACGCGAATAATTCAAGGTTTCTCACTGAATGATCCATCATGCGAAAACCCGCTCCATAAATCAACTCCTGGTGTTGTCCTATTGGGAAACGGTGTTGTCCTTCAAAATCATAGGTGGTGAGTTCCTCAGCAAAACCATTGCGGAAGTCACGCCATGTTTTATCATAAAATACCTGAAGCTGAAAGTTAGATCGCTCAGAGACGTTATGGTTCCATCGTAATGTAGCGTTGTTACCGTTCGCTATTATAGGATTGCCACTATCAGGATCAGGCCTGCCATCATAAATATTAGCCTGCAGCGCTATGGCATCTTTTTCGGAAGCGGTCCAATCGAGACGAACACCACCCTGTGCCATCTGCCAGTCATCATCGGAGGAAACGCTGTCTTGAAAAATTGTATTACCACGTTTAAACGCTGTGCCATAGATACGATACGATAATTTATCGGAGATCTTACCACCATACCGTAAGCTTCCCAAACCTTTAAGTTCTGTCCCTATGGCAGCTTCCGCATAAAGTCCCTGGGTATCTTGTGTTTTTTTAGTAATAATATTAATTACGCCATTAACAGCATTCGCTCCCCAAAGTGTTCCACCAGGACCACTGATTACTTCAATCCGTTCAATATCTTCAAGCAAAAGATTTTGTACGTCCCAAAATACACCGGCATACATTGGCGTATAAACCACACGCCCATCAATAATAATTAAAAGTTTATTTGCCAATACATTGTTAAATCCTCTCGCACTGATCGCCCATTGACTCGCATTCACCTGCGCCACTTGTAAATTAGGCGCTAATCGCAAAGCCTCGGGCACGCTTGTTACACCTGAATACCGTATGTCTTCACTTGTAATAACCTGAATCGCAGACGCAGTCATAGACATCCTTTCCTTATTTTTGGAAACCGATGTAACTTCAATGGCCAACAACTCTTCCATGCTCATTGCTTTGAGCTTTTGTATCTCTAAATCCTGTGCTTCAACAAAGAAAGACAACGAACACAAAGTCCAAACAAAAACAGCCTGATAAAAAGAGAAATGTTTTAGACGAATCATTCAGATAAAATAAAAATTAATAAAGAAAGAAGTTGTTACTTCGGCGACTCATTAACCAATAACCAAAACATACCCAGATCAGCCACCGCTTTCGAGAAATTATCGAATCCAACAGGTTTGACGACGTACGCATTTACACCTGAATTGTACGTATTAACAATGTCTCTGTCTTCTTTGGAAGATGTCATGATGACTACTGGTATCCGGCTGGTCACTTGGTTCTCGCGGATAGCTTTCAGTACCTGGAGTCCATCGACTTTTGGCATTTTTAAATCAAGTAAAACAACCTTCGGCTTATCTTCCATCTTACGTTCGGCATATTGCCCTCGACAGAAAAGAAAATCCAGTGCCTGTTCACCATCTGTGAGGTGAATAAGGTTATTGCCCATATTGTGCTTTTTGAGCGCCCTTATAACAAGTGCGGCATCATCCATATTATCTTCAACCAACAACACATCCACATCGTGTATAGATTTATTCATGCTTTGTGATTTTTATTTAAAGGAAGTGAAAAGTAAAATGTTGCACCTTTATTTTCTTCCGCCTCTGCCCATATTTTTCCACCGTGTCTCGTAATGATACGATGAACAAGCGCAAGCCCCACACCGGTACCCTCAAATTCACTTGTATTATGAAGACGCTGGAATACGCCGAACAGCTTATCATAATATTGCATTTTAAAACCAGCTCCATTATCCTTCACATAATACGTGTTGATAAAAGATTCGGTATAACCACCAATCTCTATGACGGGCTTTTCCTTTTTCATCGAATACTTTAAAGCGTTCGAAATAAGATTTTGAAACACTTGCTTCAGCATGCTGCTGTCTCCATAAATATCGGGTAATGATTTAACATGTATTTCGCTCTGGTCCCCATACTGTCCGTTCAATTCTTCTATAACATTTTTTACAATCGATTCTGAATCTAATAATACTTTCGTTACCTGTTGCTTACCGAGGCGAGAGAACGCCAACAAGTCATCAATCAGTTGCCCCATGCGCTCACCGTTGCGTATAATGGTGTGTAAACTCCTGATTCCCTCAGGATCTAACGTTTCACCATAATCTTCAAGTAAAATTCTCGCAAATCCATTGATCGACCGCAGTGGCGCCCGCAAATCATGTGAAACGGAATAAGAGAAAGATTCAAGCTCTTTATTTGCAGTTTGAAGGTCATCTGTTCTTTGTCTGATGGTTGATTCAAGCTCCTGGTTGAATCTTTGTATTTGAATATTTTGCAATTCAATTTCAGATAACATTTGATTAAAAGCTTCTGTCAACAAACCTATTTCATCTTCATTATATTTCGTTGCCCGAACGGTATAATCCTTTCGCTGTGAAACCGCCTTTGCCGTTTCCGCTAAAGCCAGTACCGGCTGGGAAATACTCTTTTGTAATCTCATGGAAAGCAGGTAAGCAACAACAAGTGACATCGCGATAAGGATTGCCGCTATAACAGCATATCGTATCAGCCGGTCATATAACGCATCCATATCTGATTTAAGATATAATGTACCAAGAACATGATTGTTTTCCACAACAGGCTCAAAAAAAATTAAATAAGCATCTTCAAACTTATGGCCTCGTTGTTTTACATCTTTTGGAAGTTCATTACCAGCATCTTGTTCCTGATACTTAGAAAATAGCGCTCCTTCTTTATCGTATAATGCAGCCGCTATAATATGCCGATCCGCCTTTAGGGCACTCAGTATTGTGTGGCCCTCTTCCCGGCTTTCAAAAGCAAGTGCGGCAGTACTGTTACTGGCAATAATCTTCGCCTGCACAGAGATATTTTGTACTGCAGTTTGACGAAAAGTGATAAACTCATAGATGAAATATGACGCAAACATCAGCAGAAGTATAACGCCACTGGTGAGCATGATAACCAGCTGAATCTTCTTCTTAATGGGGGCGTTTCTAAACAACATCGGGTTCCGGATTAAAATTGAGTTGTTAAAAAATTGATAAACATGTGCGCAAGCGATGTTGTGAGCTTTAGCCAATATATAACTTTTTAATTAAAACACATTTACTTTCTAAAGGGATATGTATATCGAAAATTTGGGGTATATAGTTCAAGCCAGACAAGCATGAAATGTTATTGCGTTAAGCTTCCGTAAATCTGCTCCTTTGGAGAGGGCAGGACAAGGCCATAAGAAAACAAGTTTAATTCAATGACATTGGGTAGCATCACTAAAATTACGTAAGTAGTGTACATCAACCATTACCTGATACAACTTCAGCATGCAATTTTCTTCCCGCAGTTATATTAATATTTCGAATTTTATTGAGATAATCTTTACAGTAAGCTTTTATCATTACAGCATTCTAAATCTAAGCGAACAACGGCATCACCGCCCTTACCGGTAAGTTATAAGTTAAGAAGCATTGCTTCTATATTACCGCTACACCATCTCTCATTAGCGACCTTATTTTATGGTGTTACCTCATTGACGAAGTTTGACCGCAACGAAAAGGAGGCATTGAGCTAGTAGTTGGTTTAATCATCCGTATGCTACACTTCTATCGACGCGGTTGCGTAAGATCCGTTGCGGCCGTTGTCTTGCGCAGCGTCGTGCTTAGATTCAAATATTTAATAAAGGTCTTAATTTGTCCGGGAAATATTTTTCTTATTCACAATGAATAAATAAATTTCAACGATCATCAAAAACATTTTCATGGCAATAAACCCTGTGTTATCAAGAAGAGTAAGAGAAATGTTTACTAGCCTGCCACATGTTGAAGAAAAGAAAATGTTTGGAGGAATTGCTTTTATGATTAACAACGAGATGTGTGTAACTGTCCAGGATGACCATATCATGTGCCGCATCGATCCACTCATTCACGAAGACGTCGTTAGTCTTCCTGGTGTTACCACCGTAAAAATGAAAGGACGCGATTATATTGGCTGGGTCTATGTTGAGGAATCCATCATACCCGGTAAAAAGCAATTACATCACTGGATCAAGCTCGCGCTTGAGTATAATGCGCAAGTAAAATAACAAATTCATTTTATCTTCTGACTACCTGATCTACACGACGGAAAGGTTATACGCTTCCAGGATCTCATATATACATTTCACACAGTCATCAACAGTATGGTCGTTGGTAGTGATGCCCTTACTTTTATTATTATAGGGTTGGTATGTAGCCGGATTCGTTACTTTGAATAACCCCATAGTCGGAGTATGAACGGCGCTGGCAAGGTGCATCATACCACTATCTGCACCAATGAACACCACCGTATTGGCAATCACGGCACCTATCTTTCGAATATCCTTACTATAAAATACCGGTGCTTTAAAATCGATTTGCGAAACATTTTCAACCGGCAAAATCTCAATAATATTAAAGTCAGGATACGCCGCCTTTAATCCTTCGTAAAATTCCAACCACCATGTTTTCGAATAACACTTCACGCCCGTTGCGTAAGTGAAAATGGAAATCGTCTTCTTATCTTCAGAAACCAGACCGTCCAATATGCTTTTTCCTTCCGCGATCTCCTCGTCACTTAACATGAGATTCAGGGATTGTATCGGTCTCTCAATTTCAGGGCGCCGAAGCTGCTTTATAAATTGACGAAAACTATACACAGGATGTTTTGCCATATGTCTGGAATCCGGATATACAAGTCGCACTGGCCCATCAACATCCCCAAATAATTTATAGGTTGCATTTGCCAAGCTCGCCGAAAGTCGTCCCGACGAAGAATGATTTACAGCATTAATAACCAGATCATAATGATTCTTTCTCATCGCCATCCACCCCCGCTGGTACTGAAGAAAGTGTTTAAAGGGCCTTTTGGGTAATTGAATAATCTGATTCACATTGGCGTAATGCTTAAACAAAATAGGTGCAATACTTCCTTTTACAAACAGATCAACTTTAGCATCTGGGAATGTTTCCGCGATTTCCTGCAAAAGGGGTGTCAGCATCAACAAGTTTCCCAACCGATGATTGGGCCGGGAAATCAAAATATTCCTTATATCAATATGACCGATCTGTTTTCCATGCTTTTCAACCGATGTAACCCCAATGTTTTTGGTGATACTACGCATGATGCGTGATCGTAAAACGTTGATAGATTTTCTAATTTGCATAATCACAATGATGAACTGATTCTAATTGTTTCTTCGCAAGAATGAAAGGCATCCGTCTAGACAATGGACAAGTTCGTTTTATCGTCAAAAATATTTTCCAGCCAGCATACGTTCAAGTGGTGTTACCGTATAATAGCGAATCCTTTTTCGAAACGCCCGCAAGAGTGATGACCGCTTTTGATGTATCCAAAAAGTATTAATAGAATGTTGCGGCGACCGGTCAGATTGAATGGCATACTCACGAAGCAGGATATTCATATCCTGTGGCGGTATCTTTAACGTTTTAAAATTCTGTAATCCTTTCTTATAATTTATTTTCTGAAACTTAACCCGATTCAGGTCAACGAGTGAAAATTTAAAATCATCCCCTTCAGCATGAACCAGGATATTACCCACGGAAAAATCGTCGTGGTAAATACCAAGACGATGCATCTTCAGTGTGAACGCCGCCAATTGGCGATACAACGACTTTTTGTCAGATTCTTCTGACGTTTCAAGAAACTGATGAAGTGTTTTGTATGGACAATAAACGCTCACAAAATAACTGTGTGTTAAAAAACCCCATGTATAACAGTCAATCCACGCTACATGTGGCGGCGTGAGTATGCCATTATCATTCAGTCTTGCAGAATAACGATAGGATCTTTCAGCCTTTGACTTCCGAAACAAACTATAAGCGAGTCGATTCAGAAAGTACATTCCTTTAAAGCTCTTGATGACAAACTCACCATCAGGCGTAATTATTTTTTTAACCACATTGCGATTTCCACGAAGAATCTCTCCTCCGAGATCAAATTTTTCATGGACACCCAATGTAAATTCTTTTAGCCTGGAAAATTCGTTGCTGATCCGGTACGATTTTCCAGACGCTATTTTTGTTATGGTGGGTAGCATAGGCCTAGCGTGTTATTCCATTTCTCATTAAAGAAAATACTTTTGCATAACCAAAGCGGAAATGCAACCACGCAAAAGCACAGGGGTCACCAATAAAAAAATTACAGTAGTTATTTTCAAGCAGACGGATAGTAAAACCCGTCGGAAATCCAAGAATCAACGTTGAACGGTGTTGGACAGCATTTTACTAAGAGCAGAATCATAAGCCGCCTTCTTCAACACCGAAAGAATTTTTAATTGAATGCTTATAAACAATCGCCATCCGCCCTCTGGGATCTGAATTCTAAAACGCAATCGATTCCTTTAACCTCAAAAAATTAGACCTGGTTGGGCGACCCGACCAGACTGTGCAGTAACAGAGCCGGCTCTTCCAAGTACATAACGACTACACTGAATGCAGTAGACGCCAAGATTCATCAATTGAGCCACCTCCTGCCATCGCTTTCTTTAATTTCCATTCATTTGGATCTTCACTTTTATAACCCACTACTACTTCGATTAACCTGGCCCGACCAAAAATTCTTCCTATAACCGCTCAATCTCCATATCAGGACCGTCGATATCACTGTAATGAATTGTAATACCTACCAGCTATTGTGATTGAAAAATCTTACCTTTAATGTATGCAACACAAAATTGACATTAACAACGGCCGATTATTTCCGTTTCACTTTCTCATACTTGGTGTTATTTTCATATTTATCGGATTTCCATTACTAACGACACATCTTATCGGAGGGTTAAGCTTCCTTTTAGCAGGCGTTTTTATCTTAACAGCACGTGAAGGCGTGGAGATAAATACAAACTTAAAAACCCTTAAGGAATACAATGCATACTTCTTTATTAAAACAGGTGAAGTAGAAAATTATGACGCGATTGAACGCATTTTTATAAATGCCAATAAGGTAGCTCAAAAAATGTATACGGCACATACATTAAACTCTTCCACTTTTAGTGATGTGGTCTATAGCGCCTTCTTAAAATTCGACACAGGTACCAAAGTACTTATTCAACGTAATAAAAATAAAGAGATGCTAATTAAAAACGTCCAAGCTATAGCCAGCAAACTTAACACCCAGGTTTTTGACACAACGGTTTGAGGGCATGGGATACGAGGTACGCAATCGATAGCCAATGGGTTCTCTAAAACGATTTCATTAGCTCACCCATTTTTAAACAACCAACATCGAACCTCAGACATCAAACTTCAAACTATCGACACAAGTCCATCGTTATCGCAAACTTTGAACCTTGAATCTTGAACTTTGAACCCTGAACTTTGAACAAAAAAATACCCACCACCACGGATATCTTAAAAACTCTTTCGTCGTTTTATTTGCAGGTATGGGCGAGTCTGGTATTTTTAAGTTCTGGAAACCAAAACACATACTGCCTGTGATGCGCATTCTCCTTGTAGATGACCATTCGATTCTTATGGATGGAATAAAAAGTTTACTTGAAAAAGATACCACCTTACAGGTTGTGCATATGGCATCAACAGCAGAAACAGCTTTGGCGTATTTAAAATCCGCGGATGTTGAGCTGCTGATCACCGACTTCAACCTACCCGGAATGGATGGACTTTCGCTTATCCACACCGTTAGACGTATTTGCCCTGACCTTAAGATAATCGTTTTGAGTATGCATAACGAAGTTCATCTCGTGAAAGAGATTCTTCGAACCGGCGTGAACGGATATGTTTTAAAAAACGATTCGCATCGCGAATTACTCCAGGCCATCGAAGAAGTAAGACAGGGCCGGATCTTCCTCAGCAGCGACATCAACAAATTGCTGATCCAAAACCTGCAAAATCCAGACGAAGGAAAACTACTTACTGATAGGGAACGGGAAATTTTGAAGCTTATATCGAAAGAATATTCAAACAAGGCCATCGCCGAAGAGCTTTTTATCAGCGAACGAACTGTAGAAACACACCGTAAAAATATCTTCCGAAAAACCGGAACCAACTCCCTGGTGGGATTGATCAAGTTTGCCTACGCCAATAACCTGATCTGATTCACATTTATTCGCGGCAGTCCTTTTTTCACACCCTATTTTTTTGGAACTTCATTATCTGTATTCGAGATAAAACCTTGAATGCACGAAATTTACCCAACCTATGACTGCCCAAGTAACTGCTTTATTACTTTCCTGTTTTTTTATTGTATTCTCTGATTCGCATGGACAGCATCAACGGCTGGATAGCTTAATTCAGGTTGCCACCATCCACCACAACGATACGTTGGGTGTAATTGCATACGCAGACCTTTGTTACGAATACAGGTTCGTTCACCAGGATTCCGCTTTATTGTTTGGGAAGATGGGGATTGAGTTAGGTAAAAAAATTAAGTATACGAAAGGACTTGCCCAGGCTTATAGCGATGCCGCATTTATATACTTCGATAAAAGTGATTTCGAAAATGCCATTAAATTTTGGAACGAGGCACTTCAGTTAAGGAAAGAACTCAAGGACGCCGTCGGGTCAGCAAGCCTTTACATTAAATTGGGCGCGGCCCATTTTAAATCAGGGAACTATGAGCTGTCCTTGCGCAATCAGATGGATGCGCTGAAGACATACGAAGCCTTGAATATTCCACAAGGAATTGCACAATGCCTGAATAACATTGCGGCGGTGTATGAACATCAGAATCAACTGGATAAAGCCCTGGAGTACTATAAAAAGGCAGCGGTTCTCCATGAACAATTAAAAGACCCCATACAATCCGGAACTACCTGGATTAACATTGGCAATATTCATTTTCACAGGCAGGAATATAATAATGCTAAATCGTTGTATCTGAAATCGGCAGCGTTACTTAATCCGCAGTCGCGGAGCACGCACCACTACCTGGCTATCTGTTTTAATAATCTCTCCGAGATCTACACTTTAGAAAGTCTTTACGACAGTGCTTTGATCTATTCAAATAAAGCCCTCGACTTACGCAGGAATATTAAAGATTTTCAGGGCATCGTTTCCAGTATGAATATGATTGGCCGCATTAAAACGAAACTGCATCAATATGAAGATGCCGAAAACATTCTTGTGGCGGCACTCGATTCTTCCAAAAGCAAAAACCTGCGACTTGAACAAAGTAAGATCTATCAGAATCTCTATGCTCTCTACAGGAAGCGAGGAGAACTCGAAAATGCACTGGAGTCCTTTATGAGTTATGCAACGCTGAAAGACTCGTTGTTAAATGAATCCGGGCAAAAACAGATTGCAGAGCTGCAGGTTAAATACGAAACTGACAAAAAAGAGCAACAGATCGTTATCCAGGAAGCCGCGCTTTCAGAGCAACAAGCCAGGATTGAAAGAGATTACATCATTATCATCGGTTTGATTGTATCAGTCATTCTATTGGGGATCATCTTCCTTTTACTGCGCAACAGGCAAATCCGGAAACAGGAGATACTACATAAGGAACACCAGATTTCCGTGCGTGAAGCGTTCATTAACGCCTCCATTCAATCACAGGAAAACGAGAGAAAGCGATTTGCTCAAGATCTTCACGACGGTATGGGCCAATGGATTTCATCGTTGCGCCTGGCATTGTCGGATGTACAGGAAGCCAATACGGATGAACGAAAGATTGAAGTAGTAGAACGATCGGAGAAGATCATGGAAGAAATGAACCGCGAGTTCAGAAGCATTGCCTTCAATCTTATGCCACATACACTCATTCAGTACGGACTTACTCCTGCGATTAACGAAATGTCTATGCGCATCAATACTACGGGAAAATTCAACATTGAAGTATCCTCTTTCAACTTTCCCGAACGTTTAACAGAACTACATGAAATATCGTTATATCGCATTATACAGGAGTGGACAAACAACATCATTAAATATGCAGGAGCTACCACCATTGGCATTCAACTTATCGGCCACGAAGATGAATTAAATATCATGATTGAAGATAACGGTAAAGGATTTGATCCGGGCAAACTCGAAAACAGTAAAGGAAATGGCTGGAAAAACATCCAATCCCGTCTTAACCTGATCCGTGGTAGCGCTGACATTGATTCCGCGCCTGATCGAAGAGGCACTACCTTTACGCTGAAAATTCCTTCAACTATGGAAGTAGCGAAAACATTCGAACATTCACGCACACCGGAACTGGTAGCCGGTGGGCGTGGGAATATTTGAAGAGTTCTTGCGTTATGAGTGATGAGCTTCGAACTTCGAGTTTGTTGGGCAGTAATCTGTCTAAATTTTTCTTTCCTTTTTTAAGGAGGGACAGTCAGTTCCGATTTATCTGGACGGAGGGTGGTTAACCGAGCTTATATTTTACTTGAGGCAATGATAAAATACGGCACATATAAGTTTGAATAACCTGAACATTGAAGTAATCAGATTAGGAATGTAAACGTGTTTGCGTAATGATCCGGGTTTAACCACCCTGATCCTCCGACTTTGTCGGAAGATCTGCTGGTTTTTTTTGAACCCAGGCTACGAGCTTCAAGTTATTTTCGGTAAACTAAAAAATTTTCGAACACCAACCTTGAACCTCAGACATCAAACCTCAAACAATTTCGCAACCGTTTTATTTTTCGAAATCAACCACGAACCACGAACCATGAACTTTGAACTTTGAACTTTGAACTTTGAACCATGAACTATGAACTCTTTCCCAGCATGATGGTCTGCTTCTCATGAAGTTCATATTGAATTTCCCCTGCTAAACTGGCTTCTCTGAATTGTATTGGAATATCCATACCTACACGCGTTAACAAATTTCCAAAAGCAATAACATGGTGCGAGAAAAACCACAGGTCTTCCAATTTTTCAAAAGCTTTTTCAATGACGGGTGTATGACGCTGCATCGCTTTTTGATCGATGGCTTCTTTCAATAAAGACATCCCTTCGCGGAATGCTTTCCATCGTCGAAACGCCTGTGGATTAGCATTGGCGATAAAAGCAAACGATTTGAAATTGATAAAGCCATTCGGACGATAATCATATTCCTGTTCCGCGAGTTTTTTATCCACCTTCTTCAGTCTTTGATATGCGATTTCATGGGGCAATACCGATTCAGTTTCAAGAAATTCCTTCCAGATACCTGCGTAATACCTGGCCCTTATATCGGGTTGCATGCGAACCGTAAATGGCTCCCAATATGGCAACGCCGCCGCCAGACCAGAATACCATACATCATCGATGGCCACTTTATCATTTCCCATCCCCATGATGATTGCTTTAAAAAGCGTTGAGGGATAAGTACAATGACAAGAAAACGTAAGATCCTTTGCACCTTTTAAGTCTGCTGATAGCGTTTCGCGTAGCGATAAAAACTGACCCTCATTAATAATATTCCACGTCCGGCATAAATCCAGAAAACGCGTAAGATCTTCACTCCTGAACTTTTTTGACTGCCATTCAAAGTTGAGATATAAACTATAATCGAATTCGCTTGCCAGCGGCGTGGCATAATTCGACACCAACGGCATACTGGCATTGAAGTCTATTTTCCAGCTTACCTTCTCCTTACCCAACGTTTCTTCATAGGTACGTCTTCCTTCATAACTTATCTGCTGGCCTTTCTCCGTTTTGCGTTGCACAGTACGAAGGGCTACTTTATGGTTATCACTGGCTACAAAATCGCCGACCCCCAGAGAAAAGCCCCAACTCCTTTCGCGCTTACGTACGTCCTTCATTAAAAAAGTAACGTCGTTTAACAAGGACGAAGCTGGATTCTTAATATGAAAATCTGTTAGCTTTCCTACATTCCCCTTTAAAAGATCGAAGTAAAACTTATCAATGGCTTTACTGGTTAACGATGCAGAAAAAACATCTTCCTTTTCCCTCACGCGTAAATAGGCATAAGAAAATCCAGCCTTTATTTTAGTATTGACAGCCGCTGCTATCTTTTCAATCCATTTTTCTTTCAGGTCTTCCAGTTCTTTCTGAAGGCGGGCAAAGAGATCACCCTTTTGCCATCCCAAACGATCCGCCAACGCGCGTATAACGATGACATCAGCAGGAAGCAAAGCATCTTCTGTTTTTGCAGCAATTTTTTCCAGTTGACCGTAACTAACTTCCAGTATATCCTTAAAAATGGTTTCTATTTGACTTATCACCACCTTCGGATTTTCAATTGAAACGGCAACGGACAATGCGGCACCAACGGATCGGCTATTCGCATAATCACGTTTTAAACGAACCCAGTATTTTTCGTGGTCCTTTTTAACGATCAACACCTTAAAATTATCTTCAACCTTTACTTTCGCCTTAACTGAAACCTCCGGACCAAATTTGAGCTTTACCAGCTCCGCATTATCCAGCAAGCCTGTTAATGTTGAGAATCCCGTGCTCCACACGTCTGACCATGAAACTTCGAGCAAAGTTGTTATTGCACCGTAAAACTGTAATGCAACAGCTTCATTATTTTTTAATCCTTTGATATCATCTCTACTGAAGATTGTTTTCAACGGTGAAATATCATCTGCAATTGCCTTCGCAACCTGCTCCGATGCACTGTGAATACGATAAACATATGATTTCAACCCGGCTTTCGCATCAACATCAAAACCGATTGATCTGATTGCTCCGCCGGAACTTAGTTTTATATTCGCATCCCCTTCATACTTTAACCACGCATTGGCCGGGTTAAAAGGAATAAGTGCCTCTTTCCCACCGAATACTTCATCCATATCAGCATCAATTTCAGCATTAAAAAGTGAAACGTTAAGCTTACTGTCAGCACCGAAAACAAAATTGATGGTGTCATCCTCCAGTGCTTCAGAAACAAGCGAAGGATTATCCAATACCACAGCATCAAGATTTAGCGGTAACGTTGGGTCATTTAGTTTTTTACTCATGTGATAATATAGGGTAATGGCATTAATAAGCTAACCGAATAAAATTCAATTTACCACAGAATCCGGGAAGATTGAAAGATCAAGAATTGAAAAAGATTGGCAGAATAAAAGATTGAAAGATTAAAAATATTGGGAATTCGTGATATTCGTGGATGTTTCATTTTAGCATGTTGCGTCATCATGGCATGCCGCCTCGTGCCTCGGCGTCGGGCTTTCGGCACTCGCCAATCACCGCGCGAGGCCACTTCGGGCTCAAACAAATGCCTCAATCCCTCATGCGGGTTTCTGCCAGCGAATCGTTTTTCCTTTATCAGATGTCGGTTGAAAATAGCTGTGAGCTATGAGCTGCGAGCTTCGAGTTTGTTGGGCTGTAACGTACGGAGTTATCTTTCCGAAGATAAAATAAAAGCAAGTTCAGTACTTTCTTCGACCACATTTTTTCTACTCATGGTGGGTCTTAACCGCTAAGACGCTGAGCCGCAAAGTTACGCTAAGCAGTAACACGGTTTAACTTTAAAACGCAAATCCTCTCTCTGGAAAAAAAGCCACAAGCTGCGAGCTCGAGTTCATTCGGCAATTTTCGCCAACCGTAACAAATTTCGAAACTATTAACATCAAACCTCAAACTTCAAACAATGTCGTGAATCGCGTCGTTACAGGACACCAACTTTGAACCATGAACTTTGAACTTTGAACCCAAAAGCCCTTCGCTTCTTAATTAAATAACATGATATTCCTTGGCGATGCAATTCTCTTCGCTTAATTTTTGAATTGAATTAACTCTTTAACCAAAAAACACTATGAAAAAAACCCTCCTCTTTTTCACAGCCGGAATATGTATATTCGGCTCCTGTGGTGAACCTGAACTTAAAGAAGTTCCTGCGCTTCAACAAAAAGACAAATTTCAAGTAACGATTCCCGACGCACTAACCAATAGCAAACGCAGTGGCGCCGGCCGTGTGGAAGATCAGATCGTCGCTACGCTCAACGCGACGTTATTTGAGTCAACACCATACAAGGTATCGGAAGTACATGTGTGTATGACCCGTACAGGAGCAAACGCATCCACAACAGTAGAGACCATTGATCAACAGTTTGAAAGCACACTGCCATCGCGTTGGGTCACTAACGACGAACGTCGTAACTGGAATGGTGATAATGATCTTAACGATCTTGATTGGCTTGCATTTACACCTTTCTCCGTGGCAAATGAAACGTACGATGCACTACCCATTTATCAATCCATGTATGCGAAGTGGGAAACCGGTGGAAGCTGTAAAACACTCAACATCGACCAGACGCCCTACGATCTTTCCATGGGCAATCCAAGTTTAATACTTGGTATTGGCGGCCTGCCTCCAGCCGAACTTCCCCTCGCTGATGTTTCAGTGATTGGCTTTCTTCCCGCACCCATATTTGAAGCGCTCCTGGGTTCTCCGAATGTTTTGGGGGTTGCATTCTCCTTTGTCTTTGTTGACGATGTAACTGGTGAACCTACAAAAACAACCCGCGGCAAAGAAGATAAAGCTTTCACAGAAGTGTGGTTTAACGACGGGTTTGTCTGGTCTGACGGCGCAGCTCCGGGTGCTATTGACCTGGAGTCTGTAATCCTTCACGAGTTTGGTCATACTTTGAACCTCGGTCACTTCGGTATATTGCAAAGCTTTACAAGAAAGGGCACCGTGAAATATGTTTATCAACCGGTCAATACCATGAACGCCATCTATATTGGTGAACCGCGAAATTTCCTTGGCCCCAATGACAAAGGCAATTATTGTGAAGCTTGGGGAAGCTGGCCCTGGAACTAGCATTATAATTTTTAACTATTTCAATAAGCCACTTCCAAAGTGGCTTATTGTTTTTAAACCATCTTTATTTAAAACCGTGCAATGAAGTTAGGCCGATCTGTAATTTGATAGCCCGGTCCGCGTTACTATCTTTACAAAGAACCAACTGTACAAGTCATTCTATTTATGAAATGGACATTTATCATACGTGAAAAACTCAAAGTTGCCCTTCTACTGGGTAGCATTATGATGCTTGTTGGTTTTACAACCGTTATGCAGCAGATCAATATGAACGATCTAAAACAATCTTATTCATCCATTTATTATGACCGACTCATTCCGGCTACCGAAATTTTTTATCTAACCGAAAATCTGTTTAACAAAAGATTACTTATTGAACAGCTTCTTTATGTTGAGAATCCAAACGCTCCTGCTCCCGCGTTAACCGCACAACTTGAGGTTCATAACGATTCTATCGATGCCATTATCGCGAGATTCGAAGAGACTTACCTTGTCGATGCGGAACGAAAATATCTAGATCAGTTTAAAGACCTAGTGATTCATTACAACACAATAGAAAGCAACATCATCGATACCCATCAGGTTTCCAAAAAAGACGCACAACATCTTTATGAAACAGCGGGAGAATCCGACCTGATAAAAACAATACAGTTTCTTGGTGAACTTACCGAAATACAATCATCAGTAGGTTTAGATCTGATGAACGATTCGGATGGTATTATTTCCATTAACGACACAGTCCTTACCATCCAGATTGCCATTGCGATCGTTATCGGTATCTTAATTCAGGCACTTATCTTCGCATCAAAAATGGCCAATCGAAAAGATCCCAACTATCGGCTTAATTAGTACATCTTCGCAAAAATCCAAGCATTTGGGTAGAAGTGCGACAAACAAAATATGATGCAATTCCCGGAGCCGAAAAAATAAAACAATGATACAATACTGGCATTATTCAAAATGTCAATTTTATCAGATCCAAAATAAGTTAAGATTCAATACTTTCAAAAACGCAATCCAATGTCCCAATAGGAACAGCATATGGGAGAAACGTAGCAAACAAATAGGATTCGAGTCTTGCAGGGATGAAATAAAACATGAAAATGCTATAACACCTACATTACATTTACAACGCCTGCCGTGTAAGTGGTTTCTTCTTCCAGACAACGCTCCATCCTCCACCATATTGATTTGAGGTATGACGTCTGACAAACGCAAGTAAAGTAATTGCAATACCACAACCCATATCGACGTAAAAATTCAAAGGATCATCATAACCCAAAATCAACGGCGCAAGCAGCAACCAAATTCCCAATGGAATATTATAAAAGGCCACCGTTCTTGTACAACCTGATATCCCTATAATCGCAAAAGACACAACTAAAGGACCAATGATATGATCATTGTCAGCGGCGGATCCGCTGTATTCAAAAGTATTCGGTAATGCCATTAATGCAATACCCAATAATGTATTTATTATCTGTGCCCACATAATCAATTCACCTTTTCATATACACTGCTGTATCCCCAAAATCCTTTCCATAACGATAGCTTATTATTTTTAACGCGACGCAAATATTGCAGACTGGCCAACACCTCATCCATCGCGGGGCCGATCATCGTAACAGAGATAACCGCCGAAGCCATACACAAAGTACACCATGCATCAAACAACACTGGTTGAAACACCACAAGCATCACACTCACAAATCCTAACGGACCAACTGCAATCCCAAAAAGGATAACAATCCATGGCATGGTTCGCCATCGCTTTGGAGAACCAATCAATCCTGCGACAGCATCAAGAACATAACTGAATGCTCCCAGCGCAGCATCCGGCACAGGTAGCATGTGTGAGATAAATGAGTTAAGGATCCGAACACTCCCATCACCAAAAAATGGTTCCCATACGCTGTCTATGACTTTCAACTGGTACAAGGAAAGATAAGTCGCGATAGCAAATCCCACTATAGCCAACATAATAATCGGAATACGTTGTGACCAGGCTGCAGGATTGTAATTCCATCCTGGCGGAGTATCGCTATTCATCATAGAGACATTTAACTTATTCGAGTTTATTCTCCTTATACCATTTTTCCGGATTCTTTTTCAAACCATTGATGATTTCAGGTAAAGTATCCTTTAAATTATGCCTTGGTTGCCAGTCGAGATATTCCTGCGCACGTGAAATATCCATTTCAAAATGATCGTCGGTACGTTCTATCATCCATGGCTTGATAAACGAATCACCCACCAAATCCTGCGCCCATGCACCGGCTTTGGCCAGAGGCTTTGGAATTTCTATCGTTGTCCAGTCCTTACCGTGAATCAACATACCGAGGTCATGCTGAAGTTCTTCATAGCTAAAGGTTTTGGGTTCGCTGATATTAATCGTTGTTTCATCCGGAAGGTCATGGCGTTTTTCTACCGTATTAACTAATGCATCCAGCAAATCATCCAGGTGAATAAAAGCATTTCCATGCTCTAGGTCTCCGGGATAAAAATAACTTGTCAAATCTTTTTCGTAGATCCGTTGTATCTGGTGTGTAATCGGAATGGAATTTCCCTTATCACTATATACACCTGCAATTCTCAGAATCACAGCGGGTATGCTACCCCGTTTTTTATGAATCAATGTTTCAGTCTTTACTTTTGATTCGGGGTAATCCCACGTAGGATCCAATGGCCAATCTTCATTGATTTTTTTTCCTGGGAGCGTAGTTTTATACACCAGGTTTGTACTGGAAAAAATAAATTGCTCCACCTTAAACTTCTGCAATGCACGAAGAAAATTTTCAGTACCGTTTACAGTTACTTTTTCATAAAGCGGACTAGGTTCCCCTGCAAAATCGTAATAGGCAGCTAAGTGAATGACAGACGCGATTTCATTCCCATACGCAAATCTGACACGTTCTAAAGCAGCCTCTACACTTGACGAATCTGAAATATCGAAGTAAACATCTTCCGATGTTTTATTCGGGTGTTTATTTTCAGTACGATCAAGACCAACACATTGATATTTTTCCGATAATCTGTCAATGATACGGCTTCCGATTAAACCGCTTGATCCAGTTACAAGAACTACCGGCTTTTTATTTATTGAAGAAGCAACTTCCATGTCATTAATATTTTAAATGATAACAATGTAAACGAACCAATGTACCTTACTTCGGTAATACCCTCGACTGTTTAGCCCTACAGGCGCATCTATTCAATGGTCACATCGTAAAGGATCATGCCAAAATGCACCTCGTAATTAGCAAGTTCACCCAACCGGAAAAGCCATTGTACTAAGCAATGCGTTTTCTGCCTGGCGACTATCTAGCCGCGTATGTTGAACAACAATGGGCTGGTCAGATTCAATTAAGCAGGCATAATCCGTGTCCATAGGTATCGGCGCGGGATCTTTCAAATCATTAAAACGTACGTGCTTCGTTCTTTTGGCGGCGACTTTAATACGATAAGGTCCGACAGGATCTTTATCAGAAAAGAAAATTGTAATGGCAATATTCGCATCCTTACTACCAGCATTGAGAATACATGCCGTTTCATGACTTATCATCTGGGGTGCGGGACCATTACCGAAAGAAGGAATAAAACCTTCCGCTATTGCCCAGATTTTATGACCGATTGCTTTGTCTTCCAAGGGAATAATGTTTAGTAGTTTATGAAGTTTAGCGCAATTACAAATCCATTCGATAAAAATGAGTGCCATAAACCCCACAAGTAAAGGCTGGCGTATAGGGGCACCGTTTTTTAAGAAAATAATTTTGATCGTTGATCAGGACGGCTGCGGATACACCGGAAATCGTTGCATGGCATCTGACGTATCCATCCGTTAAACTTTAAACCAAAGAAATTATGCTTGCAATGAATTACCGTGGACCATTCAGAGTCCGTGCCGATCGCAACAGACCCGAACCTGAAATACTCCATCCCAGAGATGCCATCGTACGAGTTACGAGGTCCTGCATTTGCGGGTCGGATTTACATCTGTACCATGGTCTGGTACCAGACACACGTGTTGGAATGACATTCGGCCATGAATTCACCGGAATCGTCGAAGAGATTGGATCGGATATCCACAATTTAAAAGTGGGCGACCATGTTATGGTTCCTTTTAATATTGCTTGCGGTTCATGTCCTTTCTGTCAACAGGAATTGTATGGCAACTGCCATGAATCCAACCCAGAGGCTACTGCCGTTGGTGGTATCTTTGGATATTCACATACCGCTGGTGGTTATGATGGTGGTCAGGCAGAATACGTCCGTGTGCCTTATGCCGATATCGGTCCTACCATAATTCCGCCCGGAATGGATATTGAAGATGCTGTTATGTTAACCGATGTAACCCCAACCGGATATCAGGCTGCAGAAATGGGGGGCATCCAAAAAGGTGATACAGTTGTCGTTTTTGGAGCAGGCCCGATTGGCATTATGGCAGCGCGGTGCTCGTGGCTATTCGGTGCAGGACGGGTAATTATTATCGACCACCTAGATTACCGACTGGAGTTTGCTAAAAAATATGCACAATGTGAGGCGTATAACTTCAAGTCGATGAATGATCCCGTGCTGTTTATTAAAAAGGCAACCGATTACTTTGGCGCGGATGTGTGTATCGACGCCGTTGGATGTGAGGCCGAAGGAAGCAGCTTGCAAACCATTACCGGCAGAAAACTTTTACTACAGGCAGGCTCAGCAACAGCGCTTTTCTGGGCAATAAATTCTGTAAAGAAAGGTGGCATTGTTTCCATCGTGGGTGTGTATGGACCAACTTGGAACCTGGTTCCTATTGGTAATGTGCTTAACAAGGGTATTACTATTCGGGCGAACCAGGCTTCGGTGAAACGTCTGCTTCCTAAACTGATTGATCATGTAATGGCAGGACGACTCGATCCAAAAGGACTGATTACCCATCGCATACCGCTGGAAGAAGTGCCAGATGCGTATCACATGTTCTCCACCAAACTTGACAATTGCATTAAACCGGTTCTTATTCCACCCTTGGCGGCTTAACAAATCATTATGAAAACAATAACAAACACGACAACGGATAAAAAGGCAATCAATAAAAATCAGCACATCAACGGCTGGGGTATTGATGCGAATCCAAAAAACAACCCAACGTATCCGATGAAACACTATACAGGTGCTGATCATCAACGTTTGAACTATACACGGCCAAAACAACAGGAGCAGCATATGGAGATTCTTCACTCCAATGAACGCCCCGGCTTAACAAGTGTGTTCGGGACGTCTGTTCCTCCCCAGGGATTAAGCGGAATGTTGCGGCGTTATGCTTTTAAATTCAGTGAAGGAAGCTCTGCACATTGGCTTACACTGATATTAGCAGATCGCGTGAACGCGGTCGAAGGAATTATCGACGATGTGAAGCACGGGTATGTGCCAAATTTTTTTGTAGAGCGTGGATGGCGTGCTGAATGGAAGTATAATCGCCAGAAGACTGTAAAAAAGCTGATCATTGGCACGGCGGTTACGTCGGCGGTAATTGCCATTTTAATATACAGGAATAAAAACAAAAAGCTTCAAGCCAGTTGATTCGTTTCCAAACAGCGTACAGCGATAGAGCCGTTTAACCGCATCATATTAAACAAGGGCTTTGGCGCTGTACTTGTTCCTGTAATCAACAGGAGATAAGCCCGTAATTTTTTTAAATACTGTACGGAAAGCTTTTGTATCTGAGTAACCAACATCGAACATTACTTCATTCACATTTTTTCTGCTGGTTTCAAGAAACCTTTTGGCGGCTTCAATCTTTACCCGTTGTATATATTGTACCGGCGTATTATTTGTAGCTTTTTTAAATCGTCGCTCAAAGTGGCGGCGACCAATAGCAAATTTTTCAGCAAGGTCTTCAACGGTAATTTTATCGGCCACATTAGTCTCTATGAATTCCTGCGCCTTTTTTACTTCCTCATCTTCATGACCCTTCTGGCCGTTAAACATAATAAAAGGAGATTGGCTTTTCCGATCCATCTCGACTGCAAACACCTTCGACGCCAGTACCGCGATCTCACGGCTTGTATATTTTTCTACCAGGTATAACAACAGATTCCAGTAAGAGTTTGCTCCTCCACTAGAATACAGACCCTGCTCCTCCGTGATAATCCGGTCGTCAACGAGTTCAACTTCCGGAAACATTGCTCTGAAATCATTCGCCGATCTCCAATGTGTAGAACATTTCTTACCATTGAGCAAGCCTGTGGATGCCAACAAAAAAGCACCAAGGCATAAACTCGCAACTTCAGCACCTTGCCGGTATTGCTGTTTTATCCAAGGAAGGAAATCCACATTCATCTCCAGCCCACATTTCAAATCACCAATCAGTGCAGGGATAAAAATCAGATCCGTCTTTTTTACTTGCGTGATTATTGCATCGGTATGGACGGTAAAGCACCCTTTATGAAGTTTCACTTCTTTCGCCAGGCCAACAAGCTGAACCTGAAATACCGCTGGTTTTCCGGCAGCTTCAAGAAATTCATTTACCGCTGTGAATAAGTAACGCGGATCATCGATACTAGCTAAAACTGCTTCGTTTGGAACAAGGATCGAAATATGTTTCATTGGATATTTTTTTAACTCACCTTCAGGCTTTCGTAATGATCGCTCGTAAAAATAACATTTCAGCAGGTCGCAATCAACCCTTTCATTGGTCTTATATGCACCCGCAATTCGCATATTAACCGCCGTATTTTTGATGAATTCCTGGTGAATATTAATCGGCGGGAATAAATTATAAGAATAAAATCCATGAGAAAAGTAATCGTTTCGATGAATACTACATTGGATGGCTTTATGGCAGGACCAAACGGTGAACTGGATTGGCATTTTCCACTTTGGAATACCGAAATGGCAAGTGTTGCACTCGAAGACCTTGATGATGTGGATACCATTTTACTCGGGAGAAGAACCTATCAGGCCATGGAAGCATACTGGCCAGCTGCGCCACATGATAGCTTTTCCGACAAAATGAACAACTATACCAAAATCGTTTTTTCAAACACACTTAAAAAAGCAAGTTGGAAAAACACTAAAATCATATCAAAAAATATTGCAGATTCGATCCGTAAGATTAAGCAACGGCCAGGAAAAGACATGATCGTCTATGGAAGCAGTAGTATCGTTCACCTGTTTTTTCAACACAATCTCATTGACGAATACCGCCTGTGGATTCATCCGGTAGCCATCACAAATGGCGTTCCCTTGTTTAAAGACACCCACCATAATTTCAATCTTAAACTCCTGAGGAACCGAACTTTCTGCTCCGGCGTAGTAATCAATTATTATAGACCTTTCTAAAGTTCGAGGTTCGAGGTTGGAGCTTCAAAGTTTATTCAATGTTTCGAAAACGAAGCGCTTGCGAAATTGTTTGACGTTTGATATTTGATTTGCGAACTGAATCACGCTATCGGCTTAACCGATGTTGCTATTCAGCGTAACTTTGCGGCTCTGCGCCTTTGCGGTTAACAAACACCATCAGGAAGAAAAATTTTGGTGCGACGAATCGGTTGTAGAGGAAGTTTTTAACTTACCTTCGATGTTTATCTTCGAAAAGATAAACACCTAAGTTACAACGAAAACAAACTCGTAACTCAAGGCTAGCAGCTCGTGGCTCTTCCACAAACTCCTCCATTACCGAAAACACCTTAGCTTATAGCCTGCAGCTTAAAGCTATGCAAAAAGCAAATTTCAAGTCAAACCACTTCAGCTACTTGCCGTAGTACACGAATAACACCTTCATGGTCGTTGCTTGTTGTAACGTATCGCGCCGCTTTTTTCACTTCCGGATGTGCATTTTCCATAGCATAGCTAAAAGTCCCGCGATCCATCATTTCCAGGTCATTAAGATAATCACCGAAAACCATCGTCTGGTCAGGCGAGATGTTAAGTGCTTTTTGCAACACCTCAAGTGCAACGCCTTTGTTCGCTAGTTTGTGAGAAAGATCCAGCCAGATATTTCCCGATACTTTTACCTGGAGCTCTTGAGATTTGTTTATGAAGTACGGATAACTATGTTGTTCTGCTCCTTTTAAATCACAAATTGCAATTTTTAGAAATTGATCACCCTCTACCGCCTTGAGATCCTTTACAATTTCATACCGTTCGTAATACATACTCAACCGTTCTATAAAAGAAGGTGTATCATGCGCAATGTAGGCCTTCCTCTTCCCACACAATACCGTGTACGTGTCTGGGATTGTATCGATTGTGCGAAGTAACTCCTTTGTTACAGCAGTGCTCATCGCCTGAACGAAGATATCTTTTTCACGATACACCGCATAGCTTCCATTCTCTGCAATAAAGTATAGATCATTTCGGATATTGTCGAAAAGTTTAAGGAGATTATAGTATTGTCTGCCACTGGCCGCCGCGAATAACACGCCGCGTGAAGTTAGTTGACGGAACAAGTCATAAAATTCACTGTTTAATTCATGCTTTGAATTCAGCAATGTGCCATCAATATCAGTTACAATTAATTTTACATCAGAGAAGTTCATCATCAAAAAGTGCTGTACGGTATTTTACGTTTCAGGCACGCAATAATAAAAAGAATTCAATCTTCCATTGTACAAACTCTTGCAAGAAATTCTTTATTTTATCTTAAATAGAAACCATTCCGAATTAATCAGTTTAAGTAACACATTTCCCATATCGTCCTCAAATAAATACAATGAAAATACTGGCTATTCCCGGAAGTCTGCGTGCAAATTCCTCCAGCAATAAGGTGCTGCAAGTTATTGCTGACATGATGCCACCCGGAATCAACTTTACGATATACAAAGAAAGGGGAAGTCTGCCGCATTTCGATGACGCCGAGGATGCACCCGAAACAGTGCTTCGATTCAGAAAAGCGATAAAAGAATCCGACGCCGTTCTGATCTGCACGCCTGAATATGCTTTCGGTGTGCCTGGCTCCTTAAAAAATGCGCTTGACTTGGACCGTTGGTTCTGGTGAGTTTATTGATAAGCCCGTTGCGTTGATTACGGCATCAAGCCAGGGTCAACATGGTCATGCTGCGCTACTGTTAATACTCGGTGCAATCTCTGCAAGAGTTATCGATGAAGCTTCCGTACTGATCTCGTTCATTCGCGCCAAAATTGACGACTCGGGAATTAAAGATCCCGAAACTGCAACACGCCTTCGCGAAGCAATTCATTTCTTGATTAATAAAACACTTTAGTTGGCGGTAAGCTGTTAAGCTGAAAGCTGCAAGTTGTTTTCGTTTATTTATGAGTTTTCGAAAAGCCACGCGCTGTGAGCTACGAGTTTCGAGCTTGTTGATCGTAACTGATGTTTTTTTCAATCCTTCTGCATGTCCGTGTGTTACACGGACATGCAGAAGGATGACGGTAACGAGAACCTCAAAACTTTAAACCTCAAATATCAACAAATTAGCACACGCGCGTCGTTTTACGAAATCAAACTTTGAACCATGAACTCCTATATAACATACCTCCAAACGCAAACCTTCAAGGCGATTCTGGATAATCCATTGCGTTTCTTGATCTCTTTTTTAAGGCCTCACTCCTCCTCTCACGGGATTTTCAATCGTCCTTTTGTGCGTTCTTCTTGAAGTTTATGTAAGCTATGAATTATCATAAAACCAACCTCAAACGTCAAACTTGAAACAAATGGCAGTTACTTTTTATCAAAGCCAATCGGACCCGGTGGTAGCTAGTCTTGCTTTGAACTTTGAACCTTGAACTTTAAACCTTGAACTTTAATCCATAAACCTCGTCGCATTTCACCCTGTAACTTGCCGGATTTACACCCCTTGTAATTGCGCGGGCTGATGTAAGTTTGTTGGGACGTAAATTTCAAGACAAACTTTAATACCATAAATGGCAACTGTAAATCCTTATCTCAATTTTAAAGGCAACGCCGAAGAGGCGTTCAACTTTTATAAGTCCGTATTCGGCGGAGAATTTTTTGCAGTGCAACGATTTAAAGATACACCCGAAGCAGAGAAGTTGTCGGCCAGCGATGGTGAAAAACTCATGCACATTGCGTTACCCATTGGCCATGGAAACATTCTTATGGCCACCGACGTACTCGAATCAATGGGTCGCCAATTCATTCCTGGTAATAATTATTATCTTTCGTTAAGCGCCGACAGTAAGGTAGAGGCAGATAAACTTTTTAAAGCGCTTTCTGACGGCGGGGAAGTTTCAATACCCATCAGCGACATGTTCTGGGGAGCGTACTTTGGCATGCTTACGGATAAATTTGGCGTTCAGTGGATGGTTGGTTTTGATTCGAAGATTCAAAAATAAAACCGTGTGTCAAATTACATAAAGGCGAACGCCACAACAATAAACAATGGTTGAGGTTTTTAAAACTAATGTGACAAACAAAGACCAGGCATTAATCGTGGAAAAAACAATTCACGAAATACTTCCTGATTGCAGTGTGAATTTCGACCTGGAAGATTGTGATAGAATTCTTCGCATGATGCGTGACGGGTATATTGATCCGTCACCAATCATTGCGCTTTTGAACGACCTTGGATTTAAGGCAGAAGTATTATCAGATGATCAACCGGTGAATCCATTGCTGGAGATAACGCTGCAGGAATAACACATTGTTTGCTCAACGTCGCAGCGTTAAGTTCGTTTTTTGTGGCCTCACCCTGCCCTATCCGGAGGAGCAGGTTGGTGGAAGCTAATGACGGACATCGCTTGTTATTGTTATGCCTGTTCTGCGTGGAAGGTCCTTTCATGTAGGACAGTTTCTTTTTCTTCCGGTTTAACCCCAAGTTGTTTAAGAAGTCGTCCGTGCCCTGCAAGCGCCTGAAAAAAAGTATCGGCGTTTTTATAAGGCAATCCAAATTCCTTGGTGGTTGCCTTTACAATTTTTGACAATGCTTTGTAATGTACATGGCAGACATTCGGAAACAAATGGTGCTCGATCTGGAAGTTTAATCCACCAACATACCAGGAAAACCAGGTACTGCGATTACCAAAATTCGTTGTGGTGCGAAGCTGATGTACCGCCCAGTTTGTTTGCAGCGAATACGGATTTTCATCCGGAAGTGGAAATTCAGTTCCTTCGATAACATGCGCTGGCTGAAATATAATGGCCAGAATAAAACCCGTGATATAGTGCAAAATAAAAATACCAGTCACAATCTGGTACCACGGAATTGACGTAAAGACCAAGGGGATAACCAGTATATAACCGATATTAATAAACTTTGTTGTGAGCAGAATCAGCCATTCTGCAGCAATGTTTGCGTTGTGTTTTTTGGCCAATCCATTGTTTTGATAGCGGATCAAACGCCTGTAGTCATTAACAAGCATCCACATCATCGTCATGAGACCATAGAGAAACCAGGCATAAATAAACTGATACTTATGCATGGGCTTCCAGGGTGTATGCGGTGATAAACGCAATACGCCTCGCGGGCTGATATCTTCGTCTTCGTCATGAACATTTGTGTAGGTATGATGCAAAACATTATGTTGCATTTTCCAGTTGAAAGCGCTTGCTCCAACAAGGTTCAGCGAATATCCAATAAGCGTATTGACCCAACCTTTTTGGGAGTATGCACCATGATTCGCATCATGCATCACCGAAAGACCGATACCTGCCATTCCTAACCCCATAATAATCGCAAGGGCAAGCAGCAAGGCGGAATTGGTGATTCCGCTAAGGATTAAGGCATAAGGTATCCAGTACATTCCAAACATGACCACCGTTTTAAGTACCATCGCACCATTAGCGTAACGGCTTTTACCGGTAGACTTGAAATATTCGTTAACACGCTTGTTTAACGTAGATGTAAAATCCCGATGTGTTGGAGCAAAAAGAACGGTTTTACGTGCCATGTATTTTCAGGAGAAGGGGTGATCCATAATTTGTATATCATTCGCAGACACTTTGCTGATATTTTTAAGATATCCACGCTCTTCGGCATCACACAAAGAAACAGCGGAACCTTTTGCGCCGGCTCTTCCGGTACGACCAATGCGATGAGTATAGGTTTCCTGCGAAGGTGGAAGCTCGAAGTTAATCACATAAGGCAAATTCAAAATATCAATACCGCGTGCTGCAATGTCAGTTGCAACAAGAACGCGTGTCGTGTTTAGTTTAAAGTTATTCAGCGCTCTTACCCGGGCATTTTGAGATTTATCACCATGAAATGATTCTGCCGAAATACCTGCTTTGTTGAGGTCTTTCGCAATTTTATCCGCTCCGTATTTAGTTCGTGTGAACACCAGCACATTGCGCATATCCTGTTCGTTGATAATGTGTTTCAACAGTGCACGTTTATGACTGCGATCGACAAAATAAACCGATTGATGAATATTTTCAACCTCCTTTTCTGCACCCTGAATCCGTATTTTCACCGGATTTTTCAAAAAGGAAGAAACCATGTCCTGAATTTCGGCTGGCATCGTTGCAGAAAAAAAGATGTTTTGTCTTACCGGCGGAGTGAGGGCAATAATCTTTTTAATGTCGTGTATAAAACCCATGTCGAGCATTCGATCAGCTTCATCCAACACAAGAATTTCCAGGTCCTTGATCGATAGCACCCTTTGGCTAACGAGATCCATCAATCTTCCGGGTGTTGCCACTAGGATATCGACTCCGTTGCGAATTTGCTGTACCTGGTGGAACTGAGACACTCCACCATAGACGAGCGTATGCCGGAATGGTAAGTACTTACCATACAAGGCCAGGTTTTCAGACACCTGAATAGCCAACTCACGTGTTGGTGTAAGGATTAGGGCGCGAATGCCGCGTGTAGGTGATCGTCTCAACAGCCGCTGTAAAATTGGAATACAAAACGCGGCCGTTTTTCCGGTTCCAGTCTGAGCACATCCCAGTACATCTCTCCCTGTAATAATTTCCGGTATTGCTTTCTCCTGAATAGGTGTTGGCGTGGTATAGCCTTTCTCTTCCAGGGCTTTTGTAATCGGTGGACTTAAATTGAAATCAGCGAATGACATGTTAATGGTGCTAAATAAAGGGTATAAATGCGTTCCCGCCTTTTACTGAAGTACGGAGCTGTAATGAAACAATAACAAGTCCGGTTTAATTCAGGCTGTGGTAAATACGCACGCAGCAAGCATACAATTTTAACACAAGCGAAAAAAATTTAAGTAACGTCGCCTTAGAAAAAATGTCGATTACTGAAACATAAAAGTATCGCTTTTACGGCGATAATAGAAATTACAACCGTGCAGTGAGGTATAAATACGGCGAGTTCTAGCTATTATTCAAGTTTATCTTCTTTAAAGTCAATTCTTTTACTTTATTTTGACCCCTTAATCTTCATATTCAATGCAAAGTGTGTATACTCCTGTTTGGCATAAGTACCGTCCTGTGATTTTACGTTTAATGATGTCGTCTGGTGAAGAATCCCAACAATACAATATGTCGGCACATGAGTTTCGTGCTTTAAACGCAAAGGAAAAAGGCGGTTATTCATTCACTTTACAGGCCAGTAACGGGAAAGCTGTAAACAACATCAAGACTTCCATTATTGCACAGAACCTATTATCTATTCTTCAGGATTCTCCGAAAGCCAATGAATTAATGTCGACTGCGACTTATGAATTCACCATGGATAAGCAATTTGTTCTTCGCGTGAGCAAAATCAGCTGATTCCGAGCCAAAAACGATCTTATTCTCCCTCCTGTCGCGTGATCATATTGTGCGGATATAACAATTTTGGATAATTTGTCCTTACTTCACGGAATTATTATTGCTTAATAGTCGTTGCAAATTGTGTACCTTGCAGCCGATTTTAGCAGGATCACCAATTTCATTTTATTACATTTAATCACCAGGAAAAACATTTATGGCCAAGTCGGGAGAGACATTCAACAAAAAAGAGAACGAAAAAAAGAAGATTCAGAAAAGAAAAGAGAAAGAACAGCGTAAGGAAGAACGCAGAGCCAACGCCAGAGAAGGATCTTCGCTAGAAGACATGCTGGCATACGTTGACGAAAATGGAAACATCACCTCCACTCCTCCTGATCCTACTAAAAAGCGGGTAATCAAAGAAGAAGACATTGTCATCGGTTCACGCAACATCGATGGTATGGAACCGGTAAATGCTGTGAGAAAAGGTCGGGTAACCTTCTTTAATAGCGCGAAGGGTTATGGCTTCATCAAAGATATCCAGACACAGGAAAGTATTTTTGTGCACGCCAATGCACTTACGGTTACCATCAAGGAAAACGATAAAGTAACCTTTGAAACTGAAATGGGTTTTAAGGGACTTAGCGCCATCAAGGTGAAACTGGTTAACTAACACCGGTCTTCAAGACATAACATAAGCCACTTCAAAACTGAGAGTGGCTTTTTTATTGTCGCTTATCTTTAAACGCAACTAAGAATATTTATTTCATTTGATGTCTGACATCGACGATGTAAAAGTTTCACCTTGTTTCCTATCAACAACCGGAACTCACCGTATAAAGTCAGCCACTGAGCGACCTGTCAAGGGTAACATGTCTCTAAAACAACCTGTGATCTCCCTGCGATTCTTCTTCATATAAGCCGATGGTTACGCTTTTGACACCCAACGATGCAATGCTCCCAAAACTTAAACCATGACGATAATTCTGTATTTCCCTCTGAAAAACACCTCCTTTCATCATGGGTATTTCAAATCTACCCATTAAATAGGCGTATGTAATTTGGAATTTATCAATAAAATTTTCTGTTCTTCCGACGCTTATGAATGATAGCATCAGCACACACCGATCATAAAATTTCAGATTTACCCTATGAGGATTGTGTCTTTCAAAGATTAACAACACCAATACAATTCATTTTTCAGCCGTAACGTTGGCAAGATAATTTAGTATGAAGATACAGGTATTAGGATAATTGAAAATACCCATGTATTTTTAGATTGATTTAAGATTCACGGACGGTGAATGATCACAGGAGATTGAGCGCATCTATACAACCAAATGCTTATGCATGGTATATTTACAACCGGTTTACCTATGAGAATTTGTGGTTCTGAATTTTAAAACTTTATTTTATTTATTAACAAAAACAAAAAAACGCTATGGCAAAAACAGCGAAAAAGTCTGCTAAGAAAGCAGCAAAAAGACCGGCGAAAAAAGCCGCAAAGAAAGGCGCGAAAAAAGTAGCTAAGAAAGGCGCAAAAAAAGTAGCCAAGAAAGCTGCTAAAAAAGGCGCTAAGAAAGCTGCCAAGAAAGGCGCCAAAAAACGCGCGAAGAAGAGTGGTAAGAAAAAATCCGCTCGAAAACCCAACGCTGCCTTCATGGCTCCGCTAACACCTAGTCAAACATTAGCGGAAGTAGTAGGCAGCAAACCACTTCCAAGAACAGAGATCATCAAAAAGATCTGGGATTACATCAAAAAGAACAAACTCCAGGATCAGAAAAACAGAAGGATGATCAATGCCGATGATAAACTGAAAGCAGTTTTCGCTGGCAAAGGTCAGGTCTCTATGTTCGAGTTAGCTAAGGTTGTGAATAAACACGTTAAGTAGTTTATCACGCTGCTGAAAAAAGAAAAGAGGCTGTCTCAATTTTGGGACAGCCTCTTTCTTTGACCGGTAAGACCACCAATACATTCCTCCATACAACCTATATTTTTTTTCACATAGTTCGCTACGGGGCGCACAAGACGGTTTAAATCGAAAATTTCAATTACTTTGGGAGCTGAACACTACGCTTATGAAGAAGATCCTTGTTTGTGAAGACGACGAAATTGTGCTGAAGGTAATCCAGGTGGCACTCGAGAATGAGCGTATCGAAGGTATTTATGTTAAAGAAGGGGAAACCGCCCTGCACCTGCTTCGGACACAACATGATTTCGACGGCATTATTACCGACATACACATGCCATTCCACAACGGCGATGAAATTCTTCACCTGGTACGCGTAGAACAGAAAAAGAACATTCCCATCATCATGATATCCTCCGATGATGAAGAGGAAATTATTAAACTTGCACTTAAACTTGGTGTGGATGCTTTTATGGCAAAGCCAATAGACCCTCAGAAGCTGGCTAAAACACTTAGGAAACTAGGCCTGCATAAACCGGATAATTAACGGTAATAAGTTACCTTACACTCCGGGTTTTTAGTTTTAAACTGCTCTACCTTGCGTGCCGAAATCCGTGTATTGTAACATTTTAATGTGCTCAGCGAAAGATCCGAAACCGGATTTAAGCTCTTTACTTCCGTATTGGAACAATCCAGGGACTCCAATCCTTTAATCTTTTCCAGGGTGTTCAGCTTTTTAATTTGTGTACCAGCGCAGTTCAGCACAGTAAGCTGCTGCAGATTTTTAAGAACTTCCAGGTCATCAACAGCCGTATTGGAAATATCGAGTTCCCGCAGATTTCCAAGTTCTGCCAGTGGCCCAAGATTTCGTACCGGATTATCATTAACACGTAATACTTCCAGTGTGCGATGCCGGAACAAAGGCCCCAGACTATTGATGTGAGTCCCCGAAAATGACAATTCCTTCAGGCGGATAAACTGATCAAAAACAGTAAGATCATCTACCGCGATGTTCGCAAGCTGTACTTTTTCCAACTCAACAAGGCGGTGAAGGTATTCACGTACAAAAGGTGACTGCATTGGCAGTTGTTTTTGAAACGCCTGCTTCCAGGTTGACGAAACGTTATTCCACCATTGTTCAAGCTCTGCAGTTTTATAAACCACAAGACATTCCGGATTGTGACGCAGAAACGCTTGCACCTGACCATTCCGGATGTTACATCCGTCTACATACATTTTTTTCATGCTGGAAATAACAGCGAGTGTATCGAAATTCTGTATGGACAGGTTTTCAGCATGCAACTCTTTAAGCGCTTTAAATGATGCTAATACAGAGAGATCAGAAATCCTCGTATTACTAATGTCCATTTTTTGGACATGCCTTAGCGCGGCAAGTGGTGTTAAATCACTGATAATGGTTTTGTTCGCTATAATTACACGAAGCTTCGGCAATGCACGCAGCGGTTCCAAATCACGGATTGAAACATCATATGCAAAATTTATCGAGTCAAGATTTGTAACCCTGGCTAGTTCCTCTTTAGAAGGTGTAGCTGAGATTCCAGCAGTCCGTCCGAGCAGTTGTTTCCATGAGGCTGACAGTTCACTCCACCATCCCCTTACATCTTCAGAATCGAAAATAACAAGTGTGTTGGGATTTGCTTCCATAAATGCATTCGCGGCAGATTGATCGATGGGTGTATTATCACAGTAAACTCTTTCCAGCGTTTTAAGATTGCGCAATGGTTCTAACGAAGTAACGGCCGTATGATTGAGATACAATACTTCTAATTTTTTTAATTTACCGATCTCAGTGATGTCAGAGACAGGCAAGCTATCGAGATTAAGGGATTCCAGGTTTGCAAAAGTCCCGACATCAGTAACATCCGAAAGGGCGGTCCTGGAAACATTCAGTTGCACTAACGCAGGGGCTACACCTAATACTTCTAGGGTTGTAAGCGCCGTGGACGATACATCAAGGTACCGAAGACTGTCGAGAAAATCCAATGATGAAAAATCAACGACGGGGGTATGGGCCAATTCCAGTTGGCGAAGGTTTACCAATTGCTCAACTACTGCGATATCCGCAACATCTGTGCCGGCGACATTTAAAGTGACGAGCTTGGCAGAATAACGGAGCGGTGAGATATCAACGATACGGGTATCCGACAAATTAAGGTAAACCAGCTCTGTGAGATTTCTTATAGGACTCACGTCGGTTATGTTGGTATTTGCAAGATTCAGATGGGCCAGGCTCAACAGCTGGCTCAGCGGTTCAATACGCTGAATAAACTTATTATTACTAAGATTGAGCGAATCAATCGTGGTCATCCGCTTAATATCTTTTAATGTGATACTATCTGTAAGATTAATACTTCGTCTGAAAATGGATTGCCATTCGTGGGACAGCCCATTCCACCACGATTCGAGCGCCTCCCGTTCATCAAATTCATTTGTATAGATGCTTACGATCTTTAGATCCTGATCTTGTGGGTTGTAATTGATCTCAATGTATCGGGGCATGGTGTTGTTGATTTCCTTGCCTTCAACGGTGGTACCTTTCAGGTTTCGGGTCAACTTGACTTTATAAAACAATTTGTCCGCAGTGGTCTCCTCACTTTGAATAGACTCAATATGAAACTCAAATTTCACATTGGTAAAAAAGAAATCCACGTCTTTTAGATAAGCCGGAACATCTTTATTGGTGATCACATTTCGTTTTTCAACAAGGTCATCTTCAATCTGCACTTTCGCATCCCGGAAGATCTTCGTATAACTTTGCGTGATCAACACATCTTTATCACGGGCCGACGTTTTCTCATTGCCTAAGGTGTTGAGCATATACTCGAGGAAAGCCACCATGTCTCTAACCTTAGGCTCATGTTTCGCAGCCTCTCCTTTTAGCGCCTGTGCATTGGTCTCCAACAGAACCAACATCAGCAGGGGCAGCAGCAACATCTGCCGCATTCTACTTTTCATAATAGAGATGATTTTTGAGCAGGTCCTTCTCAGCATCGTTGTTCACTTTTACCAGGTTGGAGATAAGCCACCCTGTATTGTATCCCGGCCTGTTAAATTCCGATAATTCAAAATACCAGCCATCAAGCTGAAAAAAATGAAACTTCACCTGTTCAACACTTTTAAACTTAAGATTTCCTTTTTTGATCTCGTATAAAAAAATTGAAAGATGATCCGGCCTAAAACGCTTTACCGTAAATTGACTGATGCTGTCGTTGGTGAATGCTTTTCGTAAATTCATAAATGCCAGCTCATGACTTAACGGATGAAGAAACTGTCCCACACGTGAAGTATCACGCTGAAAATAAGGTTCAAACATGTCCGCGAACACGTGACTGATCACCCACTTGCTTCCCGCATGATCTTTTTCCAACTGCATGAATAAAACAACCGATTGATTTTTCCCATTCATGGTAAAATTGGTATGCACTTCAGAAAACCAGTTTCCGCCATGAAAATCAAGCAAAAGGGTTTTATCAAGAACGTCTTTTGCAAAGTCGATCTGCAGCGTAGGGTTAATGCCATTATTGGCCTTGTCGAACAAGATACCGAGGTATTTCTTTCGCAACCTCACACTGCGGTATTCTTTATCCTTTGCATAATATCGCTCACCTTTTTCATCCTCTTCACCATTGAATCTGCGGAAGAACTGGTTAACCTGTTTTGTCTCCGCGTATAGTTTACTTTCATCGTCCATATCACCAACGATCTGTGCCGTCGATGATATGGATACTCCGGATATTACAAGAAATAAAAAAAGACTAATATACCTCATGCACTCGTTTCAGTCACCTTAATGTCACCCAACAACACATCCCAGAACTCAACCGTTCTTCCCTGAATCTGTGTTTTCTTCCGTTCTACGTAGATCGTAATATCCTTTTTGGTTGTGTCTTTATATTTTAGCCCGTCATCTGACTCACCTTCGAATCGCTGATAAATGGTTACCACACCAACATATTTTCCATCGGGTTGACGTTCCAGGTCACTGATGTAATGGATATCATACCAGGATATAGTCACGCGGTTATAATTCAGGGCAATGAGCCGTTCAAAATATTTACGGACTTTATAATATGTAACCTCTTTGCGATTTAAAGACGAAACGCCCATCTCACTGTCTGATGCAAATAATTCTTCAGCACGGTCCATAACACGACTCGCCTCAGAGTATGGCGTATCTTTGTTACCGATAATACTAATGTATTTACTGAGATCGCGGACTTTCTCCAAGGCCAGCGAATCAATGGCTTGTTTCCGTTCAGGACTGATTTCGCCAGTTTGGGCAGCGGCAGTGCCCATAAATAACAAACTAAAAAGTAACGTATATAAAAACTTATGGTGAACCATATTGTATTATTTAAAATGTGACTAGTTCTATTTAGTTAATTCTATTTCTGTGATCTTACCCGACGCATCAAACTTCAGGTCACTGATCTTGTTGATATTCTTTTTCTGATCTTTGAGATAATTCAGGTAATCGATAATTCGGGTGGGTTTATCATAATCCTTTTGGCCTTCCGATTCACTAATCACGATCAGCACAGGCGTTTGGGGTGATGCAAACAAGGATAGCGCCTCATTGATGCTGCTGTTAGCAGAATTAACATTATTGGAATTTGCAATTGCATTGAAGTATACATCCAGTCGCTTTGCTGGCTCGGCGGCGGCGGCAGCGGCTTCTGCATCAAGTCTCGCTTTTTCCGCAGCTTCCCGCTGTTTCAGTTCTTCTTGTTTTTGTCTATCAAGGGCAGCTTGTTGTTCTATACGTGCTCTTTCTTTTTCGGCGTTGGCTGCTTCCATAGCTTTCTTTTTACTCTTACAACCAGATCCCACGAAAAGCAGGAGGATGACAAGAATGGACAAGGCAGGTCGGAAATAATTTCGGAGTGGACGTCTCATTTTTTTAAATTTTGTTTTACCTGGTATACTACTGTTAATGTTTATGCCAGCATGAAGATGAAGCATCTTTTTGTTGATTGCTAACGGAATACCAAAAAATGTAGTATCCATGTGTGCAATTTAGCAGGCAGATGTGCGGAAAAATTCCACAGATTATCAAAATCAGCTATTAATGAACCGAGAAAAACAGATGTGCGGTGGCGTAAAGAATCATCCGGAAAAATTCATCCTTTTTTATTTCATAGCGAAGTAGCAATCAAATAAAGCCCGGCTATAACAACAACCACTACATCGAACATAAAAATAAAATTCAACACCTTGTGCTGTGGTGGTCGCTTAAGCAAACGAAAAAACAAAAATGAAAAGGCAATCAAAAGAATGATCCCGAGTATGAGTTTATAGTCCATAACCGCATGGTTTATTATTTCAAATAAAGTTACGAAGGATTTATTTCACCTTTTCCGGCTCTTGTTCCGGCCTGCGAACTGCCAACAAAAGATCTCCTCCTACCGGGTATCCGGTACATGTTAATATTCGACCTTTTGCCAGTTCCTTATCCAGCAAAACTTCATTGTTCGACATCCACACTTTTCCTTTCAAACATGTAACCGCACATGTACCACACTTTCCAGCCTCACAACTATACGGAAGGACGATGGCAAGTTTCTTTGCAGCCGAGAGAATAGTTTCCGGGAACTGCACATGGAAGGAATGCTCTTGCCCATCATCGTAAATAACGACCCGATGTTCTTCCTGGTCAGGCGGTAATTCGCGAACAGGAGGTTTGACGGTATCAAAAATCTCTTTCCGGATATGATCTGATGGTACACCTTCGCGCAACAATGTTATTGTAATCATTTGCATATAATCATGCGGACCACACAAATAAAATTGAGTCGTATTTTTCGTTTCGGGGAACCATTCATGAATATATTCCGCAAGCAGAAACTTACTTAATCGGGCTTTTAGCAGGTTAGGTGAATTACTGAAAAGCATTTCAAGGTGAAACCTGTTGCCAAACTGTGCTTTTAGTTCCTTTACATTATTGAGAAAAATAGTTTGCTCCGGACTATGGTTACTGTAAACAAGATATACCTGAAGCTGAGGGACACTGTACAACAACGTTTTGATCAATGGCAGGACAGGTGTAATACCACTCCCTGCTGCAAAAAACACAAAGGATGAAAATGCATCCGGCGCTTCAGGCAAAGTAAAAAAGCCAGCAGCACCTATGGTGAATAACGCCGAGCCAACCTTGCAGTTATCAAACAGATATCGCGAGAATGCACCGTTATCAATCCGTTTTACCGTAATGGTGAGCGGCTCATTTAACAGCGGTGTCGCCGAAATGGAATATGATCTGCGTTCTTCATTAATTTTCCCGGGGAAGACGAGTGTAATAAATTGTCCGGCCTTATACTTTAAAGGAGGCGATGAAACTTCATGCAACATAAAAGTTTTTGTATCCCGGGTTTCATTTCTGATTTCTGTGATTTGCAATTCTGTGTAAGGAACCTTCATTCCGCTAAACTAAAATTTAAATACCGGCTTTAAAAAACACATTGTAAGCTATTCACAAACGCATTCCTGGCGGTTTAACTTTGATTCCGGATCATGAAAGATCGCGATACGATTTGTCGGCATAAAGGCACATGAAATATAGCCCCAGAATAAACCGTTACAGGAGACAAAACCAAAAATTGTGATGAAAACTTTGTAATACAACCGTTATCCAAAATCAAACGACGATACCAATTTTACACATCACGTAAAAAACCAACGCAACTTACTTTTCCACCAAAACGCAACGGTATCGCTATACAATTCCGTCTTTCTTTGCAGCATGAAATTGATGAAAAAATACCTTCTCTTTCTCTTCACAATTCTTGTCGTATTAGCGGCATGTGATGAACAGATCATTCCGGGCATGCCGGATAAAAAACAAACATCTGAAACTCTGGACGACGCCAGCCAACAGTATCTCATTCCCGTGGGTTCTCACTATACGACCGAATCCGGTTTTAAGCCAATGCAAGCCGACGTTTTACGTTTTAATGCAACTTTCGATCAATCCGCTATCTATACCACGAACGATCCTGCAAACCAAGGTGACATCAACAAGCTATATGGCATGTCTGATTGCAATAGCCCACACCAGGTAAACAGCGCACGGTTTGGATGGAGATGGTACGAAGGCCAGCTTGAAATCTGGGCCTACACATATGTTAACAGCCAACGTAAATTTCAATTTATTACTACTGTAGAAATCAATACCAAGAATACATTCGAAATTGAATTCGCTGATAAAGCTTATATTTTCCGTGTAAACGATACATCTATAGAATTACCACGCGCATGTGAAGAGAAAGCAAGTGGTTATAAACTATATCCTTATTTCGGCGGTGATGAGGTGGCACCACACGAGATCGCCATCGACATCGAAGACCTGAACTGATTTAAATCAGCATAACGCCAGCGGCAAATCTTCCGGCATCACCCTGCCTTGCAGAGAAAAAGGCATCATTGTTTTTCACTGTACAAAGATCGGCAATCTCAATCTGCGATTTTCCAACGCCAAATTCTAAAAGCTGCATTTTGTTGGCCTTCCAAAGATCAAGCTTTGCTTTATTGCCGGCAACCGGAATCATAAGACCGGAGGATGCACCAAAAGCCTGATCGACTTCACGTATCACTTCTTCGCCCACTTCATAAGCATCCTGCGAAACGGATGGTCCGATACCGGCAAGAAGATCTTTCCCGACAGTACCGAAATGCTCCCGCATCGCGTAAAGCGTTTTTGTTAAAATCTTCGCGACCGTGCCGCGCCATCCTGAATGAACCGCAGCAACGGCTTGATTTTTTCTGTCGTACAAAAGAATAGGAACACAATCGGCTGACATTACAGCGATACAAATTCCGCTTTCGGCGGTCATTAATGCATCCACATCAATTAAATCTTCTGTGCTTGTGGACGATGTAACATATACTATTCGCGTTTTATGGACTTGTGAAGGAAAGTATAACCGGTTTTCAGCTATACCAAGCGCATCTGCCAGACGTTGGCGATTATTCCTGACCAGTGAACGATCAGGTGTACTGGTATAGCTTAAGGTAAAAACCGCGCCGTCAGCGGACAAATTCCGATCTGTAACAAAGTGTTTGATCCCTTGTTCTTTGCCGAAATTTTCGAAGTGCCAAAGCCCCAGGCCGTCGTGTTCAATTTTAATCATGGCAATAAAAAAAGCAAAGTAATGCGTTCGGAACCGGCATACAAGAGACGGCAGAGGGTACTACATAGAAGTTCAAAATACCAGATACAAGTACAAGGTACGAGCTTATTACAACTGTTTGTGAAATTTTGTAAATTATCGGAATATGTAACCTCAAACATTAAAGTCAAAGCTCAAACAGTTTCACCGACCTCTTCGTTTTCGAAAATCAACTTTGAACTTTAATTTTTTTCCTTTGTCGGTGATTCATTTTAACCGCGGCGCCGAGTCGCAAAATAAGTTTGAATGGCACGCTTCCAGTTGTTTTCGGTAACCTAAAAAAGTTACCTAAAACATCAACGTCAAACCTCAAACAGTTTCACCAATCTCTTCGTTTTCGAAAACCAACCTTAAACTTTGAACCACGAACGTTGAACCATGAATTTTAAACCAGAATCGCTTAAAGCGATTTAAACAATCCCCGAAGTGTATCCAGCAAAATGGAGAAACTCGCTGGTTTGGTAATGTATTTGTATATCCCGAGTCCTTCAGTGGCTTTAATATCGCTGGGATTGGATGAGGTTGAAAAGACAACGATTCGGATATTTTTCAACGTGTCGCTCCCTTTTATTTCCTGAAGAAATTGAATGCCATTCATACCAGGCATATTAAGATCTAAAAATATCAAAGTAGGTGTCAACTGCTCATCCTTTAGTTTATCTAATCCTTCGTTGCCATCCCGCGCTGTATGACAGACTGCAGACCGATCAATCTCATGAATGGCTGTAATCAGAATTTCCAGATCATCCGGATCGTCGTCTATTAGCAAAAGCGTTATGGGTACATTCATTTCGAACCATTTCAGGATCAAATTTAGAAAAGAATTAATGTTCTCTGAACGCATCACAAGCAACTTAACCCTCAAACAACGACTTTTGCTCGAAAAATCATCAGGGTGCTTAATCGATCTATTGTATAACCTTAACGCTTTTTCAAAAGTACATCCACACCATGGCCATAAATCCCTTTAGTGGCCTTTCCAGAAAATGCCTATCGGTTTTCGCCACTTTAAAACCTGTTCGCTAAAACGTCATTGGTATCTCTTTTTTAATTGTTGCTAACAGGGTTACAACCTTCAAGGGAAATAGCGCTTGTTTATAGCAGGTTTTAATAGGAAACTCCGTTATGGAGCGCTGATTTTCAATTAATTATTCGTGTAGAATTTAGTCCTCAACTTATGAAGGATAACGTTTCGTTTTCAGGCACTAATGCATTTTGTGTTTTTCTGGTTTTAATTTTATTAATGTGTAACCCGTTACGCTCTGCCGGACATTATCAAAATCAACCTCCCGTCATCACCGGACAAACAGATTTATCCACCGAAGAAGAACAACCTGTCACCATCGAATTTGGACACATTACCGTAAGTGATCCGGATAACACTTACCCTCTCGGTTTTACCATGACCGTTTTACCGGGAACAGGTTATACGGTAAATGAACGCAGCATCACCCCGGCGAATGGTTTCACCGGAATACTAAGTATACCAATCGTTGTAAACGACGGATTCTCAAACAGCAACACATTTCCTTTTCAGATAACGGTAACACCCAAACCAGTGATCAACACACCGCCCACAATCACGGGACAGGTTTCTTTAACAACGCCTCAGGATCAACCCATCACGATCGACTTCGGGCACCTTTCGGTGAATGATCCGGATAACACCTACCCTGATGGGTTCTCCATGGTCTTTACACCCGGAATAAATTATTCCATCAATGCAAACACAATCACACCAGCAACAGGTTTTACAGGAACGTTAAATATTCCTGTAGTTGTAAATGACGGAACCAACAACAGCAACTCATTCTCATTGCAGATAACCGTTACGCCTGCACCGGTGGTCAATACACCACCTACAATCACAGGACAAGCTTCACTATCCACCCAGGAGAATCAGCCCATCGCTATTGGTTTTAACGATGTTATGGTAACCGATCCGGACAATAACTACCCTGCCGGGTTTACGCTTTCGCTTTCACCTGGAACTAATTATACGATCAATGCAAACACGATCACCCCCGCGACCGGATTCCGGGGCATCTTAAGTGTTCCTGTTATCGTCAACGACGGTACAGATAACAGCAATTCGTTTCCATTGCAGATTACCGTTACACCTGCACCGGTTGTAAATACACCACCAACAATTACCGGACAGGCCGCACTCTCAATGGTCGAAGGCGAGGCCATTACAATTGGTTTCGAAAATCTGGTGGTAAGTGACCCGGATAATAGTTACCCTACCGGCTTTACGATGACGCTTTCTGCGGGATCAAATTATACGGTAACTGGAAGCACCATAACGCCACAGACGGGGTTTAACGGCATACTGACTGTTCCTGTAATTGTAAATGATGGTACTGATAACAGCAACGTATTTTCTTTGCAACTAAGTGTTACGCCTGCACCGGTGATCAACACAAAACCAATTATTGTAGGGCAAGTACCCGTTAGCATGTTGAACAATCAATCGCTGACCATTGACTTTTCGCATCTCCTTGTTACCGATCCGGACAATATTTATCCTGATAATTTTACGCTATCTGTTTTCTCCGGGGATAATTATACTGTAACCGGTCATACCATTACACCCAACACCGGATTTACAGGTATCCTCTCCGTTGGCGTTGCTGTAAACGATGGCACACAGGCCAGTGATGCCTTTAGCCTGAAGATCAACGTCTCACCGGCAAGTACAAACGTGAAACCGGTGATCACGGGTCAACTGGAATTGACAACGTTTCAAAATACACCCTTTACGGTCACGTTATCGCACCTCATTGTTACTGATCCCGACAACCCTTACCCTACAGGTTTTACATTGTCCCTTATGCCGGGTACGAATTATACCGTTTCTAACAATACAATCACGCCCGCGCCTGGGTTTACTGGAAATCTTAGCGTTGGTGTTTCCGTGTCCGATGGTGTCGCGCAAAGCGAAACATTTTTACTCCGTATTTCCGTAATCGACAAGGCGCAACTTCAGATCGTTGGGCAGCAACAGATCACCATCCGCGAAGATTCTATCGCGATTATTGAATTATCACATCTGCAGATAAATGATCCGGAGAATGAATTCCCCGCCGGATTCTCAATTGAATTTGATGAAGGCGATAATTACCAGGTCACGAATAACCAGATCACTCCTGCACAGAATTTTTTCGGTGACCTGACAGTCGGTATTCGCATCGCCAATGGCGAACGTTCAAGCAATACATTCAACATGGTAATTATCGTAACGCCTGTCAATGATGCGCCGGTATTCACAAACTTCGAAACAACCGCCCTGGACGTGACACAGGGCGTGGGACCAATCTATCTCGCAAAAGAAATCACCATAGCCGATGTTGATCACGAAACGCTTGTCTTTGCAGAAGTAAGCATCGATCCGATTAATCTTTCACTTGGAAAAGAACAAATACTGGCACAGGCTACTCAAAACATTCAAACCGTGTATGATCCAAACACGGGAATTCTGATTCTGCTTGGACAAGCTACCCTAGCGGAATACCAAACCGTTCTCCAATCTGTCCAATATCACTACACGAACGATACATTACCTTCCGCTACCACCAAGCGAATTAATTTCAAACTCAATGATGGTATCAGCTTAAGCGAAATCAAAACCAAAATTGTTTCGCTAACTGAATCTGTTGAGCTGGATATCCCCAATGCATTTACACCCAACAATGACAACGCCAATGACACCTGGCGAATCACCAACGGCCAGGCTGATAATCTTGATGCAATTGTTCGCGTATTTGATAAGCGTGGTCTGATGGTCTACGAAAGTTATAACCTCACCGCCTGGGACGGACGTTACAAAGGTGAAGTAGTTCCACCGGATACATACTATTTCGTTATCGAACTAAAAACCGGCCAGCGACATATCAGCAAAAAAGGAATTGTTACTGTTCTCAGGTAGTTCAAGGTTCAAGGTTCAAGGTTCAAGGGTTCAAAGTTTAAAGTTCAGGGTTGTTTTCGATCACGATTGTTTGAGTTGAGGTTGGTTTTATAATAATTTATAGCTTATATAAACTTAAAGAAGAACGAACAAAAGGTCGATTGAAAATCCCGTGAGGAAGGAGTGAGGCCATAAAAAAAATCAAACGCACTGGATTATCCAGAATCGCCTTGAAGCTTTGCGTTTGGAAGTGTGTTATATAAGTTCAAGGTTACTACACCTCATACTTTGTACCTCTTACTATATCGCCACACCAGTTTTAATTCTTTCAGAAAAAGCAATAGTATTACGGCACGAAACACTCGGGATGATTAAGCTAAATAACGTTACAATATCGCGAAATGGAATAGCATTATTTGAAAAGCTCAATTGGTCGATAGAGAAACATGAGCACTGGGTTATCCGGGGTGAGAACGGAGCAGGAAAAACGCTGTTGCTTGAAATTCTTGCCGGCATGATTACGCCTATAGAAGGAAATATCGAATATGATTTTATTCATGAAACGGACTGGACTGCCAGATACAACGAACGAAAACAAAAAATTCATTACATCCCAGCCCATGCGCTACAAATTTTTCTAACCAGTTATCACGATCTGTTTTATCAGCAGCGATATTATAGTATGGATGAAAGCGCTATACCGCTTGTCCGTGACATTTTGGGTGATGATATTAAAAGCTTAAAACGTTTCGACTTTCCGCCAAACTTAAATATCGACGGTCTACTCGAACTGGAGATCACGCGGCTTTCCAACGGACAACTCAAGAAAGTACTTTTACTTAAAAATCTTTTAAAGGAAATTCCCCGTGTTATTTTATTCGACTATCCATTTGAAGGACTTGACCAGGATAGTCGTAAGGATCTTATAAATCTGATCGATCATTTCGCAAACACCTTTGCTATTCAAATCGTTTTGACTGATCACCACCATGACTTGCCAAAGGTTATTAATCGTACACTTATCTTGAAGGATTTCAAAATACAGCCTACTGGCCCCATTGAACCATCCTCTTCAATCATACCTGGTACGCTTAACCATAAAGAAGGCAATCAAAATGAGGATACCTCTCCTCCTGTGGTAGAGATGAAAAACCTCACCATCGCATATAAAGGAAAAAAAATTATTAACAATCTGAACTGGACTATCCGTAAAGGAGAACGGTGGGCCCTCACCGGAAAAAACGGATCAGGTAAAACAACTTTGTTCAGCCTCATTTATGCGGACCATCCCATGGCCTATAGCCAGCAAATATACCTTTTTGGAAAACGACGTGGCACCGGTGAATCGATTTGGGATATAAAAAAAAGGATGACTTACTTTGGCCCTGAGCAAATTCACTTTCTCAATCCAGGAGCGGTGTTGCATACAGCACGAAAGTTGATCATGCAACAACAGCATAACGACAATGAAGAAAGACTTAAACAACTCATCCGGTTTTTTAATGCCGACACATTCATGGATAAGCCGGTACGTCAACTTTCATCCGGAGAACTCCAATGCATGTTATTGATTAATTCCTTCATAAGTGATAAAGAGCTCCTCCTCCTGGACGAACCTTTTCAGTTTTTGGATCCGGTGAGAAAAGAATTGGTGAATCGTTACCTTCATCACGTGCTTCATGAAGATTCTACATTAATCCTCATTACGCATTATGAAGAAGACGTCGCCATGTGGACACAGCATCGGATGAACCTGGAACCACAAAGCACTTAACTTTGATCGTCTTCTTTCTTGCGAAACACCATTGAAGCTAATGTTGTGAGGGCCAGTGTTACAAAAATGAAAATCAGAGAAACCTCAATCGGAATTTTATAGAAGTCAACGATACACATCTTCACGCCGACAAACACGAGAATAAGTGCTAAACCGTATTTCAGGTAAGCAAAATATTTTTCAATACCGGCAAGTGCGAAATACAGCGAACGCAATCCTAAAATGGCAAACACGTTTGATGTATACACAATAAAGGCATCATCGGAAACAGCGAGAATAGCCGGAATAGAATCGACCGCAAAAATCAAATCTGTTGATTCAATTAGCACAACAACAAGGAACAGTGGCGTTGCCCATAATTTCCCGTTTATCCGGATGAAAAATTTATCACCAACAAAATCTTCCGTTACGGAAAACAGTTTTTTGGCAAAACGGATCAGCGGATTCTTCTGTGGATCGATCTTAACATCACCCTGTGTAACGATACGAATTCCACTGATCACCAGGAACGAACCAAAGATGTAAATCAGCCAATGAAACTTGTGGATGAGTTCAACACCAGCAAATATAAAGATCACACGCATCACCAGCGCACCCAAAATACCCCAGAATAATACTTTGTGCTGATACGCAGCAGGCACACCGAAATAGGAGAAGATTAGGATAATGACAAAGATATTATCAACACTGAGTGACTTTTCGATGAGGTATCCGGTGAAGAACTCAAATGCCTTCTCTGACCCCATCTGGTAATAGACAAACACATTAAACAGGAAAGCCATACTTACCCAGAAGCCAGTCCACAGGAATGCCTCCTTCACGGTTACAACGTGTGCCTTACGATGAAAGACGCCGAGATCCAGTGCTAACATAATCAGCACAAACAAATTAAATCCGGCCCATAAATACCATGCCTGGTCCATTACACTTGAGTAAATCTTAAAGGTAGTATATTTCTTACCGAAGTTTGATGTACTAACAAATTACTTTTTGTAATCGTTTATAAAATTAAGCACCATGCATTTCTAATCTCGCTCTAATTTAAAATTAATCACTTCCTAATGCGTGAATCAGGAAGTGATTTGATGGCATTAATGGGAAATGAACGATTGCATGGCAAGGTAAAGTGCAGCCCCGGATGCATACCCCAACAAGGCAATTAAGCTGATCCTTTTCAGATACCAAATAAAATCTATTTTCTCCATACCCATCACGGCCACACCAGCAGCAGAACCAATGATAAGAATACTTCCACCTGTGCCTGCACAATAAGCCAGATATTCCCATATAAGATGATCTTGTGGATATACATCCATACTATACATTCCCATACTAGCCGCCACCAGTGGTACGTTATCTACGATGGCGGAAAGCAAACCAATCAAAGAGATGATTATCCTGTTATCGCCGAAAGCGGAACTGAGAAATTGGGCAAAACTCTGTAACGTAAGCATCGATTCAAGTGCACCCACGGCAAGGAGTATTCCGAGAAAAAATAATACGCTGGGCACATCAATACGCGATAAGGCCCCGGCTACGGTGTAATGCTTTTTCGTCGCGTCATCAAGTTCCGGATGAATACGTTCTGACACAACCCACAGAATACCCAGTCCAAGCAACATCCCAACGTAGGGTGGTAAATGCGTAAACGTCTTAAACACCGGAACAGAAACCAAGGCAGCCACACCAAGGATAAGCATCACCCTTCCACCTTTTTCATGTTCGTTTTTATGATCATGGCCAGCTTTTAATTCACCCAGCGTTCCCTTCAATGTGAAATTCAAGTACAACAACGGTACAAGCAGACACATCATACTTGGCGCTATCAACATCTTCATGATATTCACCGTAGAGATTTGTCCGCCGATCCAAAGCATCGTCGTTGTCACATCCCCGATTGGCGTCCATGCACCACCCGCATTCGCTGCTATGATAATCATCCCGGCAAAAAACATTCGCATCTGACGGTCTGGAATTAATTTTCGGATAAGCGAAACCATAACAATAGCAGTCGTCAGATTATCCAGTATTGCACTCAGAAAAAAAGTAACGAGGCAAATAATCCAGAGTAAAACTTTTGGATTTCTCGTGCTGATCCGATCTGTAATGAACCGGAAGCCCTGATGCGCATCTACAAGTTCTACGATGGTCATAGCACCAAGAAGGAAAAACAGAATTTGTGAAATCGAACCCAGGTGGTAGTTTAACTCATACAAGACAAACTCCCGAAACACAGCGGCCTCGGTGAGTGCGTTAAACTTATCCATACCCATTTCAACAGCCATAATCTGTTTAACACGCTCATACACCTCACTCGATAAAAGTGCCTCTGTTGGCCCGGATAGTATAAATAGAGTCCAGCATAAAACGCCCGTTAACAAAGCCGATGCGGTTTTGTTAATATTGACACTGTGTTCGAGTGCAATAAAAAGATACCCGACAATAAAAATGATAATGATTAAAATTTCCATAACAAAAAAGTGATTCTTAAATATTAAGCAGAAGAGATCACGGGAGTACCGGATCAAACTCGCCACCGCGTAACGATGGGTATTCACCAAATCAGCTATGGAGCATGTATTGAAACAAACCGGTAAAATGGATTTCGTTCAGAAAGGCTGAAAAACAAACGGCGTGAAAGGGATTTCTTTCCCGCTAACAAATCAAAGGAACAGTAAAAAAGTGTCTCTTCGGGGGTAAGTTTCTTTATCTGCGGAATTTCAGGTGCGGAAGCTGGGGAAACAGCTTCTGCCAATGCTTGTTCGTATGTTATGGATTTCTTTAAAGAACCGGATGCGGAAACGCCGAAATGGTAAGATCCGGCATGGAGGATAATTAATAGGACGATAGCCGCAACGTCGAAGAAGTTTTGTAAAGCAGCCAATCCTTTCATACTTAACAAAGATGATCAATCGCTGCTAATTGTCAATTGGTTAGATCATAAAGATTTTACCTTACGCCCGGTTTTGGTACCTTTTCACCATCGGCAAGATTAGAGGGATGTTAAATTCGCGAAACCCTGCTTTTTTCGCTGTATTTTTACAGTACCTTTACACCTTGTATGAAAATGAGCATCCACAAGATCAGACGACTCAGCGGGGTTTTTATCCCTGTCATGGTGGTGCTTTTTGCCTTTAGTTACTTTTGTAAAAGTCTTGCGATTGAAACACCTTTATTTCATGATTCAATCACGGTTCCAAAACCGCACGCCGAACCGCTGGTGTTAGCCAACGTATCCGCTAGCTGTAGCATCCTTCAAAGCATAGAGCAGGCCCAATTGTTCGATTGGAAATCTGCAGAATGCCTCACGGATTCTAAAAAGATAATCAATATCACCGCCATGACTTCTTTGGTTGCCGATAGAAATGTCGCCGCAATCTCCATTACCATAAATGCTCCCTGACATTATTCGGTTACTTCTTCTGTAATGAACTTGTTTTTAAATTTTTTAGAATACCATTATTTATGACCGAATTTTTATCAGTAATAGCTGATCTATTTAATCCCGAAAACCTTATTCGTCTTGGCGGGCTGACCCTTCTGCTCATTATTATATTCGCTGAAACCGGTTTGTTCTTTGGTTTTTTTCTCCCCGGTGATTCCCTCTTATTTATGGCAGGCCTGCTGGCAGAATCAGAGTATATCGGCGTACCTGTATACATCTTAATCCCGCTTCTTATCATAGCTGCATTCAGTGGCACAACTGTAGGATATTATTTCGGCAAATGGGCAGAGAACTACCTGAAAAATAAAAAAGAAAATTTCTTTTATAAACGGAAATACATTGCCATCACAGAAGATTTTTATAAACGTTATGGAATGATGGCCTTTGTGGTCGGACGATTCCTACCTATCGTAAGAACGTTCGTTCCCATACTTGCAGGAATGGTTCGGATTGACATTAAGAGATTTCTGTTTTTTAATCTACTTGGTGCCGTCCTCTGGATCGTTACAATGGTGATGGCTGGTCATTGGCTAGGAAATATCTTCCCCGGTATCATCAACCACCTGGAATGGATTGTAATCGGACTCATCCTTCTTACCTCTATACCAATTATCATTTCGTGGATAAAAAATAAAGATATCCTCACAAGAGAATAAGCCCCCTTCAAATGAAGTATAGCCCAAGCGTTATGTAATTATTTTTAAACACCCACACAACGTAAAAGGCCTCATAAAAACCTAGTAGACTAAAAGCCAATACAATTGAGTTTTGTTGTAGAACCTTTGGGGCAAACGCAAAAGTGAAAAATAAACTTTCATTTGCCAAACGTCTATTTCTTGTAAGATAATCAATAAAAAAATCCAAAAATGAACATCTAACAGAGCGAAACATTTTTCGCTTTTAATGGCATCTTTTTTTATTAATCAGATCAAATGCAACATCGGAAGCGGGGAAGTATGGACGGAGAAACGCAACATTTTAAATGTAAATTTGAGACCCCCAATCACTTCATGGATTACAGAGAATGGGATTTTGTGAATACGAAGAACGAAATCCTGACGGTCTTGTTAAATAGCAAACAACACGGAAACTCGGTTGGTATCTTAAGCCCCCAGTTCGGCCCTGATATTTTCGTAACTGCCGTTGAAGATGTTATTCTTGAAGGGGAAGGTAAGACGACCATCGTTTTTAAACCTTTCGACCGTAACGGATACTTGTTACCATCCACTTATGTAGATCTCTCTCAAATTGTCTCTGTCTGTTCTTTTACTTCTGAATTTCCAAATCCATACCTGGATAATCTCAAAAAAGACAAGACCTGGTTTTTTTAATAAAATTTATCTCTGATTAAAGTATCAGAAATTCCAAAATTCTGCGCAGAAGCAGTATCTTAATGCCACGAGTATGCTAGCAAAGGTGCAGCGGGAGTAACATAACAATCCGCCAATGATGATTCTCAAATGAGAATATGTACAACTATATTTGCGTCGGTATACACGTTTTCAAAAAATGCCATGGCACAATTTATTGAACTTACTATCTCCGCTGAGGAAGAAACCAAAACACAGGTTGTCAATACAGATAACATCGGAAGGATTTATCCTAACCCACAGAACAGCCGGCAGAGCATTGTAGAACTTAATTACCACAGCATCGGCGACGCTCCGGTTTACCTTGAAGTGGAAACACCGTATGATGCGTTGCGTCTGAAGTTTCTTTAGTCTGCTATATTCTCTACAGGTATTTAATTTTCGAACGAATAATCTATTATTCAAGACAGATCTTGTTAAAGAGAAAAAAGAAGACGCAGAAAACGTACGGCGTTCCGGAAACACCAGAATTAACCGCCGGGACTAATGCTCCGGTTACAAGCCGTGTCGCTGTATTTCCAGCTTTACAAAACAAAAACTACCGGATCTTCTTTTTTGGCCAGTTCACTTCCGTGATTGGTACATGGCTCCAGATTGTAGCACAGGCATGGCTTGTATTACAATTTACTTCTTCGGCATTCATTCTTGGATTAGTCGCTGCCCTCACTACCACTCCATCCCTGCTATTTTCATTATTCGGCGGCGTGTTAGTGGACCGCTATAACAAAAAAACAATTCTGTATTTCACACAATCCGCCAACATGGTCCTTGCATTAACTTTTGGGGTTTTGACCATCACGGAGAATATTAATATTCCCTTAATCGGAATGTTTGCATTCCTCATGGGTACAGTGAATGCCATCGACGCACCTGCCCGGCAAGCGTTTGTCCCAACCATTATAAACAAAGATCAGCTCGCTTCGGCCATTGCTTTAAACTCCGGAATGTTCAACGCAGCGCGCGCCATTGGACCGGCGATTGCAGGCTTACTGATTGCATCTGTCGGAACAGGAATGGCATTTCTCCTTAATGGATTCAGCTACATAGCGGTATTGATTGCATTGTACTTCATTCACCATCGCGATGATCGGCAATCCCGACCTACCCAGCCTTTTCAAGCCATTAAAGATGGACTTCGTTATACTTTCACGCATCCACTGATTCGTGTCCTGGTTATCTTCACGGGAGTACTTTCAATTTTTGGATGGTCGTATAGTACGGTTATGCCGTACATCGCCAAAACGATTTTTCTTGTTGAAGCAAGAGAGTTAGGTTATTTGTATACAGCCACTGGTCTGGGATCACTACTTGCCACGTTCCTCGTAGGCATCTACTCAAAAAAATTCTCTCCGGTGGTGTTTATTCTTGGTGGCAACATCATGCTAAGCGTATCACTCATACTCTTTGGTCTGACACAAAATTTCTATATCGCCCTTATCCTTTTATTTTTCATCGGACTAGGTTTACTAAGCCAGTCAGCAACCATGAACACATTGATTCAGACTGTATGCAGAATGATTTTCGCGGACGCGTGATGAGTGTTTACGTATTAATGTTCCTTGGACTGGCTCCACTTGGAAACTTTGAAACAGGTTTCCTTACAGAACATGTTGGCATCCCGCTAACGCTCTCGCTAAACGCACTGATCCTGCTGATTTTCGGATTACTTGTTTTCAAGTTTAGGAATCGCATCCGTACATCGTATGAAAAGTTCAAAATTCAAGGGTCAAAGTTCAAAGTTTGACGGTTCAAAGTTCATGGTTCATGGTTCAAAGTTCAACGTTTGAAAATGAAGCGCGTTTGAGAAATTTGTTTGAGGTTTGATGTCTGATGTTGGTGTTCGAAAATTTTTTAGTTTACCGAAAACAACTTGAAGCTTGTAGCCTGGGTTCAAAAAAAACTGGGTGGTTAAACCCGGATCATTACGCAAACACGTTTACATTGCTAATCCGATCGCTTCAATGTTCAGGCTATCAAACTTGTATATCTTCTCATTGCCTCACGTAAAATATAAGTTGGGGCTAACCACCCTGTCCGTCCTTTAAGAATGAGAGAAAATTTTAGATAAATATTGCCCAACAAACTCGAAACTCGAAGCTCATAGCTCACAGCTATTTGCCCAAAAGGAGCTAAAAACTTCTTTACAAGGAAATCAAAAAACAACAAACGTAATGTTTTAATTTAGTTGAATGAACAAGGATCTCATACTACGGGAATATCTCGCCATTGAAAGAACCAAGATGGCGAACCAGCGGACGCTTCTAACCTATATCCGTACAGGATTATATTTCCTTATCGCCGGATCCACACTGGGACAATTTATCGATACCTCATTCTGGAGAATTATGGACATCCCCCTGATATCAACAGGCGTATTACTGATGATCGTTGGTGCGATTGTTTACCGGATCAACCAAATTAAAATTGAAAAGAGCATACAACAGATCGGGAAGATCAAAGACGACTTCATCAAAGACCTCAAACTCGATGATTTCTAACCATCATCAATTCAACATTTTCCTTCTGTAAAATCCCTTCTTGCCTTCAGGTGAAATTTCTGCCAGGCGCTGATAAATTTCCGTTGAGGTGCTATCGTACGTTAACGCCTCTTCGTATAATGGGATAGCTTGATCAATTTCTCCACGCTGATCGTAGATGTAAGCCATAATATGACATAACTCTTTTGAACGCGCACCTTGTTTATAGGCTGGTTCGTAGAACACCATCGCTGAATCATATTGTTGCTGAAGATAATAGCAATCACCTGCAAGCAGGTAAGCATCCTGGTAGTTTTTATTCCGACGAAGGATAGCACGTGCTTCCTGAATTGTCTTCGCGTATTCCTTTTGATCATAATATACCCATCCTTTCCCATAGGCAGCCTGATCGAAGTCGGGTTGGATATGCAAAGCTTCATCAAAATAATAAAGCGCAGAGTCATATTGTTTCTTCGCAAACATCACATTGCCTAGGCCACAGTAGGCACGCGCGTACCGTGGGTCAATCCTGACAGCGCGTTTATAGTGCAGGTAGGCGGAATCATATTCCTCACGCCAATAAAATTGATCACCGGCATCACTTATAACTTGAAGTTCAACATCATTTTCTGTTGAATCCATGGCAAAAAACAAAATGATAAAAAACATTACCAAACCCGAGAAGAAAACCAGTAAGAAAACGCGTTGATTAAATCGTTTAGTGTCGACGTTTTGGCTTTTTCCTTTATGCTGAAACAGTTTGATGAAATCCTTCATCCGGTTTTTTCGCGGCTTAGCATAGGGCCCGGACGTTGAAGGTTGAAACTGGAGCCGACCACGGGCATATAACTTAAACGCCCAGAGAAAACAGAAAGCGCCGATTCCTAGGGCCATTAAGAAGAATGAAATATGAGCCGCGTGCAGAAATGCTCCAATGAGTACAATGATTAGCCCCACGACAAGAAAAGACATAGCCACCGATGTAGTAGCCTTTTCTGCTTTCTTATCGTGTGGCGTTTTCATGTCACATTAATTCATGTGCGATGTAATTTCGTTTTCATCGATGCGGATATCATCCTCACCTACTTCGTCGAACGGATGCTCCAGATGATCCTGAATATTATCGAGACTCACGAGGATAAAGCTGTAAAGAACGGGCATTACATATTCGAGATGGCCGGAGTAATCGCGAAACGTACTGGCGAAATAGGGTCCATATAGAACCGGGAACAAGTAGATAAAAACTTTACTGTAAGCGCGGAGTGTTACCGGGGTTCGATATGTGTGAATAATTTTCAGGTTATCGAAGGCAATGATCATTTTACTGATGTATTGGTTGATCCTCGAAATTTCGGTGCTCTGTACACCCATACGTCGCATTTCGATTGTTAAATGTGAAAGCGCGGAGAAGTATTCATAGATTTTTTTCTCATTTTGTTCCCATTCATGCTTGTGCCGTGAAGTAAACATCACCCTAATGAGGGTCACCATTTCAGCTATCATTTTTCGAACGGTGACGGAAAGATGATTGTCTTGCCCTACAGGAATCCAGTCACGACTGGCATAGTATAATGTAATGGAATGCCCTTTAAAATCGGAGAACCGCTGAAGTGCCGTTTCTCTCCGGTTATAGGCCGACCCAATAGAAAAAACGACGGGGAAAACGATCGCCACACCGACGAGCATATCTGGGAACCGGGCGATCAACCCCCAATGGAAACAAAGAACACTTGAAACGACAGAAAGACACGTAATGATTAATGTCTTATAATTTATGATCAGAAAAAAACTTCGAAGAACACCTTTCATATCATCTTTTTGAAGCATTCCCGGTCGCGATGAATTTCCATAGGTAACGAATCAATCCTCCAGTATCTCTACCTCTACACGCACATTCTTTTTGGCGTTAGCGCTATGTTTATCATAAAGCGGTCGTTTTCCTCCCCATGCTTTTACTTCAATCCGGTCTGCAGCAATTCCTTTTCCTACGAGAAATTCCTTGATTACTTCAGCACGCAGCCTGGAAAGATCCTTAGCTGTTCCAATTGAGTTTTGTGACCCATCCAATGAAAACAAGTTTTTATCCGGACCAAGAGAAATAATCCGACCATGATAATTCCCATTCGTGTGTCCATGAAGTTTGATCCTGTAAGGGAGCTCTTCCATCATTTGTAATAAAGTTTGTAATTCATACCGCGACTCTGGTAACATCAATGCTGCGTCGTTATAGAAATAAACATTGTATAGGGTTGCAATATCACCTTTGTGATAGCGAATCAGGTCAAAATTCACCACAAGGGTGGTACCCATCAGATCTATAAATGGCTTAACTGTATCCGCCAAAGGCAATGGATAGTTTATTTCCTGCTGTACTTTTCGATATCCAAACGCTTCACAGATCAATGTAAGCTGCCCTGATTTACTCTTAGGATCTGGCAGCAAGAGATATTCATTTCCCTTTACTTTTGTTATTTGTTTTGCACGTTCTGTGTCAACTACCTGAACATCTCCAGATACGATGCGATTGTTTCTCGCGTTGAACAAGCTGAGAAAAACTTCGGTGTTCCCCAATGTCATTGTATCATACTGGATAATCTCCTCGTTTTCTGTTACTTCAAAAGCGGAATCTGAAGCGGTTATTTGTACGACAGGTGGAGGGAGTGTTTCATCTTTATCCATGCCATCTGGTTTCCCTGGCTTACTCGTATCCTTCGGTGCAATATCATCATCTTTCTTAGTTGCATTATCAGTAGCATCCAACACTTTATCTTTCCCCGAAACGGGTTGTTTACCCACGGCAACGTCACCTGCCACTACCCTAACCCACGCATCAGGAAAATTATTCCGGCGCGTCTTCTCCATATCCTGTAGAGCGCTTTTCAGATTATCGAAATAGCGAAGGTATACGAAATACATATTCCGGGCTTCGTTAAAGCCATAGGAAGCATCGTGCCCCTCTGCCTGCAATCTGTCCACATACAGTTGGGCAATGTTTTCGCGTGTAGACGCATAAGCTCCTACCACTACATAATAGCCTGGAGAGAGTTCTTTTTTATGATCTTGTGAATACGATGTGGTAAGGCTGAAAATTAAAGACAATACAATCGTGGCGCTTCGAATGCTTTTCATGTTAGGTCAGGCATTGGTTAAATATCAATATTATTCAAAAAAAGGGAAAAAGCAATTACTATGGTGATTAGTTGAGGATTGTCTTATCAAATATTTTCAGAAAAGTAACTAACAAACGCTCGCAGCTTTACGTTGTGCACAATCAGGTATTCCCTGTACCTATTTTTTATCCGAGTTAATCCATTCTGTAAGAAAACCCGAACCATACCCAACAAGTTGAATAAGGGCTGCGGGTATTGAGAGTACCGCTACTGCTAAACTTTTATTCTGAATACCAGAATGAATGAAAATGACCAACAGGTAGAACAGAAAAAAAGTGAGGGCGAGAAAAAATAATGAGGAGGATAAAAACGGAAGGATAAGCATTGAGATCAACGCAAAAACGAATGTTGTGGGAAACCAATGTGTAAGCTTAACTTCACCGGGGTGAATTTTTCCTACCAAGGCGCGACCGCGACCAAAATTAAAGACCTGTTCGTAAAACTGGGTTAAAGATGTCCGACGTTTGTGATAGACATAAGCCTCTGGTATTAAGCCTACCCTAAATTGTGCATCCCGCATACGGATACTGAATTCTATGTCTTCGGCGAAGCGATCAAATCTGAATCCTCCAGTCTTTTCAAAAACAACCCGCGAAATACCCATATTAAAACTTCTCGGCTGAAACCAACCCAGTCGTTTTTTTCCACCACGTATGCCTCCCGTTGTAAACACGGAAGACATGGTGTATCCCATGGCCCTTTGTACCGCAGTGAATGTGTTATGAGCACGATCAGGTCCTCCCCAGGCATCCCATTGATATTGATGGAGTGACTTCTCCACGATGTTGAAATAAGAAGGTGGTATGATACAGTCAGAGTCAAAAACGACAAAATACTTCCCGGACGCTTGTGCATAACCAAAGTTACGGCTGGGCCCGGGGCCGGAGTTGGGTTTGAAGAAATAGTGAATATCCAATCGATCACGGTATCGATCCACTACATCATCACATCGTAAATCTGATCCATCTTCCACAATGATGACTTCAAAATCACGATTTTCCTGATGCACAAGACTATTAAGTAGTTCATCCAATTCATGTGGTCTGTTGTAGACCGGAACGATTACAGAAAATGTTGGGTGAGCCATCATTGTTGGTTATCAAAAATCACGCATCTATGCTGCGAAATTTTTTTTGATCTTCCAGTCCCACCTTATCGATCACAAGATAGTCGCGTTTGGATACAGATTGAATGGCATACAATTCCGCGATAAATCCCGTAAGAAAAAGTTGCACACCTATCACCACGGCAACAAGGGCTAAATAGAAAAGTGGCTGTTCCGTAATATCACGCTTCATCGGAAGGTGCGAAAAATACAACGAATCCATTTTATCGTAGAAGAGCTTCAATGTAAAAAGGAAACCGATAAGAAAGGAGACGATACCCAGTGATCCAAAAAAGTGCATCGGTTTGCGACCGAACTTTCCCACGAATGTAATAGACAGCACATCGAGTAAACCTGTCATGCGTGACCATCCGAATTTCGTTCGTCCGTATTTACGATGATGGTGTTGTACTACTTTTTCACCAATGCGCGTAAAGCCGGCCCACTTGGCGATTACAGGGATGTACCGGTGCATCTCACCGTAAACATTGATATTTTTAACCACGATCGAATGGTATGCTTTCAGTCCACAGTTAAAATCGTTGAGTCGAATGCCGGAGATCACGCGGGTGATCAAGTTAAAAAAGCGGGAAGGCAATGTTTTGGTAAGGGGGTCGTGACGTACTCTTTTCCAACCGGAAACGATGTGATAATCTTCTTCAACGACAAGCCGGTATAATTCCGGAATTTCATCCGGACTATCCTGAAGGTCGGCGTCCATGGTTATTACAACCTTACCGGTACACGCTCTAAAGCCGGTTTGAAGCGCCGCCGATTTTCCAAAGTTGCGGATGAATCGAATCCCTTTAAATCGGTCATCCTTCGCATTGATAGCCTGGATTTGTCGCCAGGTTGAATCCAGGCTTCCGTCATCGATCAAAATAACTTCATAGGAAAAGCCGTGCGTTTCCATGACACGGCTTATCCATTGGCATAATTCAGGAATTGATTCCTCTTCGTCTTTTGCCGGAATGATGACGGATATCTCCGGATGAATAATCATGTTAGAACCCAGGTTGTGGATTATTTTTTTGTGTAAAGATAGTGACTAATAATCCAATAATTACAGCGCCTATCACACCGAAAATCAATCCCATAACCAACATAACCTCGGGGTTCATAAAGGCCGCTGAAAAGCTCATTGCCTGTTCAATTTGAGCTTCGGACATGCCCTTTTGCTCCATCGCTTCTATTTGCTGCTGCTTTATGTTCTCAATAAAAGTTTGGTCGATAAATTTCATATAGATATAGGAAAATATACTGGCTATTACACTGGAAATAAGTCCCATCCAGAAAGCAATGCCAATACCTTGTCCGTACGACATAAACCCATCGGTATTTTCTTTATAATATTTGTGTGCAAATACCAACAGTATGATCGTGAAAACCCATCCTACATATTGCCAGGGTCCTTGTGACATGTTAATCTGCGCGACGTTCAGGATTACAAAATAAGCTATTGAAATTAAAGCACCGATCAATCCGAAACGGATACCGGTAGAACGTACAGTTACTGCTGTGGAGATGTCTTCTTGTTGCATAATAAGCTAGGTTTAAGTGGTTCTTCTTAAAATTACAGAAAGTATAATGCTAATAAAAAACCCGATGATGGTACCCTGAAAAAAATAGGTCTTCACCAGATCTGCCAGGTTAGTCGCCGGAAGGCCATTTAAATTACGTTCATAGGTTTCCTTTCCAATCTGTTCTATATTCTCTGGTGGAAAAGTTTTCAGGTATGCCATCATTTCTTGAATGTAACGTTGCAGAAACCCGGGTTCCACCAAGCCAAAAAAGTACAAACCCGCGCTTCCGGCTAGTGATGCCACCAGCACCACCACAAGTGAACCAGGCAATGCCTGCCAGAAATACAAAAGTCCTTCCTGATAATAGTCACGGAATTCTTTCAAGCTAAAGAATATAAAAACACCAAAGATGAGAATCCTGAAATCAAGAAAAGGTGCAATGAGAAAAGGATGTTTCCCAATGTAAAAAAGGATGATCATCAGCACCGAAGTTAAAACCCCGGCTACCAATCCAAACCGTACACAAATTTTAATGAGTCTACTATCTATCATATGCTGTATCGATCCACGATCTACCATTGTTAAAAACAGCAACCGCCCTGCCCTTTAGTTCTTTGTCATACCATGGCGAGTTTCGGGATTTTGAAAAATTGGTTTCATCATTTAACCTCCATGATTTCCCTGGATCGAACAACGTAAGATTAGCGGACTCATCAACCGCGAGGGCAGGAACAGGAAGATTCAATAGCCGCCTCGGATTACGGGTCACTTTTTCAATCACTGTATCCCAACCGATGGTGTTGGCCAGCGTTGTAAGATGCGTTCCAAAAGTTTGAAGATTAATGAGGCCAAATTCAGCGTGATCAAATTCGATACCTTTACTTTCATCATCCTGTGGTAAATGGCCGGAACAAATCACATCGATTGTACCATCTTTCAATGCTTTGATTATTGCATCGTTATCCGCTTTCTCACGAAGTGGCGGATTCACTTTGTAATTCGTATCAAAACTGCTGAGGAAACTATCATCGAGCAAAGCCTGGTAACTGGTAATATCACAACTTACATTTAACCGTTTTTTGGCTGCTCGAATAAGTTCTACTGATTTGCCGGAAGAAATACGCGCAAAGTGCAGGCGTCCACCGGCATACCCCAACAGATCAAGATTCCGGTTCACTGCAATGTCTTCGGCAATGCGAGGCAATCCTTTCAGGCCAAGCATGGTACTGTTAACACCTTCGTGCATCTGACCAAAAAGATTCAACCAGACATCTTCGGGATGATCGATGAGCAAACCATCGAATTTTTGTAAGTACTGAAGCGATTTCAAAAATATATCGGTGTGCCACACGGGTTTTAATCCGTCGGTAAACGCCACTGCTCCCGCTTCGTGGAGATCAATCATCTCCGTTAATTCTTCTCCTTTATTATTCCGGGTAACCGATGCCAACGCGTGTATCTGCACCAGTCTTTTTTCATTTCCCTGTGTAATATAACTAACCTCATTCTTGGTCTGTATTGCGGGCATGGTATTGGGCAGCATCGCAATTTCAGTAAATCCGCCAGCCGCCGCCGCGAGTGTACCCGACTGAAGATCTTCCCTGTGCTCGTAACCAGGATCGCCCAATGCGGTACCGAGGTCAAACCATCCAATAGAAAGTTTCATCCCTTCGGCCTGAATCACGCTATCTGCACTAAAATTTTTATCACCGATTTCTGCAATACGGCCATTGTGAATTAACACATTCTTCTCTTTTAAATGAAAAGGTGATTCAGCGTGAATGATCTGCGGGGACTGAAGTAAGATTTTCATCTTTAAAAATTAGATATAAAAAGTAAGACAATAGAATGCGCCTCCATGTAAATTCCGAACCCACACTATGATCTATTACTTTAAAAAACGAATCAGCAGTATTTCGACTGCCAGGAAAAGCAAGGCTAATATCAGCGCATATTTCCATAATGGGGTGCCCAAATATCGCTCCTTTATTTCGTTGCTGAAAGCACCTGCCTTGGCAGAATCAAAAATTGTAATGTTATCACCGGTGCCAAGGGCTGTTTTTATATCCGTTACATTATACTGATCCAGCATCGATTCAGCCTTTTCGAGATTAAAAGCGATTACATTCACAGTGTCTGATCCAGCCACGACGTTATAAAATCCCGCTTTCATGGTAAACTTCGGAATATCCATAAACAGGCGATCTCCTACAATCCGCTGGTCCGGAATGATCTCCTCTTCATTGATCAGACGAACCTGTGTATCCGCGTTCACACTGTCCATACGAAGATTAATAAAGTTTTCTGCTAAAGTATAATACAACTTATTCGTTGCTTTTCTTCCGCTGGCAGCCACCCTGTACATGACGGGTACGAAGATCGCATTGTTATAAAAATCGGTAAAAGCGGTTTCAAGTGGCGCTGCCAGAAGGTAAATGCTTCCCCCCTGATCAAACCGCGACATAAATGCAGTTTCGTTTTTAAATTTTAATATCGCACTGCGATCGACACCCCAATCCAACAGCGGAATTGCTTTTGGCATAACCAGGGATGCGGAGCGTTCCTCAAAAACATTTTCGAAAAACGGATTTGAAAATTCAGGCCTATCCAGTTCAGCCATTTCGCGTTTCGAGGCCATTCCGAGAGAACCAATTTGAAGAAACGCCTGGTATGAGGCAACATCAACAGCTGCGCCCGGCGCTATAAAAAGTGTATTGTTATTATTTAAATATTCACGCAGGGCCGCCCCTAATGCCGCACCAATGTCTTGCAGTCCATTCACAACAACAAGATCTGCTTCCTTTAACAAGCTATAATTGAAATTATCTTCTGTAAACCCGCGGTAGGTAAACACATTGGTATTACCAAAAACTTTTTCAATCGGCGTAGATGCGGCTGTATTTTTAATTTCGATGACCCTTATCTTATCTGTAAAATTCAGGGCAACAAAAAACTGATTATCAAAAAGAACAGGAAAATCATTAAAACTAATCTCCGCTTTATTAAGCCCTGAAAGACCCGTTGTAAGATCAAAACTCGTTTCGCCCACGCCACCTGCAGCAATAGAAATAGAAGCCGTGCCGGCCTGAATCGAATTAATGGTAAGCTTCACCTGCAACTGATCTTCACTTTCTGTTCCGTTATTTCTGAGCCTGATGCGCAAAACATTTTTCTCACCTCCGGCCGCGAACGGGTTATCCAGGTAAACGGAATCTACTGAAACGTTGGAACTTGCTTCCTGCACCATGGGCACCAGGTGTAAGCGTACCGTTGTATCTTTCAACACGTCATTGTTAACCAACCCAGTTGTTGATTTCTGGAAATCACTGATATAGAAAATCTCGGGATTGCGATCATCATGACTTTGCCTGATCCTGTCCAAGACTTCTTCCATAGACCTGCTGATTGGTGATAAACGAAGTTGCGTAAGGAGCTCGAGTGTTTCCTGCTTGCTTTTTAACGAATTGGAAAAAGGCGCAAAGTCATTGGTCACCAATCGGTAGCGCGCATCGGCCGGAAAAGCATCAACAATTTGCTGTATGAAATCTATACCCGCATCCAAAACATTTTGTTTATCACCCCCGCGAATAGACATGCTTTGCGAGTTATCCAGATAAAAAACGACGTTACGATGATTGACCGCCTCTTCCTGCGCCGGAATGATGGGCTGACAAAACGTGATGACCAGAAAAAACAAAAACAATAAGCGGGACAACAGAATAAGATAATGCTTAAGCTTTCGCTTTGCGGTGGTGGATTCTTTAACTTTTTTAAGAAACCGTGTGTTCGAAAAATAAACACGCGTAGTTCTTTTAAAGTTAAACAGGTGAATGATCACCGGAATGCTAAGCACCGCCAGGGCCCATAAAAAAGAGGGATATAAAAAACTCATCAGCGGTTAAAGTTAATCTTAAAAAGAATATTGGTCATGTCCGGCCATCAATTTTATAGATAAGGTTAGGATGGAGCGTTCCAGGACAAACAAATGCAAGAACATGAGATTGGGATCAATGGCTAAACCGCCGAGAGAATACCAGTTCGGTTGGTACTTTATCCTGGTGTTAGTCAGCATTAAACGGAGAAAGCGTTAACGCATTGCCGGTATGGGGAGCATCGTCGGGATTTAGCATGGCTAAGATTGTTTGATGGGGCACCTTCATTCACAACGAAAAGCCATCAAATTTCAGGTAAACGGATGCCACAGATGGATACAAAAAAGCCTGCATGGAAAACTATCCATACAGGCATACTAACGGCTAACGGACTAACAGCTAACGGTCAAAGGGACTAACGGACTATGGTTTACCACCTACCAACACCAGATCATTGACATTGATTTCCGTGATATTTCGTTTCTCCCCGGAGGTGGTTTCATATACACGATGTACCAGCTTTCCTTCAACCACAACTTCACTACCTTTCTTCAGGTAATTTTCCACAATCGTAACGAGCTTACCCCAGATAACGAGGTTATGCCATTGGGTATCTTTTACTTTCTCACCTTTTT
>DASPIZ010000069.1:0-3490 GCA_035628875.1 Ohtaekwangia sp. | reverse complement strand
TTTGTTAAAGTGATCGAGCCATTTCTGCGGGACAAGGCTTTGCTCAGCTCCTATCAGAAGAAAGGAAGAGCGTTGGCGGTGGAGAAGTATTCGAGGAAGGATTTAGGTGAGAAGTTTGCCGGGGTGATCAACGAGGTGGATGGAAAATAATTTCTTTGTGGCTCTTGGTATCTTGGTGCCTTTGTGGCTAAATTCTTTTTGCCACTAAGACACAACGTTGGAAAGAATTGTCTTTTTACGCAATGCATTTGTCTGGTGGCTGGTTGATTCCTTTCTGCAGGGATATCCTTACCGGATAGATACACTGTTGTGGATCTTACCGCTTACAGCCTGTCTTGATCCTTTACGATTGTTATCGTCAGTACGCGGGCCGTGAGGGCGGCCAGTGTTAATCCGGGGAATTCGTTGAGAAGTGAGTGATAAAGTTGGGGTTTCGGGCACGCGGATGCTGTGTTTGCGCGGATGGGTTTATTTCTGTTTTAGGTTAGTTGTCTTGTTCAATTTTGAACAGCTTCCAGAATACTTTAGCTATTTCAAATAGCCAATGGTTTTGGTGTAGTCAATAATGGAATTCACCTCACTTTCAATTACGGCATAAATGTCTGGTTCGCTATCCTTCAATTTTCTTAGGTTCATCAACTACAATGTCAAAAATCTCTCCAGCGGCACCCCGTTTTCTAATTTTTGGTAAATTGTCTTCAGTGCCTGATGCGGTACCTGGCTGGTTTTTTCGAACAGGTTAAAAGTAGAGATTTTTTAACTTTAACCGTTCAGATTAACCATGAAGAAAACCAAATTCACGGAAGCCCAGATTATTGGGATTTTGAAAGAACAAGAGCAAGGTCAGAAAGTATCTGACATATGCCGCAAGCACGGCATCAGCGATGCAACATTCTACAACTGGAAAAGTAAGTATGCCGGCATGAGCGTAGACGAACTGAAAAGGCTTAAGGAACTGGAACAGGAGAATGCCCGGCTCAAAAAGATTGTTGCCAACCAGAGCCTTGAAATAGATATCATCAAAGATTTGCTAAAAAAGTTCTAACGCCTTCGCGCAAGGAGCAGGGCTTACAACACATCATCGAGAACTATGGAGTAAGCCGCACGAAGGCGTGTAAAATTATTAGCTGCTCAAGAAGTCGATTTTATTACGAAAAGAAAATGCCGGCCAAAGACATTGTTGTGAAGGAGGCCATTCAATCGGTCATGGGTAACACCAGGAAGGGGCGTAACAAAATTATTCGCCTGGTGCAGAAGCTCCATCCGCTTCTTGGATCCAGCAAGATTCGAAGAGTATACGTAAAAGAAGGTTTCAGCCTCAATGGAAAAATGCGCAGACGAATGAAAAATAATCCTGCTAATCCGATACTAATACCGCTGCAACGCAATGAAGAATGGGCAATGGATTTTATGTGCGATGTTTTGGAGAACGGACGTAGATTCCGAACACTTAATGTGATAGATCACTTCAATCGTGAGTGCTTATGTATCGTGATCGATTTTAGTTTACCATCCCGCAAGGTGACTGGATTCCTCGACCGCCTCATAGAAAGATATGGCAAGCCTAAAAGGATCCGAACTGACAATGGACCGGAGTTTACCTCAAAATGGTTTCAATTGTGGTTGAAACAAAAGGGCATTGCCTGGAGTCCGATACAGAAGGGATGCCCACAGCAAAATGCAATTGTTGAGCGCTTCAATCGCACCTATCGTGAAGACGTACTGGATGCAAACCTTTTTGTTTCTCTTGACCATGCACGCGAGTTAACAGAAAAATGGCAGTGGGAATACAATCACGAGCGAGAACACGAATCACTCAACTATCAGACCCCGATCAGATATGCTGCATGAGGAAAGCTTTGGAAACTCTTTTTCTTTTTCCCTAAAAAAAGTATGGGCTATCCTGATAGAGGCAGCCCAAAACTTTTTTCAGTGCAAGTTCTGCTTGTTCGCTGAGGTTTCCAATCGCAGCCACGCAGACAAAGCTTTTGCAAAGTTCAACGCAGTAAACTATAATTACAACCTGTCGAAATTTCCAGCCACGTTCACTGACAATCCATTACTTTTTTGAATTTAACAGTGGTAATATTTTCAACTTTAGCGTTGTTCCTTAGACTATAACACCTAGTTTGTTCCTGTAAAAATTTTAATTCATTTGTGAGGATTAAAGAGTGTCCACCGTGCTTGCTATGGACATCTGGGTTGGCCCATGATCAGCAAGCTCAAAATATCGTTGTGAAGGCTCCCCTGAAAAAGTTAGCGATTAAAAATAGAAGTTAATCGTTAAATTCAGGAACAAATGAAAAAGACAAAATTCACCGAGAGCCAAATTATTGGCATACTCAAAGAACAGGAACAAGGCAAAAAGGTGGCGGACATCTGCCGCGAACATGGCATCAGCCAACCGACATTTTATCAATGGAAGAGCAAATTTTCAGGACTTGATGTTCAGCACCTGAAGAAAATGAAGGAGCTGGAGTCCGAACTAGCGCAATACAAAAAGATCGTTGCTGAGCAGACCTGGCAAATCCATGTGCTTAAAGATGTCATCGAAAAAAAGCTCTAGGGCCTGCCGAGAAACGTGAGGTGGTTAAATACATCAACGAGGAGCACAGGGGCAGTATTCGTCAGGCCTGTAAACTGATTGGACTACAACAAGCAGTTTTCTACTACAAAGCGAAAAAGAAAAACGATGAACCCATTCGGGAGCAATTGCAACTGATGGCGGAGTTACATAACCGCTGGGGATTCTGGATGATGTATCATCGTCTGAGAAACATGCAGTTCAACGACAATCACAAACGAGTGTATCGGATCTACACGGAGATGAAGTTAAATCTCAGGCGAAAGCATAAGAGACGATTACCCGCCAGAGTAATTCATCCATTGCTACAGCCACTGCATCACAATCTAACGTGGTCGATGGATTTTATGCATGATGGTTTATTCCAAGGAAAAACGTTTCGATCATTCAACGTCATTGATGATTTCAATCGTGAGGTGCTAACCATCGCCATCGACACGAGCTTGACAAGTCAACGCGTCATCAGAGAACTTGATAAACTGATCGAGTGGCGAGGCACGCCAGAATATCTTCGCGTGGACAATGGGCCGGAGTTTATAGCGCAAGCACTTGCAGACTGGGCTGAACATCATCACATCAAACTTAAGTTCATCGAGAAAGGAAAACCACATCAGAATGGATACATCGAACGATTCAATAAAACGTATCGCGAAGAAGTGCTCGATAGCTATGCGTTCGACAACCTTAAACAAGCACGCTTGCTGACGCAAGCCTGGATGTGGGTTTACAACAATGAGCGACCTCACAGTTCGTTGGGATATCAAACACCTACGCAGTTCCTATTGAAATATGGAAAACTCCACCATCCGAAAAGAGAAGCGGTGGAGTTTCCCACATTCCAACAGGATGGTAATTACAATTGGAAATCTATACTTTTGGGTGCTAACAAGTAAGGGGAGCCTTCAG
>DASPIZ010000068.1:0-5465 GCA_035628875.1 Ohtaekwangia sp. | reverse complement strand
CTGTCCGGAAAAATGGGTACTTTTGTTCATGGGGTTTTGTTTTGTGGTAAATCCAAAATTCCCATGAAAAAGGCAGGCCCAAAAGGCCTGCCTCATTTTTTTTCGAAAATTTATTCCGGACACTAATAGTTTGACGTTTGATGTTGGTTGTTCCAAAACTGATAAGGTTTCAAAAACCATTGAAACCGTAATCAATAACCTCGGGGGATCTATACTTCATACTTTGTACTTCATACCTCGTATCTTGTACCTTCAACTACTGCCCAACAAACTCGCAGCCCGTAGCTCGCAACTCGCAGCTATTTCTAAAATTTAACGATATTGCTGTATGATAAAAAGACTTCTTCTCCTTTGTCTGATCACCGCCTTTTGCAGTGATCTCTTTTCCCAGCGCATCGAACTTCCTGAAATAGGCGTGGTGCAATCGCTCGAACACGATAGCTTACTTCATGCTCAGGGGTATAGCTACCTCGTTGAGTCTACATCCAGGTTGTTATCACCAGCGCAGGTATCTGAAGAACAATTCAAGCAGCGATTAGGTGAAATTAAAAATTCGCAGATTCCGGTATTTGCCTGTAATTTATTTATACCCGGAGACTTAAAAGTAGTGGGACCAGCGGTAAACGAAAACGCTGTACTTGAATATGTGAAAGTTGTATTTCAACGCGCTGAGGCAGCAGGTGTGAAAATGATTATTTGGGGAAGTGGGGGATCTCGCCGCATACCGGATGGTTTTGATCATTGGAAAGCAAAAACACAATTTATTTCGATCGCTAAAAAAGTAGCCGACGAGGCGCGGAAACATAGCATCGTGCTGGCCCTGGAGAACTTAAATACAACAGAAGTAAATTTTATCAATTCGCTGGCAGAAGGTTATGACATTGCAAAAGCCGTGGACCATCCAAACTTTGGCTTATGCGCTGATATCTATCACATGCTCAAAGAAGACGAATCTCCTGCGATCATTGTAAAGGCTAAATCCTATGTGATATACTGCGAGGTTGCAGAAGAAGAAGAGCGTACTGCGCCTGGTATACACGGTGAAAACTTCAAGCCGTATTTTGAAGCCTTAAAAAAAATCGGGTACAAAGGAAAAATCGGAATAGAATGCCGGTGGAGAAATGTTGCGCAGGAAGGAGCCCCGGCATATCAATACCTAAAAAAACAGTTGGAGGAAGTTTACGATACGAAGGGAAGCCGTTAATTTTTACCGGGTTAAAGATCGCCGCCCTGTAGTATAAGATAAAGCAACACCCGGAACGTATACCTGTTTTTGTAAATCTCAGGATGCGTATCCTTGTGCTTTTTGATCCAATGCTCGGCCCATACAATTAATGTTGTAAGAACTACCGTAATAATAAGTGCAAGCCACATCGTGTAAATTATTTGAATACTAACATAATCAAAAGAACGGTTAAAAGCAAAAGAAGGACAACTGTAGGCATGATCTGCCGATAGAATTGTGCCGTCCCTTGACCAAACTAAACCACTCCAATGGGAATCTTGAGCATTGCTTGCGCGTAGGGCAGCAGCGAGCGAAGGATCTTACGTAAGCATAAGCATAACCATTACAGGCGTTTAATAGGACGATAAATCCAACCATTAAGAAAAATCCTTCTTCCCCTCGTATGATTAACCGAACTAAGCTACGATCAACTCCTACTGTGAGTATGAGGCTGCGGTATTGAAGAGGTTAGTCACGTTATCGAATTCCGTCAGTGACGCGTTTGAGCAAGATCCTTAGCTCGCTGCTGGCAGCCGCCGTGTCATGCTCAGGGATGCGGTAACAGGAGAGAGGCGTTTATTTTATTGTGAGAGATCCTGAGCATGGACTGTAACAATTACTTCAATACTCCGTCTATGCATGAAGCACAACATCAATCATTAAGACCACCACCCTTAACCCTGACACCTGTTCTCCGATGAAAGCCATTGTATACGAAAGATACGGTTCTCCCGATGTGTTATCCCTGAAAGAAATCCCACAACCTGTTCCTAAAGCCAATGAAGTATTGGTGAAAGTGCATGCCGCATCCATCAATTCCTGGGATTACGACATGTTGCGGGGCGAACCATTTATTGTCAGGATGTGGGGTCTATTCAAACCGAAATACATCATACCTGGAGCCGACATTGCAGGCCGCGTTGAAGCGGTGGGCAACCAGGTTAAAAAGTTTAAACCCGGTGATGAAGTGTTCGGCGACCTTTGCGAAAGTGGATGGGGTGGTTATGCGGAATACGCTTGTGGTAAGGAAGATGCCTTTGCGTTCAAGCCAAAGGAGATGACATTCGAAGAAGCTGCCGCCATACCACAGGCCGGATTAATGGCACTGCAAAGTATTCGCGATAAAGGACAGGTTAAACCCGGTGATAAAGTGTTGATCAACGGTGCAGGTGGGGGCGTGGGTACGTTCGCTGTACAGATTGCCAAAGTCCTGGGTGCTGAGGTAACGGTGGTGGATCGGGAATCAAAACTTCACGATCTGCGTGAACTGGGCGCTGATCATACCATAGATTACATGCGAGTCGATTTCACAAAAAATGGCAAGACGTATGACCTCATCATCGACGTGGTATCGAATCGTTCGCTTACACAATATCGAAAATCATTGAATCCCGGAGGGCGCTTTCTAATGATTGGCGGCACCATGGGTTCCATCTTCCAGGCGATGGTCTTGAGCCGTATTATTGGTAAGCAGGGAGATCGTGATTTGGGTATGCTGGAATATCAAGCGAATAAAGGGCTCGATGATATGTCGATGCTTTATCAATCGGGAAAAGTAATTCCGGTAATTGATCACATCTATCCATTAGCTAAAACGGCTGACGCGTTCCGGTATTACGCTGACGGAAACTTCAGGGGAAAAGTGGTTATTAACATAGAATCGTAAGCCCGTGGCTATACTACTACAGTAGAGAATATCAGATCATCGACTTCAACCTTGTCGCTGTTGCTCATCAAGGCAGCGCGTTCAATCGTTGATTTCAACTCCCTTACATTTCCCGGCCAGGGATAATTTAATAAGTTTTCAGTGGCTCCGGAAGAAAGCGTTTTGGGTGCCATCTTATTGTTCTTGCAAAACTCGGTAAGAAAACTTTTTGCCAGAATAAGAATATCATTGCCGCGTTGACGCAGGGGCGGAAGATGTATGAGAAATCCCTGAAGCCTGTAAAAAAGATCCTCTCTGAATTTACCTTCATTCACACGCTCCGCCAGATTTTTATTCGTCGCCGCGATTACACGCATATCGATGCTGATCTCTTTATTCGAACCGATGCGGGTAATTTTATTGTCCTGTAAAACGCGCAGTAATTTTGTTTGAAGATCCAATGCCATTTCACCGATCTCATCGAGAAAGATGGTTCCCTGATGTGATTCTTCGAACTTTCCAATACGTTTAGATTCAGCACCCGTGAAAGCCCCTTTTTCGTGACCGAACAATTCACTTTCAATCAGGTCTGCGGGTATGGCTGCCACATTTACGGCAATGAATGAGTTTCGTTTCCTGGGAGAATTGTAGTGTATCGTTTTAGCAACTACTTCTTTACCTGTACCACTTTCTCCGGTAATTAGCGTGATCAGGTTGGTGTTTTCAATTTTTTGTACCAGCTTCAACACCTGCAAAACCGCGGGACTTTCACCAATAATACTTTGGTATTTATTACGATCAATAATTTGCTCACGTAAATGCTGAACTTCTTTCCGGAGGTTTGAATTAACCCTTAGATTCTCCAGGCACTGCTTCAGTTCAAGAATGACGTTATTATTTTTAATGATGTAATTATTCGCTCCGCTGTTGTATGCTTCAACAACAATTTCGATTTTATTTTGCCCCGATAAAAATATGGTCGAGATGTTTGGATCGATATGTTTGATTTTTTTTAAAATTTCCAGTCCGCTCATGCCCGGCAGATTGTAATCAATGATCGCGATATCCGGATTGAGGTGAATATTACTAAAGAAATCTTCGCCGGATTGAAACACATGGATGTCATAAGCATCGTTTTCTTCCAGCGCAAGCTTGATGATGTTACTGTACATAAAGTCATCATCGATAAGAAATATTTTAGTGATGTATCTTTTATCGATCATACTGAAATAATGTTGGCGGAAATGCTTTCTATTACTTTTTCGTTTAATACAATAACCCGTTCGAGAAGACCGTTTAGCTTCGTTTCGTCAACATTGCTTTGCATGCAGTCTGTTTCCATCTTTTCCAACAGGTTTTTAACCGAGTCAGCACCAATAATGGCGTACGAAGATTTAATTTTATGGCTCAGGGCCTTTACATTGTTCCAATCTTTTTGCGCCACCACCAGACTCAACGTTGCAATCTGCTTCGGCGCCTGTTCGAGAAAAACTCTAATTATACCCTTTACAGTAGCCTCACAGTTGCCTGAAAATTCATTTAGTGCCTGGAGGTTAATAATAGTATTTTCTTCGGAAATTTCGTTGTAATCTTCCATACTTCTTCACAATGATGTACAGCGTTGTCTGGTAATGTAATTGTTTCGTCTACAGTTTATAGTGGATCGCTTATTTCTTCATGATCTTCAGATTCTGAATATCACCGCGTTCTGGCTTATAGTTGACAAAGTAAATTCCTGGCAACAGGTCGTTGTTAAATTCCAGCTCCATAACGGTACCAGATCCATCAAATTTTTTATTCAGGATTGTCATACCGCGGTTGTCAAGGAATTGAACCATTCCTGGTTTTCCTTCTGGAAGATTAAGGGTAAGATTTCGTCCTGTCATCGGATTGGGATATGCACTGATGGGGGCTGACTTTAAAACAACCTGTACAAATACCGGCGAAAAAGTTTCTGTTGTGCCATCATAATCCGTTTGTGTAAGCCGGTAGTATAAACGTTCTGCATCCGGTGCATTGTCTACAAAATCGTAATACGAAATTTCTTGTGTTGTGCCATTCCCTGGTACAGTAGTGATGTCGTTGTATGTAACACCATCTGTAGAACGTTGAATGACAAAACGATCATTGTTTTTCTCAATAGCAGTAGACCATGATATTTTTACAGCACCTTCACCATTATCTTGCGCCTCAAAGGTCAACAGCTTTACCGGTAAGATTACAATTCCTGGAATACACGGCACTGAACCAGTCCATTTGTTACAGCCTGTTCCTACAATGTTCACACTACCAGTGCCATTAAAAGTTTCATTGTTTCCAAACGAAACATTACCTCCGGCTTTTAAAGTACCGTTTATAACAAAGTCAGTATTGTTTCCAAAATTGATATTATTACCTACATCCATCACACCACCACCATTTACAGTAGCGCTGGCGTTATTGTTCGCAATGAAGTTCTTTGTTACAATCAGCTTTCCGCTGTTGTTCAGAATCAGGTTGTTTCTAATCGTGAGATCACCGCTGATTGTAAGCGTTGCATTGGCCTCGATGTTAATCGTTACATTATTGTCGGCCGAAATATCACCGTTGTGAAAC
>DASPIZ010000067.1:0-48537 GCA_035628875.1 Ohtaekwangia sp. | reverse complement strand
GATAAATTTTAGTTACGGTAGCACTTCCTCCGGTCGGACAAGTCACCTGGGCAATGCTGGTTAAATCCAGGGTAAACACAGGTACACTGGTTCTCAGAATTTCAGTTTGTCCTGTAGCAATACATCCTGTTATCTCATTGCGCACACGCAGGGAATAGGTATCGTCTTTCAATCCGACGTAGGCTGCCGGATTCGCGGGTTGAACACTAGCCGATGCCGGTGTAGCTGAACCGTTTAGTGAAGTCCAATTGTCGAAGGTATAGGTTGCCGTTGGATCATTTCCAGGATATCCGACAGGACCGGTTGTGGCAACGGCTAACTCTATTTGACCTTCAAAAAATATGGGGCTACATGCTGTATTTGCCATCGGCGTTAATGTAATCACAGGATTTACCGAGGCATCGTCAATCACCACTTTTACAGGTGCGCTTGAACAACCCAATCCGCCGGTGGTAGTTGCCACGGTTTTTTCCATCAGGATGTAATAGTCACCTGCGGTTACTTCACCCTGTGTGGTTTTGGTATTGTTCAATAGTTCGCCCAAGGTCTGCGTTGCGTTACCAACAGACGAATAAAGTGGAAGCGTCATGGCGGGATCGGCATACCAGCTAAATGTGAAATTCTCTGTAGCCTCGACAGTGCCATTCACCTGTTCAATGCCGGTAATTTTGACCGCTGCAGACGTTTCTAAGGCAGGATCACAATACGCTGCGTCTGTAATCTGGAGCGCATTATCGATGGGCTGAGGAATGCCAGGTGTATTTGGTAAGCTCACCGCTTTATCAAAGACGCATCCCATGGAAGAAGTAATACGAATGGTGTAATCATCCGATTTGAGGTTTGTCAGATTTACCTGATCAGCGTCACTGTAGATGTAAGCAGTTGGGTCGTACGGATCAACAAGAACATTTGCGCTGTTAAATAATTCAATTTGATATGTAGGAGGTGTACCTGCAGGATCTAAGATTGAGCCCGCTGGAAGTGGCAGGTTGTTGTACGGATCGTAGGGATCATTTGGATCTGTGAGTATCTCAATTTTCAATGCGCCATCACCAGGCGCTGCACCACAAGACGTACTTGAAACAAAACTCAACACATTCACCATTGGCGGAAGCGCTTCTTCGACTTCCACCAACAACGGTGAAGAGAAACAACCAGAAGATAAGCTCGCCGGATCTTCCTGAACAACTACAGTATAAATTTTTGCTGCTAAACCGGTAAAAGTATACAGGGTCTGATTGTCGACGCCGGGGATTTTAGTCATGTAATTATTTGGCGGAGCTCCCGGGCCTGTTGGTTCGGCGGGCGGATTGAGGGTGGGATTCATTCCTTCGAACAAATACACATTGTACAAGCTTTCACTTCCGGTATTAGTTTTGGCGTCTACATCAACAGTGATCTGTCCACCATCAACACCACAGATGTCAGGAAGTACACGTGGCGTGATAACAATCGGTTCGTCTCTGAATTCGAGATTGTCGGTTAAGAATTCTTTGCAACCATTGGGGTTTGTAGCCACAACGGTATAGTTATCTGCCGTATATCCGTAGATTGTCCGTCCAGTTGCAGGATCAAAGAAATCTATATTGTCAAAAGTATAATTTGCACTTTCATTGATTGGATCAGTAGGTAGCACCCCACCATTGAAGGCAACAGGCGGATGCGTATAAAAATTCGCCGGGGGAGAATTCGTCGGGTATCCGCGATACCATTCAAAGGTATATCCTACAGGATTGATTCGTACGTTATTGTTATCGTAAACATCTGCCGTCATTACACCTTCATCTGTTCCACAGGAAGTTGCTGGTATAATCGTTCTGAGTTTAAAATTAAACAGCTTTGGTGCTTCAGCGAATATTGTATATTCAGTAGAAGGGCATTGCGTTACATTGTGTATTACTTTCACAGCATAATCGCCTTCGAACGTTAAAGGATCAAGGGTACGATCATTCACGGTGGCGTCTGTCGAAACTGTGCTGATGTCAGCGCCTGCAGAAGTTTTTCCGAAGAACCAGGAGAATGAATAATTCGCATAATCTGCTGCTGCAATCGGATCTGGTGTACCATCGTTGTTTGTATCGATGAGGCTCACCGTTGCATCAATCCTCCCCGGAATTGTACAATCCGTAATGTTCGTGAGAGCAACATCAAGTACAGGGTAATTCAAATTCTCCGGAAGGAAAATGAATTCATTATTCTGACATCCCGTTGCCGTATGTTCGACCCGCACTTCGTAGGTGATATTTCCGTCAATGTTCTGCCAGTCGTTGGATGTTGTTTGCGAAGTATTATTGAGGAACCACTCAAATGTATATCCTGCCGTTATTCCGGTTCCGTTTCCGAACTGCGTTTCGTCAATGGTAGCGGTAACCTGACCGTTGTTCCCCACACACATTGTTTGTGGAACCGAGGCAATGTCGATTACTGGAACATATGGTATGTCTTTCACTGCCGCAAAAACCTTAGCGGAAGAACAGCCTGTTGCCAGGTCTTTAACAACAGCGCTATAATTACCAAGCATAAGGAACTCGATAGCTTCATCGATATCGGTAATGCTAGAAGCGGAAGTTTCATTGAACCAGGTGTAAGTATAACTAGTACCTGCTACCAGTGAAGCAGTAACTGAACCGTTGGCTTTCGCAGGTAAGCATCCTGTATTATCTACAGTGGAAATGGTAAATACTGGTAATACGTGTTCATCGTTCAGCGCGATGGTTTCAACAGCTTCACAACCGGTGATGTCGTTTTCTGCATTTACGGTATAGTATACATGTAAGCCACCTTGCTGGCCTGTGAGATGGGCTTCAAGCGTTCCTACCTTTTTTGTGTCATCAGTGTCAACAACATCCCTGTACCATTGGAACGTAAATGTTTCACTAGCCACGCCGTTTGTTACGGAAGCATTGAGCTCGCCATCGACGCTACCACCGGGACAGTTCGTAGAAGCGATGGACGTTGCGAGTATCTCTGGTAATATTAAATTTTGTTTGACATCAAATGTTGTTAATTCTGAAATACAACCCAGGGTAACGTTCTCCACGACAACAGTGTAGGTGCCACCATTTAATCCGGTTACTATATTCGGCGCATTTACACCATCAGGATTAGTTACTAAAGTGTTTGTAGCATCACGCCAGGTGTAATTGTAGGTATGTAAAGGCGGTGCCTCGCCATTCGGATTGGAGAAGAACGTTGTTGTTGCCGAGCCTGTATAACCCTTGTCGCTATCGCAAACTGTATTGATTCCACCCACAGCAGTCAATACCGGTTTTGCCGGCTGTGCAGGTAAGAACATTTGTTGTGAAGCTACACAACCTGTCGTTGAGTTTGTCGCGGTTACGAGGAAGGTAGCATTGCCGTTCTTGTCAATAAGATCGGATCCCGTCTCCCCCGTATCCCAGACAAAAGTATATCCTGTGGTTGTAGTAACACCAGCACCGATATTAATGACTGCGTTTAATTCACCATTTGGTTTGTTTACATCACAATTCGTTGCGGCGTGCGGTGTGATCTCAATATCCGGTAAAACCTTTTGGTTGATAATTGTTGCCGGTATAATTTCAGATTCACAACCAAGTGCATTGTTTCTTACTTTTCCGGTGTAATCCCCACCATCTTTTCCAGTGATAGAAGCACCAGCTTCAGTAAGTACAACATTACCCGCGGTAACATTTACCCAGGCGTAGGTGTACGTATGCGTTGCTTCCGCATTTGGATTACTTAAAAATACCGCTTCAATTTCTCCATTGAATTTGGCTGGATCACAAAACATATTCGGCGAAGGATTTAATTGAATCACCGGACTAGCACTGATGTCTTGCAATGGAATGACCTGGGTGTTCTCACATCCGGTAGCATCGGTTGTTACAGTTAGCGTATAATTTTGTCCGCCATTTACCCCGGCAATTGCCCACGGTTGCAATGGTATACCAGGAATGATCGTGCCCGAAGCATTGCTCCATTCGAATGTATAACCGGTTGTAGTTGCAGTACCATTTACATTGACTTCAGAAATAATTCCACCATTGGCAAGTGTAGGTTCGCAATTCGTGGATGGCGTTGCAGTATATATTATATCCGGAAGAATTTGTTCATTATTAACAAGAACAGAAACTGGATCTGATGTACAGCCAAGCGATGCATTTGTAATTGTTGCGCTGTAGGTATTATCGCCGTTTAACCCGGTAATTGGGTTAACAGCCGTGGCTCCTGTTGACCAATCGACACGCATTGTGTGACCCGCTATAAAATTGGGATTGGTTAAAATATTGGCTTGAATCTCGCCGTTGAAACCAATCAATGGATCGCATATTGTATTTGATGTTGGTATCAGTTCGATCGTTGGCTTTGCACTGTTATCTGCAAGGGGAGTGCTGTGTGTGTTACTACATCCTGTGGTTGTATTTGTTACGGTTATCTCATACGACAGTCCGCCCTGAAGGTTTATGACATTTGCAGTATTGCCTCCGTTGGCAATCGGTATACCAGTCCAGGTATAAGCGTAGGTATTACCAGGTGTAACATTAGTTACTGTGGCTGTGATGCTTCCGTTCTGAGGCAAAAAACCAGCGCATGTGGTTGAAGCTGTTGGCGTAAATGTAATGCCTGGTAATACCTTATCGTTAATAACCTGCCGTGTGAAGGGCGTTGATTGGCAGCTCAAATCTGTGCGCATTACAACAGCGGTATAATTTTTACCGCCATTCAACCCGGTTAAGATGGGTTGTGTTTTATCGAGCGTCGAGATGTCGGGATCTGTTGTCAGTGAACCATCATACCATGCAATTTCGTAATTTGTATTCGGTAATGTAACGGTATTGCCTTCAAAGGTTACACTTGCAGTAAGGGTACCGTTGTATGCGCCTGCGGCAAGGAGCGGATCGCAAACTGAATTTGGAGTTTGCACCAAGTCGAGTACCGGATGATTAATATTTTCAAGTACTACGCCGAAATTTGTTGCAAAACACGAGGTTTCAATATGCGTAGCTCTCACCGTATAAGCCTGTCCACCACCGGAAACTTTTTCAGCAATCCGGTTATTGGTTCCGGACACTTCCCCCGTCTCGTTGTGTGCGTTTGCCGGGAGTGTATTTTGACCAGCAAACCATTCGAAAGTATACAACGCCGGATCCTGCGCAATGCCATTCAACATAACCACAGCTTCGAGGCTTCCATTCGGATTATTCGGATCGCATGATGTTTGTGTTTGAAGTGGCAGCACGTTAGCCTCCGGGCTGATAAGAAAGCTTTCAACTGTGGTGGTAAATGGTCCTGTTATAGACTCGCAGTTTGAAGCAATGTCGGTAATCACTACTTCGTAAGTTCCCGCTGCCAATCCCGAACGTGTTGGGTTTGTTTCGGTACCCAACGGTAAAATACTGCCGCGACTTCCATTTGGATAAAAATACCAATGGAAATTATAGTTCGCTGTATCTGCAGCCGGGAGTGGGACTGCGTTGACAACGGGTAGTGCTGAGATTCGGCCACCATTTGGATCGTTACAAGTCGTTACATCATCAACGGTAAATGCCTGCGCTTCTGGATGGCCAGGCGATTGCAATTCATACGTAGCCGTGTTTGGACATCCTGCCTTAGTTGCACGCACCAGGTAATTGGCACCGCCGGCAAGTCCTGAAATTTTTGGTGTTGTTACATTCAGACTGTTTCCTTCGCTAAACCACTCAAAGGTTACCCCGATGTTACCGCCTACTACGACGGCTTCTAGTTCGCCATTGTAAGGACTACATTTTGTTTGTTCAGATATTACGTTGATCGAAACCTCCGGAGTCTGCGGATCGGGAGCGATCACACCTTCTGCCGGCGCACTCGAGCATTCTCCAAGTGTGTTGGTCGCAATTACAGTATAGGGTCCATCGGGTTTACCCGTGATATTGTAGTTTACTTCGCCAGGCATGGCGGTGTAGCCCGTTACAGGCCCGGTATTCCATTGAAAGGAATACTGACTGTAATCGGTAACTTCATTGGTACCTACAGGTCCTTTGTAAAGGCGAACTCGTAATTCACCAGTATCTGCGCCATCGATACATTTTGTGTTGTTGCTTACCAGTTCAACAACCGCATTGAAAGGTTGCGGGCTTACGGTTACCTGGATAATGTTATTTTGTAAATCACAATCTGTTCCACTTTGTCCCGTTGCAGGTACGGGAAAGCCAGTATTATTTAATACAATGTAGAGATCGAATTCTCTTCCGGGACCATTGAAAGTGGCTACGATCGGATTCAGACTGGTGTTTTGACCTACCCCAAGTGCGATATTGAGTGTTGTAGTATGTAGTATGGTACTTTGCGACGGTCCCAGTGTAGGGTTACCGTTGTAGAAACTCACAGGCACGGAAGCAGCGATGGGCAATAATCCGCTGTTGATCAGGTAAAATTCTGCTTTGACATCGGTATTTCCACAAATCGGTGGTGTTACCGTTACGGAAGATTTGAGGATACCATCACCATTTGTATCAACCCCGGGTTGTTCGGGATCATCGCCATAATAAGTAAGGTCGGGGCTGGGATAAACAGGGCAGCCACTGGCACTGAGATAAGGGACCTGGTTCAGGAAAACATTCAGTGGACGTTGGGGGCCACTTAAGCCATTGGATGTACAGGTTTCTGTGCTAAAGATTGTTGTTTGATCATATTGCGGAAAAGGAAGGCTAAGGTCATCGTTGACGTTGATGATGAAATAACCGGGCTGATTCCACACTTTGCGTGTAGGCAACCACGTTGTGCCATCATTGGAGAAAAATAGCCGCACTTCTCCCAGCGCCTGTTGTTGAATAGGATCCTGAATATCAAAGGAGTTGTTCCGGTTACAGGGTACACAGATGTCTGTTTTTCCGTCCCCGTTTACGTCAGCAATTACGGGACCTTCTGTGTAAGTATGGGATTGACATGTTGCAGACCAGTACTTTGTTTGCAGTGTAGGCGCATCGACGACTACAAGTTCCTGTGAATCGCGATACACCAATTCGAAATTGCCATCGTTGTTGAAATCGTATAACGTTACAGTGAGCACGCCTGATCGTGAATCGTTGATGGTTCTGGTTTTAACATACGTTGAATAAGTAGACGTGTTAATGTTAGCATCGAAAGCATCACCAACTGGTTCTACCCGAAAAAGTGTGCTTCCGGCTACGAAAAACAGATCCAGAACTTTATCATTGTCGGAATCCATCAGGTTGATGCGTCCGGTTCCCCATGGCCATCCATCAGGATACACAGCATCGGGAACCACAAAATGAGAAACGATTTGTTTCGCTACATTCCAATAGAATACGGCTGTTTTGCCTGTGGCAGAATTTAATGCACCGGAAATTACAACATCAACATTCCCATCGTTGTCAATATCGGCTACACTGCACATGCTGTGTGTATCTTCGCCATATTCAATCAGATCCGTGGCGAGCTTTACATAACATTTCCCGCTTGCACCCGGAACAGTATTCATGTCTTTCGCCAGGGTAAGGGTTGCCGGTGCCGCCGGATTACGGGAAGCGAATGAAGGAATGCTATAGATCTTTGTTCCGCAGACTAATTCCATCTTACCGCCGTCACCCTTCACCACATCAACAGCAACGGGCCCGGACGTGATATCGAGATCCCAGTCACCGTTTCCTGTGGCCAGCAGCGCGCCTGTTTCCGCAGCGTAAATTCTGTCGCGCATGTAAAGTTCTGCTTTACCATCGCCATCCATGTCGGCAATTCCGAAAACACCGGGCCTGTCTGTTCCAATTTGAATCGCGTTAAATAAAGGCTGCAAATCGCCAGCTACATACTTAAAGCCAACGAGAAAGAAACAGGTGGGTGGAGAGCTTGGATTGCCGCTACGATTACTTACGATACCATAGATTTCAGCAACGCCATCATCATCAATATCAGCAATTAAATTTTCATGTTCGAAAAGCAAATTCTTCGGACTACAGTCCCCGGTACCAGAGAAAATCTTGGCGCCTTGTCCCGTTGTTTTGAAATCTGATTTAATATCTCCGGCAGCGTAGGTGACACCGTTAACGGTATGTGCTTTCGTGGCAACGACCCTGATTTCCGAGTTCCACTTTGATGTGATGATAACGTCTGGTATTCCATCCCCATCAACATCACCTACAGAAACTTTGGATTGCGTATCCGCTGTGTTTTGTCCGGATACAATGGGCAACGACATAGCGGCAAAGGGATTTCCCGTTGGCGCGACTAAGCTACAATCACCATCTTCACTTCCCACGAAAGTAAGTCCGTAAAATTCTGCGCACTGAAGATCCGCCTTATCAGTCAATCCGTCTCCATCGTTATCCACGCCATCAAAACATCGACAACCTTTTTCAATTGTAGCAGCATAATTACAATAACTGTTGCCGCAATTTGTCGTAATGCTGCAATCTACGATCTGAGAAAATGCAGATGTTGAGAAGAGTAAAATAAACAAAAATGAAACAATGTAAATCTTTAGAGAGGGGTTTTGATTCGTTGCCAAATCAGGGCGCATAAATAGTTAGGTTTACGTTCTTTCGCTACCGGTTCCTTACCGGACTCTTTCAAAGTGCTTGTGTGCTGTATAAATAGTTTGTGTTAAAAAAAAATATCAATACAGATGTGTGTGCAACTAATTATCTAAAAATCAGCACACTGCCTGTGGCAGATGCATCGGGACATCCAAATACATAGTAATACGTTCCAGCAGGAACCGGATTACCGTTATGTGTTCCGTCCCAATCATTATTGTAACCTTTCTTTTGATAAATTCTTCGTCCGCGTCCATCGAAAACATTCATTGTACATGCGGGAAATTCTTCAACGCCTTCAATGATCCAGGTATCATTGGAATTATCTCCGTTCGGAGAAAACGCCAACGGTGGTTTGATGTTTAATTTTGCGGCGTTCACTACCACAGTGACTTCTTGTTGTGCTGAGCAACCACCAATGAGGTCACCTACAACGGTATAGGTAGTGGTTGTTGAAGGAGAAGCAAAGGGTGCGGGATCTGTCGGATTATTTAAGGAATTTACCGGGAACCATGAATATGTGTGCGCTCCATTTGCTTGCAGCTGGACCTGCTCTCCGGGATAAATTTCCAAATCATCGGCTTCTATTGTAATGACAGGAATTTCTTTAGCAAGCAGATTAAAATCTTTATTCATGACACATCCGGCGGGACCAGTAGCGGTAACGGTATAATTTCCAGGCTGATTTACTATGATGGAAGTACCGGTTTCTCCTGTACTCCACAATACGGAAGTATAAGTTCCCTGCACTGCAAGACTCGTAATTTCCCCAGGACAAATCAAAGCCGGTGTTGCCGTAATGACAGGTGCTGTTGCATTTGTAATGGTTAGGGTTTTTGGCGCAGTTGCGGATGTGCAACCTGAAATTCCGCTGTAATTTAAAGACAGTGTTACATTATAAATTCCTGCCGCCGTATATACCTGCGCTGGAGGAGCTGAACCACTGTATGTTTTTCCTCCACCGAAGGACCAAGAATAAATCGTAGTGGCGCGAGGATCGATGTTGAGGGAATGGTTGGTAAATGTAACAGATGAATTTGCACAAGCCGTAAGAGGCATATGGAAATCTGCCGTCGGTGCGGTTAAAGCAATTACTGCAACAGGTCCAATTTCTTTACTGCACCCTAATGCCATATTTGTAACTACTACAGAGAATATATTCTCTTCATTTACAACCAGTGAGCTTGTTTGCTGCCCAATGATATCCGTGCCGTTTTTTTTCCATTGAAAGCTATAGCCTGGCAGGTTATTTACATTTAGGGTGAGTGATTGGCCGGCACAAATTGTGTTCTGCGTATTGGTACTGTTAATCGTGAAGTCATCAATGCTTACCACCTCAATAACTTTTTGCATGATATTACTTTTGCAGTTTCCAACCGATACTTCCAGCGTGTATGGTCCTGCATCAGTTTCAGTAGCAGCAATAATTACCGGACTTTGGCTAGTCGAAGTAAAACCATTCGGACCTGTCCATGCATAAGTAGCGCCTGCCACAATTGGTGTTGTCAGTTGCAGGTTACTTCCACTACATAACGGAGACGTTGATGTTACCGCCGGATTTTCGGGAATAGTCGCTGCATTCGGAGTAATGGTGATCACCGATGAACTTAAAGCACAGCTGCCTTGCTCCGCCGTAACGGTATAGCTACCTGGCAATGTAATATCCACATAATTATCAGGTCCGGATTTAATTATATTGGTACCTTCCTTCCACGTGAATGTTATACCTGGCGAAGGTATGGCATTTAACCGGATGGTTTGACCATTGCATATTTCCAATGGTGCTTTATTCAATATGAGCGGTTTATGACAATGTGTATTTCTTAATATATCCAGTGCATAATTATTGGGTGCGCTAAAACTGGTAAATGCAAGGTCCGGTTTTGCATCGCCGTCAAGATCTCCGGCAAGGATGTTACGCGTAAATCTTGTTGTGGCAATGGTGCTCCTGGTAAATACCGGTGTGGTACTTCCATTGTGAATAAAAACATCGAGCACGGTTTGATTTCGATTGGAAACAATAATATCGGGACTGCGGTCACCATCGATATCACTTACATCAATACCCCATGGGCCATTACCGGTGTTTAAAGCAACGGGTGCAGCAAAGGAAAACGCTGATGTACTTGATTGATTGAACAAGAGCACGACTTCATTTGTTAATGTACTGGTTACTGCAAGATCAGATTTTCCGTCACTGTTAAAGTCTGCCGTAGTTAGTTTGTTCAGATTTCCAAAGACATTGATCTTAAAAGGTTCGGCAAAATTCACGTTGCCCGTACTTTCATTTTTTAGAATAAAAATATGGTTAGACTGGAATTGTGTGACGATAATATCGGGTAGTTTATCGCCGTTGACGTCGGCAACTTCCAGTCCGTACGTATTTGTTGCTCCTGTAACAGTAACCTTAACAGGTGTGGCATTAAAGGCGATCGTTCCTGCTGTACTTTCATTGATGAAAACGTATAATGCATTATTGAATGAATTGGAAACAATAATCTCTGGTTTGCCGTCCCTGTTTAAATCGTGGAGTGCGGTGCGTGTTGCGAAATGGCCATTATCCATAAACAGGTTTATGGGTGTCGGACTCAAATTAATTGATCCGGTTATCGATGTATTTTGGATGATGTGTACGCTGTTTCTGGGCGCGCCACTTCTTGTAACAACAACGTCAGGCTTTCCATCACCATTAAGATCACCACATGAAATGTGATCGCTGGCAAAGCTCAATAGATAATGAGTTTCGGTAAATGCAATATTACCCGGTGTACTGCTGTTTTTTAAAATTACCAGATCGTTCGCAGGGCTTACGAATTTAGTAGCCAGAAGATCCGGTTTTAAATCATTATCCAGATCACAACTGCATAGATCCCAGACCTCTTCATTCGAAGGGAAGCTTAATGGTGCGTTGAACTTTGCAACATCAAAAGGTTCTCCATAAAAAGAAGGTAGAAATTTAAGGGATGACTTTGCTGCTAACCCAGACGTAAGATTAACTACTTCTATTGTTGAGTACCGTGCCTGGGCGGGAACTTCAACTTCTATGGAATATGGCGATGAAGAAACGATGCTTCCTTTCACCGGACCGAACCAAACCTGTAGAGCGGTGGTAACACTGCTGAATCCATTTCCTGTAATGACGATTTTTCCCTTCGGATAAGTGTTTATCGGACTGATATTGCTAATTACCGGTGTCTGAGCAAAAGTATTTGCTGAAAACAACAGGAGAATGATCACAAAGTAAAATTGATTTATCATGATCAGTTCGGATAAACAGTTAAAAGCCACGCGTCTCTGAAAATTTTCATTTTCCGGAATTTATCTCTTGCTTTCTTTGCCTGTTGTATGTCGCTGGATTGATGGAGGTAAACATACCAGGCGGTTTTTTTAGTTAAGTAGCCATAATTGGCTTTGAAGCCGAGCCTTTTTAGTCCGCTGATAAACAGTTTGGTATTTGATTCGTCTTTGAAAATTCCGATGATAACATAGTCACCAACGGGAATTTCGTTTTTATTGGTACCGATATCTGCTAAATCATGACGGTCCGCGTTCGGATAAGGATTTGTCTCATTGTGAGGTTCATCGGGATCAGCTGCGTGTATGGTTAAACGAGAAAGGCGTTCCTGTTCATCTGCTTCTGAATGTTCAGTGACTTCAATTTGTATCGCTTCCAGCGATGATTCGATTTGATTGAACCTCGGTTTGTGTGTTCTTACAATTGTATCGGTGCGGGTAATCGCGGCTGTTGAAGATGACTGACTTGCAACGACATCGTCATCTTTGCGCTGTGTTTCAGCCGGTTTTCGTTGTTCTGCTTGTTTTGACGCAAGTTCTTCTTTTCGTTTTTGTGCGGCTTCGGCCTTTTGACTTTCCGACTGTTTTTTCTTCGCTGCAATGTCCTCTTGTCTTTTTTTAGCAAGTTGCTTTTGCTGAAGTTTCCTTGCCTGTTCCTGCTCGCGATGTTTTTGGGCCAACCTTTCACTGGCCGATTTTCCTGTTCCCTTTTTTTGTTTTACTTTTTGTGTGTCTACAAAACTATACATCGGCCTTCCGCGCTTGTGTTTTCCAACGAGAAGCGCAAGCGTTACTTCATAGGTAGGACTGTTAAGCTCGTTGATTCCCGAATTTTTTATACTGTAGGAACCACCAATTGCCAGCGTCTTGTTTAGTTTTATTCCACCAAGTGCTGATATGCCAAAATCTTGTTTGTAAGAACCACCTGCCCACAGAACATGATTTAAATGTAAAATGGTTGCGACTTCAAACTGCGGAGGAAGGATTCCGCTCATCCGATAGAGCAGATAGGGTTCGAACACATAGGTGTTGTTATTAAAATAAAACCGATTACTCGCATGAAAGATCACCGATTGAAACGGGTCTATCTCCGTGATGTTGATGGTATTCGTGCTTATGTAAGACGGCGCAAAAACTACCGGAAGTGAAAAGCCGACGTGAAAAGTTTTGAGGTGAAGGGACAATCCTGCGTTTCCGGTTAGCCCCGAGTTGTTATCCAGGATATCACCCAGTTTAGGATCATTGAATCCTTCCAATCTTTCGAGATCTACTGTATTCCATGAGCCTCCACCGGAAATTCCAAATCGGAGAAAAGATTCGTCCGCAATTGGAATACTATACGAAAAGGATAACGCAAGGCCTGTCGATTTTAATAAACCGCGTTCGTCGTTGATAACTGATAACCCGAAGCCTGCACGTTGGGACAACGGTGTATGAAAACTTAAATTGCTGATCTGCGGACCATCATCCAGAGTTGACCATTGCTTACGATAGATAAGTGTAATTGCAGTCCTTCCATCAAAGCCGGCATAAGACGGATTGATGGTGTACGGATTAAGATAAAACTGTGTAAAGTTAGTTTGATCCTGAGCTAAAGCCGTTGTGTAAAGAAAAAAGAATACGCATACATAAATATGGCGACTCATGTAGTTAGGTTATGAAGCGTACTAAGATTAAAGCATTAATTAATTTATCTCACTTATCTGCAGCGTGTAAATTTTATTCAATATTAGAGCGTTTATTATAATATTTTTACTCCACTTTGCTGCTTAACATACATCCGAAATATCAAATGAATAGAAAGCCATTGTTGCCAATGTGCCTTATTGTAATGGTGCTTAGTATTTCTGTTGTTCACGCACAACAGTTCAGTCTGGGTGTAAGAGCTGGCGGAATGTTGACCTGGCCGGGGTTTTCTGACTCGGATGTGAAAGACTCTTTCGGACGTAAGATTAAACATGGATTTAACGTAGGATTGTTGGTAGGATTCCCTTTGAAAAACAATTATGAAGTAATCGTTGAGGGCGGTGCGTCACAACGTGGAAGGATTCTTACGTTTAATGATAAAACATGGGAGAATCACCTTACTATGCAGATGACGGACATGTCCATGTTATTACGGAAGTCATTTAAAATAACGGTCAGAAAAAATATTCCCATTCAGGTGTTTATAAATGGCGGACCGGAAATCAATTATTGGTTTAGGTCTGTGAATGGATTTCTTCAGGTTGACGGGGGAAAAAAATTTGAATATGAAATTCATCATGGTGAGAATCCGCCACAGGATGGTGTGCGCTATATGACACTTAAAAATATCAATACATGGCTGTTCTCGTTTTCATTGGGTACTGGTATTAAAGCACCTTTGCGCAATAATCGTTACATCACAACTGAACTACGTTTTATATCAGGTCATACATTTATGGGTAAAAAGGACAGCGCTTTTATAAATGGCATGCTCTGGGGCAGTGGTAACATGCAGGATACTTTCGAGACAAACTTGAAAACGCTTTCCTTAAGTATAGCCTATACCATTAACATAGATGTAAAAGAATCGCGAAAAGGTAAGAGTACAATTAAAGATCCTTCAAAAAGAAGACGCTGACCAGATTGCGTACCCTTTATCGAAAGAACATTAATTCGCAGGCGAACTGAAATCAAGTTTTTTTTGAAGCATGTTTTGCTCATACAAGTGAAGCATAACACCATCTTTTAAGCCAACTTCGGGGACGAGTATGGATGTAGCATGTGCCCACTCCATCACCTTAACATAGATATCACTGGCGGGAATGATCACGTCGGCACGATCGGGGTTCATTTGAAGTTTGTAGATCCGTTCATCGAGAGAATATCCGGAGATCATGGTACGAAGCTCTTTGATCTTCCTCAATGACATTGTTTTTCCCGCCTTAAGCCTTGCCAGCTCAAAGATCTTGCTGATGTTACCACCAGTACCCACCGCGATAACCTTGCCATATGCTTTCTTTACATGATCCCGGATCCAGTGTTCCATATCTGTCCACATCACCGGAGAATCATTGTGTTCAAGAACCCGTACAGAACCTATCTTAAACGAACGCGTTTTAATTTTTTTTCCGTTCACATACAGATTTAGTTCCGTACTTCCACCGCCCACGTCGATATGCAGGTAGGTTTGATCCGTAAGGTATGAACTGATTGCTTTGTTAATCAGTTCGGCTTCACGGTTACCATCGATAATATTGATCGTAATACCAAATTGTTCCTGCACTTCTGTTGCCAGTTCGTATCCGTTTTCAGATTCACGCATGGCAGACGTAGCGCAAAACATGTAATCATCCACTTCGTAAAGCTCAAGCAGTAACTTATAGGCCTTCATCAGCTTTTTAAATTTCTCTTTACTTTTTGTGCTGATGCGTCCGGTAGAAAAAACATCGTGGCCTAAACGCAGGGGAAAACGAACGTACTCCAGTTTTTTAAATAATGGGCGTGTAGCATCATTCGTTAAAACCGTGGAGACCTGGAAGCGAATTGCATTCGAACCGATATCGATGGCAGCAAGTTTCAAAATGCTTATTGCGTCTGTTTATTTAATTCAACTGTAAAGTAAATGAATGAAATCAACATAGGCTATCATGTAAAGTATTTTCTTGTCGGGCAGTAAACGCCATTGATCTGCTGGTGGGTCAAAGATATTACAAAATACTTCATTGAAATCGAGTGCAATGGTGGTTTTTGGATTGAAAGTTTGATGTATTTCTTCATCACAATATGTTTTGTAGTTTCATTGCTATTGGCTTTATTTGCATTGCTTATCCAGAAAGACTGAGGGACTGGGCCCTATGACGTCTTAGCATCCTATCCTCCTGTATGGAGGGTGTTGTGCTAAATCCCTTCTTCCGGTACATCTGGTAGAGAAGATAGGCGACCCACCATTAACAGGGCTCTCTGGATAGTACATGATACAATCAGAGGCTATGAAAATCCAGGACATTTTAAAAGAACGTATTCTCGTGCTTGATGGCGCGATGGGTACGATGATTCAGCGTCATGAACTTGAAGAAGCAGATTTCAGAGGTGAACGCTTCAAGGATCATGCACACCCATTAAAAGGAAATAATGATTTGCTTTCCCTTACGCGTCCTGATGTGATCAGGGAGATTCATCGTGAATACCTGCTGGCGGGAGCAGATATTATTGAGACCAATACGTTTAGCGGAACGACCATTGCGCAAGCTGATTATCGCACAGAAGATGCTGTGTATGATATTAATTTTTATTCCGCCAGGATTGCGCGCGAAGTGGCTGATGAATTCAATAAAAAAGAGCCCGAGAAACCACGATTTGTTGCAGGGGCTATGGGACCAACAAATAAAGTAGCATCGTTATCCCCGGATGTAAACAATCCAGGCTATCGCGCCATTACATTTGATGAATTGGCCGTCGCATATAAACAACAAGCACAGGGACTGATTGATGGGGGTGCCGACGTTTTACTACTCGAAACCATCACCGACACACTCAATACAAAGGCTGGTCTTTTTGCGATACAGGAATTATTTGAAGAACGCGGCATCGAAATTCCGATCATGATCAGCGGAACCATTACAGATGCCAGTGGACGTACTTTATCAGGGCAAACCACCGAAGCATTTTTAGTTTCCGTATCGCACGTTCCTTTGCTGAGCATCGGATTAAATTGTGCACTGGGTGCAGATATGCTGAGACCTTATTTAAAAGTACTCAACGAAAACGCACCATTCTTTGTAAGTGCTTATCCAAACGCCGGCTTACCCAATGCCTTTGGTCATTATGATCAGACGCCTGAGGAGATGGCCGCACTGGTGGAAGAATATCTAAAAGAAGGATTGGTTAATATTATTGGCGGATGTTGCGGTACTACACCTGATCACATTCGTAAAATTGCAGATTTGGTAAAACGATTTAAACCCCGGGAGATTCCAGTAGAACATGTCTAAGTTTTTAAAATTAAGCGGTCTGGAGGCCGTAACAATTTCTTTAGCATCAAATTTTGTTAACATCGGAGAACGCACGAATGTAACCGGCTCCGCAAAATTTTTGAAGCTTATCAAAGAGGATAAGTTTGAAGAGGCGTTGGAGGTTGCGCTGGACCAGGTGCGCGGTGGCGCACAGGTGATCGATGTAAACATGGATGAGGGGATGCTGGATTCGAAAGCCGCCATGGTACGCTATCTTAACCTGATGGCATCCGAACCCGAAATCGCACGCATTCCTGTCATGGTTGATTCTTCCAAGTGGGAGGTTATCGAAGCAGGATTAAAATGTTTGCAGGGAAAAGGAATCGTAAATTCCATCAGCATGAAAGGCGGTGAAGAAGAATTTATCCGCCAGGCAAAACTTGTGAAACGATATGGCGCCGCCGTTGTGGTAATGGCGTTTGATGAAGATGGACAGGCGGATACTTACGAACGAAGAATCTCCATCTGTAAGCGTGCTTATGACATCCTGGTTGACCAGGTAAAGTTTTCACCACAGGATATCATTTTTGATCCGAATATTTTTCCTGTAGCAACAGGAATTGAAGAGCACCGCAATTATGCCCTGGATTTTTTCCGTGCAGCAAAATGGATTCGCGAGAATCTGCCATACGCGCACGTGAGTGGTGGTGTAAGCAATGTGTCGTTTAGCTTTCGTGGAAACCAGAAAGTGCGGGAGGCAATGCATGCAGCGTTTTTATATCATGCCATTCAGCATGGCATGGATATGGGAATTGTTAATCCTTCGATGCTTGAAGTATATGATGAGATTGACAAAGAATTATTGGAACGCGTGGAAGATGTGTTGCTGAACAGGAGAGATGATGCCACAGAACGACTGCTGGATTTTGCCGAGTCCGTGAAGGGATCAGTGAAGAAGAAGGAGCAGGATGATGCATGGAGAAAAGGCACAGTGGAAGAGCGTCTAACCCATGCGTTGGTTAAAGGTATTATCGATTTTGTTGATGCCGATACAGAAGAAGCGCGATTGAAATATGGAAGACCTTTACATGTGATCGAAGGACCGTTGATGGCGGGAATGAACGTTGTGGGCGATCTCTTTGGAGCAGGTAAAATGTTTCTTCCGCAAGTTGTAAAAAGCGCCCGTGTGATGAAAAAATCTGTGGCTTACCTGGAACCTTTCCTCCAGGCAGAACGCGATGAAGCTAAAAAAAATGCCCCTGCTGACCATGTAGAAAAAAAACAGCCGAAGATTCTCATGGCCACTGTAAAAGGTGATGTCCATGACATCGGTAAAAACATTGTTGGGGTAGTATTGGCTTGCAATAATTATAACGTGATTGACCTGGGTGTGATGGTGCCTGCAGAAAAGATCATCGAAGCAGCAAGGCGCGAACAGGTTGACGTGGTGGGCCTCAGTGGATTGATTACGCCATCGCTGGATGAAATGGTATATGTGGCGAAGGAAATGCAACGTCAAAAAATGGATTTGCCGCTGATGATTGGTGGCGCAACAACATCACGCATACACACCGCCGTGAAGATTGATCCGGCTTACAGTGGCCCCGTGGTTTATGTACTGGATGCGTCGCGCTCTGTTCCTGTAGCGAGTGAGTTGATTAACCCTGAGACAAGAACCGCTTTTCAACAGAAGATAAAAGCCGAATATGTAAAGCTTCGTGCCGACCACGAGAGCCGGAAAGAAACTAAACATTACATTACCTTATCGGATGCAAGGGCAAACAAAACGAAGATCGACTGGTCAAAGACAACTTTTACAAAACCGGCATATACAGGCAGGAAAGAATACGTAGCCTATCCGTTGTCGGAGATCCGTAAATACATAGATTGGACACCATTTTTCCAGACGTGGATGCTGGCTGGAAGATACCCCGGAATCTTTAACGATGAAGTGGTTGGGACGGAAGCGAAAAAGTTATTTGACGATGCCAACCGGATGTTGGATGATATTGTTCGTGATAAGAGTTTACAAGCCAATGGCGTGCTGGCGTTTTATCCGGCGGTGAATCAGGGTGATGATGTACTCCTTTACAACGATGAAAAAGGAGGTGAAGCATTTGCTACATTTCATTTCCTTCGTCAACAAAATAAAAAGGCACAGAATTTACCCAACTTCTGTCTTGCAGATTTTATTTCACCGGAGGCGGGTAAAGATTACTTTGGTATGTTCGCTGTTACTACGGGAATCGGTCTTGAGAAACTGATTGAAAGATATAAAGCCAATCATGATGACTATTCAGAGATCATGGCCAAAGCGATTGCAGATCGGTTAGCTGAAGCGTTTGCAGAACTGATGCATGAGAAAGTGCGCAAGGAGATATGGGGATACGCAAAGTCTGAGTCATTATCCAATATCGAGCTAATTGAAGAGAAATACGCAGGGATACGTCCTGCGCCCGGTTATCCCGCTTGCCCTGACCATACGGAGAAACAATTACTGTTCGATCTCCTGGATGCTCCGCGTATAGGCATTACGTTAACGGAGTCATACGCCATGTATCCGACGGCAGCCGTAAGTGGTTTCTATTTCTCACATCCTGATTCGAAATACTTTGGATTGGGTAAAATAGAAAAGGATCAGGTGGTGGATTATGCGAAACGCAAAGGCATGTCGGTAGAAGAAACGGAGAAATGGCTTGCGCCAAACTTATCGTATGATATCTAACCAGCGTGTTTTAACCTGAAGGAATCGCAACGTAATAGATGAAATAAAGGCAAACGACTCGTATCAGAAAAAATGAAAGTAGTAGATCATCTCGCCAACGCTAACGGGAAAACGTTATTTACCATTGAAATCCTTCCACCATTGAAAGGGGAGAATATCAAGAATTTGTTTAATAACATGGATCCGTTGATGGAGTTCAAACCTCCCTTTATTGATGTGACCTATCATCGGGAAGAATTTATTTACAAGAAAAAAGATGGTGGCCTCCTCGAAAAGAGGTCAACCCGAAAACGCCCGGGAACAGTAGGGATATGTGCCGCAATTCAAAACAACTATAAGGTTGATACCGTTCCGCATATTATCTGCGGGGGGTTTAGTCGCGAAGAAACTGAAAATGCCCTGATCGATCTTCACTTTTTAGGGATCGATAACGTGCTGGTGCTACAGGGTGACGGCATCAAGAACGAAGGTCGTTTTGTGCCAGAACCTGATGGTCATAAGTATGCATCGGAATTGCTGCAACAGGTTGTGAACATGAATCAGGGCAAATACATGGATGAAGACATTCAAAATACTGCGCCTACTAATTTTTGTGTTGGCGTTGCCGGTTACCCGGAAAAACATTTTGCGTCACCTAACCTGAAAACTGATTTAAAGTACCTGAAACTAAAAGTCGATCTTGGTGCCGAGTATATCGTTACACAGATGTTCTTCAACAACAAGGTGTATTTCGATTTTGTAGATAAATGTCGGGAAGCCGGGATCATGGTTCCGATCATTCCCGGTATAAAACCCATTACTACGAAAGGGCAGGTGAGTGTGCTGCCGACTACTTTCCATATTGATATACCGGAGGACCTTGCTGACGAGGTGGAGAAATGCAAAGACAATGCAGCGGTGAAAGAGATCGGCATCAAGTGGTGCATTGAACAATCAAGGGAATTGATGAAATACGGAATTCCAACGCTTCACTTTTACTCGATGGGCAAATCCGATCCCATTTATCGGATTGCAAGAGAACTGTTTTAAGTATTTATTCAGTTAACTGCGCAACCCTTTTTCTTGAAATAACCAATCAGCGATGTTCGGATTCGGACGTCATTCGTTCGATTTTCAACGCATAACTCTTTATATGCTTTCTTTTTAAAACGGAATTCGCCATTTGGTTGCGGCACTATCCTTGTAGGTCGGCCATATAAATCCGGGATTGCCAATGCTGCAGAATTACATCACCTCTATTTTTCGATACACGTCGAGAAATCCTGTTTTTACCATCATTAATATTCTAGGACTTGCTATCGGCATGACAGCATGTATGCTCATTGCACAGTATGTTGTGCATGAGCTTGGTTATGATGGTTTTCATTCCAATAAAGAACGACTCTACAGAATTCAGCAAGATCGTTATGATAAAGGAGAACTCTCTACCCAATGGGCTTCGGGTTGCGCGGGTATCGGTCCTGACCTGAAGGCCAATTTCCCTGAGGTGAAGCGCTATGCGCGGTTGCGCGGCAATGGAGGTGTACTTGCAAATGACGATATTTTCTTTAATGAAGATGGACTTTATCACGCTTCGGAAGATTTTTTTACGATGTTCTCCATTCCATTAAAGTATGGGATTGATTCGTTGGTTCTGAAAGATCCCTTTAAGATCGTTGTCTCGGAGTCGCTGGCTAAAAAATATTTTGGTAATGAAAATCCGGTGGGGAAAATATTGAAGTATAATGGTGAAACAGATTATCAGGTTTCCGGTGTGTTTGAGGATCTGCCGGAGAATACCCATATGAAGTTTGATGCGTTGATGTCGTTTGTGTCGTTAACTAAATTATGGAATGACCCTGTATTATCATGGAACTGGGATGGCTTTTTAACTTATATTGAATTTAATGAGCACACTGACATTAAAGCTTTTGAAAGTAAACTTCCTGCCTTCATTCAAAAGCAAAACGGCGAGGATCTAAAGAAATTCAACGCGGGTCTTGAATTTCATCTTCAACCCATATCGAGTATCCACCTGGATTCTGATTTCATTGGTGAATTTAAATCGAATGGGAACAGGCAATCAACTTATTTTCTGGGACTCATAGCCGTTCTTATTCTCATTATTGCATGGATCAACTATGTTAATCTGAGTACAGCGAAATCAATTGAACGTGCCCGTGAAGTAGGTGTTCGTAAAGTAATGGGCGGATTCAGATCACAATTAATACAACAGTTCTTATTTGAATCTTCCGTACTGAACGCAGTAGCTTTTATTATTGCGATTGCTATGGTAACTATGCTAACGCCGTGGTTTAGTTCTTTCACGGGGCGCGAACTGGATTACCTGTTGTTTCGGTATAACATGTTCTGGCTGATCACGGGTTTGCTCATCATGGGCGGCGCAGTTTTTTCCGGGTTATATCCGGCATTTGTGCTTTCTTCTTATAAACCGGCTGAAGTTTTAAAGGGCAGATTTAAAAATTCCAATGCAGGAATAGTATTCAGAAAAGGAATGGTAATTGCCCAGTTCGTTGCCTCTATTACATTGATTGTGGGTACGTTCACGGTTTATCACCAGCTGCGTTATATGCGTAATCAATCACTTGGTGTATCGCTGAATCAAACGCTGGTATTGCATTCTCCCCGCGTGATAGATTCTACCTACGAGCAAAAGTACCAGGTATTCAAAGAACGTATACTGCAATACCCTGAAGTAGTAGCGGTAGCGGCATCAACCACCGTTCCGGGCCGACGCGCCGATTGGAATGCCGGTGGAATACGACGGTTAAGTCAGCGTGAAGATGAGCAGAATCAGTACAGGGTTATTATGATGGATCATGATTTCATAAAATCGTATGGCCTATCCGTCGCAACAGGAAGAGCATTTTCATCAGACGTTGTGAATGAAGATGAGCACGTACTCCTCAATGAATCGGCATCCAGGCTAATGGGATTTACCTCACCTGAGCAGGCTATCAATGACCAGATTTTTTTCTGGGGTGATACGTTTAAAATTGTTGGTGTATTGAAAGATTATCATCAGGAGTCATTGAAGAAGGCATTTGATCCTATGATTTTTCGTTACAATAGTGCGCCTGGCGGATTGTATTCGATTAAGTTCAACACATCAAAAGTACATGAATCATTGGCCACCTTCGAAGGTGTGTGGAAAGAAATTTTCCCGGGTAATCCGTTCAGTCACTTTTTTCTCGACGAATTTTATGATCGTCAATACCAATCGGATCGCCGGTTCGGAGATATCTTTGGTTTATTTTCTGCGCTTGCCATCTTTATTGCGTGTCTTGGGTTATTCGGACTGTCTTCTTTAACGGTAATTCAGCGTACAAAAGAAATCGGTGTCAGAAAAGTGCTTGGTGCTTCTGTCTCCAGTATACTCGGTCTTATCACTAAAGATTACATTTTGTTATTGTCTATAGCGATGGTGCTGGCTGTACCACTTGCAGGATGGCTAATGAGTAAATGGTTAACCGACTTTGCTTACCGGATTTCGCTGTCGTGGTGGATTTTTGCAATACCGTGCCTGGTTGTGATTACCATTGCACTGGTTACGGTAAGCATACATACACTTCGTGCTGCCTATACCCGTCCTTCAAAATCGTTGCGTTATGAATAAGCAAAAATAGAGGTAGCAATTAATTTCAATAAGCTTAGCTTTGCGGATTAATTCTATTTGTATTCATGAAATTCAAAGCGATCTGTACCGACATCGATGGTACCCTGCTCGATAGTAACAGGCAATTATCCAAAGGAACACTTGAAACATTCAAACGTTTGCCGGATTCAGTACCGGTGATTCTGGCCTCATCACGTATGCCAGCAGCGATGCGCCATTTGCAAGCTGAGCTTAATGTGCTTGGCCATCCACTGATCTGTTTTAACGGCGGTTATGTGATTCGGTATGGAGACGAAAGCCATCAACCCGAGGTGCTTGAGTCCATTGAAATTCCACTATCTGTCTGTACTGGAATAATAGCGCTGACAAAAAATACGGAAATACATGTGAGTTTATATCGTGACGACGATTGGCATGCACCCTCGTTTGATTACTGGACTGAACGAGAGTCGCGCATCACGAAAGTTGACGCTGTGATTATGGATATTCCCGCGACGATTGCAAACTGGGAACGAAATAGATATGGTGCGCACAAAATAATGTGTATGGGGCCTGAACGAGAGATCGAAGGGATGGAGCAACAATTGCATGACGGATTTGAAAGTGATATTAACATTTATCGCTCGCGACCTACATACCTTGAGTTGGCGCCCAAGTCAATATCAAAAGCAACGGGTCTCGAACTGGTGCTGAGGCGTTACTACGATATTTCAATGGCTGAGGTAATTGCGTTTGGAGATAATTATAATGACATTGCGTTGTTGGCAAAAGCGGGGTGGGGAGTAGCCGTGTCCAATGCGAAAGATGAAGTCAAAGCAGTTGCTAATGAAATTACACGCGACAGCAAAGCAGATGGGGTAGCGGCTTCGTTGAGGAAATACTTTTCGATTGATTAATCTATATTCTTCATCTCACCCATGTGATGACTGATTTGAGAATGATTGGGCAAAAAACCATAGTCTACTCGCATTAACTCGCTGAGTTTAAAACTCGGGGCAATTGAAATATGACTGATAACAAATCGCTATTAGTTTTGACTCACTGCAATTGAAATACGAAGAGAAGTAAAGTAAAAATCCCTATCAGTAGTGCAAAATGTCTGCTGCTGCGTCAATCGGTTTTTCGTATTTATTAATTTTTATCAATTGCCATGAGCTTTCAGCTCATGGTGTAAATTGGATGTTAAGCTTGAGGGCTTTAGCGCATTGACCTGTTCAAAACATAGACAAGCCAAGTTGTCTCAATAAATTAGGAAATCTGAGACACCATCTAAAATCACAAACGCACACGGAGCAAAAGAATGCGCGGCGAGTGCGAACTTTATTATTTTTTTTTGTTTTACCATTTTTTCCATTCCACGATGGATGATTATTATTTCATCGGCGCATGGTGTTGCTTCGCTCTGTCGAGAAAACAGACCTGATTAACGTTGATCAGTTTGCAGGCATCGTGATACGTTACCCATGCGCCACGGTCAGCCTCTGGTACTTGTATTTTTCGTCCCGAACGTGGAGGCCATTCAAGTTCAAAAGTGTTGCTTTTTATTCCATCGTGTTCGTTCCAAGAACCTAGAAAAGACCAGGCATGAATGATTTTTCCGGCTTTCGTTTTTGAAGTTCCCAAGTCATAAAATGTCCCGGATGGAGCGATGCCGGTTTCTTCAAAGAACTCGCGCTGTGCTGTCACAAGAAGATCTGTTTCTTTTTCATTTTCTTCCGGCAGTCCTTTGGGTATGCTCCACACACCTTCGTTTTTTCTTGTGTAATACGGTCCGCCGGGATGGATCAAAAAATATTGAATTTCATCGTTTACGAGACGACACATCAATAAACCCGCGGAGTGAGCTGGCATGGTATCAGGCTTGCGCTTCGGGTTTTCCTTTTTTGAGCAGCTTCTTCTTCAATTTGCTTTTCCCGGTGTCATCATCACCAAGGATTAACCCCCAGTGTTTAAGATTAGGAACGTGATCGAAGACAACTTTGAGAAAAGCGATTGCAGGAATAGCTAAAAACATACCGCCGATACCGCATAGCGTTCCTCCGATAATTACGCCCAATATGGTTACAAGTGCGTTGATCCGTACTTTGTTTCCAACAATGAGCGGCATAAGAAAATTATTGTCAATAAATTGAACGGCTGCGAGCACAGCAGCCACCCAAACTACATCGGTAATGGTTTCGGATGATACAAGCGTAATGAGCATGCAAAATATATTTGCAATCAGCATTCCGATGTAAGGAATAAGGTTAAGAATGGCTGCGACAAGCGCAAGAAAAATTGCGTATTGAATGCCGAGTACAAGGAAACCAATGCAATTAAGTGTAAACACAATACTCATATCAATAAAAAGTCCGAGGATGTATTGACGGCCTATTGAGCTTGACTGATATAATACACCAGAAATTTTCTCCGGCGTGGCGTTTTTGAAAGCCATAATAAAAAATCGCTTGATGAGATCTTTATAATACAAAAGCAAAAAAGTGTAAACCGGCAGGAATACAACGTACGAAAGACTTTCTGTTATTGTAGTCACCGTTTTTCCAACAATTCCGGCACCTGAGTCTTTCATGTTATTTGCGGTGTCACGCAGGTACTCATTTTGCTTTCTTTCACTTACGTTAAAAGTACGGTCAACCCAATTCTGAAGATCGTGAAAGAGTTTTGTGATACGTTCTTTTATGGTGTCGATATCTTCGAGGAAAACAGAAATCTGGTGCGAAAGGAAATAAAGGATACCGGATATAATGGCAAGCGAAATAAAAATAGCAATCATAATGGAAAGCACCTTGGGTACTTTCCTGCGCTGTAGAAATGTTGTAGCGGGAAGTAACAGGGTAGCCAGCAAAATGGAAAAGAAAAAAGGAACCAGGATGCCCTGCCCTAAATAGAGGATTAACGCAATCAGCGATAAAGTAATCAGGTTAAGACTTATTTTCTGATAAAACGGGGTTGTGTCGGTCATGGTTAGACGTTGAAAGAACGTGGTTTTTGTGTTAAGGTATTTGTTTTTAATGTATAAAAGCAATACCAGCGGCAGAAATGATCAGGGTTGGCTTGGAGTGCTGGCTGTAACTTATGTGTTTTTAGAGCCCTAAAGGTACGAGGTGGAAGGTACAGGTACGAGGTGCAGGTACGGGGTGGAAGGTACGAGGTACAGGTACGAGGTACAAGATACAGACGCGATGCGAGGTATTATTTATTACGGGGTTACAAACTACGAACTTTGCTTCTTCATGCATGTGATCATTTTTTTTCTTTGATCGGCGATCCTTCTGCATGCCTGCGTGGCACATGCGCGCGCACCAATAACAGATTATGAGCCGATCAGGAAATGATTTTGACTTCCTGTCGGTCAAAATTTCTCTCTCTGAAGGGAAGCCACGAGCTCCGAGCCGCCTTTGTTTGTTTGGCTAATAAATTTGTGAATTAGCGATAGTCCATTCGTTTACGTAAGCCTCCAACTGTCAAACCTCCAACTGTCCAACTGTCAACGGACAAACCTCAAACCTCAAACAATGTCGTAAAACTACTTCCCTATCATACCAATTTTGAACTTGAACTTCGAACCTGAAACTAATAAATATACTTCTTTAGAATCCCTTCTATTTCCTTATAAAAAAATTTGTCGTTTCCTTCGGAGAGCGAAGCACTGTCGGTTTCCCTGATTTGTTCAATTACCTTGTGGTAATGCGGGACATTCACTGGGCTGATGAGCAATTCTTTCAGGTTACTTTTAATGAATTCAAGTTTGATGAGGGAAAGCTCCCTGATCTTATAATTTGTGTCGAGGTAGCTCTTTAAAAAACGTTCGTCAAGAAAATCTTTGATAAGATCATTCCGAATTTTTCGAATCAGATCAATAATGTTTTGATCAGTCCATTTAATATTGCTCTGTACAATGGGTTGGGTTGACATGATGAGGGTATGGTTAATGTTTTTTTGCTACATAGGTGGTTAACCTGTTAAAGGTCGGATATCCCGAGGAACGACCGAGGACTTCATTAAGGAGCGGGTTTATCCGATCGTTACCAAAACGGAAAAACGCCGAAATCATGTCAGGTTCACCTGGGTGTTTCATCAGGTAGTCGCTGAATTTTTTCTTCCATGTTTTTAGGTCGAAACCGAATCTTTCATGTAATTCATCCCAGGTCAGATTAATATGCATCTCACCGAACTCTGATTCTTTAACCTGCTTCTGGTGCCACATACGCATGACTAATAAAAGTAGTGATGCAAAAGTAATAAACTAATTTAATTAGTATAAAATTTTGGGATATTTATTTTCGCTCGTTTGATACGATAAACATAATTGCAGGGAGTTTATCCTGAACGGTTATTACATTGCATTCCCGTCAATAATCATTCCCGTTGATTAAAGGCAAACTTTAACCTGAAGTGAACGGCATGTATTTGTATACTTTAATGTAAGTATACAGGGTGTACCCTTACCGTTATACAGCCAGCCTTACACAAATATTTTATTCTGTTTTGCCGAATGCTTAGAATGGTTCTATGAGAATGGTTCTATTGAATAATGCATTATGCTTATCGTATTCAATGTTGGTTTAACGGTTTACTTGCCCATACTCTTTACCGATGTGCTTAATTCGCCACCGTTTAGCAAGGTGCTGAAATTTTAAACCACTAAAATCTGAAGAATGCCTATGCACAACGGTTAGTCTACCCTCACTGTCTTCTCTGCTTCCGGCCTTTAATCCTCTCTAAAAAAACCATACCTCTTGTGGACGTCATTCCACAGACTTAAACTGGCGAAAATGAAAAGATCTTCCTGCTGCTTTCGACTTTGTTTGATCCTGATCGCAATTGGTTTTTTATCCACTGTTCAGGCTCAACAGGTTTTCAAAACCACATCGGCTTCTGTAATCGGTTACCTGGAATATTTGCCAAAAGATTATCACAAGAATTCAAATAAATATCCGGTGGTCATTTTCCTTCATGGAAAAGGTGAGAAGGGTCTGACCAGCACAAATCCCAATGTGCTAAAAAAAGAGATTCACCAGGTCGAAAAAATCGGGCCTCCCCGTTACGTTAAAAAAGGCGAGCAATTTCCCTTTATTTTAATTTCTCCCCAGTTAAAATCTTCCTATGGTGACTGGCCGGCTTCTTATGTTATGGAGGTAGTCAATCACGTCAAGCGCTATTTGCGCATTGATGAGAGCCGGATTTACCTGACGGGATTAAGTCTTGGAGGTGGCGGAACATGGACAACAGCACAAGAATATCCACATATTTTCGCTGCCATAGCCCCCGTGTGTGGAAGTCGGAATTCGCCTTCGAAAGCCTGTGATCTGGTGCGTAACGATGTACCAGTTTGGGCTTTTCATGGTGACAAAGATAAGGTGGTAACGCATTTACGCAGCGTCAACATGATTAACGCGATTAACAGTTGTAGTCCTAAACCTAGCCCACAGGCAAAAATTACAATCTATCCAGGCGTAAAACACAACGCCTGGGATAAGGCCTATCAGACAGATCACTCCGTTCACCGTCCAAACGTATACGAGTGGTTATTGTCACATAAAAAGTCCGGGTCATCAGGAGCAAAGCAGAACAAGGGACCTGTTGCTAATGCGGGAGCGGATAAAGTGCTTACCCTTCCAACGAACTCAGTTACGTTAACAGCAAGTGCAAAGGACGAAGACGGAAAAATTGCTTCTTATAAATGGACTAAAAAATCTGGTGGTGAGGCAACGCTGAAAAATGCAGCTACGCCTTCGCTTATTGTTTCCAATCTTGCGGAAGGGAGTTACACATTTCAAGTGGTTGCTAGCGACAACGATGGTGGCCAGGATGCTGACGACGTTATTGTAACGGTGAAAGAGCAATCCAACAAGGTGCCTGTTGCTAACGCCGGTTCAGATAAAGTTTTAACACTGCCCACAAATTCAATCACTTTAACAGCAAGTGCAAAGGACGAAGACGGAAAAATTGCTTCTTTTAAGTGGACTAAAAAATCTGGTGGTGAGGCAACGCTGAAAAATGCGGCTACGCCTTCGCTTATTGTTTCCAATCTTGCGGAAGGGAGTTACAAATTTCAAGTGGTTGCTACCGACGATGATGGTGGCCAGGATGCTGACGATGTTATTGTAACGGTGAAAAAGCAATCCAACAAGGTGCCTGTTGCTAACGCCGGTTCAGATAAAGTTTTAACACTGCCCACAAATTCAATCACGTTAACAGCAAGTGCAAAAGACGAAGACGGAAAAATTGCGTCCTATAAGTGGATTAAAAAATCCGGTGCTGAAGCAGCGTTAAAAAACACATTGACCCCCGCCTTGATCGTTTCAAACTTGTCGATCGGAACTTATGTATTTCAGGTAACGGCCATAGACGACGATGGTGGGCAGGGACACGATGAGGTGATTGTGACAGTAAACGCCAATAACAACACCAATCGTCCACCGGTAGCGAACGCAGGAAGTGACAAAACGTTAACATTACCTGCTAATTCTCTGGTTCTTGATGCCAAAGGATCTGATCCGGATGGTGATGCGCTTGCTTTTTCATGGAACCAACAAGCAGGAGAGCCGGCCATCATGAAAAATGCGTCTACCCCAAGGGTTGAAATTTCCGGATTAACGCATGGGCAGTATGTTTTCCGGTTAACCGTAAAGGATAATAAAGGAGGGGTGCATACAGATGATGTTCAGGTTACAGTCCAGGGAGGCTCATCCGGATCAGGTGCGATTACTGCATTTGCGGGCCCTGATCAGACGATTGAAGTTCCTGTTGCCTCAATTACAATTTTTGGTTCGGGGAAATCGACCTCAGAAATTGTCGCATATCAGTGGACACAGGTCACAGGCAAGGCAGTACGTTTGGAAAATACAACGGGTGCTCAATTGCGACTTGTTGACATCACGCATGAAGGAACATGTGCTTTCAAACTCTGGGTTAAGGATAGTCAGGGCAGAACAGACGTTGATCATGTGCGCCTTTATTTTAAGGGAAATGCCACAGCAGGTTCTAAAACACCTTCAAACGTTGTGCACGATCCGATAGAGGACATAGATACGTTGGGGCAGGCATCAGCCGAGTTGCCAGGAGAATCTATGGGACAGGATAATGGTTTATCTAAGCCGGTTGATCTGACTTCTGATAATCCTGATGAATTCAACGATTTAACGGTGAATATTTTTAATGGAAATGGCCAGCGAATATATTCTGGTAAATGGAATCCAGAGCAATATCGAAAGGTTTTTCGTGAAAAAGGTCTTTATATATACACCGTGGAGAGTCAACACAGGAACGTTCAAAGTGGGAAAATTTATGTGAGATATTAAACGTTGATCGAAAGATAGTGTTTAAGTTCAGGGGTTCAGGGAAAACATTCTCTGGACCCCGATTTTTTGCTTACCCTGGTAAGTGATGGCCCCGGTTTTTATACATAATATTCAAATTCAATGTTATGATAAAATTAAATTGGGTCGGCATTTTAAGCATACTTACACTTTCGCTGGTAAGTTCTGGTTGTGAAGCCATTGGTGATATATTCGGTGCTGGTGTTTACACGGGCATTTTTTTGGTGATTTTTGTTATTGTCCTGATTATCGTTGTTGTTTACCGGATTTTTAAACGCTGATACATCATCCCCAATTTTTTGCTAGTTTGCATAGCATGGATCAGACAGCGGTCATCAATTTTAAAACGGCTCTGCATGAAGCGTGCAGGCATGTTCTATCCACGCGCATTTCAGCTTTAAAAGACGAGATTGTGCAAGCCCAGCGTGCGGCCAATGAAGAAACCAAAAGTTCTGCTGGCGATAAATACGAAACCGGCCGGGCCATTACACAGCATGAAATCGAAAAATTGACAATGCAGTTAGCTAATGCACGTCTGCAGGAACAACAGCTTGCCCAAATAAACTCATTGACAATACATACGATCATTCAACCGGGATCTTTTGTTAAAACGACGGTAGGTGACTTCTTTATTGCAGCAAGCCTGGGAGAAATACATCATGCCGCTACCTCCTGTATGACAATTTCCCAGGCGGCTCCTTTAGGATTAAAATTAAAAGGCCGTCGGGCAGGGGATGCTATCGATATGAATAATAAACGAATCCAAATTTTAGAAGTGATTTAAAGTTACCTTAAGGAGATGCTTCGTGCGTAAGCAAAGGACAGTTTATGTGCCAAAAACAGGGAATGCAGAAGGAAATTGTAAAGAAAGGTGCGAGATCGCTCATTTCTTACAGCAGTCATTCGCTTTATAGCGAACATCATTACAAATGGGCGGGTGTTAACTACCAGCTATTTTTGCTGCCAGTTGCAATTCATTAAGCAGGCATAAAAACAACTCATCTGTTGTCACAACGGTTCGTCTAAACGCAGAAAGCGTTGCTGGTATTCTAACTAAAACTATCTGTAGTTTGCATCAGATTTCAGAACCAGTATATACCCACTTTACTTACATGAACCAGAATAGAAGTATTCCGCATACCACTAACTACCCGATCAACGCTCATCTTTGTACTCACAAAAGTTTAACAAAATGCTTTGTGCCAATGATTAGTTGAATCATCTAACACCCAGTCTGTAGTTAACCTTTAGTTTTATTTTTTTTAGAACCCCCGACAGCGCTAAAAAAGCGTGCAGCTTATTTTTTGCTGTCTTTAAACTCCAAGGTGAAAATGAAAAAAGTGAAGTCGCTTGTAACCCCTCTAACCTTCTGCCTGCTATTTTTTGCAGCACTTCAAGCAAGTGCCCAGCAGACATTTCGAACAACCAAACCCAGTGTGATTGGCTATCTGGAGTATTTACCAAAAGATTATGCCAGCAACTCGAATAAGTATCCCGTCGTAATTTTCCTACATGGTATTGGTGAACGTGGTGCTAATTCCACAAATCCGGCAACATTGGAAACCAGTATTGCATCCATTACAAAGCTTGGCCCCCCAAAGCATGCAAAAGCCGGGGCGGATTTTCCGTTTATTATGATTTCTCCTCAGCTCAAAAACAATTACGGTAACTGGCCGCTATCCTATATTATGGAGGTGATGAATCATGCAAAGACCTATTTAAGAATTGATGAAAAGCGTATTCACATCACCGGCTTAAGTTTAGGCGGAGGCGGTGCATGGAGCATTGCGCAGGACTCTCCACAATTATTTGCGTCTTTGTCACCGATATGTGGCGGTTACAATTCAACAGCAAAAGCTCCAAATATCGCAAAGGAGAACATTCCGGTTTGGGCTTTTCATGGTGACGCTGATCCTATCGTTGGATTGTCGAAAAGTGTTAACATGGTGAATGCGGTCAATAATTCTTCCCCGACTCCAAATCCGCGTGCCTTGATGACAATCTATCCTGGCGTAAAACACAACGCATGGGACAAAGCGTATGATCCAAGCCATTCTTACCATAGTCCAAATGTCTATGAATGGATGATGAAGTTTACAAATACCGTGAATAAGGGAAATAAAATTCCAACGGCAAACGCCGGTTCAGATAAAAACCAAACCGGTAAGAACCTTGCCATTAAGGGTACGGGATCCGATCCTGATGGAACGATCACTGCCTATAAGTGGACCAAAATCAGCGGACCGTCGGCTACAATGTCTGGGACGACGTCAGCTACGCTTAACCTCACCAATCTTGGATCAGGAACGTATATGTTTAAGTTTCAAGTAACCGATAATAGCGGAAATACCGATTCAGATTATGTAAAAGTGACCATAGCCAGTGGTTCGAGCAGTGGCACCGGTAACATTTCACCGGTTGCAAGTGCAGGATCCGATAAATCGCTTACGCTTCCTGTGAATACAATTTCGCTTTTTGCCAGTGCTGTTGATTCTGATGGTAAAATTGTTTCATACGCATGGTCTAAGGTGTCTGGCGGAGCCGCTTCGCTTAGCGGTACTGCATCTTCTAAATTGAACTTATCTGGACTTGTAGCAGGTACTTATGTATTCCGTGTAACGGTAAAGGATGATAAAGGCGCTTCTGATACTGATGATATGAAACTTACGGTTAATTCAGGTAGCAGTAGTGGCAACGTTGCACCCGTAGCAAATGCCGGGGCTAATCAATCACTCGGACTTCCTGTAAATACAATTTCACTGTATGGTAGTGGTAAGGATTCAGATGGCAAAATCGCTTCTTATGCCTGGTCTAAGGTATCTGGTAGTTCGGCAAACTTAACCACGCCAACAGCAGCAAAATTAAACGTCACAGGTATGGTAGCCGGAACGTACGTGTTCAGATTAACCGTAAAAGACGACAAAGGTGCAACCGATGCAGATGACGTGATGGTAACGGTTCGCGCATCCAGTAGTAGTAACGTGTCGCCAGTAGCCAACGCCGGGACTGATAAAACGCTTTCGCTTCCAATCAATACTGTTTCGTTATACGGTAGTGGTAAAGATTCTGATGGCAAAATTGTGTCCTACGCATGGAGAAAAGTATCTGGTGGTGCGGCAAACTTAACCACACCAACAGCAGCAAAACTGAACGTAACGGGTATGGTAGCCGGAACTTATGTTTTCAGATTAACTGTAAAAGATGATAAAGGTGCTACAGGTTATAACGATGTTAAAGTTATTGTGCATCCGCCAAAAAGCACTGCGAGTGCAAACCGCGCACCAGTATCATATGCCGGAAAAGATATTAATACAAGGTCATCGGTCGTAACCGTAAATGGTTCCGGAACGGACTACGATGGAAATATCGTTTCTTATGCCTGGAAGCAATTACAGGGAGCTTCTGTGAAGTTAAGTGGTGTAACCAGCAAAAAGTTGCGCGTTAGCGGGCTCAAGGCCGGGTGGTATGTGTTCCAGTTGATGGTTAAAGATAACAAAGGAGCGACTGATACCGATAAAATGGGCGTTCGCGTCAGATAACACTTTTTGGTAATCCCGTTTTGTAACAAGCATTATTGGCCCATCCATTTTTTGAAGACCCGCTTTAAATAAGGCGGGTCTTTTTGCATTCTAACGCGGTTCAATCGTTTAGGCGCTTTAAAAGAGGAGCGTAAATTTTCAGTAAACTCAACCCTATGTGAACTGAGACGTTGCCGTTACAGTACTGGTTCGGCACCGTCCATTTTAGCCCGGTGAAAAGAAACTCATAAAAAAACTAAATTAAGTAGGCGACATTGCGCGAAGTGGTACTATTTTTCCTATCAATTTGTTAACAAGCTTGACCCACACCCAGAAATAAATTATTTAGCACCCATGGATCATCACTTTCTTCGCCAACTTTACCATGCCCATCAGGAATGCCCCACCTGTCCTTCGCCTGCAGAGGTGAGTAATTTTTTCGTGGAACTTCTGGGAACACTGTTTGCGGACTACACACAATTGTCTTTTTCTTCAGAACAAGATTTTGAACAACATGTATTGAAGCTTAAGGTGGAACTGGAACGCATACTTCGCTTTAACCCACATCAGGGTTCCACCAATGCCAAAGAAATTGCAGACGACTTTTTCCAATCTTTGCCGGTGGTCTTCAAAAACATCAATCAGGATATCGATGCCATGTATCAGGGCGATCCGGCAGCGAAGTCACGCAACGAGGTTATCCGTACGTACCCGGGCTTTTATGCCGTCGCTGCCTATCGCATTGCCAATAAGCTGCATCAATATGGCGTGCAGGGCATACCCAGGGTAATCACTGAACATGCGCACAGCAAAACCGGTGTTGATATTCATCCGGCAGCACGCATTGGCGATCATTTTTGTATTGATCATGGCACTGGCGTGGTAATCGGTGAAACCACCGTTATTGGAAATTCAGTAAAAATTTATCAGGGTGTTACGCTGGGAGCGCTAAGCGTTAATAAAGAAGACGCCGAACGTAAACGCCATCCAACCCTGGAAGACCATGTGGTTGTTTACGCAGGAGCTACCATCTTAGGAGGTGAGACTACCATTGGACACCACAGTGTAATCGGTGGTAACGTATGGCTTACACGCAGTGTGCCGCCGCAATCAAAAATATATTACCAGGCCAGGATGTATAATGGTGATACGCATGAAACAGATATGGTCATATTTAAGGCCTCACAGGAATAGCATATTATTATTTTGTAATGAAACTTATTGAACTCATCGGGAACACGCCCTTACTTGAACTTCAACGTATTCCTGTCAACAAAAAAGTCACCATTTACGGGAAACTGGAAGGTGATAATCCTGGCGGAAGTGTTAAAGACAGGACGGCTTATGGTATGATCAAAGGCGCCCTGGATCGTGGAGAAGTTAAAAGGGGTGATAAACTTGTAGAGGCGACGAGTGGAAATACCGGCATTGCGCTCGCGATGATTGCACGCCTGATGGGATTGGAGATGACACTGATTATGCCCGATAACTCTACACGCGAACGGGTATTGGCGATGGAAGCGTATGGGGCAAGGGTGATTTTAACGCCTGCGCAAAAAACCATTGAATATTCGCGTGAGCTTGCTGAAGAAATGGCTGCCCATGAAGGATATTTCTTACTCAATCAATTTGGTAATCCTGACAACTCTGCCATTCACTATCAAACTACCGGTCCGGAAATATGGCGTGATACACAAGGAGAGATTACGCATTTTGTTTCCGCCATGGGCACAACCGGTACCATCATGGGTGTATCCCGTTATCTTAAAGAAAATAAAAAGGATATTCAAATAGTGGGTACCCAACCTACCGATGGATCGTGTATCCCTGGCATCCGAAGATGGTCGCCAGAATTTCTGCCGAAAATCTTTGATGCTTCGGCAATTGATCGGATTGTTGATGTAAGCGAAGAAGCAGCCCGAACCTGCACCAAAAGATTGGCAAAAGAAGAAGGTGTGCTTGCCGGAATGAGCAGTGGAGGAGCATTGAGCGCTGCCCTGAAGATCGCCAATGAAATCCACTCTGGTATAATTGTTTTCATTGTATGCGACCGCGGGGATCGATACTTAAGTTCTGACTTGTTTGCCTGAGCGATTGAATTAGCCGCGAACTTGGTGAGTTCTGTAAATGCTTGCCTCAACTGATCATGATGGCATCTTAACTGTCAAGACGCAGAGTCGCAAAACCACACAAAGGCTTAAATCAGGTTATTGAAAGAGGAACAAGAATCAAAGTTCGAATTGTCCAATCAAATTGAAACCTCAAACGTCAAACATCAAACTTCAAACAATTCCGCGAACACTTCGTTTCCGAAAAAACCAACCTTGAACCTTGAACTTTAAACTTTGAACCCTGAACCCTGAACCAGTTCTATTCCGGTGTTCGCGGATGTTCATCAATAACATGCGGCGTGCGTACCTGCCGATCGATGCGTTGAAGAAGTGCCTGATATGCATCCTCCGCATTGTCACTTTGTATTGTGATGCCGATGCCTGTTGGTTCTATGTTATTAATAACGATATCGTTGGACTGGCTTAAGATATCCATTACAGCTTCCATTTCCGATTCTTCAAAGTGTACCATGTAGGTGTCCATAATGTTGAGTTTTAATGAAATTGAATCAGTAAAAAATTATTCCAATTGATAATCTCGTAGATTATTTGCTGCAAAAAAATAACCGTGTGAAGTAATCTGTTTTTATCATCGCATTGCTGTTCGCATTTCCTTGCGTTTCTTTTTAGCTGCCTTTCGCGCTGATACTTCTTTTTTAGAGGGTAACTTATCAAGATTGTAAGCTGCCTTTAATCCGGAAAAAACAGACTTCCACCAATAATTAAAAATTGATCGCTTGGTATCACGGTAAAATGATATTTCCCCCGTGCGTTTATCTGCGTTTACATCCTTATTCATATCCTTTTTAATAAATGCATTTAATAACAATGTTTTAATTGGACTGATGGCCTGGTTTCCATCTTTGTCTTCACGCAAACTGCTAATCTTCAAATCTTCATAGTTGAGTTCAATCATGCCTGTAGAGTTTAGCATGGTATAACGGTAGTCAAATTTCAGATTTGTCATTACACCACTTTCAATTTTTAATTTGGCAGCGGCTCCCACCATACTGTTTAAACCATTAAGCGGAAATTTTTGAAGAGAACCAGAAACTGTATAGGGTTTCGACACATCATAAGGAAACGAAAACGATACATGCAGGTCGCCCGTATTCATAAACCTTGAATAGGCTTGCATCAGAATAGGCTCTTTCAATTCCGGATTATTGTGAACTTTTATAATTGTCGCATGAAGTTGATCAAACACCACGGCTCCGGAAGAATCACCCTGCGCAGGAAATTCTTCATAAGAAACATAACTTTCTTTTAGCTGTATTGTATCGATCATTAATTGGATTGGTAACTGCTGAAGAAAGTGAGACGGTAGTATAGTGTTTTTATCTTTAATGAAAGGATATCGTTTGTCACGGAAAACCCGCAGGAAAAATTGAAGCTTGATGCTTTCAATGTCAACACTTAGGGAAGGATACGTGTACCAATTGACGTCTTTTAAATCCACATAAGGAACTACACCAGCAATATAATCAATCTCGCGTCCGTTCTTTTTCATGAAAAGTTTTCGGCTGTAAAAAGGTTTAATGATTGCAGAATCCAGTGTTATGGATTTTTCTGCTAACGCGATGCGAAAGTTCTTTATGGTAGCGCCATAGTATTCCTTTGGAAAGCGAAGATTTATATCCTGGAATTGAATTTCAGCCTCCTGCCAGGTGAGTGAATCCTGATGGCGTTCCAGACCCAATCCATGAATGGCCAGTTGCCCATGCAGGTATACCACGGTATCTTTCCCCAAAGTATCTTTCAGGCACAGCCGGATGCCAGGGAGTTTGATTTCATTAACCATGATGTTCCGAAGCACAATTTTTTTCTTGCTGGAGGTGTCTTCTTCAATTAGTTTCGAACCCGATGTGTAATTGATGACGGCATCGTGAAGATCGATGGAACCGATTGAAAGTGTCTTATCTTCCAGGTAGGGCAGAATCTTGATTCCTTTGATAAGCAGGTGAGGAATTACACACGTTAACCCGCTTATGGTGTCCGTCCCCAGTTGCGCCCTCAAATTATAAAACTGAATCTTTCCGGAGAATGGTTTAACATCAATGTGGTCATATTGAATGTTAATTCCCTTTTCACTCAGGTCAGTAAGTTCTCTTGCTATCGCTTTTCGGATTTCGGTATATAACACATAACGCCCGATGTAAAACAACACCACTGTTCCAACGATAACAGAAAGCAGGATTGTTAGAAATTTTCTGTTGCGATGGGCTGAAGGCATAATATTGTGATTATGCTGTGGCTTCCGTAAAAATATCTCCTAATTCGTGGCGTAAACTGCTACTTACTCCTTCAAAATTTTCAAGATCAATAATTTTGGCAAGACCTTTCAACGTAAGGATAATTACGTTTAAGGTTTGAACTTCATCCTTAAACAGATTTTTATCCATCTTTTTATCACGATCCATGACAAGGCAAACAAATTCATCCAGGTGATCCACATGCACCTGTTTTTCATTTCGTTCCCAGTTGGAAGCGAAGGCAAGTTTTAAAAAATCGGGTAACCGGTTTAATAGTGTAGCTGAATCTTCTAAAGTCAGGGTTTGTCGAAGGGATTGTAACACTCCCGTTACAAGTTTGATGGCATCGTGTGGGTTTTCCAGTGAAAGCTCTTTCGTAATCATTCCAAGGAAATGAATTTCTTCATATTCCAATGCGTTTTGTTGTGGGTAGGGTTGAGGGTTGGTATTCATGAATGCAACAGTTTTGGTTTCTTCTTCTGTATAGACAAACTTATACCATAACGAAGTGGTCAGGAATTGGGAAAAAAAGCGGATTGATCAATGAATAATGGGAAGTCTGCCGACTGATAGAGGGAAAGAATACCCCTAATTGCGAAAAAAAATCTACTCTGCTGCTTAAAAAAATCAACTCTCTACCGAAATGTAGCTGGAATACGCTTTTGACATCATATGATGAATAAAAAGTCAGTTATGGAATTAGCACAAGACATGGAGAATGTTCCGCAAACACAATTAGACAATCGTATGGCTAAAGCAAAACCGGTAAAGTTGGGCTGGACCTCTGAGGAGACTGAAATAATTGCCCGGGTGTTAAACCAACTTCTCGCAAATTACAGTGTGCATTATCAGAAATTACGGAATTACCATTGGAATGTAAAAGGTTCAGATTTTTTTGATTTGCATGAACAATTTGAATCGCAATACAATGAGGCGCGGGATAACATTGATGCAATTGCAGAACGGATCAGGGTGTTTGGAAAAACGCCAATGAGTACGATGAAGGAATACCTGGAGACTTCTGAAATTAAAGAAACCGGAACAGACCTGGCTTCTGACATTATGGTGCGGGAAGTGTTGAGTGATTACAGGATTTTATTGGAATACATGTTTACTGTCGTTGATGCTGCGGCTGACCAGGGAGACTCAGGAACCGAAGAGATGGTAAAGGTATTCATTAACAGATTGGAGAAGCACCACTGGATGCTTTCTTCGTTTATGGCTAAATAAATAACGATATGATACAAAATCAAAATAACGAGTTAACATTAATTTATAATTCCGACAAGTCGGATGATAAAAAAGCAAGGGGATACGTGGAGGCAATACCAGGTGTGACGATTAAAACAATAGATCTGGCGCGGCAAAACCTGACTGAAACGCAACTGGCCGAGATAGCCGATAAGATGCAGGTCGGCATTGAAGATTTGTTGGATCCAACTTATGATGATCATATCAGCGTACACAAGGAAGGCCTTAAAATGATGGATCGTAACAGCTTGCTGACGTTGATGATCCAGGATCCTAAACTGCTCAGTACACCAATAGTTATATTGGGAAAGAAGGCCTTTAAACTTGGCACCGGATATGAACTTATTAAAGAAAAAATGGCAAACGAAGTAGCCGGGCTTACTCACGCAAATCGCGAAGAGAAAAGGGGACTTCGCTCATCGAATCCGGGTGAATTATAGTTTTTGTACCAGTATTTACTGCCAGGATCATACAATTTTTTTGCCGTTACCTTTTAGCTGAATAACTGGTGATATAAAGAGTACGATCGCATTTTTTCCGGGCATCCATAATTATGTTGCGGAGGTTCCGTTATTTTGAGCATTACGTTAATAAAATGATTAACAATTTTTGGGAGAAGATTAAAGTTTTAGCTGGCAGGTTAAAAACATATTTTAAGAGACAATCAACCATTCGCAAAGTTTTCATTGTGGGCGGTATGGTAATCGGCTTTGCTTGTTTATCTGTATTTGCTTTTGTGATACTGGTATGGGCCGGCGCCTTTGGCTATATGCCGGATAAAAAGGAGCTGAGCGAGATTGAAAACCCTGCGGCGAGTGAAGTATATACTGCGGACAGTGTCTTACTTGGACGATATTTTATTCAGGAGCGTTCTACCATCCATTATGAAGACATTCCGGATGTGGTAGAAAACGCGCTGCTTGCAACGGAAGACATCCGTTTTTATAAACATCACGGAATTGATATTCAAAGCCTTTTTCGCGTACTCTTCAAGAGCATTCTGCTTCAGGATGAATCTTCCGGTGGAGGAAGTACGATAACCCAACAGTTGGTAAAAAATTTATATCCGCGGAAAAGTTATCGGTTTGGATCACTCGTAGTCAATAAGGTACGTGAGATGATCATTGCCTGGCGCATCGAAAACATTTATGACAAAAAAGAAATTCTCACACTTTATTTAAATACAATACCGTTTGCAGACAATACATTCGGCATAGAAGCTGCCTCTCAACGATTCTTTTCGGTTCCTGTAGCCTCCCTGACGCTCGATCAGGCAGCGGTGCTGGTCGGAATGTTAAAGGCCACCCATCTGTATAACCCGCGTATTTTTCCTGAACGCGCTACCCAACGACGCAATGTTGTGTTTTCTCAAATGGTGAAGTACGGACTACTATCTGAAGAAAAGTCTACTGCTTCCCAAAAGATTCCGCTTGAATTAAAATATCACCGCATAACGCATCACTCTGGGCTAGCCCCTTACTTCCGTGCATACATCCGCAAGGAATTGTTAGAATGGTGCAAAACGAATAAAAAAACCAATGGTGAACCTTATAATCTCTATACCGACGGGTTAAAAATATACACCACCATAGATTCACGTTTACAGCAGTATGCTGAAGAAGCTGTTGAATCTCAAATGGCCATTACGCAGAAAAAATTTGAAACGCATTGGAACAAGCACGACCCCTGGTATAAAAAACCTGAAGTATTGACCGATGCAATCCGACGTTCTGATCGTTATAAGTCTTTAGCTGCACAGGGTTTAAATGAGGCCGATATCAAAAAAGAAATGGATAAGGAAATCGCCATGAATATCTTTACATGGCAAGGTTCTCAGGAAGTTAAGATGAGTCCGTTGGATTCAATTAAACATTACCTCCGATTTTTAAATGCAGGCTTCCTTGCGATGGAGCCAGGACAAGGTGCCATAAGAGCATGGGTAGGAGGTATCGATCATCATTTTTTTCAATACGATCATGTAAAGCCAACAACACGGCGACAGGTTGGGTCAACATTTAAGCCGATTGTATATGCTGCCGCCCTGGAACAAGGTGCCAACCCATGTGATTTTATATCTGCTGAAAAAACAATGTACACCAATATAAAAGATATGGATTCCTGGACGCCGGAAAATAATGATCAGAATTACAGCTATAAATATTCGATGGAAGGGGCGTTGGCCTATTCGGTAAATACGGTATCGGTTAAAGTGTTGGAAAAGGCTGGGATACAACATACGGTTCGTGTGGCCAATAAAATGGGTATAGAAAGTACCATTCCAGCGGTACCGTCTCTTGCACTCGGCGTAGCCGATCTAAGTATGTTTGAAATGGTGAAGGCCTATGCCTGTTTCGCAAACAAGGGTAAGCCGGTGAAACCGTTTTACATCACATCGATCACCACATCACGGGGAGAAATTCTACAAGCGTACAAGGCATTAAAACCAACTTATCAGGCAATATCTCCCAGGACTGCGGAAATGATCGTACATATGTTAAAACGAACGGTGAACGAAGGAACCGGAGGAAAACTACGGTGGGAATACGGAATTAAAAACGATATGGGTGGCAAAACCGGAACGACGCAGTCCAATGCGGATGGATGGTTTATGGCCATAACACCCAAATTGATAATCGGGTCATGGGTCGGGGCTGATGATCCACGCATCAGGTTTCGGTCTACTTCATTGGGGCAGGGATCAAGTACGGCATTACCCGTTGTTGCAAAGTTTCTTCAAAAAGTGAACAATGATCCTGAATTAAAAACCTTGTCTGAGGCGCGCTTTCCAAAAATTTCTAATGCGTCGCGTCGGGCGTTATCGTGCGACCTTTACAAAACAGACCTTACCTTTTGGGAAAGTCTCTTTGGCCCATCAGAACCGAAAGATGTTCAGCGCGACTTTGGAAAGGAAGTTAAACGTGATGGCCTGTTCAAAAAATTATTTAAGAAAAAATCGTAAGTGCTGATTTGTGGACGTAATTCTACAATCAGGTTCGTGACCCGCTGGAGTGTTTTCTAAGCGGCATGACAATTTTATCGTGTTAATTATGTATAAAAGAATGAAAATGAACCAGATTAAGTATACGATAACAGGCGTTGTTTTGATGATAATGATTGGCTTTGGTGGAAGTCTTCACGCACAAACTGCGAAAGATCAATCCAAGACAGCGGACCATAAAAAGTTTATTGAAATGATTGTTGGTAACTGGAAGTTAAAAAGCATAGAAGATGCGGCGCAAAAGAAAGGTGATAAATCCGGTGCAAAAAAAACACGCGAAAATCAACCGGACCAGGGCAACAACGCCATGCAAATGATTGAGTTTCAGCCAAACGGCAGATATAAAATGAATAGTTCTACCAATGCAATAGACTCTGGATCGTACAGGCTTAGCGAACAACATGGTATTCTTTACCTTGAAAGCGATGCAGCAGAAACGCCTTCAGAGTGGACGATTGCCATTAAACGAAATGTATTAACGCTTAACGGAGGAAATCAGGAAGCTGACAAACGTTATAAATATGTGTACGTTAAAACAAAAGATGGTTTAGGAACCAACTGATTGACTTGGCATAAATATTTACAAGTGATAAAAATATATATATCAAAGATGGACGATTAACGGATATGACATGAATGTTTTGAAAAAAAATATAATTCTGATTGTTCTCTTGGCGCCTGCCATGTTGATACAGGCACAGGACATTACAGTTCGGTCGGACGAAAAGTTGAACAACGAAAATGTTGATAACTACAATACATACTATTGGGCATCCCAGATTGACCAGACATTAGATCCTGGATATTACTTCCTAAACGATCTCGTATTGAAAGCAACGATTCGCGATGCCGTAAAGGGTGAACTCGAGGGAAGGGGGTATAAATCGCAGGTGAGCAATCCGGATCTTATTGTAAATTTCCGGGTATTTGATCAGCCTGTTACTATTAAAGGCTACGAAGGCTATGGTACCAGTTATTGGGGAGACATGGAATTCAGAACAGCTGATGACACAACTTCCTACGATCTGGAAGCTGGCACATTAATTATAAGCTTGGTAGACAGGGCAGCCGGTGAGATTGTGTGGCAAGGGTTTGCGTCGGGCCTGATCAACGATAATGCGTTTATAAAAGATGAAGGAAAAATTAGGGAAGCGGTAAATCTGATTTTTGATCAGTACGCCCACCGCGCTACTGAATATAGCAAAAGATAATACCCGTAAAAGTTAGGTTAGGGGTCGCAGGCAGTTTCGGAAGGAGTCCGAATCTGCCTGTATCTTTTTTAGGGCTGTTAAGAAACAGAAAGTGGCATTATATTTTCAAATGCCCCTAATAATGTTTTATCATGGTGGAGGTTACACAAGATTCTGCAGTCGATATTATACAACATCACATTCAGTCTGCGACGGTTTGTCTGGTAACATTTGATATTTTAAGATGGACGATGAAACCAGCATCACTCATTAACCAGTGGACGGATAGCAATGGAAATATTTGGTTTTGGTTCTCAGCAATAAATGCCGGACAGGCAGTTTACGCCGGTGCAAACATGGAAGTGTTTTATTCCAATAGTGCACGTTCAAAATTTATGAGTCTTGTCGGATATGCATTTCATCCCAACGAAGTAGACCGTAATGACCAGTCGCATCCTGCCTATGCATCGCTTAACACTTCAGTGGTAGACACACCGTTTCAACTTGTTAAGTTTATTCCATCACACGCACTCTACTGGAGTGATTCAATTAAGGATATGGTACCGTTGAAATTGCAAAAAGTTCAAAGTTCTTAGTTTAAAGCTCAAGGTTCGGTAAACGAAGTGTATTCGAAAATTGGTTTGAGGGTGAAGGTTGCAACGTTTGCGAGCAAATCGTGATAACTTAACCGCTGAGACGCTGAGACGCTAAGTTTCGCAAAGTAAAACCTATTTTAACACTTCGCGTGCCTCTGCGATTTCGCGGTGAGAAAACACTACCACTGTTTTGGATGAGCGAAAACAATTGAATCTATAGTCAATTGTAACGTCATAATATCGTAGTCTTTGTATCTCGTACATCCTCATATACCTCATACTCGTACCTCATACCTCGTACCTTTGAAACTACTGCCCAACAAACTCGTGGCTCGTAGCTCGCAACTCGCAGCTCTTTCAAAAACGCCTTGCAGCTTTCAACCTGCCGCTTGCAGCTCTTCGCCAAACACATAAGTATCACAACCAAACTCAATGCAACCAATTGCTAATAAGCGGTCCACCTGTGCCATACACGGGATCCGTCTCAGGCAATGGAAGTGACTTGATACGCTTCATTGCTTTTTCGAATTCATCTACATGGCCATAATTCATATCGTAATTATGCCCTGCAGGATATGCTCCGATGCACGAAAAGTCATCGTATACATCGAGTGCTTTGTGGGCTACTCCGGCTGGTAGAATAACAACATCACCTGTATTAATTAATAAAGCGACTCCGGACGGGCCACCGAATTGTACACGCGCACTTCCAGCGGTTATTCCCAATACTTCATGTGTGGTTGAATGATAATGATCATAATCGTGAATGCCGTTTTCCCAGGCATTACCCCAGCCATTGTTTCTGAATAATAGCTTTACCGTCTTTGCTGCCGACCTTGGTTCAATATGCAAGGCTTTTTGATAAACCAAAAGTGGAAGCAAAGCGTTATTTGGAAAGTTTCCAGAGGTGGTAATCAGGTGGCGGAGAATATTAACATGTTGGATTGCTTCTACGTTCATCATGGGAGATGCATTTTCCGGCACTATAAAAAACTGGTTCCAACCATTAACTTAATCCCTGAGTCCAGATATTAACACTAGAAGATTTAGATTGCATGGACCATGCATAAACTAATATTTTTTAATTCCTTACGATCATGTATTTTAGCCAGGATATGTTTAGAGATTCTTTATCGTTATGTTTAAAACTTTAATTACGAATTTAATTTATTTGTTTTAATACGGTGATAAAGCACGCATTTCATGCTATTTTCCCATTGATCTGCATTTCTATCTGCATGACATGGTCGGGTTGCAGTCCGGGGGGCAGCCGGCCGGACGACGATTTCTTGCAGTATGATACCGGTCGTTATGAGCGCGTTTCCATCAATTACGACATTCTGGGTAAAGGCGACACTGCGCTGATTTTTATTCATGGATGGAATCTTGATCATACCTATTGGGACTATTCCGTAGATAAGCTCAAGGAACGTTATACTATTATTTCTCTTGATCTGGCTGGCCATGGAAATTCAGGGAAAGACCGCACCACGTGGACTGCAGAAAGTTTTGGTCGCGATATATCTCAAATTATAAGTAAGCAAAAACTCAAAAACGTCGTCCTGGTAGCGCATTCTCTCGGTGGAGAAATTGCCCTTGAGGTTCGGAATCAAATCCCTGAAAAGATCATTGCGATTATCGGCGTCGATAACTTTAAAGATGTGGGCTTTAAGATCACTCCTGAACTGAGGATCAGCCTGAAACAATATCTGACAAAGTTCAAGCGAAATTATGAGGAAATGGCTGATTCGGTTGCCCGCGAAAACATAAGAAGCGATAACCGGGATTTGATCAATCGTATAGTAAAAGACTATAAAACCGCCGATCCAAAAATCGCGCTGGCAATTTATAAGAATATGATTCCAAAATATGCCAGCGATAAAGATCAGCTTCAGAAATTGAATTTTAAGCTGCGCATTATTGCCAGCGATTACGCTCCTTTTAATGAAGATGCGCTGCGCCGGTACACCCCCTTCGGATACGAAATTATCTGGATAAACAATGCAGGTCATTTTCCAATGGTTGAACAACCGGAACAATTCCTTGCTGCCTTGAAAAAATTCTTATCCGATCTTCAGACAGCGGGAGCGCAGTTTTGAAATTTGATGTCATAGATCCTAATACAGATCACGCATGTAGTTTGTACAAGGCCATATGATTTCACTTAATTCACCAGGTGTTTATAATTAATTTAATTTGTTATTAGGAACGCGATAAATGAAAAAGATACGTATTCTCCTGATTGAAGATGACGCCGATGACGTTCAGTTGCTACAGGAGGCTTTACAGGATAACAACGTAGACTGTACCGTAGATGTGGTGATGGAAGGAGATCGGGCACTTCCATATCTTATGAGTGCTCCTGCATTACCTGATATTATTGTAATGGATTTTAATCTTCCGAAACTTCACGGTCGAGAAATACTTACACTCATCCGCGGTGATAAGAATTTCATTCACATCCCGGTAATTGTTCTTACCACTTCAGCATCTCCTCATGATATTAAGTTTTCTGAGGAAAATGGGGCTGATAAATTTATTACGAAGCCCAGTAGCATTCAGGGATTCAATGAAACAGTGCAGATGATTACCGAAGTAGTGAAGTGATAATGCCATGGGCTAACCTGTGAAATTTGACTCATAAAAAAAGGAAGATTAATAAATCTTCCTTCAACAAAATGGGGATAATGTTTTAAGACTTTAAATGTTTCATCGCTTTGGTTTTCACCATATCGCGATCGGCGGTGATTGATGGATCACTATATACATGTTGAGAGATATCACCCACCACGGCTTTTTTGAAGCCAAGTTTTTCGGCAATATGTTCACAAAAAACAATCTCACTACGGAACACCTGGCCATCCATCTTCATAAGCTGGATCAGGTGATATAGATGCTCAAACTTTTCATCAGGAGTCAATGAATGAATATCTCCAATGGGAGAAGGGTTGCTTAGCATCGAATCTACATCAGTTTTGGAAATGCCATTTGCGTTGGCGATGGATTGAATTAACTTGGTTTCACGTTCGGCTACATTCTTGTCGCTGGCAGCCAGGTTAATTAGTACATTCAATTCAGCTTTTTTGTCGAAAATCATAAGAGATCTTTAGGTTAGAGTGCAAATCTTAAAAAAGAAATGGTCAATTCTAGTGTAAAATACACAGTTTTCGTACATCAGCAAAATATTTGCGTCCCTTGGTAATTTATGCAACCTTTATAATTGTGAATTGTCTTTAGGGCAAATGCTGTAATTATGATGAAGAAGATAACTGTGTTAATCCTGTTAGTATACATTAACCTGGATGTGTATAGCCAACAGTCTCAGGAACGTCAGGTAGGATCCTTTTCGGGTGTGAAGGTAGCGGAGGGGATAGATGTTTACCTGAAAAAAGACGACAAGGAAATGGTACGTGTAGAAGTAACAGGTGGAGATCCGGAGGACGTTATCACTGAAGTATCAGGTTCATACCTGAAGGTGCACATGCGATCCGGCAATTTTACCCGGAATATTCAGGCCAAAGTTTATGTGTCCTATGTCAGGGTCGATAAGCTTTCTGCAAGTTCTGCCGGAAATATATTTTCAGAAGGCGTTTTGAAAGCAAGTGATTTGGAACTTCAGGCTTCAAGTGCAGGCAATATTGAGCTGAGCATTGAAAGCGAATCTGTGGAAGTAAGCGCGTCAAGCGCAAGCGAAATTGAACTACAGGGAAGTACAAAGTCAATGACAGGCGATGCAAGTAGTGCTGCCCAAATAGATGCCTACGACCTCAATGCCCGGGAAGTCGAAATAGAGGTAAGCAGTGGGGCATCGGCGAAAGTTTCTGTCGAGGAAGAATTGTCAGCCCATGCCAGTAGTGGAGGAAGTATACGCTATCGTGGTAATCCTTCAAAGTCGAATACCAATTCCAGCAGTGGAGGTTCTGTTAAAAAGTCGAATTGATAGCAACAAATCAAATTCTCAAAGGTGTCTATAAAATGGGCACCTTTTTTAATGGTGTGGCTGTTCCGGAATTATCAAATTTCAACAAAATGTTACCAAAATGACCCGTGGTTTAAATTTGGATGCGTTTGCAATTGAATTCTTAATAAATTTTTAAAATTGTGGGTCGCTATTACCCATCGTTTAATTTTTTCTGATAGATTTGGCGCCAATTAGACCAAAATTACAACCACTTATGGCGCATCTACGATTCGAAGCTCTTAAAAAATTGAGCGAACGTTCCAAAGTGCAT
>DASPIZ010000066.1:0-29340 GCA_035628875.1 Ohtaekwangia sp. | reverse complement strand
ATGTTTAAAAAATGATTAAGCGAGATGGCGTGCGATCACGGGACATTATTTGGTGCTTACCGGGGGGATCGTTCACTACGCCTTGGCCCAAGGCAAGGGCACTTTACAATGACGTTCATAGGGAGGAGGATTTGATACAATTAAGGGAGTGGGCCAACAGAACAAGTCCGAAGGACTTCAATATTTGATAACTACCGGTGTAACCGGTGGCGTTGAGATAGAACATAATCATAACCCTGAAAGGGTTAAACAGCAATCTTCACGCCAGCAGCAACTGAAACCTGCTACCCAGCATAGAGGGCAATCATCACCTGGATCTCAACTAAATTTTTGAAACTCCACAAGGCTGAAGGACTTCAATATGTGTCAACGATGTGAAGGGAAAGAACACGATCAAGCTTCGTAGCGTGTTTTACATTTAACCCTTATCAAGGGTTGACGCGTTTGTACATTGTTTCCGCGAGTTTTCACTCGCGGTTATATGTAGTTAAAGCCCTTCAGGCTAACAGTCGAAAACGACAATAGAACAGGGCTGACTCCCTCGTTTTTCGCACATCGGCACCCAGTCTTGCGGACGCGACTAAATTGTTTTGGCATCCATTTTATACAATGAACAAAACAAACGCATTGACGCCATGAAAAACTACCCGATTAAAAAAACACACGAGCTGATTGAGCCGGGGCCGATTGTATTGGTCACTACGTTTCATCATGGAAAGCCAAACATCATGACAATGGGATTTCATATGATGATTCAGCATGAGCCGCCGCTTATCGGAGCAGTGATCGGACCGTGGGACTATAGTTACAAGGCACTAAAGGCAACGCGCGAATGCGTTATCGCTATTCCCGGCGCAGACCTGGCAGAAAAAGTGGTGGACATTGGCAACAGCTCGGGAGAAGACATCGATAAATTCAAAACATTTCGACTTACGCAAAGACCTGCACAAAAAATCGCAGCGCCGTTAATTGAACAATGTATCGCAAATATTGAGTGTAAAGTAATTGATACGCGAATGGTAAAACACTATAACTTATTTATGCTTCAAGCGGTTAAAGCCTGGGTCAACGACAAAAGAAAAGAGCAGCGAACCATGCATCACCAGGGCAACGGTACCTTTAAGGTGGATGGCAAAACTATAGACTTACGCCAACGAATGGTGAAGTGGCGCGAATTGGCAGATTGATTTTCCGGACAGGAGCATTTATTAACGATGCCAGTTTATGGTTCCAAAATTAAAACTTGTCAAACAGTGCCGTCATCGGCCATTATCAGTAACGCCGGACGGGAATCGGCTTAGTTCAACAACGATTTTTTGAAAGCAAGACACCTGGAGTTTCGGAACTTACAATCGCAGAAAAGCTAATCTCTCATGCGGTTCTGTAAATGATGAATCCCTTTTGGAACAGTTCCACGAGTCTTCACTAACTCGCTGATAATCTTCAATGCGCACACACCACAATCAATTCTTTTTGGACTCAAATTCATGCTTTCGAGGCTTTTACCCGGGTCCAAAATATTTTTCCGAAAAGGTATCAGCCTCTTGATTTTAATTCTATATATTTTAACAATGGCGAGGTAGAGTCGTTAAAAAGCGCTTGCTTGTCAGTCCAAATAATTAGGGGATTAACACTACAATGCGGGAACTCATCAGCGGTTTTTTTTATTTTGTGCTTAAAAACAGGTAAAGAAACCCGCTGAAGCGGCATGCAAAAAGTCGTGAGGAATTTATTCGGAATTTTAGAAACTATGTTTTTGTCATTAAAATTATATTTTTTTGTCTTTTTGATCTTTGGTTTTACGCTTCTCCAGGCGTCTACACCCGGCGGCCTGAAATTTCATGGCAGTGAACAACCTATAAATCAGCGCACATCATACGATGTTTTTGGCGGCCAAACCGCGGTATTTCATGAGAATCTAAATATTAATTTTGATCTGGCCCTCTATCCTACTACGGAAATTGGATATATAATCCGAATCAAAAATAAAAAAAGTAACAGAATTTATAATCTCTTCTATGATGCTCAGGGCAACAGCCTCACCTTTAGATTTAACGAAGAAGGTAAAAATAACCTGATCGTTGCCCGCATCAACAAGGAAGACCTGTTAAACCTGCAGTGGTTTAAGATGAAAATCGCATTCGACCTAAAAAGCGATTCAATACACCTTACAATCCACGAAAAAACATTTAGCACCCGAGATCAAGCGCTACCAGATACATATTCGCCGGTCATTCTGTTTGGTAAAAGTGATCATATTATTGATGTCCCTTCCTTCGCTATCAGAGACCTGTTTATTGGCGACAAAAACCAACAATTTGTTTTTCCATTAAAAGAAATTGAGGGCAATGTGGTTCACAACATTAACGGCGAAACATTTGGCAAAGTGTCTAATCCCGAGTGGCTGATGAATGATGCTTACCACTGGAGGCATAAAGCTTCATTTAAGTCTGAATCGGTAGCCGGCGCAAATTATAATCCGGAAAGAAAAGAGATATATTATTTCAACAGGGACTCCTTGTTCATTTACAATACAAGATCAGGAGACACAAATATTAAAGTGTTTCAGGAAGAATGCCCCGTGAGACTTATCCTGGGAACTAATTTCCTGGATACAAAACACAATAAGCTTTATTCTTATGAACTATACAACGAAGGTTACGACGGACCAACAGTAGCAAGTCTTGACCTGGGTACGTATCAATGGACCGCTGAAAATTCACAACAACTCACTAGTCCGCTCCACCATCATGGTGCTTACTTCAATCCAAATACTGAACAATACACCCTGTTCGGAGGCTTTGGAAAAATGCGCTACAGCAAGGATTTCTTCGCTTACGATTTGATTACGAAGGAATGGAATACACTGGAACAATTTTCAGGAGATTTTATATCTCCTCGATACTTTTCTTCGGTAGGATATTTAAAGAAGACCAATTCAATATACATCTTCGGCGGCATGGGTAACGAATCTGGCGAACAAACCGTCGGAAGAAAATACTATTATGACCTGTATAAAATAGACCTCAATACAAAACATGTTTCAAAGTTATGGGAAATCAAATGGGAGCACGATAATATGGTTCCCGTAAGAGGGATGGTTATCCTTGACGACTCGAGTTTTTATACGTTGTGCTATCCGGAACATTTTTCCGAATCGACTCTTAAACTCTTTCAGTTTTCGCTGAAGGACGGCAATTATAAAATACTGGGCGATTCTATTCCTATTTATTCCGATAAGATTACAACAAATGCGAATCTTTATTATGATGACGGACTAAACAACCTATATGCTGTGGTTCAGGAATTTGATGATGACATTTCTTCAGATTTGAAAGTTTATTCCCTTTCATTTCCTCCGCTAACAGTGGATGAATTGGCCAGTTATTCCAGGGAAGTGCGCGATTACACATTTGTCCTGATTATATTCGGCGCTGCTTTAATCGCCGGCATCGGCTATGTTGTTTACAGGAAAACAAGAAACAAGAAGCAAAAGCCAACAGAAACCACCACTGAAAACGATCCAACCATTGCAGACGATAAGCCCGAAATAACGACAAGAGCAAATGCCATTTATCTTTTTGGTGAATTCACCGTGCGCGACAGGAAAAACCGCGACATTACTTACATGTTCAGTGCGCAACTCAAGCAGATCTTTTGTCTTGTTCTTCAATATAGCACAACAGATGATGGTATCGCATCCCAACGACTCAGCAACATACTCTGGCCAGACAAGCCAGCCGATAAAGTAAAAAATTCAAGGGGTGTTACAATAAATCACTTGCGTAAAGTGCTCAGCGAACTGGATGGCATAGAATTGATTTATGAGAAAGGTCATTTCAAAATAGCGCAAACCGATGTGTTCTATTGCGACTACACGCGATGCTTAGAAATTATTTCCACAACTGAAATTGCAGAATACAGAGATGAGCTCGTTGAGATTTTAACGCGGGGCAAATTTTTGCAACTCTCTGATCATCCCCTGTTTGATGCGTTTAAAGAAGAGCTTGAAAAGAAACTCGAGCCGGTTTTACTATTGGAAATGGAAAAAAGCTTTGAAGCAGAACGCTATCAGACAACCATCGCTTTAGCAGAAGCAATCGCGAATATTGATCCACTCAATGATGCTGCTCTGACTTATCAAATTAAAGCGATGCAAAAACTGAAGATGAATGATGAAGCGCGAATCAAATACCAGGCTTTTGTTATTGAGTACAAAAAAGTTATGGGCAATGAATATCCACATCCTTATATTAAAGGCTAAATTAAGTTCATTGCATTCTCGCCAGATTTTTAAAGGGGCACTAAGGCACAAGGCACTAAGAAAGTATGTTTTTTGAAAATTCTTCCAGACGTGAAACACTTTGTGTCTTTGTCGCTATAAAAAAATGACAAGTAGCTGGCTGCGTTAAGTGTTGTTGGGCTAAAGCCCATATTGTTATTTTATTGAAATCCCTGCGCTGAAGCGCGGGGCAATTGACTACCTTCCGGATTTACAAAAGCGTTGTAGTTTAAACAAAAAAATGACAAGTCTCATCCTCAAGCGTATCAGAGACTTGCCACCAAAACAGCTACGAAAAATGTAGCTCAACCTAACTAAACCACCAAATTTTTATTTCTTATCTAAAATCTATTGATCCGTCTCTTTAAAAAGACGGTATATGCTCGTCACGTTTTTCATCATTTTATCTTCCGGGCCGGAACTCCTTCAAAAGTAATTTTCACAGGTTTGATTAGTCCATCCGCATCAAAATACATCCGATCGATGCAGGTTTCGCGATGGTTTCCGTCGGTTTCCTCCAACGGCCTGCGATGATAAACAATGTAATATTCATCTGTACCCGGAACGTTTATCACCGAATGATGTCCTGCTCCTGTAGCGACCTTCGGATCTTGTTCCAATATTTTTCCGATTCTCTTGAACGGGCCAAACGGTGAATCAGCTATAGCGTAGGCTACACAATAATCAGGTCCCGTCCATCCACCTTCGCTCCACATAAAATAGTATTTCCCGTTACGCATAAACATGAACGGTCCTTCCACGTAACCCTCTGGTGTGACCTCTTTGAATACGGTACCATCTTCGAATGGGATGGTTCCTGTGAAATCATCTTTCAGTTTTACAACGTTACAATGGCGCCATCCTCCGTAAAACATATAATACTGGCCGTCCTTGTCCCGAAAAACAAATTGATCGATAGGCTGTGCACCATTGTGAAACTTATCGATGAGTGGTTTACCTAGATAATCCTTGAAAGGCCCTCCGGGAGATTTCGAAACACCTATACCGATTCCGCCTTCTTCGTTATCGCTCTGAATATCGTTGGCAGCAAAAAATAAAAAGTAATTGTCACCCTTTTTAATGATGGCAGGTGCCCACATGGCGCGCCAGGCCCAGGTAACGGCAGTGGTATCAATGATGCGCTCGTGCTTCTTCCAGTTAACTAAATCCTTAGAGGAAAAAGCATCCATAAAGACCTGTTCGTTGTATGGTGCAGAGTACGTTGGATAGATCCAGTATTCATTTTCAAATACAATTCCTTCCGGATCGGCATACCATCCTTCGAAGACTGGATTATGATTTTTACTGGTCCTTTTTTGTGCGTGCGAAAAATGAAATTGCAGCGCCAGCGCAACGACAACCAAATAAGTAGCTGCTTTACAGTATGCCATCATTCTACGTTTTAAAATTTATGAGCAATGTCGTTTAGTCAAGTCCTTAAAGCGTCGCTTCTAGCTTGGGTTAAGAAGTAAAACCTTGCTAAACGACATTGAAAATTTCCCAAGATTATTTGTCCAGCATTTTTATAAAATAACCCCCTACCACAGAACGTGCCTGAAATCCAACCTGCGTAGCATCCGTTGTTTCATACCAGTCGCTCATTGGAACGCGGTCAGGTGTTTCTGTAACATAGCCATAAAGCGGATCGATAAACTTTTTAAAGGTTGCAGTGTCATTTGCCATTGTCGCAGTCCATACAATCCAGTCAGATTTGGTATACGTTTTCCGGTTGTCCAACGGCAAACCATATTTGTTTTGCTTTGTCAGATAAAATGCTATTTCTTTTTGTGCTACCCCTTCAGGGAATATGCCAAGCCCCAACAGTTTATCCCAAACAAGATTGTATTTCTGACTCCAGGTTCCAGCCTGATCGAACGTCAAACGGAAATGGTCACCATCGTCAGCCATCTTAATCCATTCCTGTGCCATCTTCTTTGCTTCTGAAGTATATTTTTCAGCGACCTCTTTTTTGCCAAGCATTTCAGCCAGCTTTCCATAGCCGGCAATACCCATGATTGCTTTTGCCGATAGATTTACATTATGAGCAAAGTGTCCTGCAAAATCATCAGTACAAAGTTGGTTCTCCGGATCAAGACCTTTTTCCAACAGGTAATTGGCCCACGTTGTTAACGCTTCCCAATGTTTTTCAGCATAAGCGGCATTTCCTTCGGCATCAGCAATTGCTGTTGTAAGGATGAGCATATTACCTGATTCTTCCACAGGCATATCGCCGCCATAGGTTTGTCCGTTCGCCTGTGGATACGTACCAACATCGTGCGCAGCAAAAGGTTTGGTCCATTTACCACTCTCTGTGTAATAGAAAATTGGATTCAACATTCCCTTCAGCAGTTCTGGATTATATTTCAGATATAGTGGCGCCGACGGATATGTCACATCCACAGTTCCGATGGAACCATTACTAAAATTTTCCTTTGATAAAAAGAGCGTAGTACCTTCGGTATCTTTCACCAGTTTATGGGCGGCAATTGATTGGCGATACGCGAGCATACAAAGCCGTGCATAATTTTCACCGCCAACTTTAAGCGCTTCGTGGTACACCTTGTTATCAAATTCGTCACAACGTGCTAATATTTTCTCGAAGTCTGTTGCAGCAGCGGTCAAGGTCTGATCAAAACTAACTTGTCCATCTTTAGTCCACCATGCTTTCAGATTTTGGCCAAAGTATTGGATGGATTCAATATCGTCGTATGCCAGCATAACATACCCTGTTTCAGGTTTCGATGAAACCGCTTTAAGGCTGTTGGTAAATGCGAGCGCAGGCATTGACGACGACATCACCGCCGTGAATTTCTCTTTCGTAGAATTTATTTTTCCATTCTCAAGGAATAACTTTTTCATTGTTGAAAAATCTCCTATTGCCAGCGTTTTATTTTCTGACGCTTCAGCCGCCAGATAAAAATATCCCCAGTCTATACGCACGTTATCACCCTTCTTTTGCAAGATGGGCTGTTCCGTAGTTCCTGTTTTCGCAAAATTGATACTTCCGGTTTTTCCGGTTGTGATTTCAACTTCCTGGTTTAATTCGTTGACAGCCCACTCCGGTGTTGCTTCAAAATAAACTTCCACATCGTGTGCTTGTCCATCATTGGAAACAACTTCGTAGTTAATGTAATTTACAGGGCGTGAAAGTAAATCAAGATCATCCATCAACAACGGAGAAACAAATTCAAGATGCAGATCTACAGGACCACAGGTGAAATCATACTTTGTTTGTGTCGCCGTGATCTTTACATTCTTTTGAACCGCAGTCTCTGCAAAAACGGGTTTCTCATCGCTTTCTCTGAAAATACCGAAATCGACATAAGCTAGACCACCGCGATCAAGACAATGTGCCGCGATAACATTTTTTCCATCGGCATTCAGCAAAGTCTTGTCAAGCTTCACCGTGATATTATTTTTCGCGCGGTTTCCGGTATTAACGATCTGCGTTCCGTTTAGATATAGTTCAAAATCGTCATCGTGCGAGTAATTCAGGTAAAGTTCAGTATCGCTGTTTGATGCCGGAAGTGTGAATTCTCTGCGCACCCATATTTCTTTTGTTTCCCAGGCGGTCTTTGTATCGAAGGTATTCGGCGTGCCGAAACCTGCTTTACCACTTTTCCATGAAGCATCGTTGAAGCCAGGTTGTTCCCAGCCTTTAGCAGGTGCGTTGGTTACAAACCTTCCCTCCCATGCTTCATACTTCGCATTAGGTAAAACCGGTTGCAACGGAATTTCTTCTTTACCAAGGAAACGATAGGTTTTTCCGTCAACGCGGACTGCACCAATCAATGAATGATTCTTACCTGTCCAGTGTTTTACCGGCGTATCAAATAACTGGTCGGAAGTGGACCATGCACTGGTATATGGGTCTATCGTTATCAGCGGGTAAGCTGGCGCACGAAATGCAGCACCCAGTTCCTCTTTTCTTGCTTCACCATTTTGTCCTTCTAAGGTGGCGCATGAACATAGGAAAATCCCTACAGCAAAAACGATTAGTATTCGACTCAAAGGTATTTTGAACATAAAGCTATTTTTTTTATAATAATTTATCTTAAACAAAATGTTTCAATCATTAAAACGCAATACCACTTTCACTGGAAAATGGTCAGAAGGGATACGGGCAACGTATTTCGTTAATGACACTTCTTTTGGAAAATTTCCGGATTGCTCAGACTCACCATCTTTAATTTCTGTCCGATATGTATCCGTTAAAACACCATACCGCGCTACCGTGAACGAGTCACTGACAAACACATGATCAATCCGACTTTCCGTTTTCCTGTTGACTTTAAAATCACTGAATGTGCCGTTTAAAGCATACCTTACACTGGCGACTTCATAGGCGTCGTTCAGTAAATCAGATCCTTGTAACAATGTGTAGTCTGCACTGTGTTGATCTACATTGAAATCGCCCGTTAAAATGACCGGGTTGTCGCCGCACATCTCCGTAATTTTTTTCAATACAAGTTTGGCGCTGTTTTTTCTGGCCTCTACGCCCCTGTGGTCCATATGCAAGTTGAAAAAATAAAACTCAAAACCAGTTTCAAACGCTTTCATTTTAGCCCAGGTACAAATCCGCGGTAAGGCAGCATCCCAGCCTTTATTGGGTCTATCTGTAATTTCCGACAGCCAAAAATTACCGGATTTCAAAACCTTAAACTTATCCTTCTGATAAAAAATCGGCGCATACTCTCCTTGGGTCTTTCCATCGTCGCGACCAACGCCCACATAGCTATAACCAGGAAGCCCGGCAAGCATATCAACCAACTGACCATGTAACACTTCCTGTGCACCAAAGATTTCAAAATTGTGAAAACGTATTAAGTCACATATTACAGGAAGACGCTGTGGCCATCCGTTGCCGTTAACAGAATCTGAAGCATTCTCATAACGAATATTAAAGGATGCCACGGTTAACTCCTGCGCTTTGATAATCGGAATTCCGATGAGTACAAATACCAAAATCAACAGGATTCTCTTCATGCTTGTCTGGTTTTAATTTAATAGTTTTGGACTCACGACACTATTTTATTTTTCGTTTGAGAAAGAATACGGGAAATCACTTTTAGCAACACCCCGATTTTTATTTGGTGTCTCGGCCATTTTGAAATCGATCTTCGCTCCTTTCATCAAATCTTCGTGTGTAAGATAGTTCTTTGAGTAGTTCTTACCATTCAATTTCATCTCCGTGATGTAACGGTTCTCTTTAGAATTATTCTCCGTCGTTATTTCTATCTTCTTTCCATTGTCTAATTCGATTTTCACAGACTTAAACAAAGGAGATCCTAAAATGTATTCGTTACTTCCAGGGCATACCGGATAAAACCCTAAAGATGAAAAAACATACCACGCTGATGTTTGTCCGTTGTCTTCATCGCCACAATACCCATCCGGTGTTGCCGCGTAAAGTTTGTCCATAATCTCACGCGCCCAGTATTGCGCTTTCCAAGGTTCGGTAGTATAGTTGTACAAGTAGACCATGTGCTGAATCGGTTGATTACCATGTGCATATTGTCCCATGTCCATTACCTGCATTTCGCGCATTTCGTGAATCATTGAACGACTATCCATTCCTCGAGATCCAGGAATAATGAAAACAGAATCGAGCATGTTGACAAATTCTTTTTGTCCGCCCATCAAGTCAATTAGTCCCTGAGGATCGTGAAAAACAGACCATGAGTAATGCCAGCTGTTTCCTTCTGTGAAATCGCGGCCCCAGTCAGTAGGTTTGAAACCATCAGAGAAAGAGCCATCCGCGGCGCGTCCTGCCATTAACTTACTTTTCGAATCATAAAGGTTCTTGTAATTCAGCGCGCGTTTCGCATAGATGTCGATCTCTTTTTTCGGTTTATTGAGTGCTTTTCCTAACTGGTAGATTGTCCAGTCGTTATAAGCATACTCCAACGTACGGGCTACATTCTGATCTACATCAACATCGTTCGGAATATATCCGTGCTTATTGTAATGATTGTATCCCTTTCTACCTGTAGCAGAAACTTTTGGATGCACATTGTTTGCTCCGTGCTTAAGCGCTTCCCACAAAGTTTCAATATCATAACCGCGCAATCCTTTCACGTAAGCATCGGCAACGACAGATGCAGAATTGTTTCCAACCATAATATCGCGGTGACCGGGGCTTGCCCACTCGGGCAGAAATCCGCTTTCTTTATACGCGTTCACAAGTCCTTCCTGCATCTTTACATTTTCAGATGGATATAAGAAGTTCAGGAAAGGGAACAAACTGCGGAACGTATCCCAGAAACCGGTGTCAGTGAACATGTAACCTGGCAAAACTTTACCGTTGTACGGGCTGTAATGCATGATCTTACCATTCGCATCTATCTCTGTAAAATTTCTCGGAAATAATACTGATCTGTAGAATGAAGAATAAAATGTCCTGATGTTGTCGATATTATCGTCTTCGACTTTGATTTTTCCTAAAACTTCGTTCCAGCGTTGTTTTCCTTTACTTACAATTTTATCAAAATCTGCATCTCCCAACTCTTTCATGTTCATCAATGCCTGCTCTTCACTAATGAAAGAGGAAGCTACACGCGCATGTACTTTTTCATCAGTTGACGTTGAGAATCCGATAATTGCTCCTGCGTGGTTTCCTTTGAACTCCTTTTCTCGCTCGGCGATCTTACCGTCTTTAACAGCGGCGAAATAGGTGAATGGTTTGTCAAAAATAATGACAAAGTAATTTTTGAAATTATCGGGTACTCCCCCGGTGTTCCGCGTTGTGTAACCTACGATCTTATTTTCTTCGGGAATGATTTTAACAAAAGATCCCTTATCAAAAGCATCGGTAACAATGAATGAGTTTTTGCTGTCAGGGAAAGTAAAACGGAACATCGCTGCCCTTTCCGTTGGTGCTATTTCAGTTGTTACATCGTGATCAGCTAAATATACGCTGTAGTAGTGAGGCTTGGCAATTTCCGCTTTATGCGAAAACCAGCTTGCTCTTTCGTTCTCGTCAAAAACAGCCTTTCCTGTTGTAGGCATGAGTGAAAACTGGCCATAATCGTTCATCCACGGGCTGGGTTGATGCGTTTGCTTGAATCCCCTGATCTTATCTGCTGTGTAAGTATACATCCAGCCATCGCCCATTTTACCGGTCTGCGGAGACCAGAAATTCATTCCCCACGGAAGCGCAATTGCCGGATACGTGTTTCCGGTTGAAAGTTCATACTTGGAATTCGTTCCCACCAGTGTGCTTACATAACTGACAGGATCAGAAACCTGTGCATTTACATTCAGGACTAAACACCATAAAAAAAATGTCGACCCTAATAATCCAATTTTTTTCATCATCTTAATTCTTTATCTTATTCTACATTTATTCAATTCTCAATCATCAATTGATAGTCGTTTACCAGCTTAATTTTACCTGAACACCATCCGGGTTGTTCTCGAAACTCAGGAAACATGTTTTGCTTTCATCATCCCAGGCTGTATTCGACGCTAATATCTTACCCGCAGCATCCATCACTTTTATTTCGGCTGGCTTTGCAGGAAGAAGCACTCTCATCACATTCGTTGTGTTCAATGGACTTTTAGCTACGAATGAATATGTGTTATTGGCAAAACCTTCATCGTAGACTCTCGCCGCTGTAGCGAGTACTTGCGGCCTTTTCGGATTTTTAATACTTCCGATGTTGTATAAGAACGCCTGCTCTCCCGGATTCACTTTCTTTTCATTCAGTACAGGAATTTCCGGATCGAACAAATCAATAAACTTCCCTTCAATTGTGTAAGGTGTTTGATCTACATTTTCATCCACTACTGAAATCAATTCATAAGGGCCTCTGGTAAGCGTGAAATAGTTTTTGAGTTCAAGTTCTTTTCCGGTTTCCGTTTTGTACAACTGTTTGATAGCACTTACAAATTCACGATCGCTGTTTTCAGCTAGGACAAATTCTTTCGGATCGCTGCGCAAAATACGAACGATTCCCTTTCCAAATTTATATTCTCCAGCGTTAAAAGGTTCTTGCAAGCCAAGTTTCAGAAATAAATGTTCAGATGGCGCCTTGAAAGTATTTCCATTTGTATTCCACCATTCCTGCACACTTTGAAATGCATCATTATCTCTGCCGCAATACAAGAGAACACCTCCGCCTTTTACCCATTCAGCGATGTGATCATGTGCGGTCTTATCCATGGGCTTCATGTTGGAATAAGACATGATCAGTATTTTGATATCTTTTAAGCTCTGTGCGAAAGAAACATTTTCTATATGAACGGTTTTAACAGGAACACCGCGCTTTAGTAACGGTAGTGCCTGTCCATAAAAATTGGACAGCTGGGGATCTTCGTAACCATGGTGCGTAGGGAAACGCTGGAACATCAGTGAATTCGCCATCAGTACACCGATTCCCTGTGAGCCACTCACTTTGTTGTCTGACAGCGGCATGTCGTTCAGCGTATTGATCATGACCTGCATCTGTGTTGAATAGAAACGCGGGATCCGCTCTTTCTGATCACTGTTCGCGCTTGTGCGATAGAGGCCTTCGTAAATCCGATCTGGCCACGGCATCACTTCATAATCTGCTATCATCGGATAAAGCAGTTGTGCTGTAAAAGTGGCCTGATAATTTTTTTTGTAGTCGGCCCAGTCGCGTGGCCAATCTTCAATCGGGTCGGTAAGGAAAAACATCTTTCTACCTGTAGGTGCCGTCATTGACTCCATGGATCCGTATTCAAGAAACGCCGTTTCAAATACACGTTCTTTTTTTTGTCCGTTGAAATAATTCGGTTCACGTGAAGTACCCGTCCAGACCTGTGCAATGTATCCATCAACAACAGGCAGTGATGCGAGGCTTGCTTCAGGACTGACAATCATCCACTGTGAGTAATTCACCAGTGAATGCGTTGGAACGTAACAACGAATAGTCATGCCCTTGCTTTTGCCATATTCTTTGGCGTATGTAAAGCATTCGTTCAACGCCTTGTAGTAAAGGTGATACTTCAGTTTGTTCGACAAGTACGTATTTTCAGGGGATTCGTGTTGTGGTCTCCAGTCGAATCCATAATATGTTTTCCACTCCCTTTTGAAAGCCTCACTATAACCTGCGCGCGCCCAGAACTCTGGTTCTTCGAGAAAGATCGCGTCAATCCCCGCGTCGATGACACGCTTGATCACTTTCTCTTTCATGTACTTAATGAAATTTGCGGAAGGCACGATGTAGGGAACCATGCGTCCATGCCATATTGTATCTCCCTTTTGCGTTACCTGACCTTCATCGAGATGCCATTTCCCATCCCACTTACCAGTGAAATAATCCTGGTATTCTCCCCATGCAATTCCAGTCATGAAATGTGTCGTGTATCCCCTATCGCGCCATGTTTGAACGCGTTCTTCAAATGTTAAATCGCCTTTCTTATGGTGATCTTTCACGCTGTAGACAATGGCCACATCTGCCCGCACATCCGTTACCGGCTTCCATGGATTAGAAGTTTGAAAAGTTGTTTTTTCTCCAGCGGTGTTATCTACTTTCTTTGATGTTTGCGGAGGTTGTGAGCAAGCATAAAAGAAAAACGCCAGCAGCGCATAAACTATGATCGTCTTTTGCATTTACTATAGTTTGTAAAAAATAGAATCATTCAACCTGTCAGTCCAGTGGCAAGGCAGTATAAGTCTAGTCGGTACAACCAACCAGTTTATTCTCTACCATCGCGTCTCAGAAAAGGGATAAAGGTTAAAGCCACCTTATTTAAAAAGATGACTTTAACCGCTATACATCTTAAGGAATCAACAGTTGAATGGGCTCATTATAGTTCCATCTCCTTGTTCCACTACCTTTTGGCGTGTCGTAATTGATACGTGATGCAGCCCTGACAAAGACTGCTTTTCCAGAAGGAATCGTTCCATTGGATTCGATGGTTATTGTCTCTCCTAACAATGCATTAAATGCCGCACCGGAGTACTCGATTTGACTGGACCAACGCTCGTCGCGTGCACGATAACCTACCGTGGAGGAATAGCTAACAAATAATTGAATATCGGTAACGTTAAGAAAGCTGTTACTATAGCCACCCATAGGTTCTATTTTAGCTTGAAAATCCTCAGCCGATACGGCGCGTGTAACACGCACTTGCGCTCTCACTTTACCATTCACCACTTCAGGTTCTCCTACCCATTCTACTTTGAGGAAGGGTTGTACTTCGAACCGTACTTTAGTTGTGCCTTTGATATCCAGCGTCTGCGTTTCATCAGCAATCGGAATACCGCGATCATCTTCACGGAGTAAAGGAATGAATGGCCCATCAACCATAACGTTATAGTTTCCTTTAAAAACTTTTGTATTCTGAAATGTACCATCAGGCTTACAAAAGAAATCAGGATTTGGGGTAACATTATCACCCCAACTGAGTTCGGTTAATCTCACGCGGATGCCTTCGCTTCCCTGGTCAGTAAGCACCGGTTCACCAGTGGCTACATCGACAACTTCGCCCTGCAGTGTTTCAGCGGGTTCAGGATAGTTATCTATCTCAAACATGCTGCAGGAAGTGAAGGAAATCATAGCAGCGCATAATATGTAAATTGATATCTTCTTCATCTTCTTGTAATTCTTAGTGATTAGTAACTTGTTACGCATTATCTATTCGGTTGCTGGTCAATCACCGGGCTCTTCGAAACTTCTCCGCCAGGAATAGCAAAGTAGTAATCAATGATATTGTATTCGAACGTCTTTAAGCTTACCCATTGAAAACGGGCATCGAAGAAGTATTTTCCAGCTTCGGTTGAAAAGAACGGGTACAATCCGCGGAAGCGATATCGGGCGTTGCTACTAAAGGCATCTTTATCTCTTACTTCACCCCAAAAACCATCGCGTCCTTCATAGTGTTGTACTCTCCAGCGACGTAAATCCCACTTTGTCTTGTGTTCAAGTGCAAGTTCTTTTCTACGTTCTTTTCTGACAATGTTACGTCCGTTTTCATCGCCTGTAATACTTCCTACAAGCGGTGTTGCTCCTGCTCTTTCACGAATTGAGCTAACAGCTTCAGTGGCAACTTGCATCAAATCAGCACCATCAGGAGAAGCTTCGCCAGCCATTGCTAATTCTACTGCGGCCTCTGCGGCCGTAAGTAATACCTCTGCATAACGCATTAGAATAAATGGTTGCGCGGATTTACCTTCTCCGGGCTCAACGGAAGGAGCCGGATTAAGCCACTTGCGTCCCAGCAATCCGGTAAGACAGCCTTCTCCATTGTCATAAAAAGGACCATTAGCACCTGCAGCTGTCATGTCTGTGCCTTCGTAATTAACAATTTCCTGGCCATTGCCCTCTCTCGGGCTGAGATAAAGTGTCTTTGAAGCTTGTGTATAAGCACCAAGATTTTGATAACGTGTTTCCGCTGTGGCGTAAGAGTAGTTATTGAAAAACGGATTAATGGGTGCAGCACCTGTATATACACCTGCGCGAATTTCAATTTCTGTATTTCTGAATACATCACCAGGGAAAATTACGTAAGCACGAAGGCGTGGCTCAGCATCTTCAAAAAACTCCATCGGCGAATCGAACATCAGGTAATCACCTTCGGTGTTAGAGGATCCTGTAGTAACTTTTATGGTTCCATCAGGATAGCGATCGAAACCATCAAACAATTCCAGAAAATCCAATGTAGGACATGTACCCGATGCGAGCGGTGCTCTGAAAATAAACGGAGCACTGTATGCATCGTAACCATGTGTAAAAGTTGGATAAACATATTCCTTTACATAGATATTTTCAGTACTTGACAAATCGCTGAACATGTCTACCATGTTCTGGTACTGTGCTTCAGGATCTGTTGGTGACCATTTTTTCTTATACAGTGAGTATTGTCCATCTGTTATAACCGTCCGCGCAGCCAGATAGGCTTCCCTGAAATATCTCCTTGAAGCAGCTTGTGCTGTTTCTTCAGCAAAACCAATTACACGCACACCTGTTTTCTGACCAAAACCTGTGAGTCGACCGGAAACAGTTTCATTGTATTTTGCTACGCTACCTGCGTATAACATCGCTTCAGCTTTGAATGACAATGCAACATATTTGTTTGCATAACCTCGTTGCGGACTCTGAGGTTGTAATAAGGCGATTGCCTGATCAAAGTCGGCCATCACCTGGTCCCAGGTTTCTTCCTCTGAAGCACGCGGAATTTCCAAGCTTTCACCCGATGGAATACTGGTTACCAAAGGCACGCCACCAAAACGCCGGGCCATTGCAGAGAATACCATGGCGCGTACAAAATAAGCTTCGCCTAGGAAATGGTTGTAGGTCACTTCAGCAAATTCGCCCTTGTAATCGGGTAATGTTTCCAGCAGGTGGTTGGCATCACGCAAAAGAACGAAAGCCTCCGACCAGTATGGTGTATCTTCACCGGTAAACGCACTGCATATACCATCGCGGTTCAACGCCTCGCCTGTTCCTTCAATACCCATAGCGCCCAGCCAGGAGTTGTGGTTTAAGCCCCACTCAGCCATGTATTTGAAGTCTTCGAATGGCATCCTGCTGTACATCCGCGCCATATAAACCTCCATACCAGCCTCGTTTGTCATCAGCGTTTCATCACCGATAACATTTGGAGGCGGAATATCCAACTCTGTGCATGAAGAGAAATACAATAGACTGATAAGGAATAATATTCTTTTTATATTAAAGTTTATTCTATGATTCATAAGTTCCTTATTTAAATTTTTTAAAAGCTTGCTGATACACCCACAGTATATGTTTTGTTGAGCGGATATAACCTTCCATTGTCACTGTCAGGATGCTCAGGATCAACAAACTTCACACCAGTGACCGTGAAAAGGTTGTAAGCATTAGCAAACACGCGCACTTTCATTGAAGATGATAACCTGTGTGTCGGCAACGTGTAACCAAATTCAATGCTTTTCAAACGCAGATACGAAGTACTCACCCGATTGAATTCTGAATTTTCTAGTGGATAATGTCCGGTGTAACCATAATAGCCACTCACCCAGTCTGTTTCAGGATCGTAAGGATCTGCTGTTGGATCTACGGGGTGCCAGCGGTCCACGTACTGCTCCAAGGTACCACCACCATTCGTTCCCCAAATCGCATACAATGGTTCTCTGTACTGCATTGATCCCATGGCTGTACCCTGAAAAAGAAAACTGAGATCAAAATTCTTATAAGCAGCTTCATAGCTCAAACTGAAATTAAGCCATGGTATTTGGTCGAATGCAAAGGGATGCTCATCGAGACCGTTGATCTCACCATCGCCATTCCAGTCTTCATATTTGTAATCACCCGGTAAAACATTGCGATCTTTATAGATCGGATAAGACCAAACGTCTTCCCAGCTTGTATAACGTCCATCCGATTCGTATCCGAACTGCACACCCTGGTAGCGATAATTAAGGTTATCATTTTTCCAGCGATCGTATGAGTTTCCATAACCACCATTCTGCACGGCAACTAACCACTTACGGCGGGTAATTGTACCAATAGCCCGCACGGTGTAAGCAAGGTCACCAATGGTATTACGGTGAGAAAGTTCGAGATCAATACCATACTGCTGATCACTGTTCACGTTTTCTAACGGTGCTTCTGTTCCTACTACTGTCGGCATGGTAGCATTGCTGCGATTATGAAGTCCTTCCCGACGACGATCAAAGTAATCTACTGAAAATCCAAAAAGTCCGTTCCATCCTTCGAAATCAACACCAACGTTGAACATCTTTGCTGTCCACCACGAGATGTCTGGGTTGGGAACTATTCGGTCGGCTGCATTTATAAACTCACCACCGAAGGTATAACCTGGTGCATATTGGTTGTAATAACCGTCGGCTGCATTTGTGTTTGTTGATGGATATTCATAACCAGGGTACCATTCATAATTTAGTGTGGCATCATCAGCGGTAACCCCGTAACTCGCGCGAAATTTAAGCTGATCTACAAATGACAAAGCAGAAACTGACTTGAAGAATGGCTCTTCAGACACGCGCCATCCGATTGATCCGGAAGGATAGAATCCCCATTGATCATTTTCAACAAACTTCGAAGATCCATCATATCGAAACTGTACTTCGGCGATGTAACGATCAGCATACGTATAATTAATTCTACCGAATACGGCTGAGTTACCAATCTTGTAAAGATCAGGTTTGTCGAGCGACATACCTGCCACGTTGCTCTCATTATCACCAGCCAGAAGGTAATCTAATCCAAACGCAAGATTACGCTGGGCAAAGAAATTATCGCCTGTCTTCTTTTGACTTTCCCAACCCAAAAGTCCCACTACATTATGGTTGCTGCCGAAAGTCCGGGTATAATTCAACAGGAATTGCCCAAGCAGCTGCTGCTTAATCCATGACTCACGACGTAGTTGATTTGGTGAGCTTGGTGTGTACAATTCCGAAGTATAGGAATCTGTCGAAGCATTATAAGCGTATTGGTAGTATTCTCTGCGAAATGCCGAGTTGTTGTCAGTCCGATAATCGTAACTAACCATCGCTTTCGCTGACAAACCTTCCAGGGCCGAATGTACCGTTCCCAGATCAAAATTAAGGGCTGCTGATGACTGGAAGTTCTTTTGTTGATACTTTCGGTAACCTGAAATATCCGATCTCATCATCGCCACTGTATTTTGCTGAAGATCTAAACCTTCGTAGCTCAGCATTGTGTTTTCCGGGTCGGCATAGGCAGGAAACAATACGCCCTGCTTCCAATAGTTACGGATAATATCCACCGAACTTGCGTAAGGTGTATTGCGTGTATCGGCAATTCCGCTCAGGTTAATGTTAAATGTTAACCCTTTTGCAATCTCGGAGGTAATATTAGTACGCAGGTTGTACTTGTTGTAGTTGAGATCACCTGATTTAAAAATACCTTCCTGGAAAAAATATCCTGCGCCAATGTAGTATTGCGTTTTCTCATTTCCCCCGGTAATGCTCAGGTCATGTTGTGTTTGAGGTGCCAGATCGGAGATAAGCAGTGAGTTCCAATCCGTTGCACGACGTGTACCACTACGAAATTCTTCGAATTTATCCGGACCGTATATGATACTCCCTCCATTAACATCATTCATCGATTGTTCGTTGTAGATGGTCATGGTTTCATATGGATTGGCAAGCCTTGGCATACCGGATGGCTCCTGTAGTGTATAGGATCCGTTGTACGTAACTTTTGTCTTCCCTTCTTTTGTACCTTGTTTGGTGGTAACCAAAATGACACCACTGGCACCGCGAACGCCGTAGATAGCTGCTGATGCATCTTTCAATACGGATATGTCTTCAATATCAGAAGGGTTCAACCTTTGGAAATCAGACATGGTACGTGGAATACCGTCGATAACCATTAACGGACCATTCTCACTTTCATAACCACGAATATCAAAGCCGGTGTTGAATGTACCTGGCTCTGAACTTCTTTGCCATACACGAACACCTGCTACCCTACCGGTAAGCATATTTTGTGGGTTTTCGTTTTTGGTTTTAATCAAATCTTCACCCTTAATCGCGGCCACAGATCCAGTCAATGTTACTTTTTTCTGTGTACCATAACCTACAATGACGACTTCACCAAGTTGTTGGATATCCGAGGCCATGGTTACATTAATCACGGTTTGCGATGACACGACAATCTCTTGTGCCGTATATCCAATAAATGAAAAGACAAGCGTGGCCTCGCTATCAGGAACTTGAATCGAAAACTTTCCGTCAGCGTCAGTTGTCGTTCCACGTATGGTTCCTTTAATAACTACGTTCACACCAGGTAAAGCAGACCCATCATCCTCTGATGTTACTGTACCCGTTACCGTAATGTCTTGCTGCTGCATTGCTTCTGAAGCAAAAGCTGAAGCAAAAACAACGCACTGAACGAGTATTCCGATTACGGAATACATCGTTAGTTTCTTTAATAGTTGGTTGTATTTATCAAGCATATGCTAAATGACTTTTTATTTTTGAAGTTCATATCGCGACAGTACGGCATACTCTGCGGCAAAAGCAAAGTTGAACATGCCTTCTGTGTTGTTCTTACCATTGTCTCGGCTCCAGCCTACTAATAAATTTGTGGGGAGAAATCCTTCGTACAGAAAATTTTCATATCCGTAATCCAGGTTTTCCTGAAATGAATCGATGTAATCCGCTGCTGTTTCATATGAAGGATATATATCTACATATCCGCGCATGAGCACACCGTTGAACCAGTTTCTAAAACCACTGATATCATAGGTATAATAGCCAGGTTTGCTTTGTCCAAGCTTTGCGAAATACTGGAAACTTGCATCCGATAATTTTTTGGTATCTTCCAGATACACGTTATCGCCAGTTACACGATATAAATCCGCTCCGCCGGAAACCATTGTTCCGCTGTTGTATGTTATCGCCGGACCTACGCGATCCTGACAGGTAATACCTTTGCGGTAAGTGGTACCATTAACTGTTTCTGTTTGCGGACTGCCGGGCGAGCAACCACCCCTCATATCGTCGTACACACCATCGGCACGCAACAAGTGGCTCTTTTGCCAAGCGTAAATTTTCTTGGCGAAGTCCAGGTAATAGTCGCTTTTCTTTACCTGCGCTGTTTCACGTGTTACTTTATCTGTAGCATTGATATAACGGTGTGTTACTTCATCGTTTTTGTCTTTGTACAACTCATGCAACCATACCAGTGGACTTACCATCGGTCCATTGCTGCAAGCATGTTTTGTGACATAGCCCGGTCCCCATGGAATACCGCCACGCTCCGCTCCATTCGCATCACGTGTAGCGTCCCATCCATCGAGAACGTATTCGGTTAAATATTCTGCTTTTTCCAGATACGCATCGTTACCAGTCAGTTTATATGACTCGAGCAATTCACGCACAAGCCACATCTGATCATCATACACGTTTTCGATTCCGGCAACCTGCGCAGAACCTTTGGAACCACCACGGTTGACCCCGTATACTGACCACTCTCTGGTTTGCGTGTAGGACACCAGTTGGAAGGTTCCCATGTAATAGTCTGCATTGTCTACCAGTTTGTCGAGTAGCGTTACGTACTTATTAAAATGCGCATCGTAAAGTGCAGCATTACCATGGTCTTTCTGCACTTCAAGTCCATGCAGAATCGCATTTACCGCTTCGATAGCCGCGGTGTACATCCATACACTGCCCTTCTCATCAGAACGGACCTTCGTGTAAGGGTTATAGTAACGTGCCATCGCCATGCCATCGCCTGTAAAGTGAGCTGCCACGGCTTGGTCGGTAAGTTCCATCGCACGTAGGAGATTGCGCTCCGAAAGATTTACATCCTCCGGCGGATTCTTAGGACCATCCTCAGATGCAGTGTCGCTGCAAGCTGTTATGACTAACAGTATTGCAAGACCGCACGCAATGATCTTAGAAGTAAAAGTGTGAAATAGTGTCATCGTATAATTCATTCTTTTTTAATTCAATTCAATCGTATGGAAAACCAGTTTGTTTTCGCCAGAGTTCGCCTCGCCATTATACACGCCCAATACAAGTGTTACATCCTGACCGTTAAATGCTGAAAGGTCATACACGAAAGATGCATATCCTTCAGGGTTACCGGCTCCGCCATCACCATGTTTAAACTTCCAGGTACCGTTGTCAGCAGCCATTGCTTCCTGCGCTGTATTCGATGCTGGCGCTACATGCGTAACTGTACCATCGTTTTGAATAGCCGTGAGTTTAAAATAAGTAAAGTTTTCACCGAAGTTGCGTGTGGTGAATGTGAGTTCATTGCTTCCTTCAGCGATAGAGAATTTTGCATACATGTAGGCTTCAGGAACCTCTGTACTCACCTCGGGGGTGTTGCGTGTTTTGATAAGGTAACCTTCACCGGCAAACACTTCAGGATCTTTCTTCAAAGGAACGAAAGACCATTCTGCTGCAACGTGATTAACGCCACGCCATGCACGGTATGCATCCACATAATTATCACGATTACCACTTACCGGACTGATACCGATAAACGAATCCTTTATGTGTGGCATGGTAGATCGTACAGTTTCCTGGGTAAGTTTCCAGCCTGGAACAACCTCTGTGCCTGGTAACCAATCCCAATTTTCAACTTTTGTGTCAGCAAAACGAATTGCGCGAAGAACAAGTTGTTTCCAATAATCCCCTGTCGACTGACGATAAATTCCTATCGCCACAATAACTTCCTTGCCTACATAATCACTTAAATCAAACTCAAAGTCGGCGTAATCTCCTGAGCCATAAGTTCTGTTCTCGCCGATTTTTGCAGCAACAGGTTCTGTCGCGGAAAGGTCTACCACCTGTACACCAAAATGAGCAGGACTTCCAGCATCAGCATCGTGTGTCCGTAATCTCACCGAAAGAATTTTACTGTCTTCTGTGATCAGTTTACTTCCATATACGAAAGAGTCGAACACATTCAGATCGGCAGGGTTATTTTGATCATCTTCACCGTTACGAATTTGTAAAGTGGTTCCTTCATTTTGTTCTGCCCACGCGCCCTGGAATTCAAGAATTGACATGTAATCGCATGCCCAATCCCAGTGAGGATAAGCATCAGCATTCCTTCCTCCGCGATATTCATTGTAGTACCATTTGTGTGCATTGGCCAGTTCGTCAGAAGTTAAACCACGCAGAAGTTCCGCGCCGCCCATCTTCACATTTACAGTAGCGACACCGCCAACAAAATCAGCTGCGGTTATTGCTTTAGTAACGTCAACATAATTGGCCTTTTTGAAGGTAATTGTATAATCAGAAACAGTGAGATTTTCAATGGTATAAGCACCATCACTTCCACTTGTCGCCGTACCAGCTACACCTAAACTCACCGTTACATCAGCGAGTGGTGCGTCACCATTTTTCGAGTCTAAAATAATACCGACAATTTTCGCAGAGGCATTCACTAAAGTGGCATCCACTGTAGCGATTTTGCTATCATCAAAATCGACTGGATTCACAGATTTGCTAACGGTTAGCCATCCTGTTTTGGAAAAAGTAACCGCATGTAGCTTCAGGGAAACCTTTTCAACGGTATATTTTCCGTCACTTCCTGTAGTCGCAGTCAGGTCTTCTTCATTCACACCGGAAACAGTTACCGTAACGTCGGAAATCGGCTGGCCCTGGTCATCCGTAACCACACCCGTTACTGTCCCGAAACTGGCGCTGATCTTGTCGTCGTCCTTGTCGCAGGAACTCACCGATACGATGAAAGTTCCGAGCAAAAGGACGTTCATAATGGTTTGTAGAACTCTTTTCATTTGCTTAATTGGTTTAGGGTTAAACATGTCAATTGTGCTTTAGCGTTTGGGTACTTTTGAAATCGACATGAAGAGGTGACGATTGCAAAACAATTGCAAACGTTAACGACCACTGGTTAAATTCTGGGTTAAAACAGGGTTAATAGAGAATAAAAAAACATTAATCTGGAAGCTGATCGCCTCGTCATTCGCAAAAATTATCTGGAAATCAATACGTTATGAATGCGATGGCGCTATTTCGAAAAATTTCCACTTTGAAGCCTGGCACAAGCAATATTTAGCCTCAACATTGACGTGATCGGTAAATTTCTGTACGTATAACGGACGAGTTTTACGGAAGGGTAAAATGAAATTTAAAGCCTTTAAGGATATCTATTTGTCCAGAAGCACCGAAAAAATTAAGGCCATAGTTGAGGCTTTTCATCTTGATTCAAGAAATGTTTTTCGTTTGTGTGTCCATGTGTGCGACGCCCCCGACTTTCGCTGAATTGCCTGTTGGAAAAATGTGTCGCCTGAAGTCGACGTTTTAAAAAAGATATGAGGCAAAGAAACACCTCTTTCGGTTATCGAATCCTGAGCATGTAATGTGCGGCTGCCAGCAGCGAGCGAAGGATTTTGATTAAGTGCTTCACTAACAAGATTACAATCATGGAAATAATCGCTTCGTTATCAGAAGTCCTGCTCATCGTTGGGAGAAAGCCCTACCTTTGTTTGTGTTTATTAATAACGATGAGAACGAGGATTGTTTGATCGATGAGCTTTGCCATCCTTATGAAACGACTGCAATCGTAATGCTCGCGTAAGATTCTTCGCGCGCTGCTGTCTCACGCGCAAAGCCCTGCTCAGGATTCGCTTCGAGGAAGAGTGGCGTTGCGGCTGGAGTGAATTCTTCTGATGTTGTTTTTTAGAATTCAAGGCGACGCTTTCCAAAAAATGCAAGTCAAAGAAAACACCTTCCATACGCTATGGAGTCATGCACAAGCAGAAGACTTGATAAAGGCCTGGTATAGACTACTCCACGTATATTATCTTATCTCTTAATTTGTACCGAACTGTACTTTTAGCCTGCTCACCAACAACAGTTTCGCCACCCCTAAAAACAAATTCTTTTGTTCCGTAAGCCACTAAGGTCTGATTTTCATTATCGAACACTGCACTGTCTGCCTTTAGGAATAAGTTATCTGTTTTGATCGTAACATTTTCTCTCAGAAATACCTTTTTATTGTCCGGCGTCAACTCAAGGTGCTGACATGTAAATCGATCTTTCTCGTTTCCAGTTTTCACACTTGATGTTTTGATTTCCTGTGCGTAAGTCGTCAATGAAACTAATGATAAAAGGATAAAAATTGTCTTTTTCATAGGGTTGTTTTTTTAGTAGATCCGAAATAACAACAACCACGCCAATTCACGGATCTGGTCCGCTTATTGAAAAAATAAACAGGCCAAGTAACAAAACTTACTACATAATCGAGGCGCGACAACTTGACCTTTAACCCGACCCTTTCATCACTTTTGATAAAAGTAACCAAACCGGATGCAAACAACCACGGGTATCAACAGTGTGATCCAGGAAAGGACGTGCCATGTACCGGTTCCGATCAATGCAGCGAGTAAACCAAAGATGGTGAGTAGCGCGAGTAGTATCGGATATTTCCATACTCTGAAGAATACTGAATTCATAGGCTCAATGTTAATTATTAACCACTTCCAAACTTGACTCCGATATTGACTCTTCAATTCTTGTGATCTGCGCTTCCTGTGCTTTACGTCGTGCGAACCAGAGATATAGCCCACTGATTAAAACAATGATCGTGATGATATCAAAAGCAGCCCAAAGGATTTTTAATGGGATGCCACCATAATCACCAAAGTGAAGTGGTTGTGAAATGAAAAGTGCATTCACATACCAGGGCATTTCCCGCATGTCTGTAAGCTCACCTGTCTCTGCGTCGATGAGTGCGGGCTTGATCAATCTTGATGTTACCGGTGTATTGCCTCCCATAAAAACTGCATAGTGATGTTTACTGGTAAAGACAGTACCCGGGAATGCTACGAGCGTGACATGCATTTCAGGCGCGGCTTCCTGTGCTGTTTTTATGGCCGCATCAAAAGAACTTATTTTGTCTTCCAGGGGAGCCGCATCCTTATAAGGGGCAACCATTTCTGCAAGCTGGCCTTGTTGCCATAATCCAAGCACAATATCGGACGTTGTATTAATAACACCAGTGAATCCAACCACGAGTGCCCAGGCAACCGTAACGACACCCAGCACGTTGTGTAAGTCAAGCCATTTTAATCTGCGTGATTTATCTGTCCGTACCATTCCGAAATTATACTTCTTCATAATAGGACTATACAACATTAGTCCCGACACAATAGAAACCACAAACAAAAGCCCCATCAATCCCAGGAAGAGCTTGCCTGGGATCCCTGCAAACATATCAACATGTAACTTATAGATGACGTACATGAAGCCCTCATTAAACTTAGGTTGGTTGAGTACTTCAGCCGTTCTTTCATCAAATGCCAGGTAGTGCGCCACATCGGGTGCTGAATTGATCGAGTCGGCCATACTCACGGTAACTACATTGGGCTGATCGTCTGTCCAGAAAACATAACGCACCACATTGTCAGGCCGTAATTTTTGTGCAGCTTCAATGACAACATCGAGGTTCTTTTTTGGGGTATCTTCCGGCATAGCAGGTGCTTGTGCTTCTGTGCCCATCGCGTGAAAGATCTCTTCGTGAAAAATCAGCGGCAAGCCTGTAACACACAGGAGAAGTAAGAACAAGGTGCAAATCAGACTCGTCCATTTGTGCACCTGAAACCATCCGCGAACCGTTCGTTTGGTAATCGCCATCTTTTTAATATTTAAATCAAATTTAAAAGCAGGTCCGTTTCAGGGCCTGCTTTGGATAATATCAGTAAGCTTATTCGTCCAGTTTAACTAGACCCCACATGAAACCATCATGATCAATATTGAATAACTGGGTAGCGCTCGTTCCATCGTTATTCAAAGCATAATAGGCATCGATATTTTCGTCAAGGTTTCGTACCCAGAAACAAATCTTACCATCAATCTCGGTGATCGCCTGTTCATTGGCATACGCATAATGATGTTGCGGCATTCCCGTGATTTTTGTTGCCTCCTTCGTCTGCAGGTCAACTACATAATAGTCGAAGATGAAATCCATGAGATTAGAAAAATCAGGATTCAACGCCGTACTTGGTAGCTCGATGTACATCTTTCCATCCTTCACAAGGCCTGCCGCAATTGAACTTCCCGCCACTAAATCGTGAGCATCAAGACGCCACGTTTTATCAAAGTCTGTCTCCCCTTCTTTGATTCTGATCACACCGGATTGCGTGAAACCATTTTGAAGACCTGTACTATAGAGATAGAGCGCACCATCGTCACCGATTGTCCACATTTTGTTGGCAGAAGATCCCCATCCAATGGTGTTGTACCCGGCTTCTTCTTCATAGGTAATTGTTTTCTCATAGGTGTTCGTCGCAATGTCGATCACCACAAATTCGATGTAATCGATAAGATCTCCGCCGAAACCTTCTGTCTCCAGCGTACTGTACGTCATGCCAGCATATAACTTGCCGTCTTTGGCTGCGAGCGTATGCTTACCGATAACCTGGTAAGGATACTCCTCATTTTGTAGGGAAGAAAGATCGATTTCACCGGTGCGTTGCATCGTCGTTGGATTGAAAGTTTGCAGTTTCAATTTTCCACGTGTCTCATCAAGATAATAACCAATTGTTTCATCAATCACAATAAATTGTGAGGCATTAGCGATAAACCCATCATCGCTAATGGTTCCATCCGCTTTTACCGAATAACGTTGAAGCCCGGCGGTTCCGGCTGTATTGCTACGTGAGAAGAACCAATTCTTAAAAGAACGAATGCCAAATGATGTATTTACCTGAAGCGAACGCGGAACGATCGGGCTGATTGAGCCGGAAGGCATGTCATTAAAGGATGTTATATATCCTTCCTCCCACTTCTCGGCCGCGCTAAGGATCACATATTTTTCACCTCCTTGCTCACCTGAAGATGGGTCGTCGTTGCTATCACAACTTGTGAACACCAGTGTGCAGGTAAAGAGCAGAAAATATGCTATTCCGGAAATCAATGTTTTCATATTAGACGTAAAATTTATGTTAAAGGATTTAGTTTAATGTGTAGGTTACTTTGAAGTGAAAGCTTCTTCCTGCATTCTGTATTTTAAAATTGTCAAACACTTTGGTGTCAAACACATTTTTGCACTGCATACCAAAAGATATTTTTTCATTGAAAGGAAAATAGGTCAGGCCTACTGCGTGTAATGTTTGATCGGGAATTATATTCGGTGCATCTACACCTGCGCTGCCCCACAAACCAAGGAAACCGTCGGGCTCAAATTCTTTTGGCAGATAATCGAGATAATATTCTTTCACGAAGGTGAAATACCAGTATGCCTCAAAGCGATCCTGGGTGCCGAAAAGTTTTCTGCTTGTAGCATTTAGTCCAAGGTTTGCAAAAAAGTAAGGCGTGTGTCGTAAGCGGGATCCTTCCCTTGTTTCATTGCCTGTATCAAATAGACGGAAGTCCTGGTAGGTAAAGTTTCCATTCGACTTCAGCCACGGCAAGATTGTAACAGCAACATCTGCTTCAAGTCCGATACCTTTTACGTTTTCAACATTTTGATTCTGGTTGAAGATTAAATTAACCGGTACATTCAGGATCAGGTCGTGCGTTAGCCTGTAAAAGGAATTAACTTCTAAAGAAAAACGGTTGTTTTTAGTTGTAAGGAACCCCACATTCAGGTTGGCGCTGCGTTCGGGTTTAAGCGCAAAATTTGACAAATGCAGATTCCCGTTTCCAAAGATCTCTTCCTGCTCCGGTAATCGCGTTGCAGCTTCAGCAGAAACACGAACGAAAGAATGATCGGTGAGTTCAATCTTTAACGCCTCAGCGATACCCCATTGTGAATTCGATGCTGTGCGATCGACTCTGTTTCCTTCCCAGTCTCCTTCAAGAGCCTCGGTTTGATAACTGTAATATTTTACGATCAGGTTGTTCACCAATTTATCATTGAAGAAGTGTGATTCAATTCCGAATGAGGTTATCGATTTGTTATAGTAAGCCGGTACCGACAGTATATCAATTTCAGATCCTTTAAATCGAAGGCCTAATGGATCCGATCCCACGCGCTTGAGCTTCGTAAATACTGCATTGAGTTCTAACTTGTGATTCGGAGCCAGCTGATAGGCAAGATTAGTCCGTGATGTGAATACAGAAAACGCAACGTCAGACAAGGAACCACGGATAGACGTCTCACCTCGTCTGGGATCTCCCGGCTCTGCGGGTCTAAATTCACCATGCCATGTGTATGTACCACGGGCTGTGTCTACCTGTTCTGTGTGAATGGTGTTGGCAACAAAGAACTGGTCAATCAGCAACTTGTCATTGAACAGGTTTTTCTTGTAGCGAATTGTCGGAATGATGGAGTATTGCCTGCTGGTAGAAGCGCCCAGTGCCTGCACCATGTTTGCGCCATACTGGTTGTCGCGATCGATCCAGAAACCGGTAAGACCGAAACGCAATTCATCGGCCCATTTTTTATTCACAACACCACCGTAAACTTCGCCGTAATATTGTTTGAAAGCAGCATGAAACAATCGTACTTCTTGTTTTTCCATGTTACTTGTTTGTTCGTTTTCAATCTCTACACTCACGCGATAATCATTGTCTGAGTAATTGAAAAATGCTTCACCTCCCAAAAAATAATTTCGCGCACTGTCACGGTAAAGTCCATTAACTGAAATACGATGTGTATTAAAGGAAGCGATCTCGTATGACGCTTCTGCAA
>DASPIZ010000065.1:0-51840 GCA_035628875.1 Ohtaekwangia sp. | reverse complement strand
AGATGCAATCTCGTATGCGTGGGACTTCGGAGACGGACAAACATCCACTGAAAAGACACCAACACACGTGTACGCAGCATATGGAATATACCCGGTAAAGTTAGTTGCCACCGGCGACACGGGGGCGAGTAAAGAGCTGGTAAAGGAGGTTCCTGCAGAGGAGCCTACAAATATTGTAAACATTCAAATAACCAGAGCGGCTTCACTTGGTTATGACGGAACGGTTATCGAAGTAAACGAAGAGCAAAAAACTGCCTTATCCAAAGAATTCAATTTATCACTGGAGCAAGTAACAACGTCTTTGGTAGCTGCTGATGACGTCGTAACGTTCCATGCGGTTGAAGGAAATGCATTGTATGACGGAGCACCTACTGCTAACGGCTATGGTCATTGGTTTGATGCGGAAGGCAATGTTGTTTCCTGGGGATCGGACGCGCGAACCTATTCTGAATTCAATGCGGAGACATTTATATTTTCGATTGGACACTTCCCCGACCAGGCGGTTTCCGGCGATGAGTTTACCATCAAACAGGCACTAATGCACGGTGACAAAAAATTTACGTTTGTCTTTAAAATCACTATTGAATAAAGTTAGTTAAATTTAAGCGCACAGGCCGTTCGAAAGGACGGCCTTTCTTTCTTTCAACGCAGTTCAGCCGGAGCTCATTTGATCGACCTTAAAATCTAAAATGGAAAAAACTTTTTTCGGACATCCACGCGGTCTATCTACTTTGTTTTTCACTGAAATGTGGGAGCGTTTTAGCTATTACGGCATGAGAGCCCTGTTGTTTTTATTTATGGTGACTACGGTTGAAGGTGGAGGACTTGGCCTTGATGAAAAAACAGGTGGTGCTATCTATGGACTATATACCATGCTTGTTTATCTAATGGCGCTTCCCGGCGGATGGTTGGCCGACAATATATTCGGTTTAAGAAAAACGATTTTTTATGGTGCTACCATTATCGCGCTCGGTCATTTCCTCCTGGTCTTCGAATCCCTACAAACATTTTTTATAGGATTATTTTTTATTGTAGTAGGAACCGGAATGCTCAAGCCAAATATCAGTACGCTTGTTGGTGAATTATACAATAAACAAGATGATGCACGACGTGACTCGGGTTATGTAATTTTTTTCATGGGGATTAACGTTGGTGCTTTTATTGCGCCATTTGTTACCGGCTACTTTGGCGAAAAGGTAAACTGGCATTATGGATTTGCTATTGCAGGATTAGGTATGGTTATCGGATTAATTCAATATAAGATGTCCGAAAAACACCTTGGCAACATAGGCAAAGATGTCAGACCTTTGTCAAATAAATCGAAGGCGATTCGTTGGCTTTTGGTGGTGGTTTTACTCCTCGTAATGTTTTTTGTCGCGATGCTCACGGGCGTTTTCGTGCCAGATCCCGTTTGGCTTGCACAAATATCCGGTTATGTCATTTCTGTTTCTGGTTTACTTTATTTCCTTTACCTGATATTTTTCGCAAAACTAAATCGGGCAGATCAGAAAAACGTCATTACTATTTTTGTATTCTTTTTTGCTTCGGTAGTCTTCTATATAGGATATGAACAACAAGGGTCTTCGCTAAATCTTTTTGCTTTACGTTACACAAACATGTTTATTGGAGGGTTTGAGATGCCGGCGTCATGGTTACAATCCGTTCCGGCGGTTTCAGTGTTACTCTTCGCACCAGTCTTTGCCTGGCTTTGGATTTTTTTATCAAAGCACGGATGGAATCCTTCGGTGCAAAGTAAAATGTCGTGGGGATTGATCTTTGTTGGGATTAGTTACCTGGTGATGTGCGGTGCGGCCCTTATCGTAGCAAAAGGTGGCAAGGCACTTCCAACCTGGTTAATTGCAACCTATGTGCTGCATACCTTCGGCGAAATATGTCTTTACCCCGTTGGACTGAGTGCTGTTCAAAAGCTTGCTCCAAAACGATTTTCAGCCCAGTTGATGGGCGTGTGGTTCCTCTCATTGTCATTAGGTAATCTCATGGCTGGTCTTCTTGCAGGGCGGATGAGTGCTGAAGCGATTAATCAAAACCCTTCAGTACTGGTAAACCTCTTCCTAACACTGGCTGTCGTGAGTATAACCGTCGGATCGTTGCTGCTGATCTTTGCATCCAACATGCACAATGCCCAAACACGTATCAGAGATTTATGATGCCCTTAATGCTTCAATTTCTTCGACCGTTCTCGGCAAATACGTTCCAATCAGTTTACAGCCCTTGTTCGTGATGAAGTAATTGTCCTCAAAACGGATACCGCCAAACGTTCTGAATTTTTCAACGTTGTTATAATTGATAAAATCAGGAAGTTTTTTTTCTGCCTGCCATAAATCGATCAAGTATGGTATAAAATAGATTCCAGGCTCTACCGTAAGGACAAAACCTTCCTCCAGTTTGCGGGCGAGTCGTAAGCTCTTCAAACCAAATTGATTCGATCGCTGCGTACTGGCGTCATAGCCAACCCAATCTTCTCCCAGGTTCTCCATATCATGAACGTCAAGCCCGAGCAGATGGCCAAGACCGCATTGAAAAAAAAGTGCATGTGCGCCAGCTTCTACAGAAGCATCAAGGTCACCTTTCATCAATCCTAATTCCTGAAGCCCCTTTGTAATCTCCCTGCAGGCTAAGAGATGGATGTCTTTAAAGTTTACATGGGGTTTAAGCGCTTTCTCGCTTATACGCAATGCTGAAAGTACGATCTGAGCGATATCTTTCTGCGTGCTGGTAAATGTTGCATCGACAGGGAAAGTTCGGGTGATGTCGCCACAGTATCCGGACGGAAGTTCTGCGCCTGCATCACACAAAACTAAATCACCTGAGTGTAGTGTGTTTCCATAGTAATGATTATGTAACGTTTGCCCGTTGATCGTAACGATTGGCGGATAAGCAGTCCGGCAATTATTTTTAAGTGCAACCGACTCGGCAACAGCGAGAAGCTCATATTCGCGCATCCCGGGTTTTGCATGCATCATTACCTGTCGATGCATGTGCGTTGTTACATTAACGGCCTCTTCAATCAGGCTTAATTCTGCTTTGTCTTTTACAATGCGCAAATCGATAACTGCTTTGATCAGCATGGTTGATTGCTTTTTTGCAATGTCGATGTAGGGAAGATTTAACCATTCAGCTAAAAGCAACGCTTGCGCAGCATGGTAGGGATTTATCCAATGAATCGACTGTTGCCCAGCCCGATTAGTATGTAAAACTTTTTTTAAATCAACAATCGGTAAACACTTGTCAGCGCCTGCTAAATCACCAAGTTCAGCCAACGAAGGAGCGTCCCCTTTCCAAACGATATCATCGATGGTTTGTTCGTCTCCAAGAAGATAGTCAGTATCATTGTCAATGTCGATTACACCAACAAGATTTTCCCGGCTGATTCCAAAAAAGTAAAGAAATGTACTATCCTGGCGGAAAGGATGCGTATTATCTTCATAGTTGATTGCAGTATGGCGATTACCAGGAAATAGAATGATACCGGTAGGTAGTTTTGTTTTAAGAGTCTGTCTGCGTCTTTTATAAACTTGTGGATGAAAATCTGGTGAAGTCATACGCCTGAAATTGGGTGCGGGCCTGCCCAAACCAACAAGCCCGCTAATTTAGTTTTTATAATTCTATTATAGCCGTATTGCCCCCTGTGCGCAAAGAAAGCGATCCCGTATGGAGTTTGCTATCCCTATTTTCACCAATGTCGATAGCATTTTATCAGTCTTACACCAGGGCACATCCGGAGGTAATTTTTAAATGTACAGTACAAACAGGAACCTGCATTCAAAGAGAAGGAGTAAATTGTATCAAAGGTGGATAATTTCGGTAGCCTCATCAAGTTCGAAGCTGTTTACCTTTATATCAATACTGACTTTGTATAATGGCCACAGATAGGGGAGAATTCAAACAAAATATAGGACTTCTTGACGCAACGATGGTCGTGGCTGGCTCAATGATAGGATCAGGAATTTTTATAGTCAGTTCGGAAATAACCAGGAACGTTGGCGGCGCCGGGCTCCTCCTTAGTATGTGGATCCTTGCAGGGATAATAACGGTTATTGCTGCGGTAAGTTATGGTGAGCTTTCCTCAATGTTTCCCCGCGCAGGTGGTATGTATGTATACCTGAGGGAAGCTTATGGTCCATTGGTGGGTTTCCTTTATGGGTGGACTTTCTTCACAATTATACAGACGGGTACCATTGCAGCAGTAGGCGTTGCGTTTGCCAAATTTACGTCTTATCTTATTCCCCACGTAGGTGAAGATAATGTTCTCATTGAATCAAGTTTTTTTAAACTTACGGCATCTCAGTTGTTATCAATTCTTATCATCGTGTTTCTAACATACATAAATTCCCGCGGCGTTAGGAATGGCGTTTTTGTCCAAACTACTTTAACGATCATAAAAATTGTATCACTATTGGGTTTGATTGCATTCGGATTTTTATGGGGCGCTGATCATACCGTGTGGGAGGCAAATTGGAACAGTGCATGGAAGCTATCATCCCTTCATCAGGTTGGCAATTCTGTAGAGGCAATGGCATTAAGCGGCCTGGCTGCTTTCGGCGCGATTGCCATTGCCATGAAAGGCTCGTTGTTTTCCTGTGATTCCTGGCATAACATTTCGTTCATCGCTGCGGAAGTGAAAAACCCCAAAAAAAATATCGGACTTAGTCTGGTGTTTGGAACCCTGATCGTTACACTTGTATACGTGCTGACCAATTTGATGTACCTGGCTGTTGTGCCCTTAAATGACATTGCATTCGCGAAAAGTGACCGAATTGGTGTCGTTGCCGCCGAATTAATCTTTGGTCCGGCGGGCACCGTTGTTATCGCTGTTATGATTATGATCTCTACGTTCGGTTGTAATAACGGATTAATTATGGCAGGAGCAAGGGTCTATTACTCCATGGCAAAAGATAAACTATTCTTTCAAAAAGCAAGTGAACTGAATCGACACAACGTACCCGCTAACAGCCTTTGGATGCAATGCTTATGGGCCAGCTTACTTTGCCTGACAGGAAAGTACAACGAACTACTTGCGCTGGTAATATTCGGCGTTCTGATTTTTTATGCATTGACCATTTTCGGTATTTTCATTCTCCGGAAGACACAGCCTGAAACACCGCGACCGTATAAGGCATTTGGGTATCCTTACCTGCCAGCGTTATATATTATAATCGCGTCGTGCCTGGCTTTCTTACTGCTGATTTTCGAGACAAATTTTACCCTTCCAGGCCTTGGAATCATATTGTTCGGAATACCGGTATATTATGCGATCATGAAAAGGCAGGCTCATTATAACGTTGACACGAATGAAGGTTGATACTATAATAATTCAAAACAGAATGAATTGTGACAATGTCGGGTAATTACGTATCAACTTCTGATAATCAAGGGAAAGTTGCACGCGAAACGAACGGATAGATTTGTAAAAATATAAACTCATAGGTCATGATTACATGGAAAGGCGTTTTTCCTGCGGTAACAACCAAATTTACTTCAGACGATAAACTAGATTTTAAAACATTTGAAAAGAACCTAAATGCCCAGATCGAGGCAGGTGTAAACGGGATTATTATTGGCGGAACATTAGGTGAATCGAGTGTATTGTCACAGAACGAAAAGGAGGATCTTTTAAATTTTACGATCGAAAAGGTAGGTGGTAAAATTCCAGTAGTACTTAACATTGCCGAGGGAGCGACCCGGGATGCGGTGGCAATTGCAGAGAATGCGAAGAAGAATGGCATCAGCGGACTGATGCTTTTGCCACCAATGCGTTATAAATCCGACCACCGCGAAACAGTAGCCTACTTTAAATCGGTGGCAGCTGCAACGGATCTTCAAATCATGATCTACAATAATCCGGTAGATTATAAAGTCGAAGTAACCCTTGACATGTTCGAAGAATTAGTGTCTGCCAAAAACATTGACGCCGTTAAAGAATCAACCAGAGATGTTGTTAACGTTACACGGATGATCAACAGGTTCGGTGATCGCTTCAGCATTATGAGCGGGGTTGACACGCTTGCGCTCGAAAGTCTGGTAGTCGGGGCGAAAGGTTGGGTAGCAGGTTTAGTTTGTGCTTTTCCAAAGGAGACTGTTGCCATCTATAACCTCGTGATGCAGGGAAAGATTCAGGAAGCCGTTGACATCAACCGATGGTTTATGCCTTTGTTAGAGCTCGACACATTTGCAAAACTTGTACAATACATCAAATTAGCCGAGGCGGAAGTAGGGTTGGGAACCGAAACGGTAAGAGCACCGCGGCTGGCGTTGACTGGCGTTGAACGAGAAGAAGTATTAAAGGTAATCAGAGACGCGGTGAAGCACCGACCAAACTTCACCTCAAACGGGGAGAAACAAGAAAATCCCGTGTTATCTACATCACATGAATTAACCGAACTTAATAACTTTAGGAAATCTTAGCAATTTGAAACGGGTAGGCTCATACGGCAAATTGTTTTAGGACTGCCAGTAGCAATTGATTCCGTTAGGACCTCGTGACAACGGAGTTTTAAATCACGGTACGCATGCGTAATCATGAGTTCCTTCAAAAGTGAATTGATAACGATTAAGAATGAAAAAAACTTTTTTTTGTATTGACGCACACACTTGTGGAAACCCGGTGAGGTTGGTTGCCGGAGGAGGGCCAACGCTCGAAGGCAACAACATGAGCGAAAAGCGACAACACTTTTTGAAAGAATTCGATTGGATTCGACAGGGCCTCATGTTTGAACCGCGCGGACACGATATGATGAGTGGGAGTATTTTGTATCCACCATGTGATCCAAAAAACGACGTTGCGGTGCTCTTCATCGAAACGAGTGGATGCCTGCCAATGTGCGGCCACGGAACGATTGGTACAGTAACAATAGCAATTGAAGAAGGACTTGTTGTGCCGAAAACTCCCGGCGTATTGAACATTGAGGTTCCTGCAGGTATTATTAAAGTCAACTATCAACAAGAAGGAAAAAAAGTCAGATCAGTTAAGATAACAAATATAAAATCCTTTCTTGCCCAAAGCAATTTAACAGTATTCTGCCCGGAACTTGGCGATTTAACCTTTGACGTTTCCTATGGAGGTAATTTTTATGCGATTGTTGACGTTCAGGATAATTTCGGAGGGCTGGAAAATTACCGGGCTGACCAATTGATCGCATGGAGCCGCGAGTTGAGACTTAATATAAATGCAAAATATACGTTCGTTCATCCTGAGAACCCAACGATCAACGGATGCAGTCATATACTCTGGAGTGGAAAAGTTTTAGATCCAAAGTCCACGGCCCGAAATGCTGTGTTCTACGGAGACAAGGCAATCGATAGATCGCCATGTGGAACCGGTACTTCCGCAAGGGTTGCCCAATGGCACGCAAAAGGAAAACTAAAAAAGGGAGAGCCGTTCATCCATGAAAGCATTATCGGTTCGACGTTTATTGGAAGAGTGGAAGAGGAAACAGAACTGAATGGTATGCCTGCCGTGGTTCCGAGTATTGAAGGCTGGGCTTTTGTGACGGGATATAATACCATTATTATAGATGATGACGATCCGTATGCCCATGGGTTTCAGGTAATATGAAATTTTTTACTATCAATCGAGAGTTGATTTGTCGCTCAGCGTACTTGCAACGGTTAGCATTCTTTATACAGATCCAATAATGAAAAATGTCGCGATAATCGGTGGAGGAATTATAGGACTTAGCACAGCTTACTATCTGACAAAGGCAGGGCATAGTGTAACAATCTTCGATCAGGGAAATCTTAAAGATAATTGTTCAAGTGGTAATGCAGGAATGATCGTGCCCAGTCACATCATTCCCCTTGCGGCTCCAGGAATGATTGCCAAGGGCATTAGATGGATGTTCAATTCCTCCAGCCCATTTTATGTTAAACCCCGCCTGAGTCGTGATCTCATTAGCTGGGGCATGAAGTTCTACTCACATGCCAACCACAAGCATGTTGAGAAATCGATTCCCGTTTTAAGAGATCTGAGTTTGTTAAGCAAGGGATTATATCAGCAAATAGCAAAAGAAAAAGATTTTCAATTTGGATATGAAGAACGCGGTTTGTTAATGCTATATAAATCCGCTGAAACTGAGCGGGAAGAAAAAGAAGCTACTCACCTCGCGAATAGCAACGGCGTAGAAGCTCACGTGTTGTCGGCGACCGAAGTTCAAGCGCTCGAACCAGAAGTTGAAGTTAACGCGAGGGGCGGCGTCTACTTTCCAGGAGATGCTCATCTTATACCGCATAAGTTCATAGACGATCTTATTCAGCATCTTGGTGCTTCAGGAGTAGAAATGAACACCGAAACAAAAGTCACTAACTTCGATGTTGTAGCGGATCGGATCGTTAGTTTAGAAACTAAAGAAGGACACAGGAAGTTTGACGAGTTTGTTATAGCAACAGGTGCCTGGTCTGGATTGTTTTGCGCTCAGTTAGGCATCAGCGTACCAATGCAATCAGGTAAAGGTTATAGCTTCACACTGGATAATATCGAAAAAAATATTCGCATTCCCACAATTTTACTCGAGGGTCGCGTTGCCGTTACGCCCATGGGATCTTCTTTGCGATTTGGCGGGACAATGGAAATTAATGGAACCGATCGTTCTGTTAACATGAACCGTGTCAAAGGGATTGTTGATAACATTCCGAAATACTATCCCACGATGAAGGTTCAAATGCCGGAATTGAGCAATGTATGGAATGGCTTGCGTCCGTGTTCGCCAGACGGATTACCTTATATCGGAAAATCAAAAACGTTCGGCAATCTCGTTATTGCAACCGGACACTCAATGATGGGTTTAAGTCTTGGACCGGTAACAGGCTTTTTGGTATCAGAACTCATTTCAGATAAAAAAACCTCGATGGACCTTACACCATTTAATCCCGAACGATTCAAGTAGGAAAATTCGTATCATAACAAACGCAGGTTAAACTGGTAACTTAACTGATCACTTTATGCTCCTGTAATTTTCTGAATTCCGTTGGGGTAATGCAACATACCTCCCGAAACTTCCTGTTGAAATTCGAAAGATTATTAAATCCCACTTCAATTGAGATTTGTGAGATACTTAAATCGTTTTGTTGGAGAAATTTCTTAGCCTGCCCGATCCTGATTTCTGTTAGAAAATCAATATATGACTTGCGGGTTCTTTTCTTGAAGTATCTGCAAAATGAGTTCGTCGTCATATGTGCAATGTCGGCTACCTCTTCGAGGGTGATTTTACGATGGAATTCATTCATGGTAAATCGATAGATGTCAGCCAGTTTTTTTCCATCGACTTCATTAAAATCATTGTACGTGCCAGGTGAAGCTAATGGTTCGATATTCCTGTTTTCAGAGAGAACGTTCAGAATTTTTAACAGGATGATCAGTCTGTCCATGCCCGTTTTCCGAAACATAATTTTCAACAGTTGAGAAATTCGGTGCTTTAACGGAGGTTGGAGAAAAATACCACGCTCAGCGATTTTTGCAAATTCCTGGAGGTGGGAGAGTTCAGGCAACAACAAAAATTTATCACCGAAGGATTGCCATTCAAAGAAGATCGTTAAAGAATGTGCCCGCGCTTCATTTCCACTTTCGTAATATTTGCTGTCATTACGAAAAACATGTGGCAGATTCGGACCAATCAAAAAAATGTCACCAGGTTTAAAGGTTCCAATAAAATCGCCGATCACTACTTTTCCTTCACTGCTAAGGACAAGTGTCATTTGAACTTCCGGATGCTGGTGAAGATGATCATAGAAATGCGGTTCAACATCCTCCTGTAAATGGAATGATTCCTGGGATGTTTTTGGAATTTTAAAGGGTAGAATCTTCATAGAGAGGTTAAAAGTATATTCTAAATATGCAATAAATAGGACATTCTGTCAAATTCTGGGATAATATAGTATTAGAACCCGGTAAAATCAGCCAATGTTAATACGATCCGTGCTAACCTAAAAAATGGATCCTCAAAATGTTTAGGCTCTTCATTCGATCCAGAAGTCTAAGGCCAGATTCGTTCGTTACTAACTCACCGAGCAAAGTTTTTTAAACAAGTCATTTTTTGTTTCGTCGAAGTCTGAGTCTGATACGAGTCTTGTTAAAAACATATTTATTCGATCTGGCTTCGTCTATTTAATCGTCAAATTGATAAGATAGTATTACCTCCCGGTCATATATGTAAAAATTACACTTAAACTTCTTGCTACTTTTATCTGACGTATCTGCAGGGTGAAATCTTCCTTGGTATTCCATTAAAGTCGTGATCGATATAAGATGCGATGAGCGCCTTAAAATTTAAATAAATTAACGGAATGACCATATGTGCTGGCTCCGATGTGGTCGCGACCATTCGGTTGCCGTAGAAAGAGGTCCCGCTGTTGATACGTTTGAAATTCCTAACCAGGTTTTCAAAGTCAATACTTGTTTAAAGTAAAATTGCCATATGCTTAAAAGATGTTATTTCTTTCTTTGTCTAACGATTGCAGTAGCTTTACTGATGTCGTCACTCAGCTCTTGCGATAAAAATGAAGCTGACCCAAAACCGAAACCGGAACCGGAACCGGAACCGGAAGTACCTATCGACACGACACTGATTGACTCTTCATCGGTGGATGCAAGTAAGATTTACATCCCACAGGAATTTCGCACCATGAATTTTTATCGAACAACAAGTCAGTGGAGCTATGCGCGCAGTCGTCAATCCGAACACTTCATCGTTTTTTGGGAGCAAGAATATGGAGACAACGACCCCGGTTCTTCAGAAATTGCGCCGGCATATAGAGTTGATATCAATGACCTTCTTGCAAAAGCTGAGGAGTTTTATGAAATAAACGTTAATGCATTGAAGTTTGCTGAACCTGGGAGTTCAAAGCTTGATAAGTACAAGATGATGATATTCCTTTTTTATCAAACGGAATGGCTCGCTACAGGAAGCGGATATGATGATACCATAGGAGCATTATGGGTGAGTCCGAATACTTGTCAGCCGGTAGGTTCTACCATCGCACACGAAATCGGTCACAGCTTCCAGTATCAGGTTTTTGCTGATTTAGGCAACGGGACAGGCTTCCGATACGGCTTTGGTGGAAATGGTGGCAACGGCTTTTGGGAGCAAACTGCGCAATGGCAGGCGCACCAAAGCTATCCGGAACAAAATTTCACTTCTTTCGATTTTACGGTTTACACAGAAAATTATCACAGGCACGTCCACCATGAATTGTATCGTTACGCAAGCTATTTCATTCACGAATACTGGACCGACAAGCATGGACTTGATATCATTGGAAGAATCTGGAGAGGAGCGAAAGAACCCGAAGATCCAATCCAGGCCTACATGCGGATCACAAACATCTCTACTGACCAGTTAAATGATGAGATTTATGATGCTGCCACCAAGTTCGTCACCTGGGATCTCGATGCGCTTCGTAGCTATGGTCAAGATTATATTGGAGTTCATAAATTCGCCAGTACGAAGCTGGATGATGGAAGTCATCGGGTGTCCTATGACTTCGCGCCCGGTACTACGGGTTATAATGTGATACGATTGAATGTACCACTCGCTGGAACTCAGATCTCAACGGAATTTACTGGTTTAGTGAATGAGGTTGGTTATAACCAGGTCAGTGATCCAGGCAGAGCCGGATGGCGATACGGATACGTTGCACTACTCAGCGATGGGTCCAGGTTATATGCCGACATGAATTCTGGAACAACCAACACAGTCACATTCGCCGTGCCTGAAAATTGCAGCAAACTTTGGTTTGTGGTCACAGGAGCACCCAATAGCTACATGCCTCATGCGTGGGACGAAGACCAAACAAACGATGATCATTGGCCTTATAAAGTGAAGTTCGACAATACAGATATATACGGCGAAGTCGCTTTCGATGGAACCGAAGTGCCAGCGGATTTAACGCTTACTTATGATGTGGCTTTTCCCTACAGCGAGACCGAATATATTGGTGCAACGCTACAACTAGAGGCCGGAGATCTTACGAAAGTAGCGAAAGCATTCGTGTTGCAGCCAAGTGAAATCTCGTCTAAGATGGGAGAGGAAGTTAAATTCTATGCGATAGAAAGCTCCGGGGCGTTAAACGCTACAACTACAGCAAATGGATATGGCCATTGGTTCTCATCGATTGGCGACGTCACAAATTGGGGCAGTAGTGCTGTTGTGTTTTCTGAATTTTCGGCGTCTGCCTGGACCTTCACCCTTGGCCAGTATCCTGGACAAACTGTTCCGTCAACAACCTATAAAATTAAGCAAGCATTGGTTTACGAACATGAACCTGGGCAGTTTGTTCAAGCTACATTCATTTTCAATGTTACCGTTGAATAACGATGGGGGTGTGCAATAAATTCAAGTGGGAATAGATTGGATTGAAAGTTCATTGATTCAAGGAACGCGCATAATAGGTGATTTTAGCAATACCGAAGACTTCCGTGGATACGATGTACTTCGGAATGAGCAGGTAACTAAGATCCTTTTTTATCATGGCGACGAAAGGTAAGATCGTATTATAATTGATTAAAATATGTCAAGCTTCGGCAAACATGTGTATCGTACTTTACAAGTAATGAAAAGTGTAATTGTTTCTTTCGTTTTTTATGTGTTGATATGTATCAACTTCGCTGGCATCTGCCAGGGGCGTGTCGACGATTATCGAAGCGCCGAAAAGAATTTGGTTTTATTGAAAAAAGCGATCTTCAACACACCAACCTCTTTTCAATGGATAGCTGGAACACATGAAATGTGGTATGTGAATAATTCACGAAAGGGTAAGGTATTCATGCTTGTGAATGCTGACAAGCAAAAACATCAACCGGCTTTTGATCATTCCCGAATGGCTAAATCTTTATCAAAGGTGATGAAAACAGATATTGATGAAACTTCGCTTCCTTTCAATTGGATTCAGTTTACTGCAGATCAAGACAGTATCGAAGTTCAAATAGACACCGCCACGATAATGTGCAACCTGAAAAACTACAAATGTCAGATCACGGCAGTTAAAAATGAGGATCCAGGAAGCGATTATTATTGGGCGAATGCTTTCAATGAAATGGGCAACGCACCGGTTATTTCTCCAGACGGAAATTATACAGCATTTATTCGCGATCATAATGTTTTCATCCGTACAGAAAATAGCAACGAAGAATACCAACTTAGTCACGATGGTAGTACCGGTATTTATTACTCCAGCTACATGTTTTGGTCGCCGGACAGTAAGATGCTGGTTGCTTATAAAGTTGATCCTGCTCAAAAGAGAATCCTAAATCTGATTGAGTCATCTCCCGCCAGTCAATTGCAACCTAAACTTCATGAACGGGAATATTTAAAACCTGGCGATAAGGTTGCGCGACGATTTCCGCAGTTGTTTCTTATTGACGAAAAAAAACATGTCACGATTGATGGGACACCTTTGATGAATCAATATTCCCTGCATGAAATCCGATGGAGCAAAGACAGCAGGTTTTTCACTTTCGAATGGAATGAACGCGGTCATCAAAATTATAAAATTATACGCGTTGATTGTCCGGATGGAAAAGTAACAACCGTGGTGCATGAGAAGAGCGAAACCTTTATTGATTATAGTGGTAAGCGCTATCGATATGATGTGAATGATAAAGAAGTAATTTGGGCATCGGAAAGAAGCGGCTGGAATCATTTATATCTGTATGATCTGGAAACCGGGAGTGTAAAGAATCCCATTACCTCCGGGAGTTGGGTTGTGCGCGATGTGATTAAGGTTGATGAAAAGAAACGGCGTATAATTTTTACCGCTGCCGGTATTTATCCGAATCAAGATCCCTATCTAATGCACTATTGCATGGTTAATTTTGATGGCGGTGGATTTACACGGCTCACCTCATCAAATGCCGATCATGCACTTTCATTTTCCGATGACGATGAATATTTCGTAGACACGTACTCGCGTATAGACCTGGCACCAAGAAGTGAAATTTACCAGACAAGTTCTTTGAAGCCGATAATGAAGGTACAACAGGCAGACACGACAATGCTTTATGACAATGGCTGGAGGGTACCGGAAGTGTTTACGTCCACGGGCCGTGACAATGAAACCAAAATCTGGGGAATCGTTATACACCCATCTAATTTCGACGCTCAGAAAAAATATCCTGTAATTGAGATGGTTTACGCCGGCCCGCAAAGCTTTTATGTGCCGAAGAGGTACCGTGGTTATTATGATGAGTTACGTGCGCTGGCCGATCTTGGTTTTATTGTTGTGCAAGTTGATGGAATGGGCACTTCCGGACGGTCAAAAAAGTTCCATGACATTTGTTATAAAAATCTGAAGGATGGTGGCTTCCCCGACCGGATACGCTGGATAAAAGCCCTCGGAGAAAAGTATCCTTACATCGATACACAACGTGTCGGAATCTTTGGCGGGTCTGCAGGTGGTCAAAACGCAGCTGCTGCGTTGTTGCATCATTCCGATTTCTATTCCGTCGCTGTTGCTTCCTGCGGAAGTCACGATAATCGCATTGATAAGATTTGGTGGAATGAGCAGTGGATGGGTTACCCCGTAGGACCACACTATGCAGCGTCTTCTAACGTCGTTCATGCAAATAAACTCAACGGTAAATTAATGTTGATTGTAGGGGAACTTGATGACAACGTAGATCCAGCATCAACGTACCAGCTAGCCGATGCGTTAATCAAAAGCAAAAAGGATTTTGAATTGATTGTCCTGCCTGGTGTCAGCCACACGGGTGGCGGGGAATTCGGAAATAGAAAGCGGAGAGACTTCTTCGTTAAACATCTTTTAAATGTCACGCCACCATCATGGGATGAAATTTACTCGGCAAAAGAAGTTGCCAATAATGATACGTCACCAAGGTGATTTTAATTAATAGCAATAGACAATAAATAGTTTGGATACCATCAGTAAATAGAATTATGAAGATGATGAGATTTTTATTCGTGCTGACCATGACGTTAACCTTCGGTCATGCATTCAGCCAGGAAGTTGAAATGCAGGCTGGAGATTATCCGATACGTCCGGTACTGTTCACAGCAGTTAAGTTAACTGATGCGTTTTGGTCCCCACGCATCAAGACAAATCACGAAGTTACTATTCCATTCACATTGGGAAAATGTGAATCCACAGGTCGAATTAAAAATTTTGAAATAGCTGCAGGATTAAAGGAAGGAGTATTCCAGACTGAATTTACATTTGATGACACGGATGTTTACAAGATCATAGAAGGCGCAAGTTATTCTTTGCAGATATTCAAAGATGCGGCCCTTGAAGCCCAGGTTGACTCGCTAATCGCCCTGATCGCGCTGGCTCAGGAACCCGATGGCTACATCTTCACGAACCGTACAATAATGGGTGATAGCGCCCACGAATGGGCTGGTAGTAAAAGATGGGAAAAAGAACACATCCTGAGCCACGAGCTATACAATATCGGTCATCTTATTGAGGCTGGGATTGCGCATTATCACGCGACAGGTAAAAAATCACTTTTGAATATTGCAATCAAAGCAGCCGATCGTGTTTGTGAAGATTTCGGCCCCGATAAAGTGCGCACCTTTTCAGGACATCAGATCATCGAGCTCGCCATGGCGAAATTGTACAAAACTACAGGACAGAAGAAGTACCTCGACGTTGGAAAATTTATCCTGGATGTTCGCGGGCCAGGTGGTGATGAATATAACCAGGCGCATAAAAAAGTGGTTGATCAGCATGAGGCGGTTGGCCATGCTGTTCGGGCAGCATACATGTACGCGGGAATGGCAGATATCGCTGCGCTCACAAATGATTCGCTCTACATTAAAGCCATAGACCATATCTGGGAGGATGCGGTTTTCAAAAAGATTTACGTCACCGGCGGAATAGGTGCGACAGGACATGGAGAGGCATTCGGCGCCGCTTACGATCTTCCAAACATGTCCGCGTATAATGAGACTTGCGCGTCCATCGCTAATGTATATTGGAATTATCGCCAATTCCTGCTTCACGGCGAATCGAAATATTTTGATGTGCTTGAGCGAACATTATACAATGCTTTCCTTTCGGGAGTCGCGATGTCTGGTGACAAATTCTTTTATCCAAATCCACTAGAATCACACGGCCAGCATGCAAGAAGTCCCTGGTTTAGCTGTGCATGCTGCCCGAGCAATGTCACGCGATTTGTTCCGTCGGTAGGAGGTTATTTTTACGCACAAAAAGATGAAATTATTTACATCAACTTATATGGTGAAGGCACGGCATCGTTCAATGTCGGAAAAAACGAAATCAACATTAAGCAAAAAACAAAATATCCGTGGGAAGGTGAGGTTCAAATAACAATCGAACCGAAATCTCCGGAACAGTTAGATCTCCGATTGCGAATGCCAGGATGGGCTATCGATGAACCGATTCCCGGCGGCTTATATGACTTTACGGGCAACGCAAAGGAAAGACCGGTGGTAAAGGTAAACGGAAAGCAAATTGATTTTAAACTTGATAAAGGATATGTTGTGTTAAACAGAAAATGGAAAAAGGGAGATGTAATTCATCTTTCTTTGCCTATGTCTGTAAGAAAAGTAAAGGCAAATGATCGTGTAACTGCGGACGTGAATAAGTATGCCTATCAGCGTGGACCGCTTGTTTATTGCGCCGAATGGCCCGACAATAAAGATGGAAAAGTCTTAAATCTGGTAATCCCCGATGACGCAACAGTGACACCTTATTTCGATGAATCATATTTTAATGGCATGTATGTGTTGAAAGCAGCGGGTGCCGCGGTAGCAAGAACTGGTGCATCATCGATTAAGTCTGATAAAGCGGAGGTTAAACTCATTCCATATTTTTCATGGGCCCATCGTGGCCCGGGAGAAATGATGGTATGGATCCCAAACCAACTTACAGCTGCCCAACCGTTACCAGCTCCAACCATCGCATCCAAGAGTAAAATCGAAGCGTCGCATCAGGCCCGAACACTCATGGCGCTCAATGACCAAATGGAGCCCAAAAATTCCAACGACCATTCGATCATATTTTATCATTGGTGGCCAATGAAGGATACGGTTCAATGGGTACAGTACAATTTCGACCAGGCACAAACAGTTTCTACATCAAAAGTGTATTGGTTTGACGATGGACCATTCGGGGGATGTCGAACTCCAGCGGGATGGAAAATATTGTATAAGAAGGATGATCGTTGGGTACCGGTCACAAACACAAGTGAATATCAGGTATCAAAAGATAAATATTCGGAAGTCACGTTCAATCCTGTAAGTACGACCGCAATACGTTTAGAGGTCACATTATCTAAAGATCATTCAGGTGGAATCCTGGAGTGGGCACTGAACTAATTAAAACTGGAGACATGAGACTTTTACTTTTTTTTATAGGTTTTTTAACGCTTTCAAATATTTTATTTGGACAGTCATACGTTCCCGGGTCCGATAACGACGCTGTTAAAGTAAAGCCCGTTGTTCCAATCCAGGCTTATGCTTTTGACCTCCGTGATGTCAGACTACATCAAAGCCAGTTCACGGAAGCAAGAGATGCTGATATAAAATATCTCTTGTTGTTGGAACCCGATCGGCTTCTTTCGCAGTTTCGTTCCAATGCGGGACTGACGCCTAAAGCACAAAAATATGGCGGTTGGGAAAGTGATGGATTAGCCGGTCACACGCTTGGGCATTACCTTTCGGCTTGCGCAATGGAATACAGAACGTCTGGTAATGAGGAATTTCTCAGGCGCGTTAATTATATCGTTGATGAATTGGCAGAATGCCAGCGTGCCAGAAAAACAGGTTACGTTGGGGCAATACCGAAAGAAGATTCTGTCTTCGCCGAAGTTGCGAAAGGTAATATCCGTTCACGGGGATTTGATCTAAATGGACTTTGGTCTCCATGGTATACCATCCACAAGGTGATGGCAGGGCTTCTCGACGCGTATTTGTACTGCGACAATGCTAAAGCTTTGCAGATTGAAAAAGGAATGTCCGATTGGGCTGGCAATATCTTAAAAGATCTTAGTGATGAACAGATTCAAAAAATGTTGCTATGCGAATATGGCGGAATGAATGAAGTGTTGGTAAATACCTACGCCTTTACAGGCGATAAAAAATACCTGGATCTTTCGTACAAATTTCATGATCGTGTTGTCCTTGATTCGTTGGCAAATGGAATTGACATCCTACCCGGAAGACATTCGAACACGCAGATTCCAAAAGTAATTGGTACGGTGAGACGCTTCCAGGTGACGGGTTCAGAAAAAGATTACGAGATCGGAAAATTTTTCTGGAATACTGTTGTTAAAAATCATTCATATGCCCCGGGGGGCAATAGTAATTACGAATATTTGAGTGCGCCAAATCAGCTGAACGACAAGCTCACGGATAATACGATGGAGACTTGTAACACGTACAACATGCTCAAGCTGACAAGGCATCTTTTTGCCCTGAAGCCGGAATCGCATTTAATGGACTATTATGAGCGAGCGCTCTACAACCATATTCTTGCGTCTCAAAATCACAAAACTGGAATGATGTGCTACTTTGTTCCTTTACGCATGGGAACAAAAAAAGAGTTTAGCGATGAGTTTCATTCATTTACTTGTTGTGTAGGCTCCGGAATAGAGAATCACGTAAAGTATGGCGAGACAATATATGCTAAAGGTTCAGACGGTAGTTTGTTTATCAACTTATTTATACCATCAACCGTAAACTGGAAAGAAAAAAATATAGCGGTTACGCAGACAGGCAATGTACCGGTTGACGATCATGTTAAGTTAACTATTGACACGGAAAAGCCTCAGCAAATGTCCGTGAAAATCAGAAAGCCACGATGGGCGAAAAATGTAACCGTAAAGCTAAACGGAAAAGAAGAAAGCAATTTCACGTTGTCGGATGGGTACCTTGTGTTGTCGCGTCTGTGGAAAAATAATGATGCAGTAACCGTTTACCTTGGAGCTGAGTTATACGCAGAGAGTATGCCTGATAATCCACACCGCAAAGCATTTTTCTATGGTCCAACATTGCTGGCCGGAAACCTTGGAAAAACAGAACCCGACCCAATGAAAGGTATTCCGGTTATTGTTTCGGATTCAGACGATTCTGGCGCAATGATGAAAGCCATTGAACTTGACTCGATGAAATTTAAAACTGTTGGAGTAGGTCATCCTACTGATGTTGTGCTTCAACCTTTTAACACGCTTGATGATGAATACTACACCGTTTACTGGGATGTCTTCACGAAGAATGCGTGGCGCGCTGAACAAAAGCGTTATGAAGAAGTTAAGCAAGCCAACTATGAGCTTGAAAAGAGTACGGTGGACTACTTACGGGTGGGAGAGATGCAGCCTGAACGAGACCACAACTTTACGGGCGCGAATCTTGAACATGGCGAAAGTCACACGCGTAAATTCAGGGTTGCTCATGACGGTGGTCACTTCAGTTTCACCATGAAAGTTGTTCCTGGATTTTCATACAACCTAATTGCAACATATTGGGGAATGGACAATCGCGGCAGAAACTTTGATATTGTTGTTGAAGGTGAAACCATTGCAACCGAAGACTTGAATAAATATAAAGAGAGCAAGTTTTATGATATATCATATCGAATTCCATCGAATCTCATTGAAGGAAAGAGCACTATCGGAATCACCTTCAAAGCAAAAAGCCGCAATCAAGCCGGGCCTGTTTATGGTGTTAGGATCGTAAAAGAATCAAAATAATGGTGAGAACGACAATCGCTTTCCTGCTGTGTTCGGTTGTGGGAATCGTAGTCGATGCACAATCGATGTATGACCTTATCAATGGATTCCGTGAAGATAAATACGCCTTACAAAGGATGTACACCGTAAGCGAATCAGTTGAATACTACGAGAGGATGAAGCGGTTTTACGATGCGTATGAAGAGCGCGTCGCAGCGGTGAACTTTGACAACCTTGCGCAGGATGGAAAGGCGGATTACCTTCTGCTGAAGAATCAGTTAGCAAAGGAAGTGTACAATCTTAATATTGAAAAAGGCCAATTCGACCAAGTGTATCATACACTGGAATTTGGTGTTCCGCTATATGATTTTGTTCAGGCTCGAAGGGATGGCGCAAGGCCTGATGCTGAAAAACTTGCCGGAATGTTTCATGATGTTACTCAGAAACTAAATCAAGCGATGAGCGAATTGAAAACAAAGCCCTTTTCCAGTGAGAAGCAAGCTGTTAAAGCAGCGGGAGCCGTAGACGAATTAGAATCAGCCGTATTAGAATCATACAAATTCTACAAAGGATATGATCCAATCTTCACCTGGTGGACGGAAACTCCGTTTGACACGCTCCATCGTAGCCTCAATCACTACGCCACATTCTTGCGAAAGAACTATCAAACTACTGCTGGGAAAGATGATGGCAGTGGAATCGTAGGCAAGCCAATTGGACGCGATGCGATCATCAAGAGTTTGCAGACGGAATTTATTCCCTATACGCCAGAGGAACTTATAAAGATTGCGGAGACAGAATTCAAATGGTGTGAACAGGAGATGAAAAAAGCGGCTCAAGCCATGGGCTTCGGCACAGATTGGAAGCTGGCACTTGAGCGCGTCAAGAAAACTTACGTTGCACCGGGAGAACAACCTGCGCTGGTGACGAAGTTGGCGAACGAAGCAATTGAATTTTTAGAAAAAAATGACCTCGTTACGATCCCTGATGCGGCAAAGGAAACCTGGAGAATGAAAATGATGAGTCCGGAAGCGCAGAAATTGAATCCGTTTTTTACAGGGGGCGAGGTAATCACAATTTCTTATCCCACGAACGATATGCATCACGATCAAAAAATGATGAGTATGCGGGGGAACAACCCGTATTTTTCGAAAGCCACAGTTCATCATGAGCTTATTCCGGGTCACCATCTGCAGCAGTTTATGCAAAAGCGTTATAAACCATACAGATCCGTATTTGCAACCCCGTTTTGGATTGAGGGCTGGGCATTGTATTGGGAAATGAACCTTTGGGATAAAGGATTTGCTTCAAGTCCTGAAGACAAGGTCGGCATGCTATTCTGGCGAATGCACCGCTGTGCGCGCATTATCTTTTCATTGAGCTACCACCTTGAAAAGATGACACCGAAACAATGTATTGATTTCCTGGTAGACAAGGTTGGCCATGAGTACGCAAATGCTGAAGCAGAGGTGCGTCGTTCATTTACCGGTGGGTACGGACCACTCTACCAAATAGCCTACATGATTGGCGGACTGCAAATTTATCACTTAAAAAAAGAAGCCATAGGTTCGCTTAAAATTACCGAAAAACAATTCCACGACAGGGTACTGCGTGAAAACTGCATACCAATAGAGGTTTTGCGGGGCATTTTGTTAGATCAGAATTGGAACAAAGGCTTTACTACTGAATGGAAATTCATGAGTCATCAGGATGAGTGATTTGTTGCATCGTTGAACTTGTTTCTATTCCGTCAATCTTTCGAGATTGACAACATTCTTTTGTTTCTCTGCTTTAAAAAAAATTATAACCAATTACTAAAGTTATACTACCGAATATACCTTGTTACTTTATCTGAAGTTTAATCATGCCGAATAATGGATAATATTTCACCATGTCGGAATAAATTTTGGCAAACAAATCCTCTGGGTTTTTACATAGTTTCGTTGAAGGAATTGCTTTAGTGAACTTACACTCACTAAATCTTAAGCATCCTTTTGCAGGTATACTACATACTCGCTGTTAAATTGACAAACGGAACAATCGCGCTTTATGGAATTGACCGGACGCAAGAAAATTAAAAGAATTTTGATTGCCGTAGATTGTATCATTTTTGGATTCGATGGCGCAGAAATAAAGGCGCTGCTGATAAAACGTGGCTTTAAACCTGAGAAAGGTAAATGGTCATTAATGGGTGGTTTCATTAAAGATGACGAAACAGCCGATGACGCAGCAAGCCGTGTGCTCTATCAACTCACGGGAATGAGGCGCATTTATATGGAACAACTGTATACTTTCACCGACGTCAACAGAGACGCGGCAGGACGCGTGATCTCAATTGCCTATTTTGCTTTAATTAACGTCGACGACTATAGCACACAACTTCAGCTGGCACATGAGGCGAGGTGGTTCCGCCTGGACGAAGTTCCATCATTGATTTTTGATCACAAAAAAATGGTAGCAAAGGCACAGGACCTACTTAAGCAAAAGGTGGCGACTCATCCGATCGGGTTTGAATTACTTCCTTCAAAGTTCACCTTGTTGCAACTCCAAAATCTATACGAGGCCATTTACCAGATGTCTCTCGATAAAAGAAACTTCACAAAAAAAATGCTATCACTCGGCATTCTGCAGAAGCTAAATGAAAAGCAGAAGGAGTCATCGAGAAAAGGCGCCTTTTACTACATGTTTGATTATTCAAAGTATGACCGGCTTCATGCTAATGGTGTGAAGTTTTTATAAAACTAATTCATCCGGGAAAGGAATATGTCATAAGAAAAACGTATAATTAGTTCGAAGAATAGAAATTAAATAGCCAACTCATGGTACTTCGTAGACTGCGCTTTGTTTTTTGCTTAGTTTTTCTGTCGGCTCATATCAATGCACAACCTCACTTCTCAAAAGACGACACATTAAGGGGCTCAATCACGGAGGAACGGAAATGGTGGGACTTAAAATACTATCATCTAAAAGTTTCCGTTGATCCGGACGCAAAGCAAATTTCAGGTAGCGTTGTAATTCAGTATAAGGTATTAACGTCAAATCAAAAATTGCAAATTGATTTGCAGCCGCCCTTAAAAATCGATAAGATTCTCGCCGCCGGGAAGTCGCAACCTTTTCACCAGGTCGGGACAAATGCCTATATCGTTACCTTAACACAACTTCAGAAGAAACACAATCTTGAATCGATTGAGGTGTATTATTCGGGTCAACCCAAAGAAGCGAAGAATCCACCCTGGGATGGCGGATTTCAATGGGCATCAACGTCTGCTGGTGTTCCGTTCATTGCAACCTCGTGTCAGGGTTTAGGTGCAAGTGTGTGGTGGCCTTGCAAGGACCATATGTATGACGAACCGGATAGTGTATTGATGACCGTTACAGTTCCCGAAGGTTTAACAGATGTTTCAAATGGGAGACTGAGACGCAAGTACAATAACGGAGATGGTACACGCTCATTTGAGTGGTTTGTCAGCAACCCCATCAATAACTATGGCATAAATGTAAACATTACAAATTATGTGCATTTCGCTGACACTTTGAATGGTGAAGGGGGAACACTTGATTTGGACTACTACGTACTTCCTGAAAATATCGAAAAGGCAAAAGCCCAATTTACGCAAGCGAAGTTGATGTTAAAAGCATTCGAATACTGGTTTGGTCCGTATCCTTTTTACGACGACGGTTTCAAACTTGTTGAAACACCATACCTGGGTATGGAGCACCAAAGCTCTGTTACGTATGGAAATGGTTACCAAAATGGTTACAGAGGCCGCGATCTTTCAGGAAGTGGCTGGGGACTCAAATTCGACTTCATCATAATTCATGAGTCGGGCCATGAGTGGTTTGCCAATAGCATTACATACAAAGACATCGCCGATATGTGGATACATGAATCTTTTACCAATTACTCGGAATCGTTATTCATTGAATATTATTATGGAAAGGAAGCAGCTACGGACTACGTGGTCGGAACGCGGCAACATATTAAAAATGATATTCCTATTATCGGTGTTTACAATGTTAATCAAAAAGGATCAGGCGATATGTATTCGAAAGGGGGAAATATGTTGCACACCTTACGCCATACAATAGATGATGATCAGCGCTTTCGACAGATTCTTAGGGGATTAAACAAAACATTTTTTCATAAGACCGTAACGTCAGCCGAGATTGAAAAGTACATTTCAAAAATTGCCAGACATAATTATCAATTTTTCTTTGATCAATATCTGCGAGACGTTCGCATTCCCACGTTTGAATATGCTCTGGATGATGATAGCCAGTCCATTAAATACCGTTGGTCAGATTGTGTTAAGGGATTTGATATGCCGCTTATCGTCAAACGTGGTGGCCAGGTTGTATTTAAGTTCAAGCCAACGCGTGAATGGCAGGAGATGAAATTAAAACAATCTTTCGACTCGGCTGCGGATGTCGCATATATAGAGCGTATGTTTTATGTTAAGACGCGCAGTGTTAACAACTAACTCATTTGAAAAAAATGAAATCATACGGTGAGAGACGGTGAGAGGACGCCCCATCCCGCCCGCCCGCTCGTTACCGTTATTCAGAGCGGCATGCGCGAGTGGTTTGGCGTGCGAAGAATCCCATTGAAGGGTAAGGGAAATGATGGACATGGAATTCTCCTCACTTCTTCAATGATGCCATGTCAATGACGAAGCGATATTTCACATCGCCCTTTAGCAATCTGTCATATGCTTCATTGACTTGCCCGATGTTGATCATTTCAATATCTGAAACAATGTTATGTCTGCCGCAGAAGTCGAGCATTTCCTGTGTTTCTGGTAGCCCACCAATCATTGAACCCGCGAAGCTTCTTCTGAATGGTATCAGACTAAATGCTGCTACCGGAAGCGGATGTTCAGGGGCGCCTACTAAAGCAAGCGATCCGTCAACCCGTAAGAGATTCAGATAGTGATTGATGTCGTGTTGCGCCGAGACTGCATCAAGAACGAAATGAAGTTTTCCGGCATAACGCGACATCTGACTTTTATCCTTCGATAGCACAACATCATCGGCTCCCAGACGTTTGGCATCTTGTATTTTTGATAACGACGTAGTAAACACGATAACTTCTGCACCCATCGCTTTTGCCAGCTTTACGCCCATATGACCCAGCCCCCCTAAACCAACGACGCCGACTTTCTTTCCCGGACCAACCTTCCAATGCCTGAGTGGAGAATACGTTGTGATGCCTGCGCATAGGAGTGGGGCCGTTGCTGCCAGATCAAGATTTTCAGGTACGCGCAAAACGAAGTCTTCATGAACAACAATACTTTCAGCGTAGCCGCCATACGTTGCTGTTCCAAGATACGGATCAACTGAGTTATACGTTTGCACCTGACCTGATTCACAATACTGTTCTAAGCCTTCCGTACAATACTGGCAGTCTCGACAACTATCCACCAGACAGCCAACTGCCGCAGTATTGCCAACCTTAAATCTTTTTACATGGTTTCCAATGTTCACAATTCTTCCCACTATTTCGTGACCGGGCACACAAGGATAGATTGTTCCATGCCATTCATTTCTGGCCGTATGAAGATCCGAATGACAAACACCACAATAAAGTATTTCGATCTCCACATCATGTGCCGTGGGTTTTCTTCGTTGTATATTTAAATGTTTTAGGTCAGCGTTTGCCGCTGCTGTTCCAAATGCTTTTACGTTTTTGGTAGCGGCTTGTGTTGCTCCTTCAGCCATTGTTCTTACTGCGTCCATGTCAATTCTTTTTGTAATGGAATGAAGGTCTAAAAATAAGTCGATATTTTTTCGGTCGGCTATTCAAAAAATGTATCCCTGCTGCTAGCTCGGCAGTTTACCTTTGCACCTATTCTGATTCGGTCCCGCCCTTGATAAAGTTGTTAATGGAGTATATACCCAATTTTAATTCTTTTGGCGCCGCTGCTGCCTTAGTAAAGGTGCTCACGTTTTGAATTAAATCAAGCTACAGGTTGTCCGAAAGTCAGAAGATTATTGTCGGGGTCGAGCATCGAAAATTCTTTCTGGCCCCATGGCTTCACTTGCAAACTTCCATTGGGATGAATCGCCAGATTATTTTCAACCATCGTGTTATACAGCGCTTCGATATTATCAGTTCTAATATACACCTGACCATAATTATCTTCTGGAACAAGCGATTTGAACTCGAAAAAGTGAAGTTGAACGTTGTCTTTTTGAAGCATCAGGTATTCTTCGAAATCTGCGTTTCCGAATAGTTGAAAACCGAGACTTAAATAATATGCCTTGGTAATGGCTTTATTTCGCATAGGTAATTTGGGATGGACGTTTGTCAACATAATGTTTTTTGGTTATTCAAAAGGCAAAATACATTAAATCGCATCGACATGCGCTTGTTTTCTTCGTCAATTACTTTGTCTAATCTGTCCCTTGGGTTCATACTTTCGAATGCTTGCAGACAAATATGGTGTTCAATGGACTAGCACACCGGCAAAAGTTCAGGCTAACAAAGCAGTTTACCAATGGTTCTATTTTTTGCACTATGTAGTTGCGGAATACACCGTAACCACATACTTACTACAGCGTAAATCTACAGGATTTGGTTGCCAGATCGCAAGCTTGGAAAACGCAAGATTAAAGACAGACATTCAGTGTTTTATTCGCAAATGACTGTTCAAGGTATAATACGTTCGCACATCGCGTTAGTTTACCGTTATAGAAAGCGAACAATTTGAAATTGGTAGCAGCGTTGGATCAAAGTATAATTCGTTTGTCGACCTAAAAAAATGTGTACATTGAACTCGATTCTTTAAAAAGATAATGCTGCATGAATCGAAAAAATCTTAAGGAAGAATTTTTAAACTTTGGATTCCAGTTTCTTGAGGCGACCAAAAACAGATGTAGTTTATACGTAATTCTATTTTAAAAAGCTTTATACGTCAATCCATTACCATTCAATATGAAATTTTTTAGATCAATTTTACCGCTCGCTATTTACTGTTTCCTTTTCATAGGCTGTAACCGATCTACGCCATCCGAGGTAGCAACGTCAACAGTTCCGAAGATACGCGAAGCCTGGACAAAAGAACAAAGTAACGAATGGTATGCGGCGCGGGACTGGATGCGTGGTTGTAACTTCATTCCCAGTACTGCAATTAATCAATTAGAGATGTGGCAGAAAGAAACGTTTGATACAGCGACAATAAACCGCGAGTTGGGTTATGCCGAAGCGATTGGGATGAACTCCATGCGTGTCTACCTTCACCATGTTGCATGGAAGACAGACCCCGAAGGTTTCAAAAAAAGAATGGAAGACTACCTATCCATCGCTGATGAACACAACATTTCGACGTTATTCGTCTTCTTTGATGATTGCTGGAATCCGACCTATAACGCTGGCGAACAACCAACTCCGAAGCCTGGAGTACACAATTCGGGATGGCTTCGCGATCCTGGAGACCTTCTTTATGAAGACACTACACTGATTGTATTGTTGGAAAAATATGTCAAAGATGTACTGACTCATTTCAAGGACGATGATCGTATTGTATTGTGGGACCTTTACAACGAGCCAGGAAACAACAATCTCAAAAATAAATCTATGCCGTTGTTGGAGAAGGTATTTCAGTGGGGACGAGAGATTAATCCAGCTCAGCCATTGTCAGTAGGCGTATGGAACCGTGACCTTGTTGAGTTGAACAAGTACCAGCTCGAAAATTCTGACGTGATTACATACCATAACTACATGGATCCGGTGAATCATCAGCAATGGATCGATAGCCTTCAAACGTACGGAAGGCCACTCATATGCACGGAGTACATGGCGCGCACCAGAAATAGCACATTCGCGAATATATTGCCAATGCTAAAGGCTGAAAACATTGGCGCATATAATTGGGGATTAGTAGCAGGGAAAACAAACACAATTTATGCGTGGGACACACCAATGCCCGATGGCTCCGAGCCGAAGGTTTGGTTTCATGACATCTTCCGAAAAGACGGAACGCCATACAGTCGTGCTGAAATTGAATTGATAAGCTCAATCACGGGCAAGGGGAATGAACGGGGCAACTAATCCCTGTTGACGAATTATCTCGTGCGTGTGGATCTTCGGAACGATCGCAGATATTCTCAGGCGAGTTGCCGATTTAGTTTTATTCTAATGTCATCACACTGTCTCACGTAGCTTCACTATGGATGCATTGATTTATTTCGGTAAATTTGGATGACGCTGAATGCACTGTATAATTATAAAGTCGGATGCATACAATGCTCCGTGATTAAGTAACTATGAAAACGCCCTTAATTACGCCGGAAGGTTTAGAAAAATTAAAAGCTGAGTTAGATCATTTGTGGCGCGTTGAACGGACAGACACGACACAAAAGGTAGCGTGGGCTGCAAGTCTTGGAGATCGTTCTGAAAATGCAGATTATCATTACAACAAAAAACGCCTCCGTGAAATTGACCGGCGTGTACTTTACTTACGCAAGTGTATTGATGATTTGAAAGTCGTGAATTACTCACCTTTTCAAGAAGGCAAAGTACTGTTCGGCGCGTGGGTAGAAATTGAAAATGACAAGGGCAATCGAAAGCGTTTCCGGATAGTCGGGTATGATGAAATTTTTGATACCAAAGATTACATCTCGATAGACTCACCTATGGCACGCGCACTGATGAAAAAAGAAGTGGGTGATGAAGCCGTGGTGAAAACAGATGCCGGCGAGTTTGTCTGGCGCATTACCAAAATTGAATATCAGAAATAACATGTAGTCGGATCTAATAGTCATTCCCGTGGTAACTGATAAGATTATCGGATTTTACGCCAGCATGATCATATCAGTCAGTGACTAGCTTTTCCAGTGCAGCAATGACTTTTTCTCCACATGTTCTATTGTTCTCAGAGGATCTGTCCGAAAATTCTACTATCATTATACCTACCTGATATTTTTGAAAATCTTTTTCATACTTCTTGGGGTCTGATTGCAAGGGAATTGTAAACACGAGATTGCGAAGGCAATAATTATATTTTGTGAGATAGGGATTTTGCATTCATATGATTAATCTGCTCAAGCTTAATGCGGTCACTGGTGACAGAAATTTTGCTGAAATTTCCCGGACTATAATCATCACCCCGGGTACAATTTATCGTAAGCGCGGAAATGCTATCGGCTGTTTCCATAGCCTGTAGTACTTGACGCGAGTACGATACATCGATCAAGGTAGGAGATGTCCAGCCCGGCCAATTTTCTAGTTGAATTTTGTCATTAAGCTCGTTTTGCACCACTTGTCTTCGTAATACGCAGATACGACTTTACCAGATTCATCTGTTATCTCAAAGCGTAGTTGGGCAAATGGATAACCAGGCCTACTTATTTCTATAGTGATAAATGAATATTGGTTCGCGACATCCAGGACAAGTTCGGTGTGACCCGACGACCTCAGGATATTAAGCAACCGGAGTCGGTACATCATTAGCTTGGCTATAATTTTATAACAAGTCATTCAAGGTAATCAATTTTTAAATTAACCATTTCTCGTAATCGGCATCCGTGCCATTGGGTATGCCTAAACCAGTGAAGCAAGGTATGTTTTGACCCAGGTTTGGATACTATTTTTATAAAAAATATAATCCTATGAATAAATCGCTAAGCTTACTTTTCTTCATGAGCTTTTTCACTTTTTCAGCTTTCGCTCAAGACAAAGATCCACAAGCCGATTATGACTGGTCCCAGTATAATTTTCCTGCACATTTTTCCGTAAAAAATGGTGGAGGTAAAAACATTTTCGCAGACAACAAGAAAATTTTTGTTTCGAACTTCCAGGTCACTCAGGTGATTGTCGCCAATGGAAAGCAGACAGGACAAGCCAATCTTGCGAAGATGACGATCAGTCTTACCCCAATAGATTTGAAAGCTTACCAGGCAGTGGTCGATAAACTTTATCAACAGTTTTGCGATCAGCTTAAAGCAGAAGGTTACACGCTTGTAACCGATGAAGAAGTCGCCAACTCGGAGTTTGCCAAGAAACAACACAATGGCAAAAGCATATTTTGTATGTACGTTAAAGAACCTAGTTTTTATAAAGATGCAAATGGGAATGATGTTGTAAATATTTTTCCAACAAACAAGTACCTGGTAGCGAATTATAATGCTGTACTTGGTAATTGGCCTACTAAGTTTGGAAAAGCTATCGATGCCAACGTGGTAAGTATTATACTTACCATAAATCCGGTAAGTTTTGAAGGAAAACGAGGGATGGGTTCAAAAAAAGGAGCGTCTATTGAAGCCATTGCAAACATGACCATTTATCCATCGTGTACGGCCAGCAATGAACGTGGTGGGTTTGGCGTATGGGGATCCTTGATAGACGGTAAAGATAATTGGGTTGGACCCAAAGGGCTATCTAAAACCGACAAAAATACAGATGTGTTTGGAAGTGTACGCGGAAGCTACGTCCTCGATGTTAACCAAAATGCATTTCTTTCCGAAGTCGAAGCATTGGGAGGCGGTGTCGCTAAGGGATATATCGCCGCATTGATGAAGGAAATAAAGTGACATTGGTAAAAAACACATATTAACTTACTCGAAATGATTAGAGGGCTAATACAGCCCTCTTTTTTTTAATTGTAATAAATGGCACTTAATCTTACAGACACCATAGGCGCACTGAAACAACGATTGTCCGTTCAACATTACTCTCAGTCAAATGCAAGATAGATTTTGATTAGAACCCGTCAAGGGTAAAATAAACAGCGCCAGGCACTTGCCAACCCTTTGCTGCCCTTGACCGAACCTAATCAAAATCTGAGTCCGCATTTGCGAGTGTAAGGTTACGACTGTAATGCTTGAGCGCCTTGCAAGATTAAGTCCTGACTATTTCATTTTAAACGTTATACCATTGGTTAATGAATGAAATTTGTCCACACCGATCAAGTTGCATGATGAGCTTGGATAAGCGCCTTTTCTTTGGTTTTGCTGTGATAAACTCAAACGTTCAAATTAGCTATGGTAGCGCAGATGATCAGGCTTAAACGAACTTACTCCACTCAATACGTTTACATCTGAATTAAAATTGAATCGGGGAGAAGTGCTTGCTTTATACAGACATGGTTGAACAATGGATAAAATAAACATTATCGTGAATCGACTAAGTGCCATATTACTGAGTTAAGACCAAGCCAACCAACATCGTCATTTACACTTACCTCGTTCCTTACATTCTGAGCATAGCCAGTGCGTTGGACGTGAATTACCCTTAACTTTATGACACTGCACTAAGCCCGTTGAATTATATTTTCACAACAACATCTTTGCAATCAAGAACATCTTTGCATTGCAAATTTTCAATGAAAAAAGAGTACTGTTCTTTTTACAATCTGTCTCAATTTCTTAAACGAAACAATTAAACTACTCCGAAAATAGATTCATTTTCATTGATAATCACGAGGTGGAGTAATCAGGCAGCAGCTTAATATAAAATTTAATACTGAATTTTGTGAGGGAATAATTTTGATCATGTCAAATGGTTGTTATGTTTGTTGCCATTCAATCACTGTTAAGCTTTATGAAAAAAAAAGAATCGTTTCCCTCCTGACGACCGCCTTACTTATAAGGTAATCGAAGTTTATTAGTTTGTATACTTGTCTTCCTTTCTTAAAGGTGTGACCTTTTGACGCCTGTGTTGTTGGTTGTTGCCTTGCCTTTATATTTGGAGGTGTTGTTATGTATGTGTTGTTGGTCTCTGGATGTTCTTGGCCAGAGATAAAATCTTTTCAATTAAACCACTATGAAAATTTTTGGTAGTATCCTCGTATTGTTCGGGGTGTTATGTAGTAGTTGTGCGTCTGACGATGAGCAGACCGTACAACCCGGTAAAGTTCAGTTCTCGCTTTCGCTGAATAGCGGATCTTCAGGCGGTCGCGTGAGCGAGACAATTCCACCTGAATCGGTTGTCCTGCTGAGCCTAGCAAAATCGTCAGGAGAGATCGTTTTTGTCCAAACACAAATCGAAATTTTAAGTTTCGGCGCTTCATACGTTACGGCGCCCATGGAGCTTCCGCCTGGTGATTATATCGTCACTGAGTTTCTTATTGTAAACAATGGATCTGTTACATATGCTGCGCCAAAAGAAGGATCAAAGTTTGCAACGGAGGTACTTGATCCTTTGCCACGAGCAATCACCGTTTCTGCGAATGGCGTGTCGAACTTCGAAATGGAAGTTATCAGCACACGTCATCAGGAACCGCAGGCTTTTGGATACGTGTCGTTTCAGCCTGATCTTATCAATCCTATCCCGCTCATGATCTTTGCAGAATCAGATGGCGGGCTTGCTGTATCGGGTGCTACGGTGAGGATTTTTAATGATCACGTTGAATATGAATTTCGTGAGGTGAATCACATGACCACAATACCATTTCGTGGCAACGTTGATGAAGTCTATACACTGGAAGTAAAACGGCTGGGCTACCAGACGTTCCGGCGAACATTCACCTACGAAGATTTGCTTACCGAAGTCGATGGACATGCGTTGGTTGTCACGTTACTTGTGCAGCACGAAATTTCAGTTGAAATGTATCCGATACCGGGCAAATCTTACCGAATGGTGATGCAGATACAAGATGAAGGCGTGCTATATGTAGATTGGGGCGACAATTCACCGCCTGACACGCTTCGTTTTCCGGACGATACAATCGAGGGAGGAAACGCTGCTGTCTGGCACGCATATGATCCGCCGTTCAATAAATTTGGAATCTCCATAACAGGCGATATCGATCTGATTTCTGCCATGAGCATGCCTTCGGACGGTGAATGGAACGGCCCCCAAAGCTCGATTCTGATGATGGATATGAAGAACGCGATCGCGCTTGAACGCCTTTCTATCAGCGGGGCTTACATCTCCGAGTTAGAGATATCTGAAACGCAGTCGTCCCTTCGGAATCTTGACCTTTCGAACGTGACGATATCAAACCTGAAACTGCCCGAACGTCACAACATTAGATATTTTGAAATCATCCTCTCGCGCATACCATACAACACGTTGTTTGAGAGTCTTTATCACAACGCCGTTAAATACGGTCTCTTGGGCATAATCACCATAAATATTTTTCCATCCAGCCAAACAGAAGAGATACTTCAATTTGTAAAGCTTTATGAAGAAAGAGAATGGGAAGTGAACATTGGTGGTAGTTGTAACCATGAATACAACTGCCCGTAGTCGCGTGTTTTTTTGAAACTCAACAACATTAAAAGACAATCAATATGAATCGTATATTTTTGTGCATTGCGCTCATCAGTAGTTTGCTGGTTGGCTGCACAGAGCATGAGCCCGTACCTGGCGAAGGCCATGTACAGTTCTCGGTTAACATAAAGGTTACCGATGATAGTGAAGGGAGAATTCAGGATCTTCCACCTGGTGCATCTCTACGCTTAACAGTCACGAACGCGAATGGCTTAGCGGTGATCTGGAATCAGCGGGTGCCGATCCTCAACTTTGGCGCCGGATATTTTTCGGAGCCAGTGAAACTTCAGGAAGGCAAATTTACCGTAACCGACTTTCTGATTGTAGATGAAGAAGGTGTAGTGCTGTATGCGGTGCCTAAACAGGGATCGCCGTTAACGGGCCTTGTTAATCACCCTTTGCCGTATCCAATTTTAATCGAAGAAGATCAGGTTTCGAATGTTCCCATGAGCGTTGTGAATGCGAAGTATAAAGTACCTGAAGAATTTGGCTATGCGTCGTTCAATATTGGCTTGATAAACCCTCTTCCATTGGCCGTTTTTGTTACCGATGAAGGTCAGCCCGAACTCACCGGCGCACATGTTCGCATATACAACAGCAAAACTACATACACCTACGACATTGCTGACGGAATTGCTTACCTGCCATTTAAAGGCAAACCCGATGAGGTGTTTACGCTGGAAGTCGAAAAGTTAGGCTACCACACCTTTGCACGCCAGTTTACCTATTCATCGTTGATGATTGAAACCAATAATGAACCGCTCAAGGTAGTGCTTAAAGTTCAGCCAGGTATTACGGTCCAGTTTAACCCAGAAACCAGTGGTGTTACCACGTTTGGGCTAGGGTTCACAGGAACTGGTGAAGTGAAAGTCGACTGGCGTGATGGAAGTAAGATTGAAACGATCGCATTCTCAACGGAAACAGAAGAAGTGTTGATTGAGCGTTCACATGAGTACCGCGCTCCAACGCGTCAGGCGATTCGTATCACCGGAGATGTTCAGTATATCAGCACATTTAGTGGATTCAAAGGAGTTAACGCGGAGACCACAACCGAATTAGATCTTTCAACACTCCCAGAGATAAAGCATATTCGGATAGAAAATATTCACATAGACAGTCTTGATTTGTCTAAGAATATGAACATTCGGACTTTGTATTTTCTTGATTCGGAAGTGAATGCCGTCGACGTTTCCACCGCGCGCTACTGGAGCAGCCTAGAACTGTTCAACACCTTAATTCACAGTATTGTTTATCCACCGGTACACGATCTAGAATATATTATGATAGATGAAACCTCTGATCTGGTATTCCACGAACTTGTACTTTCGCTGCTGGAAAATGTTACCTCGAGTCAAAACCGAGGCTGGTTACAATATCTGGGTGATCGCACGCCGATGAGCGGAATGCCGTATGACTGGCTGTGGGATTTAGCCACTTCGGGCTATAGACTTACGTATTGTTGTTTATGACGGATAGCTTATAGCTTACCTCTGACTTCTCATCATGACAGCGGCCCGAGTGGGTCGCTGTTTTTCTACTCATCAAAAGTATGAGTATATAAACATCGCTTCTGCGCGCAAGAGAGCAGCGCGCGCAGAATCTTACGTAAGCGTTACGATTTGCAGTCGTTCATAAGGAAGGTAAAGCAAATCGAACAAACATTCCTCGTTCTCATCAGTAATGATAAACAAGAACAAACGAAGGTGCCTTCCCCCAAGATGTACGACTTCAGATAACGAAGCGACTATCTCCATAATTAAGAATTTAGTTAGTGATACGTTGAAGGTCCTTAGCTCTCTACTGCACCCGCACCGGCCTTGGTTAGGATTCGGTAGTCGGTGGGAGACGTTCTTTTGCTTATTTTTAGGCGCACCCTGAGCATCGCATTGTATTCGTGACGCACCGGTGAATAGCCAGGGACATCTCAATCCACATGCCCAGGATTTCGTATTCAATGTGTTAAATAATCAGCTAACGCTTTCAGGTAAAGCTTATTAAATGCGCTGCTTGAAAATGGATTTTGGCTTGTCACCAAATTTCTGTCCCTGACTGCATGGTTGGCTTTGGGTAATCCCTGTTTGTAGTTAAGTCCTGATTTCCTGAGTTGCCTGGCAATCTTTCTGTTCTGAGGTCTTCCCTTCATTATAAACTTTTCAATGACAATTTCTTCTGAAGGGGATACAGACGTAACCTTGAAACCGATGTAAGGATTTCCTTCTTTTGGAATGGTTAAAATAAGACTTGGCGCATGGCATATAAGTCCCGTTGGCTTCTTCGCTTCTGCGAAATATTTCAGCAGAACCCGGATATTCTTATCATTCATCAAGTCAACCATCAGTCCTTGTCCACCTGGAATTACCATGCCTACATACTTACTCTTGTTTTCAAGAGCTTGCTCAAGTGTGCGTGGATTATTGAAAGCACTATCGGTCTTTACAAACGACACTGCTTCTGTTTTTGCCGTCAAAAAACCTTTCCAATATTTTTCATCGACGCTTTCATTATCGATAGTTGCAACAATGCCATTAGGTGTCGCAAAATCAACTGCATAACCGGCTTTCGAAACAGCTTCATATGCCAAATAAAATTCATTGAGAAATACCCCTGTTTGACGGAGTTTATTTCCGTCGTTTAGCGCTAACGTGTCTGCGGCACTCAATACAAATAGTATCGTTTTATCTTGTGCAACTACATTAGCTCCAAGTAGCAGAATTATAGTCAGGATTGAAATTATTTTTCTTCTGTTCATCTTGTGTTTTTCCATTTCATTCATGATTTAATATTACTTGTTCAATGATTTTATGCCCCGTAGCATGAAGTCCTGTTTGACCTTGTCCAACACGCGGGATGTTTGTTGCTTTTACTAGAATAAATATCAAGGCGAAGCGCGAGCATAATTACAACTGATTTTTAGGGCGTTAAGCCTTTCATGATTCGCTCAGCAATACCCGGCACCATTCGGTTGATAATCCGCAGTAATTTCACTTTGCCAATATTCACTTCATACTGATCTTTTTTGAAGGCGTTTATAAACTCATCGGCTAATTTTTTCGGAGAAATCTTTCCCTTTCCTCTCCCTGCTGTCATTGCTGTGTCTACTATTGGTGGAATAATTTCAAACACCTTTACTTTTTTTAGTTGATACCGCAACGATTTGGAAAAATTATGAATCGCCGCTTTTGTTCCACAGTAAACAGGGGCTTGCGCTTTTGGAACAATGGCCAGGCCGGAAGAAATATTAACGATCGCGGAATTGCTATTGAGTTGAAGCGTAGGTAATAACAAGGCGATGAGTTTTAAGGGAGCAAGAAAATTTACATTTATTTCGTTTTCTATTTTAGAGAGCAGTTGGTGTTCATTGCCGAAGTTGTAATTGTACTGAATACCTGCATTGTTAATCAGGATATTGAGGTCTTTGTGTTGCTGCTCTACAAACTGGGTGAGTCGATCTAACTCTTCTTGTCTGGAAATGTCACATTTAAAGGGAATGATTCTTTTATCTACTTTTGAAAGCTCCGCCAACTTGCTTTCATTTCTTCCCACCGCAATGATTTCATTATCAAGGTCAAGGAACACTTGCAAAAGCGCTGCTCCGATACCGGCGGTGGCGCCTGTGATCAAAATTTTGTTTTTATGTAATTGCATTTCCTGTGCGTTTGTACAGCACAAAAGTCACAAGAATAAAAAGGCTGTGCATTTACATATGTAAAGATTGTTTTTTTGCCCTGATCCTGCTCAGTTGGGTAGGTGTTATTCCTAAATAAGAAGCGATGTGATATTGAGGTATCAGATGCTCCAGGTTAGGATGCTTTTTTTGAAAGATGGCGTAGCGGTCAATGCCATCCAGCATCACAAGTTGTATTTCTCTGCTTTCTTTACTTACAAAAAATTGTTCCGCCAGGATACGGGCCAGACGCTCTATTTTAGGAAAGCCATCGTACAAATTCGTTACCTGATCGTAGTCGGCCAAAAGAACAGTACAGTCGGTCAGACATTGAATATTGATTAAATTCTGTTGCTTTGTTATCAACGAGGAATAGGCGCCGACAAAATTATATTCCGTAAAAAATGTTTTGTTGTATTCGTTTCCATTATTATTTCTGAAAAAAGCCCGCATTACACCGCGTGTTATAAACGCAAGCTTCGTTGAACATTCTCCTTCTACATCTAAATAATCATTTTTTTCGAGGTGATGTTCTGAGAAAAGTGACGTAAATTTTTCCATCTCACTTTCTGTAAAATCTACCAACTTGAGTAGATACTTTTTCAGTTCATTCATTTTTATTCGATGCTCGTAACATTAAGAATATGGCTTGAACCGCCACTTCATTATTAACAATGGATAAAATTACTTGCAGTATGCGTGATAACAAAATGGGTATAGAATGTTTTATGAGTTTACGAGAAGGTCGTCAGGTTAACAGTTCATTATGCATGAATTGATCGCGACAATTACCTTTAGCCAGCGTTGTTGATGTAAATTCAGTAGCCGTTGCTGTAACTGAATTACAACCCGCACCCTTTTAACTAAAGGGGCTACCAGCATTTGCAGCGAATTTATTTGAGCGTTGATTCCCATATGAGGGGGGTCAGGAGGTCATCTGATCGTCGAGTACGTACAAAACTTTCACCACGCACCGGTTCATCTCCCTCGCCCCGGACCGAGCAATGCCTATTCCTCCGTTTTAATAGCTCTACATTCGAACTCAAATGCATATTTTTCGCTCGTGGTCGTACCATAACTTGTGTTATCCCATTTGAGTGACTTTGCAATATCACCATCGTATGTGTAGGTGAACCGCTGGTCTGACGGATCCACTCCCGGAACATTATATTGTCCTCGGATGGGATTGTTCTTAGAGAAAAGATTCAAATAAGAAATATCATAATCAGACACAGGGAAATTGGCGTGAATACCGACTGGGAAGAAAACATTATTCCCAACGGTGGCAGCAAGTGCTTTGAACGGGTTATGCTTGTTGTCATATTTCGCGGCATAGTAGTCGGTGGTAATAAAAGACGAACTTCCGTGAATGTGCTTTACATTGCCACCGGAGTAGTGAATGTCATAGCGGATTTCGAAGCCAAGCTCTTCTGTGTACCCAAACTCCTGATGAATGATATAATCGACCGAGGCAGGACCTGAATAATGATAGATCGTTCTATTGTGTTCGATTCCCAATGTCGATGGATGGAACTCATCTGTCTGAATGATACCATGCGGACCGTGAGTAAACTCATATTTATAAAACGGTTCTGGGTCGCCCATGTATATCTCTGCCGAAGTAAGTTGGAAAAGCGCATCATAGTAGAACACAATCTTGCTGTTCTCAGCAACAAGCGCACGAAGTCGGCCCGAGCTATTGTATTCTGCACGGTGCCATTCACCTTCCCAATAGAATTGCGCGATCCGACAGGTTGGTGTTTCTGGATCGACGCACGAGAAAGCAAGCGAAATCAACAGCAGTAATATGCCACCGCGGGTAAAGAGGGTTTTCATAATGTTTAGGGTTTAATAGGTGAATCCGAAGGTACAGTTTTACAGGGGATTAGAAGGCCAATTCTGTGGTTTTCTAAATCACATGATAATGTTATAAGATCGCAGATAGCACAGGTTAGACAGAAAGAGATTTGACCCGGAATTGGGTATAAGCCACTAATTACCGATGCAAATATTTGTTCCGTGATTCGACAACATAACAACACAAGCTATAATTTACAGATGCAATAATGTTGCATTTACAAAAAGTTGATTTATATTGCAGCGTAATGATAAAAAAGGTAACAACAAAGAGGCAGCGGAAGTCACTTGCAAAGATGGCTGTTTACCTTTTGCTTGTTCTTTATTTTGCAGGCACATCTCAATTCGAACTTCTACATTCATTTGTTCACAAGCATCAATCCCATGTTACCCATACAGTTGGGCAGGAGATGGATCCTTGTCACAGACTGATTTATCATAATGATGTCGAGAATGGATGTCACTATGATGCGCACTTGGTGACATCTGACGAATGCCAAATGTGCGATATAGCGTTCCATGGTGATCAAACCATTTTAAAAGACATTCCTTTCGCTGCGAAAGTGTTTCAGTCTAAACATTTTAACTCGTATAAATATCACCTCGACAGCTATTGGGCTGTAATATCCTCTTCACGCGCCCCGCCAAACGCAGCCGAGGTTCTCTGATTATTTTGATGGTTTAAGTGTCCTACGTATGACCGGACCACGCAGTAATGTGTCGGTTTCATGGTGCTTTGCGTCTGAGACATCTTCCCAAACTCATTAAAGTATACGCGCAGTTTAGTGATTGATTCACAACTCCTATCACCTGCTTACCTGTTTAAAATCAGGTAGGACTCAATACTATTATGACTGTAAAAATCTTATGTAAAACTACATTGGTTGCCTTGCTGTTTCCGGTTGCGGAAGCTTTGGGTCAGCTTGTCTCCGTTTCAGGTATCGTACATGATGCGTATGATAATCCGATGCAAGGCGTCACAATCGTTGTAATGCCGACGAATATTGTATTTACGACCAATGCAGCTGGTGCTTTTCGTATTACGGGGTTGCAACCTCAGGTCTACACGCTTTATTTCAGCTTCGTGGGATATAAAAAGCAGGAGTTCAATGTAGACGCCACAGGCTACATTAATCCCCTTAATGTCCACCTAAAAGAAGCACCGAGTGAGCTTGATGTTGTGACTATCATTGGCAACGAAGTGGCGCAACGTAGAAAAGAAAAATCTTTGAACGTTGAAATTGTAAACCATGAATTTATCCGTAAGAATATGGGAGGAAGCCTGATGCAATCACTTGACCGGCTTCCAGGTATTAATATTATTGGCATCGGTTCAGGACAATCGAAACCACTCATTCGTGGTCTTGGGTTTAATAGGGTTGTGGTTGTTGAGCATGGCGTGAAGCATGAAGGCCAGCAGTGGGGTGCCGATCATGGACTTGAGATCGATCAATTTGCCGTTCATGAAACTGAAATCGTAAAAGGAGCTGCTTCGTTTGTGTACGGCTCTGACGCTATTGGAGGAGCAATCGATATCAAATCACCTCCGTTGCCACCGGCCAATACTATCGGGGGATCCGTCGATATCATTGGCAAAACAAACAACAATCTTTACGGTACGTCATTCAATCTTTATGGTAGAAGCAAAGCCATGTTTTTCGACACACGTGTAACGTATCAGGATTATGGTGACTACCGTGTGCCAAAAGAACGTGTGTATGTCTACGACTATGCCGTGGAGCTCCATAAAAATCAACTGCGAAACTCCGCAGGCAAAGAAACCAATCTGCACCTCAATGTTGGCTATGTACGAGACAGTCTACGCTCGGTGTTTTACATCAGTAACATCTCAAGCAAGAGTGGCTTATTCGCCAACGCGCATGGACTCGAGCCTAGGGGCGTTGATACCAAACTGCACGACAAGTCCGGTCGCGACATATTGCAACCGCGACAGGAAGTGAATCACTTTAAAGTGATCAACCGCAGCGCGTTTCGACTCGGAAGCACGGTACTCGAAACAGAAGCAGGTTATCAGCATAATTTCAGGCAAGAGTTTAATCACTACGTGAACCATGGCTATATGCCTCCCATCTATCCGGATGACATGCCTGTTCCCAGCAATCTTGAACGTGAATTTCAAAAGCATGTATATACCGTAAATGCCCGTGATTATTTATGGATTGGGAAACACAACCTTACTTTGGGTCTCACTGGTGAGCACCAGGTAAATACAATCAGTGGCTGGAGCTTTTTGGTTCCTGCATTCCGGCAATTAACCTTTGGCGCCTACGTCTACGATAAGTACCAGCTTAATTCAAGTGTGCTCCTTCACGGCGCAGTAAGGTATGATTTCGGAGGTATTGATATGTATCGCTATCGGGATTGGTTTACTTCTGAGGCTGAGGTTGATGGCGAATTAGTGTCCATCAATGTAGTACGCGCTACAGATCTAGAACGTACGTTCAGTAATGTAGTATGGTCATCAGGTGTCAACTATACCATCGGCAAGCTTGATATCAAGGCAAATATTGGGAAGAGTTTTCGAATGCCCATAGCCAAAGAGTTGGGAGCGAATGGTGTAAATTATCATTACTTCAGCTATGAACGTGGTGATGCCACGCTGAACCCGGAACAATCATACCAGGCTGACGTTGGCGTAAACTGGACCGAAAAAAAATGGAATCTTTCAGTGTCGCCATTCTTCAACTACTTCTCCAACTACATCTATCTTAACCCTACACCCGACCATGATTATTTTTATGGCGCCGGGAACCAGATATTCCAGTATGCGCAGAGTAAAGTGACGCGATACGGAGGTGAGATTCAGGCAAAGTGGAATTTTCACCGAAGCCTCAGCATCGAAGTGCTTGGAGAATACTTGTATGCAGAACAGCAATCCGGGGATAAGAAGGGATACACCTTGCCATTTTCTCCACCGCCTTCCGTGTTGATGAACCTTACCTGGTTCCCGAAATCTAACGATCGTATTCTCGATCCATTTTTCTCGATCGATTACCGCGTGGTGTTGCCGCAAAACAATATCGTGCCACCTGAAAAAGAAACTCCAGGATACCAGGTAATCAACATGCAGGTTGGTGGTAAGCTTCAGGTCAATGGTCATCCTTTATCAATCAATCTACAGGTACAAAACCTGTTAGATACCAAATATATGAATCATACCAGTTTCTACAGGCTGATCGGGTTACCGGAAGCTGGCAGAAACATCATTTTGAATATGAACATTCCATTTTTAATTAAACATAATAAACAACGATGAAACCAAACAGAACAATTACAAACACAAGTACATCATTTAACTTGACCAGGATAACGACGAAACTTTTAGTAGCTGTCGCGCTGGTAGTGGCACTTGCATCATGTAGTGATGATGATGATGACCCTGCACCAGGTGCCCCCGTAATCTCAAATTTTGAATTTGGTGAAGGCGGCACACATAATACAGACGGGAAAGCTTATAAGAGATCAGACATTCATCTGGAAGCTGAGATCTTAGCAGAGGTAGCGGTACGCAGCATCACAGTTAACATTCACGGTCATGATGTAACACCAGGTGAAGGTGAAGTAGAATGGGATCTTGAACAAGAATTTACCGATGCCGACTACCAGGTAAAAAATCCGACATTTCACGAGCATATCGATATACCCGCTAATATACCCGCAGGCGAATATCACATAACACTTACCGTAACTGATGAGAATGGCAAAAGCGCCGAAGTGGAAGGACACCTGGAGATAGTAGACGCCATCACAGTAAGCGATGTATCCATTGAACAATCGGTGACTCGCGGCGACCATTTTGATATGCAGTTTATGGTATCCTCGCTTCACGGTATTCAACATATCGTGGTGGACATTCATGCAGATGGTATTACACCAGGCGAAGGGGAAGCTGAATGGCATTTTGCGGAAGAGTTTGAGGAAGGATATCATGGCGAAACGCAAGTTGAATTTCATGAGCATATAGACGTTCCGGCAACAGCACCTGACGGTGAGTATCATATTGTGATTACAATTGAGGACGAAAAAGGAATTGAGATGAAGTTTGAAACTCACGTCGATGTAACTGAGTAAAATAATAACCTGTGGGCTATTGCTTTGGCTGAAGGTTTAGCACACGTTTCAATTAGTACCAGCTTAAGTTGGTACTAATTGAAAATTAATAATTTTAAATAGTATGGTTACAAAGAAAAACAGAATAGACCAACACAAGCTGAAGCTGCTATTTTGGATGGTCACGTGGCTTCTCCTGGCACGGTGCTCAAGTGATGATGAAAAGATCGATACAAAATATCCAGTCATTGATTTGACCTTCGTTGAAGGGTTTCCTTCACAATGCAGTGTCATTGAAAAAGGGAAACTCTTTTCGTTCAAAGCCCGCTTTTCGGATAATGCTCAACTCGGATCATTTAGTGTAGATATTCATCACAACTTTGATCATCATACGCACAGCACCGAGGTAAACGACTGTGATATAGATCCGGTAAAAGTGCCTGTAAACCCATTCCTGCTGATCAAGAATTTTAGCATTCCGGATGGACAACGCGAATATGAAGCTCACCTCGAAATTGAGGTTCCAGAGAATGTGGATGCTGGCGACTATCATTTTTTGATTCGGCTGACGGATAAGGAAGGTTGGCAATCCTTGCGGGGTTTAAGCATCAAGATCAAATAGCTGTAACATTGAACGCAAGAAGTTGCTTATCAAAGTAAAAGCAAAAAAAAAGCGATTGGCATTTCAAATATAACAGCACATAACCGATGCGCATCATAGCGTCATTTCAACTACTTCGTTACACTCAAAAAAAATATTAACATGATTAAGATTCATCGCGCGTTTTCATGGCAACACATATTTGATAAAGCCGGAATGTGGACTTCCGGTTTGTGCGCCGTGCATTGTATAGCTATCCCGTTTTTTCTTTCTATGTCTGCATTCAGCAGCATGGTATTCCTGCATAACGAGAATATAGAAAATATGGTATTGGTTGTAAGTGCCATGATTGGCGTTGGTTCACTTGGGAATTCATTTATTAAACTTCACAAACGGTGGCTACCTTTAATTGTTCTTTTTATCGGCTTATGCCTCATCGTGTTGAGTCGCCTGGAATTGAATGTAAGTGAACCAATATTCGCTTCATCAGGCGCAAGTCTTATGGCTTCAGCGCATTTCCTGAACATCAGATATTGTAAAAAATTTGGGTCGCAATGCGAGTGCTGTTAGTTTTTCTGTCAATCAGTGCGTTCGCTCAGCCGTCACAAAACGGTTGGGACCTGTTCGCAAAAGTAAAATTTACACCGCAACTGATAAAAGAGGTGAACGAGTATTTCCTGATTCCCTTTTTTGATTCGCGTATCAGGTACTACGAAGGAAAGGAGATGACGCTCGAAGGATATTACATTCCAATGGACCTTGAAGATAGACATACCATCATTCTGTCAAAAAGTCCGTATGCGCAATGTTTCTTCTGTGGCGGTGCCGGACCAGAGTCTGTCTCCGAAATCATTTTTTCCTCCAGGCCGCCGAAATTCAAAGCCGATCAGATCATTAGCGTCAGCGGAACACTTAGGCTAAATGCAAAAGATATCAATCATTTAAACTTCATATTGGAGAATGCCAGGCTTGAAAGCAATCCGTGACATCGGTACAGCGACAACCGACGCTTTATCTCCTAAGCCTTAATTATTTTCACAAAACTTTCTTTTCATTAGTATGCGCAAGTCAAACCTTGCATATTTCTTTGCAAGAAATCACTTGCGCATCATGAAACCAACGAGAGACGTCTTCCAGGCAATAGCTGATCCAACACGCAGGCAAATTATCAGTATGCTGGCCAGGAAATCACTTAATGTTAATGCCATTGCCAAAGAGTTCGATATTACCCGACAAGCAGTTTCCCTGCATGTACAATTCCTAAGCGATTGTGGCCTTATTGTGATCAAACAACAGGGTAGGGAACGATATTGCGAAGCAAGGCTTGCAAAACTAAATGAAGTTACAAACTGGGTTGATCAATACAGAAAGTACTGGGATACTAAGCTTGATTCATTGGAAAATTATCTGACCAAAATCCAAAAAAAGAAAAATAGAAATGGCTAAACACAATACATTCACACAAGAAGATAACATTCTTATCCATACAAGAATGCTTGATGCGCCAAGGGATTTAGTCTGGGAAGTATGGACAAACCCTAAACATATAAAAGAATGGTGGGGACCGAATGGCTTTTCACTAACAACAAATTCAATGAGCGTAGCGCCAGGCCAGACTTGGGATTTTATTATGCACGGTATGGGGCGGGACTGGGATAACAAAATCGAGTATGTAGAAGTAAAAAAGCCTTCGCTGTTATCCTACAAACATTCTGGTAAAGACGCCGATTATGATTTTACAGTTACTGTTTTATTTGAAGATATGGAAGGAAAAACATTACTGACCATGAAGTCAGTCTTTAAGTCAAAGGAAATTATTGCAGCATTAAATAGAAAGGTAAATGCCATTGAAGGTGGTAAGCAAACGTTAAATCGACTCGGAGATTATCTTAATAGGTTGATAAACGAATAGAGAACGAAAACAAAGTATTAACGAATGTAGGAAGGCACCAAAACAAGCAAAGGTATATGAGGAAAATAATTTCGTTTATGCACATGTCACTTGACGGCTTCGTAGCAGGGCCAAATGGAGAATTGGACTGGGTTAAGGTCGATAAAGAGATTTTTGAATATGTCGGTAAGCGTATCGGCGAAGGCGACACTGCGTTATATGGTCGAGTAACTTATCAAATGATGGAAAATTACTGGCCTACCGCAGCAGATAAGCCGAACGCGACCAGACACGACATCGAACATTCAAAATGGTACAGGGGAGTTCACAAAGTTGTTCTGTCAAATACAATGAAAGGCGAGGGGTTACCCAACACAGAAATTATTAGCGACGATCTTCCAGACAGAATAATGGAAATAAAACAATCGAGCCATCACGGAAGCAGCGATATCCTGCTTTTTGGTAGTCCGAAAGCAACACATTCACTCCATCAACTTAACCTGATCGACGGCTATTGGCTATTTGTAAATCCAATTATTCTTGGAAGCGGTATTCCATTGTTTGTCGACATGAAACGCAAAGTAAAACTAAACCTTTTGGATACGCGGCGATTTACCAGCGGGGTAACAGAACTGAGTTACATAGTAGACTGATAAACCACAAACGCTAACGACGGGACCTTCATTGCGAGTTCCAGTAGATGTGTGTGAAGGAAAACTTAATTCATGCACGGTTCTTCATTCGGTATTGTTCCGTGTATGGCCTTATCTGTTGAATATAAAGAAGCTATCTCACCACCTCGCTAACCAAAATTACCGGCGCTATATTGGTATAATTCGCAAGATCGGCTCTTATAGCATCTCTATTAGGGACAATTGCAGCCTGATAATCCTCGATGCTTTTTATATAGAAAGTTCCGATTGCCATATAGGGCAAGGGTTGGTTTGGAATACCACTGGCGACACCTTTTTCAATGGTATATTTTACCAAATTGGAGCCTAGAAAGCCTGCAACCATCGGCATATGTTTTTTTTCATAATACGCCATATCGAATGTCTTGCCTTCTGCAAAAGGGTACATGATCGATACTTTGATCAGTCCTTTTTCCACTACTGTGGAGTTGTGCTTTTTCGTTTTGCGAAATTGCTTCTCCTGACCAAATGCGCCAAGACATACGGTGAGAAAGAGTAACGAGAGGATGGGGATACATTTCATCTGTTAATAATTTTGTGTATAAGTTCGCATGGAGTAAGCATATTGAGCATCGCTAATTTAAGAGACGAACTGTTTATCAAATGATAAATATAAAAGATGTGTCCTTCTTGGGCAACCAGAATTGGTCCGCGCACACATACGGGACAGCAGTGAGCGAAGGACTTACGTAAGCATTACGATGGCAGTCGTATCATTAAGGATCGTAACACCAATCGCATAAACAATCCTCGTTCTCATCGTTATGGATAAACACGAACGAAGGAAAAAACCTTCTCAGAACGATGACTTTGAGTTCCAATAACGACACAATTATTGCCGAGAATGAAATCCCGTTAACGACCAATTTGGTCAATATCCTTCGCTCGCTGCCTGACAGCCGCATATGCCAGGCTCAGGATGCGATAACCGATGGGAGGAGCGCTCTCGAAATAATTTTTGGCCCTTGCGTGAAACGATGGCACGATTATCAGATATTTAATCCAACATAGCAATTACTGAAGTTCATAGAATTAAAACACTAATATAAATTGATGAAGAAAATCGGGTTCTTATCGTTTGGACATTGGTCTAACCGCTCTGGTTATAGTACACGTACAGCAGCTGATACGTTGCTGCAATCCATCGATTTGGCGGTGGCAGCCGAAGAGATTGGTTTAGATGGTGCCTATTTCCGGGTACATCATTTCGCTGCTCAGCTAGCATCTCCTTTTCCTTTGCTTTCGGCCATCGGTGCCAAAACAAACAGGATAGAAATTGGAACCGCTGTAATTGATATGCGGTATGAAAATCCCTTGTACATGGTTGAAGATGCGGGAGCGGCAGATCTAATTTCGAGAGGGCGATTGCAGTTGGGAATAAGCAGAGGTTCTCCAGAGCAAGTGATCGATGGATGGCGCTATTTTGGATATGAGCCGGTAACTGGAGAAACCGATGCGGATATGGGACGCCGTAAAGCGCTGGAGTTCCTGGATAAGCTGAAAGGCGCCGGATTTGCCGAGCCTAATCCATATCCTATGTTTCCAAATCCACCGGGCTTGTTGCGTTTGGAACCACACTCTGAAGGTCTGCGCGAACGCATTTGGTGGGGTGCCGCGTCTAACGCTACGGCCGTGTGGGCAGCCGAAAACGGAATGCTCCTGCAAAGTTCTACCCTGAAGTATGATGAAGGTGGTAAACCATTCCACGTACAACAAGCCGAGCAGATCAGATTGTACAAAGACGCGTGGAAAAAAGCAGGACACAAGCGAGAACCAAGGGTGTCGGTGAGCAGATCTATTTTTGCTTTGGTGAACGACCAGGATCACTACTACTTTGGGCAAGAATCCAATCGGGTCGATAAAATTGGAATGATTGAACAGGACAAACGCGCTATTTTTGGAAGAAGCTATGCGGCAGAGCCTGATCAACTCATAAAAGAGTTGGCCAAAGATGAAGCAATTCAAGAGGCGGATACACTACTTTTAACGATCCCTAATACATTGGGCGTTGATTACAACGTTCACGTACTGGCTTCCATTTTAAAGCACGTTGCACCTGGACTCGGGTGGCGCTAAGTTATTACAATCGCTTAGTTACCATTTATAAGTAAGTTGAAGCGAAGAATGTTACGGCTAAAAAAGGTAAGCCTTAACAGTCATTTCTTCGCTTCGTTTGTCTCCGGTACATGCATGAAAACGGTTTGTTTCAGAATGTGCTTTGCCAACTTCGGATCATTGTGACGTTCGTAGCTGTGTGGGCAGTACATTGCCAACGCTGCGAAGATGAAGTAAAATCCGTCGATTGGATTACGCTAAATCTTAATTTGGAAATATTACTGATGTTAGATAATTCGGGCATTTCAACTTTACGGCGCGATCAAACCGGTATCTTGAATTAAAAATCTCAATTTCATGAATGCGAATCCTTGCCTGCGACTAATTTTATCCACCATTTTTACCCTTGTCTTCGCTCTTGTCTCTGCCCAAACAGCGTTCCAGCCACTGGTTATTAAAAATCCTTATCCAAGATATAAGCTCTCGCTCGACGGGCGGACTCTCGCTATTTATGAGAAAACGACTGACGACAAGATCTTTGCTATGTTTCTCGACGTGGAAAGTTTCAAGGTGAATCCCAAGGGAAGTTTTGTTCTTGATAACCTTACCCTCACACCAGACTTAAAAGGCGCATGGGGTCAACTGTCGAACACCAATGGCTTTAAGGGTAATGAGCACTGGCTGGCATATAAAAATTATACAGCGTGGTATTATGCCAATAATTTGGACTTTGAAAAACAGCAGTGGCCCGATAAGTATTTTATTCTGGGTGCGCGGAGTGATGGAATGTTGGTGGTTGCTGGAAATGTAAAAATCAAAAAGCCATCAAAGACAGGTCCGTATAACCCTCTGATCGTCCTCACTGATGTACATATCGTTGACCCGACCACGGGGCAAATCAAAGAAACATTATTTAAGGGAGACCTTATAGAAGCAAATAATGATTGGTTTAAAGGACGCCACCACATGCTATTAGATGATGGGGAGCTGCTTGTATGGTCTTATGATTTTTCAAGGGCGTTGCATGCTATAAATCTTCGTAAGGGTGGAATCGTGTCGACGCCAATACCATTTCACATGAACGCTTTTTTTGGAAAATATGCTGTGGGTACGGCACGTAACAACCTGGTTTCAGGTAACGCAAGACACAGAAAATTAGTGGTTAATCTAGAGACAGGAGCAACAGTTTCAGACCAAGAGGTAGGCCTGGGAAACTCCTTTGGCTATTGGGTTGGCCCTGGTGGCAACAGCAATAGCTTTTACTCGCTTAATGGTGGCAACGCGATGTTATATAAGGAGGAAATAACTGACGGTAAACATCGGATAACCGATAGTCTCAAACTGGACATAGACGGTTTGTTCTTTCGTGATTACTTTATCGGTGTTGAATCAATCACGCACAAGCTGATTGTGTCAGAAGCTACACGTCGCGTACTGCTCCTGCCTACTTCCTGGGGCGAGGGTGAGCATAGACATGGTTACATCTGGGACCTTTCAAATGGAAAATTGCTTTATAAAAGTGAAAACCCGATTCAACCGTTCGAAAGTTTTGTATCAAAGAACACGCGTGTTTACAAAGCTCCGGTAAAAGTAACGTTAGCACCAAACGTTATGGTGCTTGCCAGAGATAAGAACCTCTACCAGGTAATAAGTAAGGCTTCAACCGGCACACTTTGGAATGTTATCCAATTTCACCAAAATGAAACTGGTCCTTACGGACGGTACGAGATGCAGAAAGCTGAATTTGACCTCACATATGAGGCTAAACCTGTAAAGGCAACTACTTGTGCCCAATGTAACGGCGGCGGTTCCACAGTATCGATAAGTCAGCGAACCGTTGAGAAAACCGATAAGATGATCTACAACCAGATCACGACTACCACAACCATGGAAGACCGTAAAACCCATTCGTGCACGGCGTGTAAAGGCCTGGGATTTACCTATCATGTGGAATGAAGCAATACCTCAAAATACTTCATGACCAAACAATAGGGTAATATTAAACATTCATTTATCATGGATTTATACTTTACCGATAATAGTCAGCGATTTCCAAATGACCTTAATAGATCATCAATTCGTTTACTTCATCCTTTGTGCGGTCAGTTAGAATGATCTCTTATGAATGCATTTCCAGTACGATCATCTTAAAAGTTTTCTTTGGCCGCAAAAAATCTTATCCTTGTTTGTAAATAAGGGAGGCATGGCATACACGGTTTTTTTCAAGGAAGGCGAACAAATATTCACTGCAGATAATTTTATCCATGCGCAACCAATAGCGCATCAAAGCCTGTTAAAGTCAATGGTCCAAGAATTGGCTTTACAGGGAACCATTAGTCATCAACAGGCAACAAGGAATTCGCAAGGCCACTGGTCAGTAGTGCTCACCGACAACGGAGATGTATATATCTATACACTTTACGTCAGTCAGTTGGAGAAGAGCGAGGTCAATAATCAAGTCAGTGCTGAGACACCAGAGAAGCAAGGGTTACTGGTAATCATCGATCCATCCGGCCCCCGGGATTCAATTGGGGGGTACCACCCTGGTTATTGGTCCGTGGAGCAGTATGCAACCTTCCTCGAAGAAAATCAGCGGAACATTTTTATGCATACTCTACATCAAATTCTGCATAACATTCCTTCCGAAAACTATACGAGGAATAACGATCGCTCTGTATCCATTCATATCCGGAAGGAGGAAAAGACATTTACTATTTCGTTGGCTTGCCGCGCTCAATGGATTTAAAAGTATATACAGCATAAATATCTGTGATGATTCACCGGAAGGCAACAGCGTCTTTCGAAGGTCACCGAATCAACTCAATAAATCCCGTTTTTCGCGAATGCTCTGAGCTGGAGTTTACCGATATGGTGTAGTAGTAAGTTCCGGTCGGAACAAGATCACCCCTGCGATTTCTTCCCTGCCATACCACGTTATCGTTATTGTATCCGGTAGCTGTGTAGATCACACTTCCCCAACGATCAAATACAACAACTTTATTATTCTTGAATTTGTCGATGTTGTCAAGAATCCAGCTGTCATTTATACCATCACCATCGGGTGTAATTACTTTACTGATACCAATGTCGATTTTTGGTAAGGAGACGATTACGTTGAAAGTGCAATAAGAAGTCTTACCTGTATGATCAGTTGCCTCATAGGTGATGGTTGTTTCACCGATGGAGAAAATATCTCCTGGCTGATGTGAACTTGTTAACGTCACTTCACCACATTGCACCGATGCTGTTGGTACTATCCAATCTGCCCGGGCAGTATTATCTTCGCCGGCTTCGAGTAAGATATCTCCAGGACAATTTACGATTGTTGGCATCTCACTTTCCACAACTACATTGAACGTGCAGGTTGAAATATTCCCATAGTCATCTACAGCAGTATACGTTACCGTTGTATTTCCCGGTGGAAATGACGCTCCCGGATTGTGAGAACTGCTAACCACTACGTTTCCGCATGCATCGGTCGCCGTTGGTATTTCCCAATGAGCAATGGCCGAACATGCTGCGTTAATGTCTACAACGACATCAGCAGGACAATCATGGAAGACGGGGCCTGTTTTATCTTCAACGGTCACATTGAAGCTGTACGTCGATGCGTTACCATTTACATCGGTTGCTGTAAACGATACTTCCGATGTCCCTGGCGGAAATTCATCACCAGGCTGATGAGAACTGGTTACATCGACCGTACTGCAATCCTTAATTGTTGGAACGGGAAAATTTACTTTTTTAGTGCATGCATTTTCCAACAAAACTACGATGTCAGTAGGGCCTTCTATGATCGGAGCAGCGCTGTCTCTCACCTGAATGTTAAACGTACAAATTGAAGATATCCCTTGGCTGTTTGAAGCCGTATAAGTTACCGACGTTATTCCTAACGGAAAGACATCACCTGGTTGATGATTACTTGTTAGGCTAACAACGCTACAGTTATCTACAGCATCAGGTGGGATCCAGTTTACCAAGGCCTGACACGAGGTATTGGCATTAACGGTAATGTTTGCCGGACATCCTGTGATGATTGGCGCTGTGTTATCAACGACATTCACATTAAAAGAACATGTTGCCGTGTTGCCAGCAGCATCGGTTGCTGTATAGGTTACGATAGTGGTTCCTTTATT
>DASPIZ010000064.1:0-64348 GCA_035628875.1 Ohtaekwangia sp. | reverse complement strand
GATCTCCTTTTTGCTGCTGAACATCTTCCCGATGCAGATAACGTGGCGAAATCAAGCCGTATCAACAAAGCTGCAGCACAGCAACTGTTGGCGGAGGCTTATCTAAGAATGAACCGCCCTGCTGATGCAGAGGTACAATGCATGAACATTATAAATAGCGGCTTATTCAACCTAATGACAGACCGCTACGGTGTAAATGCTTCAGAACCGGGTGATGCATTTTCAGATATGTTCCTTATTGGAAATCAGCGGAGATCACAAGGCAACAGAGAAGTGATCTGGAACTTTGAAATTACCAACAGACGTGACATTCCCGGTTCAATTGGTGGAGACCCTCAACAAAGGAGGCAGTGGGGTGCTGGCTACCATAACATCCCGGGAATGGTCCCCGCAGATAGCCTCGGCGGACGCGGTATTTCTCGGTTACGTCTGAACAACTGGGTATTATACGGACTGTATCCTCCTGGTGACATGCGTAACTCAAAGTATACAATCAAACGCGAGTTTTGGTATAATAACCCGACAGGACCGAACTATGGTGAGAAGGTCAATCCTGCTCCGGCTGACACATTGTTCCGTATGCATCCATATACGCTGAAATGGGCGCAGTTTGATCCGTTGGATGTTTTTGGATATGCCATGTGGAAAGACCTGCCGCTAATGCGACTTGGCGAAACGTACTTGCTACTGGCAGAAGCACAGCTCAAACAAAATCATCCTGGTGACGCTGCCATAAGTATCAATGCATTGAGAACGCGCGCGAATGCTCCAACAGTTGATGAGGAGGATATAACCCTTGATTTCATTTTAGATGAACGCGTACGTGAACTTGTAGGCGAAGAGAATAGGAGAATGACACTGATGCGTACTGGGAAGCTGGTCGACCGTATAAAGCTCCACAACCCAGATGTTCCTGGTAACCCAAGTAATATCAATATCACGGGATTATCCATATTGGAAGGAGGGGAGAAATTATTATTACCTATACCTCGTACTGAAATTGACCTCAACAAAGATGCTGAACTGACGCAGAATTTAGGGTATTGATTTAATTATGTACGCCAGACGCAAAATGAAATGAATTGGTTAATTGGGTTAAGTAAGTTCGACGCCGCAAAAGCGTCGAACTTCTTTTTAAGAACTTAATTACAGCATGATCTGCCTCCATTTTTAAAAATCAATTTCAACATTAAACTAAATTAAAAGATTACACTTGTTTTTTACTCCCATCTGGAGAAGTGAAGAAATTCCGGAGTAAGTTCGACGCTGGCGGATTTCTCTTCCAACAGGAAAAGAATTATTAAACTAGAGCTATAAATTCGTAAAATGCTAAGAAGAAATTTTCTCAAAGGCCTTCCATTGATAGCCACAGGTTCCCTCGTTCATGGTGTCGCGATGGGTACCGATAAAACTTCAGCAACGGCCATCGTCGATGAAGTTCAAAATGATAGAGCGTATTGGATATCCACGCTTACCAAAGTTACTGCACCCGTTTTGAAAGCTTTATCAAAAGGACAACTAAAGAAGGAAATGGCGATAGAGGCAAAAAACAATAACCAAGATGAACGAAAATTGGTGTCGCACCTGGAAGCTTTTGGTAGAAGTATAAGCGGATTGGCACCCTGGCTTGAACTTCCTGCCGACGGAACAAGCGAAGGTAAAGCGAGCAAAGAGATGCTCGACCTCGTAATCAAGTCGATGGACCATGCCGTAGATCCATCGTCGCCGGATTTTTTGAATTTTACGAAAGGTGGTCAGCCATTGGTCGACGCTGCATTCCTGGCACATGGCCTGATCAGAGCCCCAAAACAATTATGGGGAAACCTCGACCGCGTAACGCAGGACCGCGTAATTGCAGCGTTAAAATCAACAAGACATATTAAACCATATGAAAGCAACTGGCTCCTCTTTCCAGCCATGATTGAAGCCGCGTTGTTGAAATTTACCGGAACATGCGAGACACAACGCATAGACTATGCTACAGGGAAGCATGAGGAATGGTATCTGGGTGATAGTGTGTATGGTGATGGAGAACACTTTCATTTTGATTATTATAACAGCTATGTTATTCAACCCATGTTACTCGATATATTAAGGGTTGTCAAAGAAAAAAACGACAACGTTAAATCGTCATTCAATACGGTGCGTAAACGATCACAACGATACGCCGAAATTCAGGAGCGACTCATTGCTCCGGATGGTAGTTTTCCTCCCGTAGGGCGATCACTGGCATATCGGTGCGGCGCTTTTCAATTGCTAAGTCAGGTGGCATTGGAGCAAAATTTACCGGCATCATTAAAACCCGCTCAGGTACGATCAGCACTTACTGCGGTGATCCGGCGAACGCTCGATGCACCTGGGACATTTGATGAAAAAGGTTGGCTTACCATTGGCTTATGCGGTCACCAGCCAGAAATTGGCGAGCACTATATTTCAACAGGGAGTCTTTACCTTTGTACCGCGGCTTTCCTTCCGCTGGGCTTGCCGGCTGACAATGAATTTTGGCACGGTCCTTTTACTCCGTGGACTAGTAAAAAAGTTTTTAACGGTGAAGCTATACCTATTGATAAGGCTTACGATCCTGGTTAGAGCACCGATCAATTCCAGATAAGAAATATTTGTTGTATCTTAAACTCTCTGAAATAGGAAAGCAGATACGTGTTTAGAAAGATGAGTGCATTTCGTTTTCTTTTTACTTTATCCTTTTGTTCGATTTTTTGTTTTGCCTTTAGTCAGAATACAGAATCAAAGATTATCCGCAAATTTGGCATAACGGAGGGGCTATCCCACGGTGTGGTGAACACCATCGCACAGGATAAAAAAGGCTTTATCTGGCTTGGTACAGAAGATGGACTAAACCGGTTCGACGGTTATGGATTTAGTCCTTTTAAATTTGATTCTCACAGCGACGTTCCTTTTCACGACAACTATATCCAAAGTATTCTTGCTGATGAGCAGGGTAATCTGTGGGTATCATCACGCAGGGGGCTTTACAGGTTTGATCTGTCAATCGAAAAATTCTTTTCGTTCGTCAATGACAAACCATATAGTAATGATATAAGTTTCATTGCAAACAGTAGCGATGGAAATTTATGGCTATCATTTTACCTGGGCGGGTTTGGATATTTTGATGAAACTAAAGGCACGATTGTCACATACAACAAGCAACTCCTTCCTTCGCTAACAACAACGAGTACTATTGTCAGCTATGAAGATACGTACGGTTTGCTCTGGAATGGCTCGCAGGATCGCGGGTTAAATGTATACAAGACAGATAGCCATAAGGTGACCGATCACGTTCCTGACTTGTCGGGTGTGAATGTACTTCCTTCACGCTATGTAAAATGTATCATAGAAGATCATCTCGGCAATATTTGGATTGGTACAACAAAGGGATTAAGCGTCTATCTGAGAAGTAAAAATGAGTTTGTAACTGTCCCCCTATCCAATGACGATTTGACAACAAAAGGAATTTATTCACTCCTGCAGGATTCAAACAAAATGTTATGGATTGGAACACTCAGTGATGGCCTTTACGCGATCGATCTGAAGGGATTTGACAACAGGAAAGTAGACAAAATCACGTATCAGCACATTCAGAAACTGGATCGATACAATATTTCACGCACAACGATTAAAGCGATCTATGAGGACCGCGATAAAAACATCTGGCTTGGAACGCATGGTGAAGGTGTCTTTATGATCGGTGCCGAAACAAAACAATTCAATACGATTAGTGTTAAAGAAGTGTTGGGATCGGCAGAGACCTATGTATCATTTAATGGCTTGTGTCTTGACAAGTTTGGGCATATCTGGGCTGGTACAAATGGAAGTGGAATTTTCAAATTCAGCAAAGACGGAACGATTCTGAAACATTATGTCGCAAGCGCGAAACCGGGAGATATTAAAGATAATGTAATATTGAGTATACGCGAAGATGCCGATGATAATCTCTGGTTTGGTACTTCACTTTTCGGAGTCTTTCGATACGATAGAGAGCGTGATGCATTTGTACAGTACGTTCACGAGCTTTCCAATGAAGCAGCGCCGTTATCAAGCCAATGTCGGACGCTTTTTGAAGACTCTAAAAAAAACATGTGGATAGGCACAGCCCGCGCCGGAATATGTATACTGGATAAGAAATCGGGTAAATTTAAATACTTCCCTGGCAATACAGACTTCCGGACCATCGATGCACGCGCTTTTGTCGAAGATAAACGCGGTGACTTGTGGATGGGTTGTTATGGCGGAGGCTTGATACACTACGATGTGAAGAGCAATGAAGTCACGCGGTATTTTGACAACACGGAAGCTGATAATCCGCTTAAAAGCAACTTGATATTTTCCATGGCACTTGACGCCAAAGGTGACATCTGGCTTGGGTCAGGCGGGGGACTCGCAGTTTTTAATCCGGCAAAAAAAACATTAAAGCGGTATGGCGTTGAACACGGGTTGCTAAATAACATTGTGCAGGGTGTTAGGATCGACGATTCTGGTAATATATGGATGAGTACCATTCGGGGAATTAGTAAGTTCTATCCGGAGACCGAAAAATTTATTAACTATACTCACTTTGATGGATTGCAGGAAGGGCAGTTCAATCCCGGATCCACCTTGTACAATCCTGTTGAAAATTATATTTGCTTCGGAGGTGCATTTGGAATTAACATATTTGATCCGCAGCAGCTGAATAGCGAGTTAAACACGCCGAAAGTCCTGATTTCAGGTTTGCAGTTATTTAACAAGAAAGTAAACATCGGAGATCAGGACAACTTGTTACAAAAGGTAATTGACGAAACGAAACAGATCACACTTACCAGTAAGCAATCGGTTTTTACGTTCGAATTTACAGCACTCAATTACAACTATCCTCAGAAGAGTCGTTACGCTTATAAACTTGAGGGAATTGATAAAGATTGGAACCCCGCCGGGAATTCGCGTTCGGCTACGTATCGGTATCTTCAACCCGGTGACTACACGTTTAAGGTAAAGGCGACCGTACAGGAAAATGAGTGGCCAAAAGATTACGCAAGCATCAATGTGAAAATTCTACCACCGTTCTGGAGAACCCCCATGGCATACATTCTTTACGCTATATGCATTGGGCTCGTTTCACTTATCATCTATAAGAACAAGAAAAAACAAAAGCAGCTAAATCGCCGGTTAAGGGTAGAGAATGCGCTCCGTCTCAGACAACGGCAAATGGTTCAGGAAAAACTCAGTTTCTTCACTGAAGTGTCACATGAGTTTAGGACTCCATTAACACTCATCATTGGACCTATGGAGGAAATTCTTACGCGGGAGAGCATTTACACGCCCTTGGGAAAAAAATTAAAAGTAGTTTATAACAATGCCCATAAACTGCTGAATCTCATAAACAAACTCCTTGACTACCGCAAAGCTGAAAGTGGCAGCATGGTGCTTCGGGTGAAGGAAGACAATATCGTTTCGTTCTGCGAAGAAATTTTTATCAATTTCAAAGAGTTAGCACGCCGTAAGCACATCGATTTTCAGTTCAAATCTACCCATGATGAAATCAAAACATGGTTCGATAAAGAAAAGCTGGAAATGGTTTTGAATAATATTTTATCAAATTCATTTAAATACATTGGAAGTGGCAACCGCATTGTTGTATCTGTTACTTCAGAAAAGAGTCAAAATCCTGTTACTTCAGATCAACATATCGTTATTAAGATCACCGACAATGGAATCGGCATTCCGCAGGAAAAATTGAAATACATTTTTGACTGGTTCTATCAGGCTGACAATACAAGTCCTGTTAGTTCCGGAATTGGCCTGGCGCTGGCAAAGAAATTAATCCACTTACACAAAGGCTTGATCTACGTAACAAGCAATGAAGGGCAAGGGTCGGTCTTCACAATAAAGATTCCCATTGGCAAGGAACATTTCGTTGCGAGCGAGGTCGTTGTTGATGAAAGCGCTCAACAAATCTTGCCGATCAATCACAACAGGGAGTTTGAGGAGGAGCACGCTGAACCACATGCGATCCGGAAGAAAGGTCTCAAAACAATTTTAATTGTAGAGGATGATCAGGAGATCCGCGAATTTTTAAAAGGATACTTCGAAGAAACTTACCGCATACTAGAAGCAAATAATGGAAGAGAAGCCATTGATATTGCCGTGAACGGAAATCCAGACCTTATCATCAGCGATGTGATGATGCCGGAAATGAACGGAATTGACTTCTGTAAGCACGTCAAGCAAACAATTAAGACGAGTCACATACCGGTAATACTACTAACGGCCAAGACAGCCTTTACCCATCATAAGGAAGGGCTGGAAATCGGAGCAGATGCATACATCACCAAGCCATTCAGTCCTGACATGCTGGGGCTTACGGTTGATAATCTGTTGCAGTCGCACGAGAATGTTATGCGCTTCTACCGCAGTCGTTTCATCCAGAATGGATCTGAAGAAAAGCAAGTTATTTCAATTGACGAAAAATTTCTTCAAAAGATTTATGATTTAGTCAGACGTAATCTTGAGAACACGGAACTTAGCCTGGAGGATGTTTGTGAAGAACTCAACGTCAGCAAATCACTTTTATACAAAAAGATCAAGTCTCTAACCGGCCTTTCACCAGTGGAGTATGTCAGGTCACTGCGTTTGGCAGAGGCAGCCAACTTACTGAAATCTGGAAAGTTTAAGGTGTACGAAGTCGTATACAAAGTAGGTTTTACAGATATCAAATACTTCAGAAAATGCTTTCAAAAGGAATTTGGATTCTCACCTTCTTCACTTCTCGAAAAGCAGGTGTAAAAAATAAATTTTGGCAGCGTTTAACTTCGATGAATAGCGGAGTCATAAATCGATCACAGATCTGCAAAAGTATCATTGAATTTTTTCCTATACTCCAGGGGACTGTAGTTTGTTACTGCTTTGAATTGCCTGTTAAAATTAGATAGTGTATGAAATCCGCTTTCATAGCAAACTTCTGAGACGTTAAGGTTTTTTTCAACCAACAATTTACATGAATGGCCAATCCTGATCTCAGTTATAAAATCTGAAAATGTTTTGTTTGCATGCATCTTGAAATATCGACTAAATGCAGCGGGTGCCATATTGGCAATGTTAGCCACTTCTTCCAGACTTATTTTCTCTCTGAACCGTTTCATGACGTATTCATGTACTTTATTCAGGCGCTCCGTATCCGAAGGTTTTAAGGAGTTAGAATAACCGGCACTGCTCAGCAAATTGTACTCCGTTGTGTTGGCCAGCAAGTTTAAAAGTCGAAGGAGTAAAAGAATACGATCAAAGTCTTCAGCTTTGAGGAGATCATACATGAATTGCTTTACCTCATGAGCAGTTTTTCCAATTATTTCGATGCCACGCTTTGCGCGTGTAAAGAGTTGTTGCACCTTAAACATTTCCTTTTTTTGCAGGAACTCATTGCCTAAAAAATTCTCCTGAAAATAAATCACAATTCCTTCTGTTCCGAGGCTTTCGTCGCCATGAAAATATTCGCCATCACTTCTCCAAAGATGCGGCAGGTCCGGCCCGGTAAAAACCAGATCACCCGGCTTAAAAGGACTAACATGATCACCAATAAAGCGCGTACCGGTGCCGTTGAGTACAATAAACAACTGATATTCCGAATGAAAATGCCAGTTCGGATCGAAATGCGCTTCTTTTAAATATTTTATTTCAAAAGCATGATTCGAAGAGATAGGTGTTTTCTGCAAGGGTACTTTCATCGCAGCTCGTATATTTTGGTATTTATTTATCACAAATTACTCAATCCATTCAAAATTATGTTAAAAAGCAGTCATTTTTTGATAATATTCAGGAAACGATTGCAGAAATATTAGTAGAGCTTTATAACATTAACGGTAAGAAGCAATGAGAATATTAACGTTCTGTATCTGGGGTCTATCGGCCATCTTATTTTTTTCATGCAGTACCACGGGGAAAAAGAGGGATGAAACAGGTCCAAGGAAAATTGAAATTCTTTTCCTCGGACATAACAGCGAACACCATAATTCCGCAGCATTTATGCCGATGCTTAGTTCTGCGCTCGCAAAAGAGGGCATTAACCTAACATACACGGCTGATCCGCAAGACCTGAACAAAGAGAATCTTTCCTGGTATGATGGACTCGTGATCTATGCCAATCATGATTCGATCACTTCAAATCAGGAAGAGGCTTTACTTGATTTCGTTGAAGAAGGCAAGGGATTTATACCCGTACATTGTGCCAGTTTTTGTTTCCGTAATTCTTCACAATACGTTGCACTCGTCGGTGGGCAATTTCACAAACACGAAACAGATACGTTCACGGCAAAGATCATAAATAGAGAACATCCTACGATGGACTCGTTACTGGAGTTTTCGACGTGGGATGAAACTTATGTACATCATAAATTAAGCGACGACCGTACCGTTTTAATGGAACGTATTGATAGTACGCATCGCGAGCCCTGGACGTGGACGAAAACGCATGGCAAGGGAAGGGTGTTCTACACTGCCTATGGACATGATGAGCGTACATGGAATAATCCTGGATTTCATCAGTTAATGAAGCAAGGAATTGTATGGGCTGTCGGCGACAAGGTAAAACAGCAATGGGAAGATTATAAAAAAGAAATTCCAACACTTGTTTATAAGGAAGTAGAAAATATTCCCAATTATGAGAAACGGGATCCTGCACCAAAGTATCAGGAACCTTTGTCGCCGGAAGAATCGAAAAAGCTAATCCAGGTACCTCCTCAGTTTGATCTGGAGCTGTTTGCCTCCGAACCTGATATCATTAATCCCATTGCCATGGATTGGGATGAAAAGGGCAGGCTATGGGTAATCGAGACGGTAGATTATCCAAACACCGTTCGCAATGATAAAGGCCAGGGAGACGATCGTATAAAAATATGTGAAGACACCAATGGCGACGGCAAAGCTGATAAGTTCACTGTCTTTGCGGATAACTTAAATATTCCAACCAGTCTTGCCTTTGCCAATGGTGGAGTCATTGTTTCCCAAGCACCCCACTTCCTTTTTCTGAAAGATACCGATGGTGATGATAAAGCAGATGTAAAGACCGTCATCATGGAAGGCTGGGGAACCTATGATACGCATGCAGGCCCATCTAATTTGCGTTATGGATACGATAACAATATTTGGGGTAGCGTAGGATATTCTGGTTTTGAAGGAACCATCGCAGGAGAACATTTTAAATTCCGTCAGGGACTATATCGTTTTCCTCCCGATGTATCAAGGTTTGAGTTCATGACCAGTACGAGTAATAATACCTGGGGATTGGGTTTTAATGAACACAACGATGTATTCGCCTCTACAGCTAATAATACGCACAGTGTTTACATGGGTATTCCAAACACCATTGCGAAGGGAGTAGAAGGCATTAGCATTGGGAGTTTAAAGATAGATGGACACTATGCCATGCATCCGGTAACAGATAAGGTAAGACAGGTTGATGTATTCGGTGGTTTTACCGCAGCCGCAGGTCATAGCTTTTATAACGCACGCAATTATCCGGAAACGTATTGGGGTAACGTTGCTTTTGTATGTGAGCCTACGGGTCATCTTGTACACATCGCCCGGATTGAAAAAGATGGCGCAGGTTTTAAAGAAAAAGATGGCTGGAATTTATTTGCGGGCGCTGACGAGTGGGTATCACCCGTTGAAGCTAAAGTGGGGCCTGATGGAGCAGTCTGGGTGTTAGATTGGTATAACTTCATTATTCAACACAACCCTACACCTACACCCGAACGTGGCGGCTATGCTGCCGAAAATGGCGAGGGTAATGCGTATGAAAATCCGCTCCGTGATAAATCACATGGACGAGTATGGCGGGTAGTGTACAAAAATGCAAAACCATATGAGCCTCTTGCACTAAGTAAAGATAAGCCGGATGACTTGGTCAAAGCATTGAAGAACGACAACCATTTTTGGAGAATGACCGCACAACGCCTGCTGGTGGAATCGGGTAACACAAGCATCCTTTCGGACCTATATGAATTAATTCAATCGGATGATGTTGATCAAACTGGAAATAATTTTCCGGCAGCACATGCTTTGTGGACCATTGATGGATTAAACATTATCAACAAAAATGAAGAGGCACGCAACGTTGTGGCTACTGCGCTTAAACATAAATCACCTGCGGTAAGAAAAGCCAGTATACAAATATTATCCCACGTTGTTGGTGGGCAATCAGACATCATCGCCGCTGACGTTATTCACGATGCCGATCCCAACACACGTTTAGCTGCCATTCTTTCCCTCGCCGGAATTTCAGCTTCAGATAAAATAGGCCAAATACTTTTCGACCTTAGTAATGATGAAAGTGTTAAGAACGATGCGTGGCTTTCAAAAGCGGTCTATACTGCAGCGACTTACCACGCGAATGGTTTTATCAGTGCTTTTAAGGCGCGTAATCCGGATTACAAGAGTCAAACGAATGATGCTACAGGAATAGTCGAAAGGGAGGCAAAGGATCACGATGATGAGGCTTGGAAAGAAATGAAATTACCAACGTCAATTGAGCAAGCCGGTCTTGAAATGGATGGCGTGGTATGGTTTCGTAAAGCCGTTGAGATTTCTTCGGGCAGCGTCAATAAAAATGCGACGATATCACTTGGGCCTATTGACGATTCCGACGTTACCTATATCAACGGTGTTAAAATAGGTGGTACCGAAAGGGCGTATAGTAAAAAACGGAACTACAAAATTCCCGCCGGGGTACTGAAAGCAGGAAGAAATATTATTGCTGTTCGCGTCGACGATACCGGCGGGAATGGCGGAATCAATGGAAAAGAAGATGAACTGTTCTTTCAGATCGGCGGTGAAAAAATACCATTGTCTGGCCCGTGGAAGTATGAGGTAGAAAAACAATATCGGTCGGCTAATAATAATGTTTTTGAAGACACCTCTATTGGCGAAGTGTTTATTCAAAACTATGGGGACAAGGCGTCGCCAACCGATGACATTGCGGGCACCACAGCAGCCGATGTAACAAAAATCAAAATATCGGTTATAAAAAATGAAATGAAATACGATTTGAAATCTTTTACCGTAGTAGCCGGTAAACCTGTTGAGATCATTTTTACTAACCCTGATTTTATGCAGCATAACCTTGTGATCACCAAACCTGGTATGCTCGAAACAGTAGGGAAGGCCGCTGATAAACTGGCATCCAATCCAAAAGGTGCAGAGATGCAATATGTACCTGACCTTCCGGAAGTACTTTTCAGCACACCGCTTGTTAATCCACAAAATGAAGTGAAGCTTACATTTATAGCACCGTCACAACCCGGTGACTATCCGTTTGTCTGTACGTTTCCGGGTCATTGGTCAATCATGAATGGTACCATGAAGGTGGTGAAATCATCGTCAATGTTATAATTAAGGAAGTTAAATACCTGATTCAAAAGCGTTCATTATGAAAGAAACTGTTTCAACCCCCGCTACAGGAAGCGATGTTCCGGATAAAAAGTTATTCTGGGCTTGTTTCGTTGCGCTGACCACGACTTCGTTTGGTTTTATTTTACGGGCATTAACACTTCCGCAATGGGGCAATGAATTTAATCTGACCAACACACAGATCGGAGAGATCGCGGGTGTGGGGCTATGGCCATTCGCGATAAGCATTGTTCTATTCAGCCTTATCATTGACCGCGTTGGATATAAAAACTCCATCATCTTTGCTTTCGTTTGTCACATTGCCTCTGCGATACTTACCTTTTTTGCCAATGGTTATACTACATTATATGTAGCTACCTTCATTATGGCCTTAGGCAACGGAACAGTAGAAGCTGTTGTGAATCCCGTGGTTGCAAGTATGTTTCCGAGAGAAAAATCGAAATGGCTTAATATGCTTCACGCGGGATGGCCAGCTGGATTAGTGTTCGGAGGTATACTGGCCTTAACGATGGGTTCAGAAACGGATTGGCGTTTGAAAGTGATTCTGATCCTGCTCCCGGCAATTGGTTATGGAATAATGATGTTTCGGTTGCGTTTTCCTGTAAATGAAAGAGTCAAAGCCGGCGTGTCCTACCTGGAGATGTTAAAAGAAGTTGGTGTAGGGGGTGCATTAATTATTGTTGCGCTTATTATCTTTCAATTGGGTGTAGTATTTGAGTGGTCAACGTTAACCAATGTTATCGTTACGCTTTCTATAGTTTCGATTTTTGGATTGATCGTTAGAAGCATAGGGCAACCGTTGTTTATCATTATGCTGCTGATCATGATTCCATTGGCTACCACAGAGCTGGGAACCGATAGTTGGATATCGGATCTGATGGCTCCTGAAATGGAAGCGATTGGATTACAGGCAGGGTGGATTTTAGTGTATACCTCAGCGATTATGGCTGTGTTAAGATTATTTGCGGGAAATATTATTCACCGGATTTCTCCATTGGGTTTACTGGCCGTGTGTTCGATAGTTGCTGCTATCGGATTATTCCTGTTATCAGGATCGAACGGTATTATGGTATTGGTAGCAGCCACGATTTTTGGTCTGGGTAAAACTTTCTTCTGGCCCACGATGCTGGGTGTAGTCGCAGAGCGATTTCCGAAAGGCGGTGCCCTAACCTTGAACATCACTGGTGGTGTCGGCATGATTGGCGCGGGCGTCATAGGTGCTGTTATCCTGGGCTTTGTACAGGATAAAGCAATAGATAAGAACCTGTATGCTTATGATCAGGCAAACAAAACCAGTCTGCACAGTGCATACGTCACGGAAAGCCGGCAAAGCATTTTTGGTGATTACAATGCACTGGATGTAGCGAAACTCTCCGAAGCCGACGAGGCAGAGCATAAAACGGTGGTTACGATTCAGGAGAATGCAAAGAAAGAAGCTTTAAAAACCATTGCGATATTTCCCATCGGTATGTTGATCTGTTATTTGATTCTCATGCTCTACTTCCGGTTAAAAGGCGGATATAAAGTTGTGTTACTCCCCCAGGACAAAAATGTAGCTTCAGTCGAATAACAAACCTGCGATTAGTGAATTTACAAATACAATACGGTGTAAGTACCTGGTTATGGACTTCTCCTTTTACAACGGATACGGTATCCCTTTTTTCGAAAATTAAATCGTTTGGATATGATGTTGTAGAAATACCTGTCGAGTATCCTGAACAAATCGATGCGGTAAAGGTAAGTGAAGCGTTAAAGGCCAATGGTCTTAAAGCGGTGGTCTGTGGTGCTTTTGGACCGGATCGCGATCTCACACACGATGACCCTGCTATTCATGCCTCATGCTTTCGGTATATCGAAGCTTGCTTTCGCTTGTGTAACGCCTGGGATGCAAAATTTTTTGCAGGCCCCATGTATTCTGCTGTAGGCAAAGCGAGGATGGTTTCTAATGAGCAACGAAAGATCGAATGGGACAGGGCGGTAACTAACATTTATAAAGTGTGTCAATCCGCTAATCAACACGGTCTGGAAGTAGCACTCGAACCGCTCAATAGATTTGAATCTGATTTAATTAATACCGCCGAAGACGTCATGCGTTTGATCAAAGATGTCAATCATCCGGCAGCCAAAGTTTTATTGGATGGTTTTCACATGGCCATTGAAGAAATGGATCTTGAAAAAGCCATAACGCATGCCGGTGATAAACTCATACACGTCCAGGTGTCAGAAAATTACCGGGGAACACCCGGTAGCGGTCAAACACCATGGCATGCTTTCAAAAAGGGATTAGAAAATGTAAACTATAAGGGTATTGTTTCAATTGAAAGTTTTACCCCTGAAATAAAATCTTTGGCAGGTGCAGTCTGTATCTGGAAAAACCTGGCTTCCAGTCAGGACAAGTTTGCAACGGATGGAATTGCCTTTCTTAAAAAATTATTAAACGATTAACGGTATGAGTAACAAAAAAATCAATGTAGCCATTATCGGATTAGGCTTTGGTGCCGAATTTATCCCCATCTATAAAAAACATCCAAACGCCAACCTGGTGGCTATCTGTCAGCGGACACAAACTAAACTGGATGACATTGGTAATGCCTTCGACATAAAGAAAAGGTATGTTAACTACGATGACCTGTTGAACGATCCTGAAATTGATGCTGTACATATCAATACACCAATTCCTGACCACGGCATTCAATCAATCAAAGCATTAAAGGCCGGTAAGCACGTAGCCTGTACAGTACCAATGGCGACTACCCTCGAAGAGTGTGAAGAGATTGTAAGATTAACGAAAGAAAAAGGACTTACGTACATGATGATGGAAACTGTTGTGTACGCCAGGGAGTTTCTTTTCATGAAAGAACTTTATGATAACGGTGAGCTCGGTAAAGTTCAATTTCTAAAAGCGAGTCACCAACAAGACATGGATGGCTGGCCTAACTATTGGCCAGGTTTGCCTCCCATGTATTACGCAACACATTGTGTCGGACCAGTACTTGGGCTTATGCGCGGCGAGGCAGAGTATGTTTCATGTTTCGGATCAGGTACTATCCGTGAAGAGCTACATAAACACTACAATTCTCCTTACGCCGTAGAGACAACGCACATCAAATTGCGAAACAGTGATGTTAGTGCCCATGTATATCGTTCGCTGTTCGATGTTGCTCGCCAATATCGTGAGAGCTTTGAGGTGTATGGTTCAGAGAAATCTGTTGAATGGCCTTTGATCGAGGGCAAGCCCCTGGTTGTTCATACCGCGAAAAAGCCAGAGCCGGAAATTCCGGAAGAAGTGGAAAGTCCTGATTATGCAAAATTATTACCTGAACCCATCCAGCGATTTACAACGCAGGGTGTATACGACGCTGATGAACACCAGCATCTTTCGTTTACACAGGGTGCGGGGCACGGGGGATCACATCCACACCTCGTAAATGAGTTTCTGGCTGCACTTGTCGAAAAATGTCAACCCTATCCAAACGCTACACAATCGGCAAACATTACGTGTGTTGGTATTCTTGCGCACGAATCGGCTAAGCAAGGTGGTAAGATATTGCATTTACCAGAGTTTACATTGATGTAAATCGAAGTTGAGTTAAATGATAAGAGGGACATTCCCGCAGGATCAATGTAATTGACCGATGATCCGTAATTTTGCACAAGCTGTCATTGTTTCATATCGTGCCGCCACGTAACGCTTGTTCTGCGATAATCCATTATATTCGAGCCTGACTTGACCAATGTGAAAAAGAAGGTAGTAATAAGTGACATTGCAAAAAAGCTCGGCGTTTCTATAACAACCGTTTCATTTATCCTTAACGGGAAAGCGAAAGAGAAGCGGATCAGCGAGAGTGTTACAAAAGAGGTGACCATGCTCATCGAGGAGTTGGGCTATAAACCTGATGCGTTGGCAAAGAGTTTGCGTACAGGAAAGACGAATGTAATCGGTCTGATTGTCGAGGATATATCAAACCCGTTCTTTTCCGGGACGGCGCGTCTCATTGAAGAGAATGCGTATAAACACGGTTATCGCATACTGTATTGCAGCACGGAGAACAAAGTCGATAAAACGAAAGAGTTGATCCGCATGTTCCGCGAGCGGAAGGTCGACGGATATATTATTACGCCGGCGGAAGGGGTGGAGGAAGATGTTGCTATTCTGTTGAAGAACAATCTACCGGTAGTTCTATTTGACCGTTATTTCCCGGGACTGGAAACCAATTATGTGGTCATTGATAATTACAACGCGGTCTATGATGCCACAATTCATTTGTACGATCAGGGATTCAGTAACATCGGTTTCGTTACCATTGAATCCATACAGACGCAGATGCAGGAAAGACTTAATGGGTATATGAAAGCGCAGGAGAAGTTTCGCAAAGAACCTCTGGTAGAGGAAGTTTCTTTTAGCGATGACTACAGTGAGATGGTACGGGCCATCGCGCAATTTATTGAACGCAATCCGCAGATGGATGCGATCATGTTTGGAACCAACTATCTCGGCGTTCGCGGACTGGCTGCGTTAAAAGCGCTCAATATTAATATAGCAGAAAAAATGGGGGTGGTTTCGTTTGACGATCACGAAATATTTGGTTTGTACTCTCCCTCTATCACGGCGATAGCCCAGCCGATCGAAGAAATTTCCCGCCAGTTGATTAAAATACTGTTAGAGCAACTCGATTCTTCAACACCTTCCGGGATAACGTCGCTTTCGAAATTAAACCTGAAGGCTGACCTTATTGTCCGCGACTCTACCCGGCGTAGAAATTAACCTGACGGACTTTCGGGGTCCCCAACCAAAAAAATCTTTCTTTTTAGTTGACTGATAAGAATAAATATGTGTATTTCACTAAATCGATTTAGCAAACGTTTTTATATGTGCTAAATCGATTTAGTAATCAGCCGGCTTTGGCGTTTTTCTAACGAATTCGCGCCATTTTAGGCTTTTTCCTTAAAGAAATATTCAATCGTTTGCGATCTGGCTGTTGATCCAGTCTTTGATGCAAAGGTTGAATGAGTATTAATATTTTTCACTAACAACACCACCCAATGAAAACAATTCTTCCTATCCAAGCCAACCGAAAGGACACATCTTAATCCTATCGCGTAAACATTCCTGGTATGCTGGCGTCGCGTCTTCTCTTGTTAGGAGTTTGCTGCAATAACTCAGGATAAATGTTTGTGGGATTTCCCAGATGTCGTATTTCAATTTAAACCCAAGCGTATGAAATTTAAACTTATACCGAGACCGACTTTAATGTCGAAGTTATTAATAGGTTCTTTTTTTATCGTCATTGCCTCGTTGACGGAGGCAGTTGCCTCACGAGTTTCAGCTTCTACATTTCAAGCTCCAACCATAACGGGCCAGGTTGTCGATAATACAGGCGCACCACTGGCAGGCGTGACCGTACTCATCAAAGGTACAAATGTTGGTACTGCAACTGACAGTGATGGTAACTATGCCCTTAACGTGCCTGAGGGTCAGGAGAGCGGCACAGTGATTTTCTCTTTCGTAGGCTTTCTAACGGAGGAAGTAAGCATAGAAGGTCGTAGCGTAATCGATATCAACATGACCGAAGATGTTAGTATGATGAGCGAGATTGTGGTCGTTGGATATGGTACTCAGACAAAAACAAGCGTGACAGGTGCGGTCGATCAGGTAACGCAGGAGCAACTCAGTGGTCGACCTGTTGTGAACCTCACCGACGCATTGCAAGGTGTTTCACCTAACCTGATCGTACAGCGACCAAACTCCGAGCCTGGCGCTGGAATCAACTTGAATATTCGTGGTATTAGTACGCTTAATAACAACAGTCCACTCATTGTGATCGATGGGATCATTGGTGGTGACATCAACAACTTGAATCCCTCCGATATAGAAAGCATCTCTATTCTGAAAGACGCAGGAACAGCTGCAATCTATGGTTCACGGTCAAACAATGGAGTCGTTCTTATCACGACTAAGAAAGGAACATTGGACGGCAGACCAAGCGTTACCTATAACGGACTGGCTGGTGTAAATGCACCACACTTTTTTTTGAAACCAGTGAGTGGCTATGAAAATGCGATGCTCCGAAATGAGTCAGCACGCAATGCCGGAAAAACATCTGCAATATACACACCAGAACAGATCAGGCAATTCCGGGAGAACGGCGATGAAGAGTGGTTTGTAGATGAGATCATAAAACCAGCATGGCAAAACAATCATAACCTGTCTGTATCTGGAGGGGGTAAGAATTCATCCTATTACACTTCATTTGGTTACATGAACCAGGGTAGTAATTTCGTCGGTCCCCAGAAAGGGCTGGAACGCTATAATTTCCGGTTGAACATGACCAATCAAATCGGGCGCTTGAACCTTTCAACGATGTTATCATACATGCGTCGCCAAGTAACAGACCATTCATCCAGTACCTCTACCTTGATGGTCGACGCGGGTCGTGTACCTTTGATCTACGCGCAGAAAGACTCGCTTGGACGCTTTCTCACCAATGATGTGCTTCAGCAATTCAATTCATTGGGCATTCTGGAAAAAGGGGGGTTCCGAAAATATGATGACGATAATATTTCTGCTACTGTTTCGGGAGAACTGGAAGTAACCGATTTTCTGAAAGTTCGCGGAGTTTTCGGAGCCAACTTATTTTCCAATCATCAGTTTGCGCGTACGATGGAGGTTGATTTTTATCCGCAAGGTGTTTATGGCGCAGATAGAAATACAATTGATGAGTCAAGCAAAACACTCGACCTTAACTCGCAACTATTGTTTGAGTATACAAGAACCTTTAATGAAGCGCACGATGTAAAGGTACTCCTCGGCGCAGCAAATGAGCACCACGAAAAGCGCGGTACGGGGATATATTTGTTGCATACCGACCCGGATTTGGGCACGCCGACGTCCGAGACCATCATCGAACCACGTTCTTACACATCGAATCAGGAGGCTTTTGAAAATAACCTGAATTCAGTTTTCGGGCGCGCGTCCTATGCTTATAATGATAAGATATTTACCGAGCTCAGCTTCCGTTACGACGGGTCCTCAAAGTTCAGAGAGGACAATCGCTGGAGTTTCTTTCCATCTGTCTCCGCGGCCTACCGTATTTCGGAGGAAGATTTTTTCAATCAGTATGCTGAACGTGTCGGTAGCTTTAAGCTCCGTGCGTCATACGGTGTCTTAGGAAATCAGAATGTTGACGACTATCAATATCAAACTACCTTCTTCTCTTTTGAAAATGCGTATGGTTTCAACAATGCTACTGTGGCAGGTACAGGGTACGAATTCGCTAATCCAGACATCCATTGGGAGGAAGCGGCGACGTTCAATGTTGGAGCAGACCTGGGCTTTTTTAATGGCGCGCTCACCGTCTCCGCAGATTATTTTAATAAAGTAACCACAGGCATTCTTATTCCACCCGTTGTGCCTGGTCTTTTCGGTACTGACCTTCCTGATTACAACGCCGCAAAAGTTAGATCGAGAGGGTGGGAATTTGTTGCCACCTACGCGCATAACGGAGAATTGCTTACACATAATATCTCTTTTAACATTGGTGATAGTCAAAATGAGGTGGTTTATTTTGAAGGCGACGAAATCTTAAGAGGCGTGGAAGAGCTGCAGGTTCTTCTAAAAGAAGGATATCCATATCAATCGTACGTAGGCCTGCAACGCGACGGCTACTTTCAATCGATGGAAGAAATTGAAGGCGCAGCAGTACCTGATGGACTAACCGTTCAGCCCGGCGATAATCGCTATGTTGATGTCAATGATGATGGTGTAATCGATGACGATGACAAAGTAGTATTCGGAAATCCTTTCCCAAGATACACGTTCGGCTTCAACTATCGGGTCGCTTATAAAGGGTTTGACTTGGGCATCCTGCTTCAGGGGGTTGGCAAAAGAACGATGATGATCCGCGGTGAAACGGTAGAGCCATTCCACTTTAACTACGGCATGACCATGTATCAGCACCAGCTCGACTTCTGGACACCTCAGAATCCGGATGCGCGTTATCCTCGCCTTGCCGATAATGGCAGTCAGTCGAATACTAATAATTTTCGCAGGGGCTCTGACATGTATTTATTTGATGGCGCTTACCTGAGAGTAAAAAATGTTCAGCTCGGATATACGCTGCCTGCACACATTGCCGAAAAAGCTGGAATGAAAAAGGTAAGAGCATATGTGTCCGGCCAAAACCTGCTTACTTTTTCAAAGGTGGGGTTTGTAGATCCTGAACTTACGGAATTCGACAGTAGTCTTGAAAATGACGGCCGCGCGAACAGCGCACGTGCGTATCCAACGTTGATCTTTTACGGATTCGGTTTAGATATCACATTTTAATTCATGAATATGAAGTCAAAATATAATCGATTTACAGGAGGCTTGTTCGCAATGCTCCTGATACTTTCGGCCGGCTGCACTGAACTGAATCTTGCGCCGGAGGACAAATTTACAGATCTCACGTACTGGCGTTCACAAGATCAGGCGCAAGGCGTCTTGAACACAGCCTATTCGCAAATGTTCAATGGCAACTACTTCTTTTTCAATGAAGCGTTGTCCGACAACGCCGTAAATGGAAGGGGTGATGTTGCAGGCGCGGCTTCAATATCAACCGGTTCTTACGATCCATCCCTGGGCAGGTTCAATGAAGAGTGGGATAACAAATACGCAGGGATTAAGTCATGCAATATTCTGCTGGAAAATATCGATCGGGTTGACATGGAAGAGTCAGCGAAATTGAGAATGAAAGGAGAAGCGCGCTTCATTCGTGCATACCTTCATTTTCAGTTGATGACCTGGTTTGGCGATGTTCCACTGCTTGACCATGATCCTACCCTTGAGGAAGCGCTCACCATGACACGTACTCCACGAGCTGAAGTGCTCAACTTCGTGCTCACAGAACTTGACGAAGCTGCAACTGCTTTGCCCGCTAATACCGAGCTTGCTACTGCAGAACGTGGAAAGGTCACTCGTGGAGCTGCAATCGCGTTGAAGGCAAGAGCGCTGCTTTATGAAGGGCGTTGGAGCGAAGTCATCACAGAGACAGAAAAGCTCATTAATTCAAATGCTTATGGCAGCTACGGCTTGTTCCCTAATTATGGAGCTTTATTCCTACCGGCAAATGAATATAGCCAGGAAGATATTCTCAGTCTTCAGTATGTACCGCAGCTCAGAACATGGTCCGAATTTTTTGATATGGCACCACTTTCCGCAGGCGCGCGTCTGAATAATCTCGCACCAACGCAAGAGCTTGTTGACAGTTATCTCACGTTGGATGGGCTGAAGATTGATGATGGGGGTTCAGGATACGACGAAGAGAACCCCTATGTTAATCGTGACCCGCGTCTGACCCATACCGTTGTTTATCATGGTTACGACTGGCAAGGACCCAATGGAAATCACACGATTTACATCAAGCCGGGAACAGATCCTGATGAGGCTCTTGACGAATACGAAGTGGGGTCATCAAAAACCATTACGGGATATTATACGCGGAAGTATTTCGATCCAACGCATACCACCGGACTTGCCTCGGGGTTAAACCTGATGTTGATTCGTTATGCAGATGTTCTCCTGATGCATGCAGAAGCGTTGATGGAACTTGATCAATTTAACGCCGATGTATGGAACCTGACCATCAGACCGATCCGCGAACGTGCCGGCTTTACCGCGGCATCTGCTCTCGACTTCGACGCTTCTCTTGACGACGACGAACTGAAAGAAGTGATCCGTAACGAAAGAAGAGTTGAGCTTGCCATGGAAGGTCTCCGCATATTCGATATCAGGAGATGGCAAATCGCAGATGAGGTTTTAAACGGATGGGCACACGGGGCAAAGTTCGATGTAGGCTCACCTGACAATGGTTATATCAGAGCACAGATGCGGACATTCGATCCGGATAAGCATTACATCTGGCCAATACCACGCGATGAACGATTGCTCAACGACAATCTCTCACAAAATACTGGCTGGAACTAATCATCAACTTCAATAATATAGATACAATTCTTATGAAAAAGATAAACAATATTCTCCTAACCCTCTTCGCAGTAGCGGTAGCGTTGGTTAGCTGTAAAGATGACGAGTTGAATCATACTAATGTGTCACCGGTAACCGCACTATACGCGCCCGATGATAACGCCTATTTGAACCTCGGTGCTCAAGGCGGTAGTGCCAATTTTGAATGGCAAGCTGCGAAAGCTGCGGATAACGGCGTCGTATTGTATGAAGTCGTTTTCGCAACCGAGACAGGTGACTTCAATAGTCCAATTTACAGTATTCCTTCTGATGGAAATGGACTTCAGAGAACGCTTACATTACCCTTTGCCACACTGAATGAAATTGCTGGCAGAGCAGGCATACAGCCAGAGGAAACGGGTAAATTGAAATGGACTGTACTTTCATCTAAAGGTATTAAAGTACAGGAATCTAAAACTTCCAGAATTATTGAAGTGGAACGCCCAGCAGGTTTTCCTGCTCCTGATGAACTGTTTATAACGGGATCGGCTACAGAAGGCGGAGAGGGGCTTGAGAGCGGTATGCGGATGAAGAAAACAGGACCTGCTACTTTTGAGGTATATACTAAACTCGTTCCTGGCGACTATTCCTTTGCTACCCGAAATACAGGAACGCCTGACAAATTCTTCATTGAAAATGGCAAGCTTAAACAAGATGGTGTAACCACCGTTGCAGAAGAAGGCGTCTACCGAATCCGTTTGGACTTTACAACCGCGACCACTGAGATAGCTGAAGTGGAACTGGTGAGCTTGTGGTTTGCTCCAAACGACGTATTTATGTTTGATCTGCCCTATGTAGGAAACGGTACCTGGAAAGCAGATGACGCTTCAATCGAATTCAGACAGGAAGACTGGGGCCGTGATGAAAGATACAAATTCCGATTCGTAGTAAACACTGGTGGCAACGAAGCGGATGAGTGGTACGGAAGTGTGAATAGTGACAACTCCAGGCCTACGGAATCATCACCGGGTTCGTACTGGTACATGGTGCCTGTAACAAACGATCGCTGGAATAACTCCTTCAAATTTGCAACCGAAGTGGATAACGCTGAATCGGATGTCGAAGTAATTTTTAATGCAGAAGTACCGGCGTATACACATAAGGTTACCCCGAATTAGTTTGGTTAGTTAAATGGTTCCCGGCTCCGGTTTCGGAGCCGGGTTTGGTTTTTAAAAAGTGATCAGTTTAAATGTGCTTTATAAAAACAACCTGGAGTGGTGAGAATAATAATGATTAAGATAATACAATGAAGAAAAATTTTTTAAAGTCTTTGAAGCTGGCGGTGCCATGCATCTTATCACTGGTAATGCTTTCATGTTCAGGTGATGATCCTAAACCGTTACGGAACGGTGATGGACCAAAAGGTGAATTGGTGTACACCTGGAGTGAAACTGCTGATTCTCTGCAGGAGGCTACTTACACAACATTTTTGTCTTCCAACGGAACCTTCCGGCAAGACAATGCTGGCAATACGTCGTTCAATTACTGGTGGAACGCGCATATGCTTGATGTACTTGTCGATGCTTACGTTCGGAATGGCAATGAACAGCACAAGACCCAAATGAAGGCTTTGCTTCGCGGTATTAAGACGATGAATGGTAACACATACCTTAACGTATTTAACGACGACATGGAATGGCTCGCCATGGCATCGTTACGTGCTTATGAAGCAACGGCAGACGAAGAGTATCTAACAGTAGCCAATGAGTTGTGGACAGAAATCAAAAAAAGCTGGAGCGATGTGTATGATGGTGGCATTACATGGAAAACAGATACGCCGTTTGGAAAAAATGCATGTTCAAATGCTCCCGCCGCTATTCTTGCACTGCGTTTATACAAAATCACTGAAAATCCGGACGACCTGCAATGGGCAAAAGATATTTACGCCTGGCAAAAAGCTACGCTCGTTGATCCTTCAACAGGGTTGGTGTGGGATAACATATCAACAGAAAACGGCGCTGAAGTGATACAGAAAGACTGGATTTTTACTTATAACGTCGGTACGTATCTTGGTGCAGCGAATTTACTTTATGAAGCAACGAATGAACAGGGTTATCTCAACGATGCCATTAAGACTGCCAGGTCTTCGATGACAAGTCCGAAAGTAACCAGTGAAGGATTGTTACGCGATGAAGGACAAGGCGATGGTGGTTTATTCAAAGGAGTTTTCATCCGCTATTTCACTGAGCTAATTTTGCAACCTGATCTTGATGATCAAACACGTGAGGATTTTTTGAAATTTATGCGTTTCAATGCGAAGACATTTTATAGCAAAGGCATTAAACGTCCCGGCATGATGAGCAGTCCGAACTGGAGACAAATGCCAGGTTCAACAACTGACTTTTCAACACAACTGAGTGGTGTGATGTTGATAGAGGCCAGCGCAAAGTTGGAGGAGGAAGAGTTATTGTAACAATAGATAATGTGTGCGTTGGCTCCCTCCAGGGAATTAAAGGGTGCGGGATGGAGAGGCATTCGTAGCTTCATACGCCCTGACATAAGATTTATGCGACCGTTTGGTAGCGTAGAAGAAATTGGATTTCGACCATTTTAAAAGAATAATACACAGATTATGAATAGAAGAACTTTCATCCAAAGTTCGGCACTTGCCGGAGCTGGGGCAATGCTGCCTCCTATATTTTCGTTTGCAGGCTCACCAGATTTCCCTGTGGTCAGGGTTCCGGAAAATGAACGGAATTTCAAAAGTGAAGCCATTGAACAGGCCATCTCGGAATTCAAAAAGAAGGTAAAAAATAAGGAACTCGGATGGCTGTTTGAAAATTGTTTTCCAAATACGCTTGACACCACCGTTACCTTTCAAATGAAGGATGGCCGTCCCGATACATATGTCATTACCGGCGACATTGATGCAATGTGGTTGCGTGATAGTACAGCACAAGTATGGCCATATATGCAGTTTGTGAAGAAAGACAAGCATCTCCAGGAACTCATTGCCGGTGTCATCAACCGCCAGTCATTTTACGTCGTAAAGGATCCATACGCAAACGCGTTTTATGATGATCCGAATAAAAAGGGCGAGTGGGCTACTGATGCTACTGATATGAAACCAGGTGTTCATGAACGCAAGTGGGAAATAGATTCCTTGTGTTATCCCATTCGACTTGCTTACCATTACTGGAAGAACACTGGCGACACGAAACCCTTTGATGAGCAGTGGGAAACCGCGGTGAAATCAATATTGGCGGTCTTCAAAGATCAGCAACGAAAAGAGAGTGCAGGAAATTACAGGTTTCAACGCAATACGCCTCATGCAACGGATACCCTACCGATCCATGGCAAGGGCTACCCGGTCAGGCCTGTCGGATTGATCAGTTCAGCGTTCCGGCCAAGTGATGATGCGACGGTTTTTGCCTTTCTTATTCCGTCAAACTTTTTTGCAGTGGTAAGTCTCGACCAGGCTGCGACGATGATGGAAGAGATTCGAAAAGATTCAGCGACAGCCAAAGCGTTAAGAGACTTAAGTAAGGAAGTGCAGGATGCTCTCCAGAAGTACGCCGTCGTTGATCATCCGCAGTATGGTAAAATATATGCATTTGAAGTGGATGGTTTTGGTGGTCGGATACTCATGGACGATGCTAACGTTCCAAGTCTTTTGTCACTTCCTTATCTCGGCGCGGTATCCATATCAGATCCTGTCTATCAGAACACGCGTAAATTTGTTTGGTCTTTGGACAACCCGTTTTTCTTTAAAGGAAAAGCCGGTGAAGGAATAGGGGGTCCACACGTTGGTATGGATATGGTCTGGCCCATGAGTATTACCATGAAAGGACTTACCAGCACCGATAAGCAAGAAATAAAAAATTGCATAAAGGCACTTGTGGCAACGCATGGTGATACAGGATTTATGCACGAATCTTTTCATAAAGATGATCCGAAAAATTTCTCACGCAAGTGGTTCGCATGGGCAAATACCCTGTTCGGTGAATTCCTTTGGAAAACGTATCAACAGAACCCTGAGTTGCTGGCATAGTTCATTCAACAGATCAAGGTCCAGCAGGAGAGGTAAAAAATTAAGCGAGAATTATAGGTACAGAATGAAAGCAAAATTCAATTTCTTCATCATGGGGGTCATGGTGCTGGCAGTTTCATGTAAAACCAAAGTGGTGGAGACGCCGTCATCCGGTGTCGATGAGGGGCTGACAAAATATGTAAACCCGCTGATCGGTACAGCACCACTCACAGATCCACAACGGATTGGTTACACGCCGCCAGAAGGATGGCGTGTTTGGGCCGGACTCGTCTTTCCTGGTGTCTCCTTGCCCAATGCAATGGTTCAACTCAGCCCCGTCACCGAATATGGCACCGGCGCAGGGTATGAATACGAGGATACAGTTATTCACGGGTTTGCGCACACCAACAAAGGACATTGGAACTTTATGAACATTCCGGTTCTGCCACTTTCTGGTGATGCAGATCCATCCGAACCGGGTTCTTCATTCACCCATGAACGAGAAACTGCACAAGCTGGATTTTATCAGGTGTACCTGACGAATTACAAGATCGACGTAAAGCTCACGTCAACGCTTCGCACAGGTTATCATCAGTATCAATACGCGGATCCGAAATCGCGTAAGATCCTTTTTGACTTGGGAAAAGCTAATAATCAGGTATCGGATTGGAATATTGAGAAAGTGGATGCTAATGCTGTTCAGGGATTCCAACGCAACGGAAAACAAACCATTCACTTTTACGCGACAATAAACGAAGCCATTGATCGGCTGGAGGTAGAAAAGCAAGGTGCTCATGATGGATACGCTGTAATTCACGTCGCCGACGGAAAAGTCGATTCAATTGAGATGAAAATCGCCTTGTCTTTTGTTAGTGTTGAAAATGCAAAACAAAATCATGAAGCAGAAGTAAGGGCCAAATCGTTTAGTGAGGTGAAAGCCGAAGCAGTAGAGGAATGGGAGCGCCTTCTTTCGGCTATTCGTGTCAAGGGTGGCACTGACAAACAAAAGCAATTGTTTTACACTTCACTGTACAGAGCATTTCTCTGGCCAGCATTGCGTACGGATACAAATGGTGAATTTAAAGACGTCGATGGAAACATCGTGAAAGCTGATTACTACCACTACACCATTCCCTCCTTGTGGGACACGTATCGAAACAAAGACATGTTGATGGCGATCGTAGCACCTAAGGTGACGGGAGATGTAATCCGTTCCCTTCAGGACATCGGCGAAAAAACCGGATTTATTCCTACGTTCTTTCATGGCGATCATGCAGCACCATTTATTGCGGGCGCTTATGCGCGAGGCGTGAGAGGTTTCGATATCAACAAGGTTTATCAATTACTGTTGAACAACGCGAATAAAGAAGGTGGTACCCGACCTTATATCAAAGAGTATATTGAAAAGGGATTTATCTCCGACCCGGACATCGCCAACCCGCATGTGGAAACAAAAGCAAAAGCAGGCGTTTCAAAAACACTGGAGTATGCGTATGATGATTACGCGCTTGCGCAGTTAGCAAAAGCGCTGGGTGATAACGAGAATCATTCCATCCTGATGGAGCGGTCGAAGAATTATCAGAATGTCTTTGATACGGTTACCCATTTCATGAGAGGCAGGTTAGACAATGGTGACTGGATTAAAAATTTTAATCCGCAATATCCTTACTATGAATACATGTACCGGGAAGCCAATGCATGGCAGGTGTCGTTCTTCGCTCCACACGATATGCGGGGACTGATTTCGCTTTATGGAGGCAATGATCCCTTTGAAGCAAAGCTTGATTCGTTGTTCACCTTGCCATGGAATAAAGATTACATCGCACGAAATGTGTCAAGTATGATCGGTCAATATAGCCACGGAAATCAGCCTGATCACGAAGCTCCCTTTTCGTATCACTTTATTGGAAAACCGGAAAAGTCGCAGAAAGTGATTGATAATATTCTGGAGAACTATTATGGCATGGGTGAACACGGCCTCGCGTTATGTGGGATGGACGATGCGGGCGAGATGTCGTCATGGTATGTATTCGCAGCAATGGGGCTCTATCCATTCTCCCCCGCTGATCCCGAATACATCGTAACGGTACCTCTATTCGACGAAGTACGGTGGAGGTTACCAAATGGAAAAGAGGTGATCATTAACAAGCCAGAGGCTGGCAGGGCTTTGCAATATGTTGAAGTAGACGATAAAAAAATAGATGGCTTTTTTGTTTCTCATAATCTATTTATAAACGGAGGATCGATAGATGTTATTACAAAATGAGGCTGCTGCCGAAGATGCAGTGGTAGGAATTGATATCGGAGGCACGCATATTTCAGCCGCACTTGTCAATCTTAAGACCAGAGCGCTTGTACCAAATTCACTAAGACGCCGTGACGTTGATTCCGGTAGCGAGGCAAAGGAAATAATCCGTCATTGGAGTGAAATTATTCAGGAAGTTGCCGGGACGCAGAACCCGAAGTCAATACGAATCGGCATCGCCATGCCGGGTCCTTTCAACTACGAAGAAGGAATTTCTATGATTAAGGATCAGGGAAAATTTAAAGCATTGTATGGTTTGAATGTAAAGGAATTACTTGCTCAGCATCTTTCAATCGAAAAAAATCGTATCCGGCTGATGAATGATGCAGCTTGTTTTTTAAGTGGCGAAGCTTTTAGTGGAGCAGCCAGGGAATATGACAGGGCGATCGGTATAACCTTGGGAACCGGGTTAGGTTCCGCAACCTACGATGAAGGAGAGTCGCAGGATGCAGCACTCTGGGAACATCCATTCAAAGCAAGCATTGCCGAAGACTATATTTCTACCCGATGGTTTGTTCGCCGGTATCACGAGATCTGCGGTCATCAATTAAAAGGAGTGAAGGAGTTACTGGGATATACAAAGACTGATGTTCGTGCAATTCAAATCTTTGAAGAGTTCGGCCGAAACCTCGGAGAATTTCTTTCATCGTTCATTGTCAGGTATAAACCTCAGGTAGTTGTACTTGGTGGAAACATTTCACACGCTTCTGATGTATTCCTTCCTGAAGTACAAAAAGTACTACACATAAATGCCATAGACGTGCCCGTGCGAAAGACAGCGTTAGGAGAAAACGCATGCCTCATTGGAGCGGCAAGCACGTGGTTGGAAAAGAATGTTGCACAGGATAGGTAAGCGTCTGTGGGGTCGTCGCTTTTGCCTTAGCATCGACAGGAGCGTCGCAAGCAAAGATAGTAACGCTGATTCTGTTCCTTTCTTTTGATGGCAAAAAATTAAACAAGCGTCAACATCCGGTTGAGGGACTTTAAATCAGATTGAAATTTTTCTTTCAGGGCTTCAGGTCAGTTGTACATATCGATTTTCTCCATGGATGAGAACTGGTGCGAAAGCAAACTTTTTTATTCTGAAATTATAGGCTTTTTAACCAGCCATTACGTTGTATTTAATTGTACCAATATGTGATCTCATCATATTTATTCAAGAATGTGTATAAACCAGAACGTCTGTTTTGGGGGTTATCCACCTTCACGCTTTCCTATACATCGATTAAACCCCTTTAGTGTAATTTTAGGAGGCGTGAAAAAAATAATTCTTTAAGTTCGCCCTTCGAAAAAAAGTTGTTGCATGCCAATTGCAGCGCTTAAAGAAGAAGCAAAAAATGTAAGTGTGATTTTTTGTAGAGATTTTGATTTTTATTAATGAATTGGCACTAAAGTTTTTTTATTCATGATGATAAGATATTTTCTTTCTTTCTTGTTTCTCCTTTTAAACTTAAGTTCATTTTCACAACAACATGACATATTCGGTACGGTGAAAGACGCAGATGATATGTCGGGGCTCCCCGGTGCAACTGTCATTCTGGAAAAACAATCAGAGACTTCTTCAAATACTTCACAAGGAGTGGTTACTGATATTGAAGGTAATTTCAGATTCGAGAATCTGGAAAAAGGTGTTTATAATCTCAAAATCCAGTTTATTGGATTTGCTTCGCAGGAAATAAACGTCGACGTAGTAGATCAATCATTAAACTTGGGCGATGTAGTGATGAAAGAGGAAACCACTACGCTGGAAGCAGTAGAGATTGTAGCAAAAATTCCCGTGGGCGAACAAAAGTCTGACACCACCGAATTTAATGCCGGAGCCTTTAAAACAGCACCCGATGCTTCTTCGCAGCAGCTTGTTGAGAAAATCCCAGGGATAGATATGGTAGATGGTCGCATTCAGGCGCAGGGAGAAAATGTAGAACAAATTCTGATCGATGGGAAACCTTTTTTTGGTAATGATGTAAATACGGCACTTCGAAGTTTACCTGCCGATGCCGTCGCCAGTATCCAGGTGTTTGATCAGCGAAGCGATAAGTCGATTATGAGTGGTTTTGATGACGGAGAAAGAATCAGAACAATTAATATCATTACAAAGCCGAACAGGAAAAAAGGAATTTTTGGAAAAACCACTGCAGGCTATGGTACTGATGAAAGATACATGGCGGGTGCGAATATTAATTTTTTTGATGGTGACCGGAGAATTACCTCCACCGGTTTAAGTAATAACGTCAACACGCTTAGTTTTTCCGCCGATCCCAACAATGAAGGTGATTCAAGACCCCAGAATGGAATTATACAGACACATAGTGCGGGCATTAATTTTATTGATACGTGGAATGAAAAAATAGATATCAGTGGAAGTTATTTTTTTACAAAACATGAAAATCAAAGGACACAATCAATTGTAAGAGATTACCTGTCATCTTCCGATTCAGGCCAGGTGTATTTCGAGGACAATATCAATACCACTATTAATACGGATCATCGGGTAGATATCCGGTTCGATTATAAAATCAACAAAAACAACAGGCTTATCATCAGGCCATCGGTATCATTAAAAAGAAATACACTCTCCTCATTCTTTTTAGGAAACACGGAAACTATTGATGGTCCTTTAAACCAAACTGAAAATACTTCAGGTTCAAGAAATACAGATTACGATTATTACAATCGTATTACCTATGGCCATAAATTTGCTAAAGAAGGAAGGAGCGTTAGCTTCGGGCTTAATACCAGTTATCACACCAATGAAGATAATGCTTACAGAAAGGCGAATAACATTTTCTATGATAATGAACAGGGGAATGAGACACTTAATCAATATACGAATCTCGTTAGAACGGGCTTGTCGTGGGAAGGTCAGTTTTCCTATACGGAACCAATGTCTTCACACAGCCAGATAGAAATAGAATATGAAATAGGAAACAGACTGAATGATTCGGATAAAAGAACCTATGACTTTTTAGAAGAGGCGAGCGCATACAGCATACTCGATACTGCCATTAGCAATACATTTGATAGCGAGTACATGACCCAACAAACAGAATTCGGTTACCAGTATAAGAAAGAAAAATTGAACATTCAACTGGAATTGGAATATCAGCATGCGAAACTAATCAATAATCAGGTTTTTCCTGGTGAGTTCCATCTTAATCGCGCCTTTGAAAGTTTTCTTCCTTCAGCGCGATTGGAATATAAGTTTTCAAAAAATCGAAATTTGGAGATTAATTATAGAACATGGACGAATGAGCCAAACTTGGGACAGCTTCAAAACGTAATTGATAATAGCAACCCGTTGCAACTACGTACGGGAAATCCCAACCTTGATCAATCGTATAACTCCTGGATGCGCGTCCAGTTCAGATCAAATAATCCGGAAACCGGAAAAACTTTATACGCTTCATTACAAAACAACTCCATAAATAATTTTATTGCGAACAGTACTTTTATAGCAGATGAAGCGACGCTCATTGACGAAGATATCGTGCTCGAAAAAGGTTCGCAGCTCATTCGGCCTGTAAACGTGGATGGGTTTGTCAATTTAAGGTCTTACTTTAATTATGGTCAGCCGTTGAACGTTATCAGTTCAAATATAAGCTTGAGTGGTTCAGCTAATTTTTCAAGCAGGCCTGGAATAATTAATGATCAGGTAAACAAGGCAAAGACAACCAATTTTAGGTTAAGGGTTGGCTTGAGCAGTAATATAAGTGAAAATTTTGATTTTAATATTTCTACGCGATCCAGCTATAGCGTTGTGAAGAACACCTTGCGTCCGGAGCTTAATAATAATTTTTTTAATCAGAATTCAAGGTTAAGCTTAACATGGAATATCTGGGAAGGTTTTGTTTTTAGAACAGATGTGAACCATCAGGTTAACACGGGACTTGCTGAAGGTTTGAATACAAATTTTACACTATGGAACATGAGTGTTGGAAAGAAGATTTTTAAAAACCAGCTTGGTGAAATTGGTTTTATGGTCTATGATCTGCTCAAACAAAATAACAATATCAGAAGAAATATTAATGAGGTGTATATTGAAGATATACAATCCAATGTCCTTCAACGATATTTCATGGTAACGTTTACCTATAATCTTAGGATGTTTAGCCGAGGGGCAAGCATGGATGACTTTGAAGATTTAATGAAAGAGTAACATGGGACCTGATCAACTTACATTGCATCGAGTTTGACCAGGTAATTGCATCCTGCTAGTCAGTATCTTATAAGTGAAGCATTATTTAAGGATTCAAGCCAACCGGTCATTCTACAAATATGGTAGCCAGGTATATATACAATTCAACGTTTACAGTCAACATCGTTGAGGATGAATGTTTTTTGAACTCGTTTAAATTCGAGGCTTTTCGCTCCAAAGTTGATCAGTAAACCAATAGGAAGGTCATAGGCTTGACAATAATTCATCGCTTGAGCCAGATGCACGTCTTCTAATTTAATCAATGCCTTTAATTCAACCACAATATTTTTCTCAACAAAGAAATCGACCCGCCTTGTTCCGATGTTAATGTCATCATAAAAAATACTCATTTCCATTTCTCGTTGGAACTTCAGTCCTTGTTTATTCATTTCAATATTCATGACACGTTGATAGATCACTTCCTGAAAACCGTTTCCAAGGGTGCTGTGTACCTTCAAGGTTTGGATTTGTTCAATTTGACATGCAACACCCTTAATTTTACATCAATTTTTGATAAATAGCCAACGATTTTCCTTTACTCGTTCATAGAAGGAATTTTAAGCACAAGATTAGCAAGTCTACCAGTTGCAAAGTTCGTAGCAACGCTCAGGTGTTCTAATCGACTTTTTTGTATGCGACATCGGTCAAAGGCATAATCGAAACAAGAACAACCAAAAAGTTCGCCTAGCCCAATAATTAGTTAAGCATTACATCTGATTTCTCTCGACGTCATTGCGTTAATTTTTTCATGATCAACTCTGTGCCCATGTTTGTTTCAGTACATGCTGAATAGATAAATTCAAAATCCACATAAAATTCGATGCATCCATTGACAAGAATTCATGCGAACTTAAGTGATGCATGAATCTAATGAGTTTACTCCCGTGCAAAAATTCGGCAAAGGAGTGACGTTTCCCAATGAAACAAATGCAACTAAAATGCAACAAAATGCAACTGAAATTATTAAATGTAAAATGTACAATTAATATTAAAAAGATTACTTTTGATCATGTTCAAACGATTGATGAACATTTTTTCTAATTCAATCGATATACTTAAACATCGCATAGTGGTTCCAATTCATTCTGGTATTCAGGGGGTATTTGTTTGTATACAATACAATGAAGCGCTGGATGATATTACAGTGTATTTCTTTATATGAGGAATTCTAAAGTGAAAACCTTAACAGAGACACCGTATGATAAATAGAAAATCTTAACAACCTAACCTTATAAACCATGAATAAAAATTTACAATGAGCATCATCAATCCTTAATCACAACCAATCAAACATTAATGAACAACTAGCATGAAAGAAAATTTACCAACAACAATCCTCGGTATTTTGAGGGTCATCTCCATTGGTATTTATTTTCAATGTTTCTTAGTGGGAGTCAGTTTCGCATCAGAAGCTAAAGACAGTCGCACAAAGTATATTGAGAATAATGTGTCCTCGCCACCAACACTTGATCTTCAGCAAAGACGAGTAATCACCGGCAAGGTTTTGGACAATGAAAGTAAAGAAGGTCTTCCTGGTGTCAACGTAATTCTTAAAGGTAGCACAACCGGTACTGTGACGGATGTCAATGGTGGCTACAGCCTTGAAGTTCCGTCTTCTGAATCAGTTTTGGTGTTTAGTTCCATTGGATTTACGACACAGGAAATTGAAGTAGGAGCGCAGTCCATTATCGAAGTCTCTATGGAAGCTGATATACAAACATTGGGTGAAGTAGTGATTGTCGGATATGGAGAGCAGAAGAAAGCCAGTATCGTCGGCGCAATCACGCAAACTTCTGGTGAAGTGCTTGAACGCGCCGGCGGTGTATCCAATGTGGGTGCTGCACTTACTGGTAACCTTCCCGGCGTGGTAACCATGGCAAGTAGCGGTATGCCAGGAGAAGAAGATCCCATGATCTTAATTCGCGCTGCCAGTACATGGAACAATAGAGATCCGCTGATATTGGTAGATGGCGTTGAGCGGCCGATGCGAGGCGTTGACATCAATTCAGTTGAATCTATCTCTGTGTTGAAAGATGCCTCTGCAACGGCAGTGTTTGGTGTAAAGGGTGCTAACGGTGTAATTCTGATCACCACAAAGCGTGGTAAAGAAGGATCTGCAAAGATTGATGTAACAGCAAGTTCAACTATTAAGGTGCCATCGAAACTGCCAAATAAATTAGATTCTTATGGCGCGTTAATGGCGCGTAATGTTGCCGTTGAACATGAGCTGGGAATAAGGCCGGAATCGTGGGCCTATATCAGACCTCAATCATTCATCGAAAAATATCGTTCTCCCGCTAATTTGGAAGAAGCAGAACGTTATCCCAATGTAGATTGGCAGAAAGAACTTTTTAAAAGTTATGCCATGGCATACAATGCCAACATCAGTGTTTCCGGTGGTACACCTTTCATTAAATATTTTACGTCGGCAGACTTCCAACATGAGGGAGATATTTTCAGCGTGTGGGATAATGGACGAAACTATGATCCGGGATATGGATTCAATCGACTTAACGTACGCAGTAACCTCGACTTTCAGCTAACAAAATCCACTATATTCAAGGTTAACCTCGCTGGATCAAATGGCGTTAGAAAAAGTCCATGGGGCCAGACAAATAATTCAGATTGGGCCGTAGCACAGCAGTGGGCTGGTGCTTATAATATTGCACCTGACGTGTTCCTTCCAAAGTATGCGGATGGTTCATGGGGTTATTACCCTGACATCTCAAATGTGAGTAATTCGGCTGCCAACTTAGCGCTTGGTGGTGCCATGACGACCACCACGACGCGGATCAATACAGATTTTATTTTAGAACAAGATCTTGATATGATCACAAAAGGGCTGCGCATTAGAGGATCAATTTCGTGGGACAACGGGTTTGTAGAATTTAACCGTGGTGTGAATGACCTTTTCAATAACGCACAACAAAAATGGATTGATCCTGATACAGGAATTGCATCGTACAAATACGACTATGACCAGAACAACAAATTTGATTTTATGCAAGGTGTGTTATGGAGCACTTCCGCTGGTGAAGTGAATAATGGGGAAACACAACGAAATGTGAACTATCAGATTCAACCGAGCTGGTCGCGGAGTTTTGGAAAACATAACATTACCGGTATGGGGTTGTTCATGCGTCAGCAAAGTGCAAAAGGAAATGAAATACCAAGATTCCGTGAGGACTGGGTATTCCGGGCCACGTATGATTTTAATAACAAGTATTTCTTCGAATATAATGGTGCTTATAATGGTACTGAGGCGTTCAGCAAGGACTATCGTTTTGAATTTTTTAGTTCAGGTGCAGTGGGCTGGATGATCTCCGAAGAAGTGTTTATGCAAGATATCGACTTCGTGGAACTCCTTAAAGTGCGCGCGTCGTATGGTGAGGTTGGTAGTGATAACCAGGGCCCGCTCAATCCCCGCTTTTTATACATGACGCAATGGGATTATGCGGGTAGTTCATCCATCGACTTAAACCAGGGTAGCAGTCCTTATACGTGGTTTAGAGAAAGTAGTGTAGGAAATCCGGACGTAAGATGGGAAACGGTTAAAAAATTTAATGTTGGCGTTGACCACGCATTATTGAATGGCCTGATATCGGGTAGCGTGGATTATTTCCAGGACGAACGTATAGATATTCTTGTGAACGGTGGAGACCGTGCAGTGCCTTCTTACTTTGGTGCCGTGCCACCTACAGCGAACCTGGGTATCGTGCAAGCCGAAGGTTTTGAAATTGTACTTAATATCAGTAAAGAGTTTTCCAATGGGTTGCGCCTATGGACCAACTTGAATATGACCCATGCAAAAAATAAAGTTATCGAAGCAGATGATCCGGGTTTGTATCCCGACTACAGGAAAAAAGCTGGATATGCCATCAACCAGGAACGCGCCTGGCTAGATGCAGGATTTCTTAATTCATATGATCAATTGTATGGAAGTCCAAGACATGAATCAAATGACCTTGATCTTCAAAAATTACCAGGAAGCTATTATATCGTAGACTTTAATGCCGATGGCGTTATCGATGCTAACGATGAGGTACCGGTTGGTTATTCTGATTCTCCTCAGAATACGTATAACGCTACCGTTGGTTTTGACTGGAAAGGATTCAGTGCGTTTGTTCAGTTTTATGCAGTGAACAATGTAACGCGGGACGTGCCGCTCAATAGCTTCGGTAGTGGTCTCAACACAGTTTATGATATGGGCACGTGGTGGTCAAGGGAAACTCCGAATGCAGACGTTACTGTACCGCGTTGGCAGTCTACCCCAAGTTATTATAACGGTACGCAGTATTTGTTTGATGGTTCGTATGTCAGGCTGAAAAATGCTGAGGTTGCGTATACATTTAATGGAACTCAGGTCGGGAAGTTTGGTTTTTCCGCTTTGAGAATCTTTGTGAATGGAAACAACCTTTGGGTATGGTCAAGGATGCCTGATGATCGGGAATCTAACTTTGCCGGGGCTGGTGGCCAGGGAGCTTATCCTACAGTGAAGCGCTACAATTTTGGCCTTCGATTCACACTTTAATTTTTAATTTATGAAGCAGATATATAGAAAGCTGTTATTGGCAGGCTTGCTGATTATAACTACACTGGGAATTTTTTCCTGTGAAGACTATCTGGATAAGGATCCGGAAGCGATCTTATCAGAAGAAGAGGCTTTTAAGAATTTTACAAATTTCCAGGGCTTTATAGAACAGATCTACCATTGTATTCCTGATAAGGAAAAGAATTGGTGGACAGCATCATGGAACTGGGGAGATGATGAACTTTTCAACCTGGAAGGCAATTGGCACATGACCAATCAGGTTGACCTTGGTAATTTTTGGGCGTGGCAGAACGGCACGGGTACATGGTTGGATAAGGGCAATGCCGATCCTACATCTACCGATAAATTCCGTCATGCTTTGTGGCCACATGCGTGGTATAGCATTCGCAAAGCAAATATGGGTCTCGCTAACCTTGACAAATTGACGGGGACACAAGAAGAGAAAGACATCATTGCCGGACAGTTATACTTTTTCAGGGCATGGTGGCATTTTGAAATGATGCAATACTTTGGGGGACTTCCGTACATCGATGAAGTTTTGTCTTCATCCGAAAAACCCAAACTACCACGGCTCACCTACCAGGAATGTGCGGATAAAGCGGGAGAAGATTTGGCGAAAGCAGTAGCACTGCTACCCATCGATTGGGATAAGACCACCGTTGGTAGAAATACAGCGGGAAAGAATCAATTACGCATCAACAAAATAATGGCACTTGGATACCTGGGTAAAAACTACTTATGGGCAGCCAGTCCGTTGATGAAGCATGGTGCGGAAGTCGGCGGAGGTAATACTTATAATTACGACGAGACCTATAGCAAGAAAGCCGCAGAAGCCTTTGGTGAATTATTGAGTCTTGTGGAGAGTGGTCAGACACAATACAAACTGGTGGAATTCAATTATAAAGATATTTATAATCATATCAAGGCAGATAATGCAACTTCCAGTTACAGTGATATATTTTATACCACTGGTCAAAACTGGTTAATGCCTGGATCAACAGAAGCAATTTTCAGAGGGCCGTCTTCTGATGCAAATGGTAGTAATTGGAATACAACTAAAACGTTTGGCCCAAAAGTGCAGGGGATGGTGGAGCACGACAACATCATTCACCATCCAACGGCGAATTATGTAAAGTTCTATGGTATGGCGAACGGTTTACCATTGGATGATCCGGCTTCAGGATTCGATCCCGCTTATCCTTTTAAAGATCGTGACCCCAGGTTTTATCATGATATCGTATTTGATGGCTTTAAATATGTTAATGCATCTATGCCAGCTGACATGGAATACTTAAGATATACCGGCCTTCATTCTGATGGTACCATGAGAGAAGCTACGAATGGTAGTCGCACGGGATACTTTATCCAAAAACTGGTACCCCATACCGCTAATAAATACGATGGCGCATATAACTGGAACGGTAACCTTCACACCTATTTACCCTACATGCGTTTGGCAGATATTTATTTAATGTATGCTGAAGCCTGTGCGGCCGTCGGTGGAGCTGGTGGAAAATCGACGAACTTTTCGAAGACTGCAGAGGATGCCATTAACACCCTGCGCGACAGGGTAGGTGCGGGCCACGTTAGTGCAACGTACACGGGCAATTCGAATAAATTCATGGATGAAATACGAAGAGAACGTGCTGTGGAATTGTCATTCGAAGGTTTCCGGTTTAACGATCTGCAGCGCTGGTTGCTGCTTACAGAACCACCTTATAACCAGAAGACGTCTCAGGAGTTTGACAGACTTGAGGACATCAGCTTCTTCGAAGAAAACGATCCAAGAGACGCCAGAGTGGCGAACTTCAGAGAAGAAATCATTTTGACCAGGCAGTTTGGAACAAAGCACTACTGGTTCCCGCTGAAGCGTACAGATGTTTCAATGTATCTGGAGTTTGCACAGAACCCTGGTTGGTAATGCTATCTGAATAAAGAGTGATGTTCAGTACAAATGGATTGAATGCTCCACATTAGCAAATCAGCTGGAGCCATTGTATGAACATCTCATGAGACCTTAAATAAAATTAAACATGAAATATTATATACGCATATGTTTCATTTTAGGTGCTGCGTTTTGCATGCCGTTCCTGGTAAAGGCGCAAACCACAGCAGAAGATGAAACTCAAACGGCCAATACGGCCTTAGAAAGTGACCCGTTAGTACAGGTTGCTTTTCGTAAAGTACCACAAAGCGAACTGATGGGTGGTGTTTCTGTAGTAAATATGGCCGAACTGACGGACAAGAGCTACACCACCAATTATGGTAACCTGCAAGGTTTAGTTGGTGGCTGGACAGGAAGTTCCCTGTGGGGCATGGATGATTTCCTTGTATTAGTTGACGGCGTACCACGAGATGCCGACAATGTTTTGCCTGTTGAAATTCAGCAAATAACTTTCTTGAAAGGAGCTTCCGCTGTTATACTTTATGGTAGTCGCGCAGCCAAGGGTGTAGTTTACATCACAACAAAGAGAGGTGCGGCCGAACCATTTAAAGTTAATGTTCGTGCGAATACAGGTTTTCATGTTTCTAAAAGTTATCCTAAATATTTAGGTTCTGCTGAGTACATGACCCTGTATAATGAAGCGCTTGTCAACGACGGAGGGGCTCGCCGGTATACTGAGGAAGAAATTTACAATTATGCATCAGGCGTAAATCCATACCGTTATCCGGATGTAGATTTCTATTCTTCTAAATATCTGAAGAAAGCTTATAATCAGTCGGATGTAACTGCGGAATTTTCCGGCGGTAACGAAAAGTCTCGTTTCTATACCAATGTAGGTTACCGCCGTCAGGGTGATGTATTCAATTTTGGTGAGGCTAAAAACAATTACATTGACCGGCTGAATGTCCGCGGCAATGTTGATCTTGCGATAAACGATTATATCAAAGCGTTTGTAAACGCCAACGCTACATTTTATAATGCGCAGACTGCCAATGCCACAGATAGTGATCCAGCGGAAGATGTAACTGTGTTAGAAAGCTATTGGAGTGCCGCAAGTACGATGCGTCCCAATCGTGTGGCGCCCTTGATCCCACTGAGCTATCTCGATCCGAATGATTTGGCGTCGCTAGAGAAAATTGCAGGCAGTAGTAATATTATCGATGACAAATATTTCCTGAGCGGATCCCAGACAGACCCGCGAAATATATTTGCAGATTATTATGCTGCTGGTAACAGCCGATGGACTAGCCGTCAATTCCAATTTGATGCTGGTTTGGATTTCGACTTGTCGAAAAAACTAAAAGGACTTTCCTTTCATACGCACTATGCTGTTGATTACGCAACGTCCTATACTACATCATACCAAAACACTTACGCTGTTTTCGGAAAACCTGTTGACCAGGACATTTCTGAGTTTTGGTTTAATCATAATGGTCAGGACGTTGTCGGAAACCTTGAACAATTTAATAACGACAGAAAATCAGGACAACAGATTATCAGCGGAAGTAATACAAGGCAAACCATTGCTTTTAACAGTTATTTCAATTATGTAACTGCTATCAACGAGGTACATAATATATCCGCGAGATTATTAGCGACGGGTTTTCAGCAGACGCGATCTGGAATTTACCATCGCACAGGCAATGCCAATCTTGGTCTGCAGTTAAATTACAATTATAAAAATAAGTATTATGTAGACTTGGGAACAGCTTTGGTTCATTCCGCCAAATTGGCAAAGGGCAACCGCAATGGATTATCATCCTCGATTACATTAGGCTGGAAACTTGATCAGGAAAACTTCCTGGCCAATTCCACTGTAGTTGATGATCTGGTGGTAAGCGCTTCCGGTAGTGTACTCCAAACAGATATTGATATCCGTGATGCGAATAACAACATTGAAGCCTATATCTATGAGCAAAATTATACGCAGGCAAATGGAGCCTGGTGGGGGTGGTACGATGGCGCGTCAGAACGTTCAACCAATTCACTTCGAGGTAGCAATAAAGATTTAAGTTTCGTAAAACGGAAAGAGATTTCCGCCAATGTGCGGGCTTCTTTATGGGAACGATTGATTACAGCAGAAGCTTCGTTCTTTATCAATTCTCTGGAAGGTTTGATTATTCAACCGGCAACAGTATATCCAAGTTATTTTGAAACAGACTACCCCGATGCATCATTTATGCCTTACGTTAACTATAACAACCATCAACGCAGGGGTATAGATCTGGCCATCAATCTTAACAAGCGTTTTGGCGAGGTTGATTTCTCCTTGGGGATCGCAGGGACTTATTATACAACAGAAGCTACGCGTCTCGATGAAAATTTCGAGGATAGTTACCGGAATCGTACAGGAAAACCCATCGATGGTATCTGGGGGCTAAAGAGCGCTGGCTTGTTCCAGGATCAGGCAGAGATCGATAACAGTCCACAACAAAAATTCGGCGGTCAGATACGCCCCGGTGACATTAAATACATTGACCAGAATAATGATAATATCATAGACGAAAGAGACGAAGTTTTTTTAGGACGCGGCGGATGGTACGGCGGACCCCTGGTACTAGGTGTAAATCTTACCGCTAAATGGAAAGGGTTTACATTCTTCGCACTGGGCACGGGTAATTTTGGTGCTTATGCCTTAAAAAATAGTTCGTACTTCTGGATCTCGGGCGACGGAAAATATTCGGAAGTCGCCCGCGACAGGTGGACTGAAGCAACAAAAGCAACGGCTACCTATCCACGCTTGACGACAGAAAGCGGAGTCAACAATTTTCGTAGTTCTGATTTTTGGTTGTATAAAACAAACCGATTCAATCTTGCCCGGGTACAGATTACTTATGATTTACCGCAGCGTCTGTTTGAAACTTCCTTCTTCGATGACGTTTCAGTTTACGTCAGCGGTGAAAACCTGTTGACGCTTTCAAAAGAACGTGAAATTTTGGAAATGAATGTCGGAAGTGCTCCACAAACACGATTCTATAACATCGGCGTAAGAGCATCATTCTAATGATTAAACAAAATAGTATAACACTATGAAAAAAATTATAACACTTACAGCGCTTGTTTTCCTGCTTACAGCCTGTGAAGACGTATTCTTTCCGGCTAACGAAAATATCCGACGTCTCGATGCCATGCTCGAGGAACCTGGTTACGCGCAAGGCATTTTAGGGAATGCTTATATCCTGCTTCCTTATTCTGCGTCGCCGAATAGCGATGTTGCAACGGATGATGCAGTAACGAACGATATCGATAACAACTTCCTTCGAATGGCTTCCGGTTCGTGGTCCTCCAATAATGATCCGACGTCGCAATGGCAGGGACGGAAAAATGCAATTCAATACCTCAATATTTTTCTCGAAAACGTAGATGAGGTAGTCTGGAGTAATGACGAGGTGATCAGAACCTTGTTTAATGATCGCCTCAAAGGTGAGGCTTATGGTTTGCGTGCGTTACAAATGTATCATTTGTTGTTAGCCCATGGTGGTTGGACAGCTGACGGACAATTACTAGGTGTACCGATTGTTAACAATCCTGAAACGCCTACTTCAGATTTTAATCAGCCAAGGAATACTTTTCAGGAATGCCTGGATCAGATTTTTTCGGATATTGATAATGCGTTGGAATTGCTTCCCCTTGATTATAAAAAATTTACTGCTGCAGAAATTCCAGACAGATATAAGGATATTGAAGGCATTACGGCCACTGCCTATGAGCGTGTAAACGGAGAGCACATGCGGGGTCGCATCACGGGTAGGATTGTGGAAGCGATACGCGCACAGGTAGCTTTAATGGCGGCAAGCCCGGCGTACAGTGACGGTACCGATGTAACGTGGGAAGAGGCTGCTACCTATGCTGGCCATGTGCTTGATCGTATTGGTGGTTTAAGCGGTTTGGCAGCAAACGGAGGAACCTGGTATACCGCCAATTCAGGAATTGAAAATCTGGCTTCAGGTGTAGCGCCTTCCGAGATTATCTGGAGAAGCGATATAGGACAGAGCCTTGATTTGGAACGCGATAATTTTCCTCCCTCACTCTTTGGAAGGGGACGTGTAAATCCTACACAAAATCTTGTAGATGCTTTTCCGATGGCCAATGGCTATCCAATTACAAGCGCGTTGAGCGATTATGATGACGCTAATCCCTATGCTGGTCGTGATCCGCGTTTGGAAAAATACATCGTCGTAAATGGAAGCCAGCAAGGATCGAACAATAGTGTAATCGTTACCGGTATCCATGGAACGAATAACGATGCGATTAACAGAGAAAAAGGACTTTCTACACGCACCGGTTATTACTTACGAAAACTATTACGCGCTGATGTTGTCCCTGACCCAAATTTTAATACAACACAGAAGCACTATACAGCACGTATTCGCTATACCGAAATATTTTTAGCGTATGCTGAAGCTGCTAACGAAGCGTGGGGACCAACCGGTATGGGCACGCAAACGTATTCAGCTTACGATGTAATTAAAGCCATTCGCCAACGCGCTGGTATTACTGGTGGTGATGCGTATCTCGAATCAGTGAAGAATGATAAGGATCAAATGAGGGAGCTCATCAGGAATGAGCGACGTTTAGAACTCTGTTTCGAAAATCACAGATTCCGCGATTTACGTCGTTGGAAAATAAGCCTCGACAGGTTGAATGAAACCGCGCGCGGTGTACAAATTTCTCAATCGGGAAATACCCTTATTTATTCACCAATCGATGTGGAAGGGAGAAACTATGACGAACACATGTATTATGGGCCAATACCTTATGGTGAAATCCGAAAGTGGAGTGCACTTGAACAAAATGCAGGTTGGTAACTGGTTAATAATGAAATGATAAAACAGAAGATATGAAACGGTATAAATTATTATCAATATTATGCATTGGGGTTTTTACAATATCCATGTTGTCTTGCGAGAATCAAGATGTTGAGTTCCCCGATTATGGTACTAGTAGTGTGTATTTCGCTTACCAGTATCCCGTAAGAACCATCGTGTTCGGCGAAGATATTTATGACAACACCCTTGACAATGAGGGTAAATGTGAAATCTATGCTACCATGGGAGGCGTTTACGCCAATAAGAAAAAAATAGATATCGACTTCGAAGTTGATAACACCCTGTGTAACCATTTGTTTTTTGATGCGGACTTTACTTTACCAGTACAGCCTATGCCTTCAAACTACTATACTTTGTCGGCCAATCAAATATCCCTCAACCATGACCTTCAGGGAAGTGTTGGCGTGCAATTGACAGATGATTTTTTTGCTGATCCGAATGCTTTGCTGAATACATACGTCATTCCTTTGCGCATGGTCAATGTGGTCAATGCGGATTCGATCCTATCAGGAGTTCCTAAAGTTGAAGAGCCGATCCGATCGAACGCATCGCATTGGGATGTGCAGCCAAAAGATTACATACTGTACTGTGTGAAATTTATCAATAAATGGCATGCGAACTACCTGGTTCGGGGAAGGGATGAGATCACAAAAGATGGTGTTTCTTCAACAAGGACTCGACATCAACAGGGTGTTGAACTGGATGAGGTTCGTCAGTTAACTTCATTATCGCTGAACGAAATCCGGGTTCCGACGGATTACAAAACCCAGGCTGGCCTAAACTTAAATTTTGGCGTAAAGGTTATTTTAGATGAAAGCCAGAATTGCACTGTTTCGCCTATTGGGCCAAGCTATGCTGTGAACGATTCAGTAACAGTCTATAACATCGCAGTAACGGGTGATGGATCGTTTGTGGATAAAGGTGAAAAAAACAGCTGGGGTAACAAAGACCGCGATGTGATGTACCTGGAATATGACGTAAGCTATGAAGTGGAAACTCAGTTCCCGAACACACAGCCACCTTTACCACCGTTGTTGGAAACGGCAACATATCATACAACTGACACACTGGTAGTTCGCGATCGTGGAATTAAGCCGGAAGTGTTTACACCTGCTTATCAGGAATAATTCATTGGATAAAAAGAAATGAATATGAAATCAATAATAAAACTTTGGCTGAGTGCTTTTACTTTATCGGTATTGGCATCATGCGCAGACGACAGTAAGTTACTCTTTAAAAAAAATAAGCCGGCAAGTCTTGCTGAATTGGAATATCTCAATAACTATGACGTACTCAAAGCTTATGTCAATCGGGATGAAAGTCCAGATTTTAAATTGGGTGCCGGTGTATCTGTGGATGGTTTCACAAAGCAAGGCGTCGACTACAGTATGGTCGTCTCTAATTTTGATGAGGTGACAGCTGGCTGGGAAATGAAACATGGTGCCGTGGTTCAGGCCGACGGAAGTTTAAGTCTCGGTAATGTGGCCAACTTTATTGCGAAAGCAAAGGAAGCTGACATTTCAATTTATGGACATACACTTACCTGGCATGCGAATCAGAATGCAGCATACCTTAACAGTACAATAGCACCAACAGTAGTCCCGGGCAGCGGTGAACCGACCTGGGAGGTAATTTCAAGTGCAGATTTTGAAACGGATGATGCGTCAAATTATCAGTCGAACACAAACGCTGTCCAAAGTTTTACGACAGGTTCAGACGGTACCGGGCGCGCTTTGAAAATTACGAATGCAGAAGTGCGCACAAACGATTGGGATGCGCAGTTCTTTTTTACGTTGGCTCCCGAAACACAAGTCGGCGAAAAGTATCTGCTAAGCATGGACGTGCGCGCTGATGTGGCTGCGAGTTACCCAACCCAGGCTCATATTGTCCCTACGCAGTATAAACATTGGGATTTCTTTGGCTCTATTAGTGCGACGACTGAGTGGGTCACTTATACTAAAGAAATAACAATCTCTGCTGAAACTTCAGGTACAACAGCTATCGCTTTTAATCTTGGCCACACCGCTACATCTTTTTACTTTGATAATATAACAGTATCTAAACTTAACGAAAGTGGTGGCGGCCCTACCTGGGATGATATTACTGTTGCCGATTTTGAAACAGATGATCAATCAAATTACCAGTCAAACACTTTTGCCGAAAAAAGTTTTACAACGGGCGCCGATGGAACCGGACGTGCTTTAAAGATCACGAATGCAGCGGTGCGCACGAATGATTGGGATGCGCAATTCTTCGTGACTTTTTCGCCTGCCACTGTAGTTGGAGAAAAGTATATTCTTAGTATGGATGTCCGTGCTGATGACCCTGCTACCTATCCAACGCAAGCCCATATTGTTCCTACCCAGTATAAGCACTGGGATTTCTTCGGTTCAATTAGTGCAACAACAGAATGGACTACCTATACCAAAGAAATAACGATCACTGCAGAAACTTCAGGTACCACGGCTATCGCTTTTAATCTTGGCGCCACTGCTACGTCTTACTATTTCGATAATATAAAGGTATCGAAGTTCAATGAAAGCGGAGGCGGTGAACAAATCATTGAAAAAACACCAGAAGAGAAAAAAGAAATTATTCACGGCGAGTTGGAACGATGGATTGCCGGAATGATGGAAGTATCCAAAGAATATGTGAAAGCCTGGGACGTGGTGAACGAGCCGATGGATGACGGCGATCCGTATGAACTTAAAACCGGAGTAGGGAAGGAGCTCGCAGAGGATGAGTTCTACTGGCAGGATTACCTGGGTGAGGACTATGCTGTAGAAGCGTTCAAATTGGCAGCCCAGTATGGAAACAGCGACGACATTTTATTCATCAATGATTATAATCTTGAATATAACCTCGATAAATGCAAAGGCCTGATTGAATATGTCGAATACATAGAAAGCCAGGGTGCTCGAGTAGATGGCATCGGTACGCAAATGCATATCTCCGTTGATTCCGACAAAGAAAAAATTACTGAAATGTTTGAGTTGTTGGCCGCGACAGGGAAACTGATTAAAATTTCAGAATTGGACCTTGGTCTTGTTGGTGGAAAGAAAACGGCCGATGCCACAGATGACGATTATATTGTTCAGGCGGAAATGTATAAATTCGTGGTAGAAAAATACTTCGAGATCATACCTGCTGCGCAACGCTATGGTATTACGTTATGGAGCCCTCGTGACAGCCCGGCAGGGTCTTCGTGGCGCGCCGGTGAACCCATTGGCCTATGGACTGAAGGCTATGACCGTAAGCGGGCTTATGGCGCAGTTGCAGAAGCGCTGGAAGGATCTCCGGAATAAACCGTCATGACGTTTGTAAGTCATCAATAAGGATTTGATAAAAAAGTTGAGTTCTTATTGATGACTTCTGACGTTTTAAGAAATAATATTCAAACGCTTTCAAGCAGAACTTGTCACAGGATCTCTGTCCGCTGCAGAAACTGATATTAAGAAATAAAAATTGTATAAGTATGAAGCCACCCAATTACACATGCATTGACAAATATTTAAAGTTTGTAATCACGAGTATCCTTTTATTTACTGCCATCTTTTTTCCTGCCAAATCACAAACGCAAGATTTAACATTAAAGCAGGCACTGAAGGAAAAGTTTTATATCGGCACTGCCCTTAATGAAGCGCAGATTACCGGCAAAGACGTTGATGCGCTGGTAGTTGTTAAAAAACATTTCAATTCTTTGGTCGCAGAAAATTGCATGAAGAGTGGCATGCTTCAACGTAAAGAAGGCGAATTTGATTTTGATCTTGCAGATCGATTTGTTGATTTTGGTGTACAAAACAAGATGCATATTCATGGACATACACTGATCTGGCATTCTCAGGCTCCACGATGGTTCTTTACCGATAGCGTGGGCAATGATGTATCACGTGACGTACTGATTCAACGCATGAAGAATCATATTTACACCGTAGTGAAAAGGTATAAAGGAAAGGTTCATTCCTGGGATGTGGTAAACGAAGCAATAATGGATGATGGATCCTTCCGCGACAGTAAATTCTACAAAATATTGGGTGAAGACTTTGTGAAATTAGCATTCCAGTTCGCGCATGAAGCTGATCCTGATGTTAAGCTTTACTACAATGACTACTCCATGGCGTTGCCTGGAAAAAGAGCCGGTGTGGTTGCCATGGTGGAGAAGTTAAAGCAACAGGGTGTACGCATTGATGGCATTGGAATGCAGGGACACATTGGTCTGGACCATCCGTCGATCGAAGAATTCGAGAAAAGTATGTTGGCGTTTTCTAGCCTTGGTGTAAAAGTTGTGATCAGCGAACTTGATCTCAGTGTATTACCCTCTCCATGGAACAATGCCGGAGCAGATGTATCTGCCAATGCTGAGTACAAACAAAAAATGAATCCGTATAGTGCGGGCATTCCGGATTCAGTTTCACAAGCATTCAACGATCGATACGCGCGTTATTTCAAGCTCTTTTTAAAGTACAGTGATAAGATTGAACGGGTAACACTTTGGGGCGTGGCGGATCATCATTCCTGGAAAAATAATTGGCCCATACGCGGCAGGACAGATTACCCATTGCTTTTTGATCGAAACCACCAACCGAAGGAAGTTGTTTCAACCATTATCAAATTAGCCCAACAATAAAAGCGTCAGATAGATACTACGTTGGTTTAAGATAAGATATACACGAATGAAATTTTTCGTGCCGTTGAATCTTTTGAAGCCTCAAACAAAAAACGAATACATGAAATTTAAATACAGGCTTTCGCTGCTTTTCCTCTCACTCGTTTTTTCGGTGACAGCATTTTCACAAGATCAGAATTTCTACATATTCCTGAGCTTTGGCCAGTCGAATATGGAAGGCCATGCCAGATTCGAACCGCAGGATACTATTGTGAACAAAAGATTCAAGGTCTTGCAGTCAGTTGATTGTCCTGCGGTAAAACGAGAAAAGGGAAACTGGTATCCTGCTAAACCACCATTGTGTCGTTGCAAAACAGGACTTACACCAACGGATTATTTTGGACGCACCCTCATCGAACACCTTCCGGATAGCATCAGTGTAGGCGTCGTTAACGTTTCAGTTGGCGGTTGTAAAATCGAACTCTTTGACAAAGATAACTACCAAACTTACGTGGCTTCCGCTCCGGATTGGTTAAAAAACATGGTGAAAGAATATGATGGCAATCCCTATGGGCGACTGGTTGATATGGCTAAACTGGCGCAGCAGGAAGGGGTGATCAAAGGGATTTTGATGCACCACGGCGAATCGAATACAGGTGATCAAGGATGGCCTCTCAAGGTTAAAAAAACATATGATAACCTCATTCATGATTTAAACCTTGCTCGGACGATTCCGTTATTGGTTGGTGAACTCGTCAGTAAAGACGAGGGAGGGGCATGCGCAAGCATGAATGAGATTATTGCCAGGCTCCCTTCAGAAATTCCAAACGCCCACATTATTTCCTCGGAAGGTTGCGATGCTATTGCGGATCATTTGCATTTTTCCGCTGAAGGATATCGAAAGTTAGGTCAACGTTATGGTGAAAAGATGATGACATTGTTAGAAAGGTAAAATTTTATGGTGAATAAACTGCGATAAAAGGGTAATCATTCAAGATTCTGGTTTGATTTTTCGTTTAAATGCGTGATGTTTTTTTCGTTAGTTCGGCAAAAAAATAATCTGTATCAAACCGATAAATAAATGTTTAAAGTACACTTAATATCGAAAATAATTGTATATTTAACACTAGTAATTGACCACTTGGCAATATTTTCTGGTTAATGAAATACGTAAATAAAAGGAGGGCTAAATCAGTTAACTGAGGAAAGCTCCTTTTGGAGTTTGGGTTTAGAACCACTGGTTCCCTTAGCGGTAAGGAATACCAGTGGTTCTTGTTTTTGTACAATTTTGTGGTTTAAAGTTGTCACGACATTTTTTGAATTTAGGGTTTCCGCTATATATACTGTCTTCGCATTTAATTGTATACATAAGGGATGTCACTAGCTTTCACAAAACTGTGGCTGGTTGTCTTTCGCGTCGCAATGATATCCAACGCCCAATTAATCCGTATTTAGTTATTGCTGAAAAAGCTAAAAATCGTTGTTGGGATTTGGCATAAAAATCCAATTCCGATGAGTCCAAATCCAATTTTTGCTTTTTTTATATATTTGACATCGGCTAATTTTTGTTTGGGAGTGGGTTCGTTACTTCTAATTTGACCGAAGCCTTTTTCTAAAAATTTGGAAATTGTTGGGGGTAGGGAGTAGCTAAAAACCATCCATGCTCCAAGAACTTCCAATCCTTGGCCTACCAATTGTATACTAGCTATAATTATCTTAGAATTAAAGCATTCAGCAAGGATATAAAGCAAATCAATCATTTTATAAATACGTTAGACAGACTGTCAATATAGCAATCAAAATTTTATGCAATGTGGAGTATTTTTTTGTGAAGTTTCCTTACTAAAGAACCAATAAACTCGATATTATCTTTATTTATTTTCAATTAGAATGTTTCGAAAGATAGCTATCAGGCTATGTCAACCATTCTCCTTACAAACATCTCAACATATTCCTAAATTGTCCAATTGCAATGTTTCATATCTGGCATGGGTGAGGACTTCTGTTTTTCACCAGAAATTTAAAATTCGTCTTGGATGGTGTCGTGCACTGAACCTTAGGATGACTTTTTTGAATGAATTTTTTATTCCGTCGCGTGTGCTGCGCAGTTTATAAGTTATCGTACTTACTTGCTTTTAATAGTGCCGTAAAATGCCAAAGTCTCTACTAATGAAGTACAACTATAGACTTTACTGGCTTCGATTTATTGATGTGACTGGTTTTTCCCAACGCATTAAGTATTATTGCTTAGCAAATGGAAATTTGGAATCGGGCATACTACGTATTCTTTCTTCCCAAATGAATTTATGAGTACTTGAAAATTCTTCAGTTGGGATTCTACCTGAAGATCCAAAATCTGAGATTCGTTGAACTATCTTTTTCTTTGTGTCTGTGCAAAAAATACAATGAGCATAAAGAATTGATTTCTCATTTGGGGACATTTGCGAACCAATGATATCAAAATATAAATCTTTGGAACCCTTATCGATAAGTTCATTTCTTTCAACAAAGACCAAAAGAGAATTAAGGGTTTCAAGTAGTATATCAATAAAGTTTCTATATGGCCCATGAATCTTTTCTGTGTAAATCTCCCGATATTCCTGTAAGCGTTCGTTGTAGTTTAGTTCACTACTTGTTTCGAAATGGAGTTTATTATTTATTTCGTTAAGGTAATCTTCCATAATTTGGTGTGAATTGATGGCTGTTTTTCCTGGGGTTGACACCCAAATTTTACTTAAAGCCTCGTGCCTGGCGTTAAGTAGATTAAAGAAAGTATTTTCAAATCTCTGTTGTTTCAAAGTTTGATTCTGTTGAACAAACTCCTTTCGTGTTTCTGTTAATTCATCCCTTGTTAGTTTTAACTCCTGCCTTTGGAGGGACAGCTCTTCCTTTTGTAATAGAATCGTAATAATTACTCCCGCAGACGCGAGTCCACTAAAGAGAGCGTTGACAATGCCAAAGCTGTCGCCATAACTGCCAGCTGAAAGGTGATCCTCGACAATTGGAACTGTAATTAATACGACCATCCAAAGGATGATTATAAGGCCTAAAGCTCCTGACATGACCGGGTTTCTATTTGCTACTCCTTTTAAATGTTTCCAATGATTGATTTTTTGCATTATTTATCGGTTTTGAACGATATCTGGAGTACAAATATATATATCATTAAAGGAATGCATATGTAGCTACAGCATATTCAAGCCATTAAGTTCTAACAGTTTATTTTAGCATATCTTTTGGTCATACCGAAAGGTTATGGATTTGCGCGATTGTTTAGTCATCCATACAAAAGAGTCCATTAACACTATTCAGGATGGTACAGACTAAGATAGGTGTCACAAGACAATTCTGAATGGGTTTCTCCTAACTTATAGCATTAGCCGAGTAGACTGCAAGATGAATAACATTTTGCTCACTACACAATTCGTGTCAGGACGTATATAGTAACTGATGTATCCTGCATTATTGGATGGCGCTGACTAGCAGAATATTAATTGTTAAAATGGATGACAGACAAAGTTAATTTGAAATCATGGACACACTGCACGCAGGCAGCAGCTAGTTAAGATAGTTATGTCTGGAAGCGAAAGCCAAAATGATAGTATCATTAACGAGCATTCAAAAATGAAATTCACGAACACATTACACGCGCCTTGAAAAGTTAGCCGGAAGTAAAATTTTACACTGTATAAAAACATCTTCTTCCCTTCGCATTATCACAATGCTTGAATAAAAATCACGGACACACTGCACGCAGGCAGCAGGTGATAAAAAAAATATTTACGTGATAACATGAAACTACACAAACTGTTCCTATATTAATCTCGATATTCAATGGTAGGGCAATCGTTGCTCCGAAATTATTTTTCATAAAGTAATTTATCCATTGTAAAGTGAATGTGCTGCTGGTATTAACAGGTTGCACGATAGGCTCCCGGTCTCCTACCTACCTTCGGAAAAACTTCATATTGATGTTTCACTTAACCCATACCAAATTATGAAGGATGCATTTTACTATTTGCGCAATGGCTCGAAGCGTTTCTGGCTGATGAGTTTGAAGAAGATTTTATTTATTGGCATGTGTTTGAATTTACCAATGACTGTAACAGCCCATGATAATTCAAATAGCGTTACATTATCACTACAGGAGATCGTAGTTAATGGAAAAGTAACGGACGAAAAAAATAGTCCCCTTCCGGGAGTTAACGTAGTGATTGAGGGAAGCACTATAGGAACTGTTACCGACATGAATGGCGAGTACGCACTTACAGTGTCTGATGGCAATGCCGTGTTGTTATTCAGCTTTATCGGATATGTTACAAAGGAAATTTCAGTTGGCGGGCAAACGCGCATCGATGTCCAGCTGAAGGCCGATACGCAAACACTTTCTGAAGTCGTCGTTGTTGGATATGGTACACAACGAAAATCAGATTTAACAGGATCAGTCGGTCAGGTTTCGGCAGAAGACATCCTTGAGCGTCCGATCACCAACGCTTTGCAGGGTTTGCAAGGTAGAGTGCCTGGTGTTAACATCTCGCTAAACTCTGGGTCGCCCACGGCCAGCCCAAGAGTTACCATACGGGGATTGGGTACGATCAACGCGTCATCCACGCCGTTGTATGTAGTTGATGGTGTAGCGATGGAAGACATTGCCTTTTTAAATCCTTATGACATAGAAAGTATTGAGGTACTGAAGGATGCCTCTTCCACGGCTATTTATGGTTCGCGGGGCGCAAATGGCGTTATCCTCGTTACGACAAAAAGAGGAGCGAAGACAGAAGGAGTCACTGTAGGCTACGATGCTTTTGTTAGCATAGGAACGCTTCGTAAAAAAATGGATATCATGAATTCGCGGGAATGGTTGAGCGTTGTTGAAACAGGATTTGCCAACTCACCAAAATATAATCCAAACGAAAATCCGGTATTTACAACAAGTGATCCGAATCTTTTTGATGCGGATGGCAATCCGCTATATGATACTGACTGGCAGGAGGAAGCAACGCGTACCGCTGTATCGCACAACCACCAAATATCAATACAAACAAAAAGCGAAAAGTCATCTCTTGGGGCGTTTGTCAATTATGCACGCATTGAAGGGATCATGCTCAATAGTTGGCTTGAAAGAATGAATGGAAAGATTGCCTATGACGTGAAACCGAAGAAGTGGTTATCAGCAGGCATGAACCTGCTTGTGAATGTTACAAAGGAGAATGGCGTTGAAGAACGCGGTGGCAGTCAGGTTCCGAGAAGGACTATGATCGAGATGCCACCGATCTTCCCCGTGAAGTTTCCTGATGGAACATGGAGCAACAGCCAGATGATTTCCGACGATTATCGTCTTGAGGCAATGGCAAATCCGGTCCATGTGCTTGAAACGGAAGATCGTCTTTGGGATCGTACACAGATTTTTGGTAACGTTTATTTAACCTTCCATCTCACTGAAGGTCTTGATTTGAAAACGCAATTTGGTTTCGACAGGAACGATCGTCTTTTTCGCAGATATGCGCCTGATGATCTTATCAACATTGCATCCAATCAGGGCGGTGTTGCCGAAATCGACAACGAACGTGAAAACTACTGGCAACAGGAAACATTTCTTTCATACAACAGGCAAACCGGTGATCACCGGATAAATGCTGTATTGGGACTTAGCTGGCAGGAACGCAATTTTGATAAAAATGACCAGTACGCAGAAGGCTTCACCGACAATTTTTTCAAGTTTAACAACATTGACGCTGCAGCCAGACCAAATCCACCTGAATCTGAACACGACCGATGGGCGCTTGCGTCATACTTCTTACGGAGTGGCTACACGTTTAAGGACCGGTATATACTCACCCTAACGGGAAGGGTGGATGGATCATCGCGTTTTGGTGATAACAATAAATACGGATTCTTCCCTTCTGCCGGTATTGGTTGGTTAATTTCGAATGAATCATTCATGGACGACATCCGTGCCATTGATGCGTTGAAGTTTCGTGCGAGTTATGGTGTCACAGGAAATACTGAAATTGGATCATATGAATCGCTGGCGACCATATCTTCCGGTACAACGTTGCTGAACAACATACGTTCACCATTCAGCAATGTTACACGTCTTCCAAATCCGGATCTCTCCTGGGAGAAGACGCAGCAATTTGATATCGGGTTTGAGCTTGATTTATTCAATAGCAGGGTTTCACTCGAATTTGATTACTACGATAAGCTTACAACGGACTTGCTATTGGATAGGCCTGTACCCAACTCGACTGGCTTTTCTGGCGTTTATGATAACATTGGAAAAGTTTCAAACCGGGGCGTGGAATTTCTTTTAAATACGGTGAACATTGATCGAACGAATTTTAGCTGGGAAACAACGCTTAATTTTAATTATAACAGGAACCGTATTGAAAAACTGGGCGAAAATGACGAGGATATTTTTAATGGTCCTTTCTGGGTCACGGGCAGCCAGACAATATTCCGGGTAGGAGAGCCCATCATGTCCTTCTGGGGATATGAACGACTAGGCACCTGGGGCACCGATGAGAATCCGGAAGGCGCGCTACCAGGTCAGGCAAAACGATCTGATGAGCCAACGATCATCGGTAAGGGAATTCCTTCATGGACCGGAAGCTTTATCAACAGCCTCCGTTATAACAATTTTGATCTCACACTTGATCTGCAATTCGTTTACGACGTTGACATCATGCAACAGTTTTATCATTCTACAGAAGATCGCTCTGGTATTGCCAATGGCTTGCGCACCATTTTGGATGGATGGACTCCGGAAAATCAGAACACCATGATCCAAGAGATTCGTCACCAAGGATATGGTGGGCAGGACAGCCAGGTAGACAGCCGTTGGATCGCAGATGGTTCTTATCTGCGCGTGAATCTTATTTCACTCGGTTATAATTTCAGCGGCGACGTACTAGAGCGAACCGGACTTAGCAATTTCAGGGTGTATGCCAGTGTCCAAAATGCTTTTGTTTTTCATTCAGATGAATTCCAGGGTTTTGATCCTGAATCCACATCATGGGATGAACAGTGGACACAAAACATTTTCTTCTTTCAGTACCCAAGACCTAGAACGTTTACCCTGGGCATTAACCTGAAGTTTTAATTTTAAATGAAACACATTATGAAATTAATATATATTATCCTGCCTGTAATCGCCTTACTCCTTCCGTCGTGTGAAGACTTCCTTAAGGAAGAACCATTGGATGAGTTCAGCGTAGATCAATATTTTAGCGACCCTGACCACGCGATCAGTGCCGTGAATGGATTATATAGGACTGGCGCACCGCAGATGTATGATGGTGGTGTTTACTCAGGAACACGTATGATGTTCATTCAATATATGACCGGCTTTTTCGACAATGAATATAGTGGTCAGGAGTTGCACATTCAGCGTGCCTTGCAATTAACACTCGATGGAGTTAATACAGCGAGCTATATCGATGACATCTGGTTGGATCTATACGAAGGTGTTTCGCGGGCCAATAATGCGATCGTTAACATTCCCACAACGCCGGACCTTTCAACAGAAGAAGCAAACCGACTCATGGGCGAAGCAAGATTCTTTCGTGCTTTTTCTTATTTCTTCCTGGTGAGAATGTTTGGTCCAGTTCCATTGGTAACAGAACCGATAAATTCCATCGATGACGTTTATGCTGAGCGAAGTTCGATTGAAAATGTGTATGGCTTAATTGTCGAGGATCTTCGCTTTGCGCTGGAGCAGGGCGGGTTATCAACAAATCATATGGTTGCAAATGAAGGTCGTATCACCCAAGGTGCTGTAGCAATATTACTTGCAGATGTTTATCTCACCATGGCTGGTTTTCCATTGGAACAAACAGCACGTTATGCCGATGCTGCAACCATAGCTCGAAACCTCATCAACGGCCAGTATGGAGCTTATGGACTCGTGCAGCATGGCGCCGATCCGGCATCAAGTGCCTACAACAAGATAAGAAACAGCGATGTATCAGAGGAGTATATCTATTATAAAGAATTCACCACAGGTATTTCCAACTCACCTTATCCACCGTGGTCATATCCGGTTGGCATGGTGAAATACACACAATATGATATCACCAACGGAGCGTACCAGCCGGAGCCTGAGTTTCTGTGGGCTTATGATCCTGATGATGATTTGCGCATGCAAAACAAACAGTTCTTTCATTGGACACTGGATACACCGGATGGAGAACAAACCTTCCCGCCTACACCTTACATGTGGCACGACGATGCTTCGTTGTTTACAGGACCACCGGCGTCTGGCAAGGACGTTGTGATTTATGGTTACGCCCATGCATTGCTCATTGCGGCCGAAGCCATTGCGCAGAGTGAAGGTGTTACAGCCGAAGCCATCAACTACCTTGCGCAGGTGCGTGGCCGTGGATATTGGGAGATTGGTGTACCAGGTATTGAAGCAACGCTTGCATTGCCACCCCAGGACTTCATTGAAGAAGTATGGACAGAACGTTTACGTGAACTCGTATTTGAATTCCGCACCTGGTTTGATGTTCAAAGAACACGGAAATATCCTGTGACGGATGAGAACAACAGAGGACAGGTAACTTACGTGGATGTGGTCGGCCATACCAATCCGATGGGCGCTACATACGAGGAAAAACATTTGCTGTTTCCTTTGTCTGAAAATGAAATACAACGAAATCCGGATCTTGGTGACAACAACCCTGGGTACTAGTGCATCGTTTGCAAAAATAAACGTACGTAGCCCTTTGGTAGAAAAGTACTAATTGGGCCATTTGTCCTGTTTTTGCCATTTTCTTATTGTACAGTTATTTTTGCTATGATGACCGTTTATAATTTTCAGCCATGCAATTAGTCAATTGCCACGTGCTTTAGCGCGCGTGGTAATTGATTCTTTTTCCGGACCGGGCTTTAGCCCGTAAGCAAAAATGCTGAGGCTTGTATCTCTCCATTGTAACGGTTAATCTATACGCAGAAGACGTGATATTGTATAGATTAGATTTTTGAATGGCAAACCGGCTTTTCCGCCGAAGACAATTTGATAACGCGGATTTTGTCATAAACAATTTGTCCTCCACCTTTTTATGAAACATGACTTGCGTTGAAAATCAAATCGTGACGTTGAGGCATCACGTCACCCGCTATTTATGTAATGAATGACACTTTCAAGGTTTTAACGTAATCCTTGATCAACAACGGAACCCGCGTTAGGGATGGGAAGGGTTTAGCCCGACGCAGGAGGGCCGAAGCGCAGCGGAGCCCTGGACAGCCCGACCCGCACAACAAAACATGGACGGAAAAAAACAATATTCTGCGGGGAACGCCCGCCATACTGAAATCGAAAGACGCCTCCACCCCAGAACTCACTAAAAATTATTTAGAATACGTCTAAATAATTTGTAAGGACCGCTTTTTGAGTGTACAATTGCACTTTATTTAAGAGCCCATCCTTATGAAATCCATTTACCTAATTTTTTCAGCCATTCTTATTTTACAAATAAGTGCCCTGGCCCAAACCACTGGTTCTATAAAAGGAACTGTTAAAACTGCTGATGGAAACCCGGCGGAATATGTCAACATCAGTATAGAAGGTTCTTCCAAAGGTTCGGTTGCCGGCCGAAAGGGAAATTTTGAGATCCGGAATCTTGCGCCGGGAGCCTATGTGGTTGTCGCTTCTTTTGTAGGACTTGAAACGCAAAAACAATCCGTGCAGGTAACCGCGGGTCAAACCGTCACGATCGATTTTACACTCAACGAAAATTCAGATCAGTTGGAAGAGATTGTGATTTCCGGCGAACGAGACCAGTACACAACTGATCGCGCGTCGAGTTCGTTGCGCCTGAGTTCTACGTTGATGGAAACACCACAGAATATTCAAGTGTTAACAAATGATGTTTTGAAAGATCAGCAAGTGATTAGCATGAGTGACGGTCTGATCCGTAACGTGAGTGGTGCGGTGCGGCAGGAGCACTGGGGTGATCTCTATGCAAACATTATGGCTAGAGGTTCACAGATACAGGCTTTTAGAAATGGCTTCAATGTAGTGAACTCCTACTGGGGTCCTTTAACAGAAGACATGAGTTTTGTAGATCATATTGAATTTGTGAAAGGCCCGGCAGGATTTATGCTTTCCAGCGGCGATCCTTCCGGATTGTATAATGTGGTGACGAAAAAACCGACAGGAGTTCCAGGAGGAGAAGTTTCCATTACCACGGGCAGTTTTGGATTATGGCGATCTACCCTAGATCTTGATGGGAAGTTAAGCAAAGATGGCACATTGCTTTACCGCCTCAATTTGTCGGCGCAAAATAAAAATTCATTCAGGCCAAACGAATATAACGACCGGTATGTAATTGCTCCGGTAGTCTCTTACCAGCTGGATGATGAAACAAAAGTTACACTCGAATATAATTATCAGCGTGCTAACATGAGCAATGTTGGTTCATACTATGTCTTTGCAAAAGATGGTTTTGCTTCATTACCGGTGGATCATACAGCATTGCCTGCAGGGTCGCCAGGAACAGAAATTGATGATCATAGTATTTACCTGAATATTCAACACGACATCTCATCAAAATGGAAAGTTACCGGTCAGGTAGCGATGTTCCGTTACGACCAGATTGGACACTCGATGTGGCCAGGCGTTGCAAACCAGGACGGAACGTACGTGCGGAACATCAGCATCTGGGATGCAAAAAGTGATATGACGATGACACAGCTTTTTATAAATGGTGAAATTCAAACAGGTAAGATACGTCATAGGATATTATCTGGGTTTGACATGGCAACAAAAGATTACATGGCCGACTGGGGACAAGCTCACGAGCTTGAACCGGTAGACAATCCGTTTAATCCCAATGACCCTAATCTAGGTGTTCCTATAAATGGCTTCCCACGATTTGATCGTGTTACTTCGCTCGAAGAAAGAGCACAAATAATAGGGGGATTACAAGATCAGCGGTACACAAGCTTTTACTTTCAGGATGAGTTAGGTTTTTTTGATAATCAAATTAGGTTGACGGTGGCCGGGCGTTATACTGATCTTCAGCAGTCATATGCAGGCGTTACTGATGAAGCGAAACACTTTACGCCGCGCGTGGGGCTCAGCGCTTCGATAAATAAACAACTCGCAGTCTATGCGCTGTATGATCAGGCGTTTATTCCGCAAACAGGTATTTTAGCTAATGGCGCGAAAGTACAACCCATCACCGGCAATAACATTGAACTTGGGATTAAGAAAGATTGGGACGGCGGATGGAATACAACTATAGCGATATACCGGATTATTAAGAACAACGAGCTCACAAGCGATCCGAATGATTCAGAAAATGTCCTAAGTATTGAACTTGGTCAAAAGAGAGCGCAGGGAATTGAGTTCGATCTTCGAGGGACCATCGTTACAGGGTTAAACCTCATCACGAATTATGCTTATACCGATTCGCGTGTAATAAGAGTCTCTGAAGGGGTCAACTTTCCTGAAGAAGGTTCCATCGTTCCCGGATTTGCAAAACATACTTTCAATACCTGGCTGACATACAAATTACAACGCGGTGTTTTGAAAGGATTAGGTGTTTCCGCCGGTTTAACTTATCTCACTGATCGTGCGACCTACTGGGAAGCTTCGCCAGATCCTGATAAGGAGATGGAAGATTACGTGAAACTCGATGCAGGATTATTCTGGGAAAAAGATAAGATCAAGGTCACAGTCAATGTGTTCAATGTATTGGATGAGTATTTGTATAGCGGATCGTATGAAGGATGGATGACCGATGCGGAAGGGGATTCTTCCCCGATGTATAGCTATCAGGCGGAAGCGCCGCGAAATGCACGCATCAGCCTTGCCTATCGGTTCTAAAACATGTAGATTCTTTTTCCTGAAAAGATAGTTTTTTTAAAGCCCGGATGAATGAGTTCGGGCTTGCCTGAGTTTTAATCGTTCGGAAAAATTTAAAAACAACGCAATGAAAACAGGAAATGAAGGACATAGCCAATCCAGCTTCAGGATCATTAGCGAAACAGCTCATGGATACATCGGGAAGTGCGAATGTTGTCATCAATACAACTTTGTTTTCAATAATCTTTTGATTTCATTCCTTGAAGATGAACTGATCAATTTTCTTGACTGGTTGCAGGGTAGCCGTTATTCGAATGACACCTGCATTTCTCTCTATAACGGGAGAGATAGAGTTTATACAAGTCTCCATAGCAATTTGTTCCTCACCTTCAGCGACGGTGAGTTAAACGATATCGAACAGATGACGGTTGAAGTAAAATTAATGATCGAAGCGTCTCATGCTTTGCGGCGAATAGGATAGTACAGCTTCACAAAAAATAATCGTACATGCTTCGTTTTGAGACGACTCATCAGTGAGATCTCAAGCCGTTTCAATATTGTGCTGTACAATTATTTTTGACGATGCGTTGTATCAGAAATCAAAGAGGTCTCCGAGAAAACTCTCTTTCTTTTTCTTATAACCATGTTGCGGATAGTCGCTCCTTCTGTTTCTGTCGTCAAAATGTGCTTTGGGTATGGAATCACCGGCTGCTCTTTCAATGATTTTATCAAGTTCACCGCGGTCCAACCAAACGCCACGACACTGCGGACAATAATCAATTTCGATCCCTTGCCTTTCCGATAACATAAGGTTTGCATCTCTACACACTGGACAATTCATAATTTTTTATGGTTAAGCTAAATCTAATACTTATAATCAATGTCGTTTTGTTAGGATTGCTTAACCTTCTCCGTCGCAAATGGTTGAGGACTTTTAAAAGCAAAATAACTCAATGACATTCTCTAAAAAACGACAAAAACAGTGCCTGCCAACATGTCTCTTGATTAGATTGTCATTAGGATTAATTCGTTTACGATTTCCCTATGTTATCTTTAGCAAGCAGCTCGTTATCTTTACCCCAGAGACGAAGGTACATTAACCATAATAATGTATTGAATAGAGGAATAACGCCTCATTGGGTTATAATGCCTCAGTCTGTAAGACCGAAATGAAAAAAACGTTAGATAAAGAAAGTGTTTTAAATCTTTGGAATAAATATGAAATGAGTGGAACCAAGGGCGCAATGATACGATTTGTTTAACAAAGCTATGTCTGAAAGTTTTAGTTGACCTGTTGTTCATTATGTTGCGGAATCCTTTCGTGTTTCCGTTAAGAAAATAACAAGGGTAACACCGTATAGAAAATAAACATCAATCAATAATCATAATCAATGACCGACTCGGCTCTTTTGTGGATAGGGTTTAATTTATTCGTGCTGCTCATGCTTGCGCTTGATCTCGGCGTCTTCCATCGTAAATCAAACGAAGTTACGGTTCGCAGCGCATTGACCTGGACCGGAATCTGGATCACCATTGCCATGGTTTTCAATATTTTTGTGTATTACTATTTCGATAAGGAAAAAGCCGTTGAATTCTTTACCGGATACCTTATTGAAAAGTCATTGAGCATCGACAACATCTTTGTGATGATCATGATCTTCTCTTACTTTAATGTTCCAAAAGCCTATCAGCACAAAGTTCTTTTTTGGGGAATTCTGGGTGCATTGGTCATGCGGGTGATTTTTATCTTTGCAGGCGTAGAATTGATTCACCGTTTCCATTGGTTAATATACGTATTCGGAGGTTTTCTCATCTTCACGGGTATCCGGATGTTAACGTCCAATGGTGTGCAGATTGATCCCGACAAAAACCCGATTGTGAAGTTGGTCAGGAAAGTAATTCCGGTGACGCCAGATTTTCATGAGAATCAGTTTTTTACTAGAATAAATGGAAAGCTTTGGGCAACACCACTCTTTCTGGTTGTCATGTTGATCGAAGGAACAGATCTCATCTTTGCCGTCGATTCCATTCCGGCAATCCTTGCGATCTCTGATGATCCTTTTATCGTATATACATCAAATGTTTTTGCAATTCTTGGATTGCGTTCATTATACTTTGCACTGGCTGGTATTGAAGGATACTTTCAGTACCTTAAATATGGGTTGGCAGCCATTCTTGTTTTTGTAGGAGCAAAAATGGCACTCGTTGACTTTTTCGTAATACCCGTGGAGTTCTCTTTGATTATCATAGCATTCCTGTTGATCCTCTCTATGATCGCGTCGGTAGTTGTAGCGAAAAAGGAAGAGGTTTAAATGGTTTAAGGTTTATGGTTTCCGATAACAAGGAGGTTGTGCCAATTGTTTGAGGTTTGAGGTTTGAGATTTGATGTTTGAGGTTTGAGGTTGGTTGAGAATTTTTTTAGGGCAACCATAACCTTGAAGGAACAGACTCCAGCTCGTAACTCGCAGCTACTTCTACTCGGTGGTCTCTAAGCATTACTACTCACATCCTTGATTGTTCGGCTTGCTTGAAAAGGAATTCAACCCTTCAACCATCGCTACGCTCGCCTTCATTAAAAAGGGCAGGAGCGTTTTTCATTCTAAAGCGAGTACATTCTACAAGGATGGAGAAGGTACTCGCTCAGAGAAACAATGCTTCGTTTGCAAAATCAATATCAAATGTTCAGGGTGTTTAATTGCGCAACAACTCAGGGCTTATCGCAATCTATAAAACTTCTTCCCAACAAGCTCGTGACTCGGAGCTCGTAACTCGCAGCTACTAAACATCACTGCTGCGTTAATTCCCATTGCTGATTGTTGCCACCATTCCAGGGCCACTGAATCACGTTTGCTCCGTTTGTGTTGGAGCCGCCATTAACATCTAAAGCCTTATCGCTGTTCCTGTTAATAATGCGATAATATCCGTCGCCATTGTCAATGAACTGCCATTGCTGATTGTTGCCTGAGTTCCAGGTCCATTGAATGACATTTGCGCCATCTGTAGTTGATGCGCCATTGACATCAAGGGCTTTTCCGCTATTTCGGTTGATTACGCGATAGTACCCACCTCCGTTATCGATGATTTGCCAATGCTGATTTTGTCCGTCATTCCATGGCCATTGGATCACTTGCATTCCGTTGGCTGTTGATGCTCCGTTTACGTCGAGTACCTGGTTACTGTTGCGATTAGTTATTCTGTAATACGATCCGGAAACAATACCGCTGCCAACAGTCACGTTCTCGCCCCATCCGTAGCGTATTCTTTGAAGTCCGGAATTATTTGTTGTTGTCAACGTAATGTTATTTCCACTTCCACCTCTTGTTTGTATGCTATAGCTATCACCGTCTCTTAAGCCGGGCCAGTAAACACTGCCAACACCATCTGCTCTGAACACATTTGTCGAGCCTTGTATGTAAGCGATTTCGTGGTCATTGCTAACAGCACCCCCATAATTTTTTCCGGTAGTCATGGCTGCACCATATTCTGTCACCACAGTCCGGTTTGCATAACTCCCCATCCTGTTCCTCCAGTCTTGTTCCCATGCTGACACCGTTGTACGGCTTGTATTCCAAAAAGCGTAATTATGCAAGGAAAGAAGACAGTTTGAAAATCGGCTGTCAGCACCAATTCCCGTTACATTTTCAGAATATCCTGTGCCGCCCAACAAAATTCTTCCGCGAGGAACATTTGAATATGTCGATAGCCATTGCGCGTAAATTGAAGTCAACTCGGATTGAGAATATCCATGTGGTTCATTGAACACTTCAAAGTAGACATTGGACGTGGCGCCATACTTATTCACAACAGTTTGCCACATGTCCCAGAATTGTGTGTTGTTGTCGATGCGGCCATCTCGTGAAGAAGCAGCTTCCCAGTAGGCGAGGATCACTTTCATGTTTTTGCTTATCGCGCGGTCTATGGCTCCTGTATATGCATCCCACCATGACTCCAATACGCTTGAAGGGTTGATCGGAAGCCGCACCGTGTTTACGCCCGGCATGTTTGCCTGAAACTCACTTAGAATTGCGTCCGCTTTTGCAGACACAGTTGAATAGCTATCCGATGCGGTCAATCCTGAAGGGATTACCCAGCCATCAACAAAATTGTCACGACCATCAGCCCAGTTAACACCTGCAATTCCGGCAGCTCCGACTGCAGCGGTTGCGTTTTGCTGATCTTTAGGATCATTGTCGGAATCTTCCTGTTGCTCTTTTAGGTTGACGTTGATGTTTTCTTCAGTGCTGCAACTGAAAGCCATCAGGATGAAGGCCAGTGCTGCCATAATTTTTCGAAAATTTTTCATAAGCATTGGATTATTAGTTTCGATAAAATTAAGGAGACCTATAATCGGCGAGGGGTGACGGTTCAGGAGAAATTGCAGGCCTTATGTGTATTTCAATCGTATGAAACCGTGATCACCGGGCAACCGGTAATAAATGGCGTAGTCCTTTTCTTTGCACGTTTTACTCAGCGTCAAACGTTAATTTGTTTATCAAAAACACATATGACCCCCTAAAGAAGCACAACTAACCATCGTAAAAAATTAGCCATAATGTGAAAGCAAGGCTCCAACTCTTTAAGTTTAATATTATAAATTCTGTAACTTAAAGTATGGTGAATTTGGATTGGGTCAGGACCGTTATTACCAGTTTCCTTATCGTGGTTTCGATTGGATCGTCTGGCCAGCTTCAGCCTAAAAACTTAATCAAGCATTGGAGCATTAAAGACGGACTCTCG
>DASPIZ010000063.1:0-17377 GCA_035628875.1 Ohtaekwangia sp. | reverse complement strand
TTCAAGCTGCAGGGTTCAAGCTTCAAGTTGCTTTCGATAATTTATAGGAGACCAATTCGAAAACGCATTTTTTTAACATCTCCAATTGTTTCAGGTATCCTCAAACCTCAAACCTCAAACAGTTCCGAAACCACTTCGTTCTCGAAATCCAACGTTGAACCTTGAACCTTGAACCATGAACCAAATAAAATAAGCAGGCGCAGGAAACCCAAACCAATAGGAACCCGCAACCTGCTTATAAGTTTCCTGGCTTAAACATGTGTATGGAACTGTATTGTTTCTATTCATGTAAAGCGATACCCAAACCGCAAACGCTTACGTTTGTAACATGATTTAAATAATACCAGCGAACATACTTCATCAAACCAAATATGATGAATGCAGAATTTAAGCACGAAGGATTTATCCGCGTTCGGGGGGATGAATGATGGTAGAGGTGTAATCGGGAATCAGTTCGAGATTGAACCCATTCTTTATAACTTCAGCTTGCCAACCGGGGCAAATATTCGTTAATGAAAACGAATGACCTATGAAATCTTTGATAAACGAAACAGTAATTTTTCCATTATGATGCTTATCCAATGGATTATCGGTAAACGTTTTTACATAATCGGTGAGTGCTTCCTGAATAAATTTTGTCCCAGTATCTTTGACACAGATGATAGTCAAAGTATCTGCTGCATATTTTTGTTTTACGCGTCGGTAGAACTCTCCATCATAGGTGAATTTACCATCTACTCTTACAAATTCAGTCTGATCAAACATGTAGGGTACTGCAACGGGTATTTTAATGGTAACGGTTTTTGCATCGTCATAAGTGTCAGTATCCAGACGCTCTGTCATAGCAAAATCGTTCCTTAATTGCAGCCCAAAGAACACAGCATAATAGCCCATTGCATTCAGCAAAAGCAAGGCAATTAAGGTTATGCTAAGTGTCTTTTTCAAGCGATTTTGTACGTTTCTCAATTCTAAAGTATAAGAAAGAACTTTAAAATAAAAGAATTCAGGGCGATAATTGTTCAATTCTCGACTATTGTGGATATCATATGCTTTGGAAGCTTCGCCTTGTGTGCTATTTAAAGTGGTTTAATAGCTGCGGGCCAATTAGCGTACGATAAAAGTTCGCCAAGAGAAAAAGTGATTCGTTTCTCTTGGCGAAATTTCCCCAAGTGTAGTATACGTTCGATGCCTATTGGGTTTTGTAAGCCGATCTCAAAAATAGCAGTATTATGTTCAGCGACAATGCCAGTATGCTGGGCCCCAGCCGGTCCGGGAGGCGAAAAAACGTGAATGAAAGATCATCAATTAATATTGATCAGCACTGAAGGAGGCATACCACTCCCCATACAATTTTTCCGAAAGTGTGTTGACGCTCTTGGTGAGTTTATCCTGGAAACTAAATAACTTAGAATGTTAAACTTCGTCTCGTTTTATTGTTATCTTTAGTAATAATCGTTATGAACGATCGAATAACAATCCATATTATGAACGAACGAAGTCTTATCCTATCAATAGCACAGAACAGAGAAAGTGCCAAGCCATTGTTACCGACAACGATGCCGCATAAATTGCTTGAAGCATTTAATAAAAGATACGACAAGCTTATCGATGTTTTATTCCGTTGGACAAGCTGATCTCTGTTAAGAAAAACCATAGATTATGTCGGATTCGTTTCGACATAACCTATTATTAAATCCTCCTGTAGCTATAGTGTAATTATTGTAATTGCCAACTCGTCACTTGTTAAGCCAAGCTTGCGCTGCAGGTTTTCAAGCATACTGTCGCTGGGATGTAGTGCGCAATTGAGGTCTGCGTCAGTCAATAGCGGAAACCGCGCCTTAAAATTATCCTTCTTTGATTCCCAATTGGCGGAATCTATCCAACTGTTTGTTATTGTTCTTATTTTCATACTTTATACTATCCTGACTTTATTCTAATTTTATTTTTCTCGTATGGTGGAGGTTTCTTAAGCAGGTTCAGAACGTTTAAGCTCCACGATAAATTCTTCGGGAAGAATTTCTATTCCGATCGTGTCGGATTCTGATATCAAAACACTTCTTTTTATAAGGTTCTTCAATTGACGAAGATTGCCGGGCCAATTGTATTTTAAAATGGCCTTCATCGCATCGTCTGTAAAACCAGAAACCCTTTTGTTAAGTTCTCTGTTGCTTTGATTGCGAAAATGATCCGCGTAAAACACGATATCGTTTTTTCTTTCCCTTAATGGAAGCACATCTATCGAAAATTCGTTAAAGCGATGGTATAAGTCTTCTCTGAATAGTCCCTGCTTCGACGCTTCCCATAATTTTTTATTGCTGGCTACAATAACGCGTATATCAATGGGAATATCCTTTGTTCCACCAACTCTTCTGGTCTTTCTTTCCTGCATAACGCGTAGTAAAGATACCTGTATATCATAAGAAAGGTTACTGATCTCATCCAGGAAAATGGTTCCACCTTCTGCAGTTTCAAATGCACCTTTTTTGGTGTCCAATGCGCCAGTAAAAGCACCTTTTTCATGTCCGAATAATAAACTTGCAGAGAGTTCTTTTGATAATGCGCCGCAGTCGATAGCCACAAATGGCTTGGCCTTACGTTTACTGCGTTTGTGGATCTCCTGGGCAAAAGCTTCTTTGCCACTTCCGCTTTCGCCGTAAATAATAACAGAATAATCTGTCGGTGCTACCAGATCGATTTGTTTTAATATCGCCTGAAATGAGTCGTTTGGACTTAACACATAGCGTTCCTCCGTATACGGTTCGGAAACTGTTGGCGCTGGTTCAGCGCCTTGTTCCGTTGATGTCTGAATTCTGCTATGGATAATCGAAACAATGTCTTCCGGAATCAATGGCTTCAGCAGATAGTCGGCAGCCCCATGTTTCATTACTTCAACTGCTGTTCTTACGTTGCTGTACCCGGTAATAATAATTACCGGAAGAGAAGGCTTGCGTTCTTTGATAGACATTAATATGTCCTGACCCTTTTCTTTTTTAAGGTTGAGATCACACAATACGAGATCAATGACGTTTGTGTCAAGTATTTCGAAACTACTCTCTTGTGTACTTGCTTCGTAACATTGAAATCCACGGGTGTTCAAATGTCTTTTTAATAAAAAACGCAAGTCTTTGTCATCATCGATTATGAGAATATTTTTCATAAAATAGTTTTTCGGGTAATACCTTCGTTTAATTATTTGACATTGGAATAAATCTTTTACAGCATGGCCACCGTTGTAAAAGAGGCGACAACTCGAACGAGATTTGGATCTCATCTACGTTGTTGTTTTCTGTGTTAGACTCGGTTAAACCGAGATTCGGCATTTCCCCATTCCGGCTACCACGTTTAGGGCGCGCCTCGGCAACGACAAGAACTTCTTCCTTAAAACTTGAATTGCTTAGCTGTTAAATGGCTTTTCTGTCTTCTTCGCCATCGTTCGTTTCGACAGCCAAATCCGTTTGGTTGCCTGTGTAAGGTTCGCTAATAGTTGGCTGACGTACTCCGCCAAATGCTGGGAACAAGTTCCGAAGGGCGTCTACCTTGGCAGTTCTGCTAATGTTTGATACATAAGGGTCATAAATAAAATATTTAATAGGCGATACAGCAGAGATTCAGAATCTCTTTACAATTGAAAGAATCAAACAGGTGCGATCATCTTAGAAGATATAAAGCCGGCAGGACGATTAGAATTGATAGATCAAATATACACTATTAATTGCAGACTAAGGCAGACAAGACTATATCATTCCAAAAGTATTCACCAACAGAAGAATTAAAAGCTTTAAGGCTCTTATTAGAGCGGTTTTGATGATAATTATGCCTTGAGATGCAGTTATTATGACCGTCCTTTTCATTAACAGGTGGCTGGAGGAGAGTTAAACTTGTTTTTAAGTCGTTCGATGAATTCTCAGGGTTTACCTGATAGGCCATACCGTTTTACTTTCCTTTAAGTCCTAAAAACAACGTGAATCCAGCTTTTAGACAGTACACCAGTTACAATATCTGATTTTTATAAAATCAGGATTTCCCCTATAAAAAGACGGTAAATAACAACAACTTTTGTGTTTAGAATCTGCTGTAAAATACCAGCAAATATCGTTATGAACGTAGTTTCAAAAAATACCCTGCACATCGGCAATTTAGCCGAAACGATTATAAAAAATATCAAGGAAGGAATACTGGTTCTTGATACTGCCGACCGGATTACATTTGCGAACGATACTGTAATTACGTTTTTGGGGTTTGAGACTTTAGATCAGATTCAGGGAAAATACATTCAGCCCTTCCTTTCAGAAAAAGCGTCTGAAAAAAGTTTTTATCATACCGTTGTTAATCTAAACGATTCACACAACGGAGAGGAGACATTTTATCGTGCCGATGGCACTGTAATGACGTGTTCATACACTGCGAAGTACGCCGAGGATACTGTTAGCGGTGTCCGGTATAAATTATTTTTACTTCGTGATGTGTCTGCTAAAAAGCGGTCGGAAGAAAAATTGGCTGAATACACCAGAAGACTTGAAGAAAAGAACAGGGAGCTTGATCAGTTCGCCTATATTGTTTCTCACGATCTTAAAGCTCCGCTTCGTGCCATCAGTAATCTTTCGCTTTGGCTGCAGGAAGATTTAGGGGCATCTCTCGAGGAAGAAAATAAAAAGAATTTTGAGATGCTTCGCGGTAGGGTTGTAAGATTGGAATCGCTGATCAATGGCATTCTTGAATATTCAAAAGTTGGTCGCACGCAAATTACAACTGAGCGCGTTGATGTTTGTGTCCTCGTAAACGAGGTTGTTGAAATGTTATCGCCTTCCAAAAAATTCAGTATTCAAATTGATAAATCACTACCTGCATTAGAAGCTCCCAAGATCCTGCTGTTCCAAATTTTTTCAAACCTTATCGGCAACGCAATTAAATATAATGACAAAGCGGAAGGGGAGGTTAAAATCTATTGCATAGAAGATGGCGATTATTATGAATTTACAGTTGAAGATAACGGCCCGGGAATTCCGACTGAGTTTTTCGAAAAAATATTTGCCATCTTTCAAACCCTGCAATCCCGGGATAAGTTTGAAAGCACGGGCATCGGTTTAACAATTGTGAAAAGGATTGTTGACGAACATGGTGGTGAGATTCGCGTGGAATCAGAAATAGAAAAGGGAAGTAAGTTCATCTTTAACTGGCCGAAATCCATTGCTGACAAATCTAACCTGTCTGTCGCATGAGTGAAGAGATAAAATTACTGGTGATCGATGACGATGAAGCGGACAGACTTCATTTGAAAAGGGCTTTACGAACTTGCGGATTTTCTTATGCACTCACAGAGTATGACGATGCGCACCAAATCTCCGACTCGCTCAATAACTTTGATTGTATCTTTCTCGATTATCTTCTTCCGGGAGAAAACGGCCTGTTACTTTTGAAAAAAATGCGTGACAACGGTATTAAGACACCCATTGTCATTATCACCTCACAGGGAAATGAGAGCATAGCGGTAGAGTTGATGAAAGCCGGTGCGTCTGACTACATTGTAAAGAACGACATCAACGGCCTTTCGCTCGGGCAGGTACTAAGAAACATGATTCGCATGACCCAGATGCTCCGGGAAAGGGAGGAAGCTGAGCATGCGCTGCGTATCAGTGAATCCCGTTTGGCTGAAGCACAACGAATTGCGAAAGTTGGTAATTGGGAGTATACGCATGACACGGGGACAGTCTATTGGTCTTCGGAAATATTCAACATTTTTGGTGTTCCGCTCAACGGCCTGCCATCATTAGCGATTTTATTCAGATCAGTTCATCCTGACGATCTCAGACTCGTAAAAAGTATTTGGATGAAAGCCATCCGAAGGGGCGAATTCAATATAGATTTTCGGATCAATACTCCGGTTGGTCTTAAGTATGTTCACGCCCAGGGATATGGATATCTAAATACTTCAGGGCGACCTGAAAAATTGGTCGGTACATTACAGGATATTACGGACAGAAAGTTGGGGGAACAGGAGATACTGAAAGCGCGTGAACTTGCAGAGAACTCGATGAAGGTGAAGGAGATCTTTCTCGCCAACATGAGCCATGAGATCAGAACACCGATGAACGCGATTTTGGGATTCACCAGGCTTTTGTATGAAACTGAATTATCTGAGGAACAAAAAACATTTGTTGATGCTATTCACTTCTCAGGCGAAAACCTGTTGGTGGTAATCAACGACGTGCTTGATTTATCAAAGATTCAGTCAGGCAAAATGACCATTGAAAAACATGAGTTCAATATTGTTGAGTTCATCACCGGTATATTAAACGTTTTGCGTCCCAAAGCTGAAGAGAAAGGATTACGCCTGATCAGTAAAATTGATCCGCTTATTCCGTCTGTAATCAGAGGAGATGCTGTACGGTTGAATCAGATCCTCACAAACCTTATTTCCAATGCTATTAAGTTTACGGAAGAAGGAAGCGTTAGCCTGGAAGTAACTTCACGTGATTCACAAAATCACAATGAGTTTTTTGAGTTTAAGGTCCGCGACACAGGAATTGGAATTCCAGACGAAAAACAGACTTTGATATTCGACTCTTTTGTTCAGGCATCAGATGATACAACGCGCAAGTATGGCGGCACTGGATTAGGACTTTCAATCGTAAAAAGCCTTGTGGCCATTCAGGAAGGAAAAATAACGTTGGAAAGCGAGCCAGGCCAGGGTTCTGTTTTTACAGTACATCTTGCATTTGAAAAAGTTGTTGTGAAAAAGCCTGCTGCCTCCTCACCTTTAGTTACAGCAGGAAATTCATTTGAGCAAATACAGGATGCATTTATCCTTGTAGTCGAAGATAATATTGTAAACCAATTGCTGGTTAAAAAGGTACTGGCTAAGACTGGCTGCAGAATTGACATTGCCACCAATGGGGTTCAGGCCGTTGAGTTAGTGAAAGCAAATGACTATGATCTCATTCTGATGGATCTTCAAATGCCGGAAATGGATGGCTATGAAACGACTGAATACATCCGTACAAAATTGCAATCACCAAAATCTCATGTTCCAATTATCGCGATGACAGCGCATGCATTCGGTTCGGATGTAACAAAATGCATCGCGGTGGGTATGAACGATTATATTTCTAAACCTTTTAAGTCACAGGATCTTTATACAAAAATTATAAAACACTATAATAAAAAAGATCGGCAGCGGGTAGTTGGCCGGCCACTGTCATTAGGGAAACCCGCAGAAGGAAACGTTGAAGCAATGGTGTTGGATAAAATCAAAAGCAATGACCAGGCGGTTTTAAATAAACTAATGATGTGCGATCAGCATGCGCATCGGTTTATCGAAAGTCTAAAAGGCTTTTTAAAGGTGGGCGATTTTGAAGGAATTGAATCTGTTTGTCGGGAAGCGCGCGTTTGTTTTGCACTGCTCAAGATGAACGATCTCGAACATGCGCTTGATGAAGTGGTCAAACTTGTTCAAAGCGAAAATCGAAAGGATGAAATGGTGAAGATAACCAATCTTGTTTCCATTATTGTTTCCCTTGTTTCGATGGTAAGTGAAGAGGTTAAACGAAGCTTACGCAAAACGGGGTAGTAAGGTATGCTTCTAAAACTTTCCATCGGTACTAAAATTATACTCGGTCAGATCGTTCTGATTGCAGTGGTGGCCATTTTTATATACACGTATTATCCGATGCAACAGGAGAAGGCTGCGATAGAAGCCATTCGATCCAAAATTCGAAGCATTAGTGATATGTTTTCCATCGGTGTTGGAATAGGAATGGGTGAGACAGATCTTGTGGCTGTATCTGAAGCGCTGGAATGGGCCCATGCCGATGGCGCCGTGGTGTATATTGATGTAGCCAGTGTTGACAGTCAAAAAATAGCATCTTTTAAACTGCCTGGGATAACGATTCCTGATGAGATCACAAAAATCAAAACCTATGATAAGATCGTTACCAGGGACGGAATAATATACTACAAGAGTCACATCGTGTATCAGGATATTCCTTTTGGAACATTGGTGATTGGCTATTCACTTAAACAAATGGAAGCATCCATCAGTTCATTGAAGCAAACCACACTTTATTTTTGTCTGGCGCTTTTTACCTCCGGAGTAGTTCTGTCTTTCTTCATCAGTAAAATGATTACCGGAAACATACGCAGATTGGAGCAGGCTGTTAAGGCCATTTCGAGTGGTGTTGAAAACATCAAAGTGGACGTAAAATCCAATGATGAAATGGGAGAACTGGCACAGGCGTTCAATCAGATGCTTGAACGCCTGGAGTCATCGAGAACGGAACTCATACGACACACGCAACAGTTGAAAAAGCAAAACGAAGAGTTAAATCAGTTCAGCTATGTTGTTTCGCATGATTTGAAAGCACCCTTACGCGCGATATTTAAGTTATCGGAGTGGATTGAAGAAGATCTTGGTACATCTATTCCTGAGGATACGAAAAAGAATATGAAAGTGCTGCGCGGGCGCGTCTTTCGTCTTGAATCACTCATTAATGGACTTTTAGAATATGCTAAGATCGGTCGCACACGTGTTTCTACAGAACGGGTTGATATAAATCAAATGCTGAAAGAAACAATCGATTTACTTAATCCACCTCAGCATATTAAGATTGACATCGAAGATAAAATGCCTGTTTTTGACACAAAGAAAATATTGCTTCAACAGGTATTTATTAATCTTATTTCGAACGCTATAAAATACAATGATAAGGCGGAAGGTTTTGTAAGAATAACTGCTGACGAGCTAGGTTCCTACTATCGTTTTAGTGTTGAGGATAACGGTATGGGTATTGAGAAAGCGTACCATGAGAAAATATTTGAAATTTTTCAGACACTTCAAGCCCGTGATGCAGTAGAAGGAACGGGTGTCGGCCTGGCAATTATTAAAAAATGCGTGGAGGACATGGGAGGTGAAATTGCAGTGGTGTCCGAAGAACAGAAAGGATCGCGGTTCATTTTTACCTGGCCAAAAACATCGTAACGAAACCGAAAGAAAATTTAAATGGAAATAAAAATAATTGATATGGCGAATTTAATAAATATTCTGCTCGTTGAAGACGATGAGGTTGATATCATGAATGTGCAAAGGGCGTTCAAAAAAAATAACATTAATAATCCCTTATACATTGCCCGAAACGGTATTGAGGCGTTGGATATTCTACATGGAAAAAATCCGGATACAAAGATACCTGGTCCAAAAGTTATTCTGCTCGACATCAACATGCCAAGGATGGGTGGCATAGAATTTCTTCGGGAACTGAGAACAAACACCGACCTGAAATCGATTAGTGTATTTGTAATGACAACCTCGAATGAAGAGAGTGATAAAATTGCGGCGTATGACCTGAACGTTGCCGGCTATATTCTTAAACCGCTTTCTTTCGAGGGATTTACCAGTGCAGTATCGATTCTCAACCACTATTGGCATCTGTGTGAAATGCCGCAAGCATAAACTCGCGATAATAGAAATACATTGTTTCTGAAATTTAAATATCCCCTTCTTACGATTGCCTTGCTTGGTTGTATGGTAACGTCAGCGTATGCGCAGACGTTTTCATACAAAGAACTTCAGGCGGCGTACATCTATAATTTTGCTAAATATATTAAATGGCCAAAATCGGAAGATAAGTTTGTAATTGGTGTTTATAGGGAAAGCGAAAATGTTGAGATTTTAACAAAGGCCTTATCCGGAAAAACGGTAAGAAGCAAAGCGATAGAGATAAGGTTGGTGGAAAATACCGATGATCTGTCCGGTATAAATATCATTTATCTGCCGGAATCAGAATCAAGATATATTAAAGAGTTGATTGTGGGGGTTAGCGGTAAAAATATCTTATTAGTAACAGAAGAAGACCTCATCAAAAAAGGCGCTGCTATCAGCTTTGTTGTAGCGGATGATCTCTTAAAGTTCAAATTAAAAAAGGTCGTTTTTGATGGAACAGGTTTGGTTGCGATGGACGGCTTATTGAAGTTGGCAATTCTTGAATAAAAAATAATTTTAAATGACGATAATCAGTAGACTCATCACCGCATTATTAATAGGTGGGCTAGTCAATGCGCATGCACAAACTGTAAACCAACAAGACACGCTTGAACTTACAGCCCTGAGTTTTGAAGAACTAATGAACGTACGCATTGTTTCTGCTTCCAAAAAGGATGAAACGTTGTTCGATGCTCCCGTTACCTCGTTTGTTATTACACGGAAGGAAATCGTTAATAGTGGCGCGACCTCAATACCCGAGGCCTTACGGCTGGCACCTGCCCTGATTGTACGTGAGATGGCAAACGGATCGTACGATGTTTCAATTCGCGGAGGTAAAGATAACCTTGCTTCTCATAAGTTCTGGAATACAAACACTACAATTCTTGCGATGATTGACAATCAAATCATCTACAACTATTATTCGGGCGGTACATATTGGCAAAATCTTCCAGTCGATTTAGCGGATGTGGAGAGAATCGAAATTGTTTACGGGCCAAATGCACCGTTATACGGACCTAATGCAGTTGACGGTGTTATCAATATTATCACCCGGAGGTGGAACGAAGGCGATGATTTATATGGGTCAGCTTCATTACAAGCAGGGGAGAGTCTGGTCTTTTCAGCATTGGGAGGCAAAAGAGTTTCCGATAAGTTTGAATTCAATGTCTCGGCTAACCACTCGTCCAGGAAGCGTATGAGCGTTGAATACTATGATCCGGCAACAAGTACATTTGTTACAGATTTGCTTCAGCATTCTGATCCCGTCGTAGCTGCTGATCCGAATGCTTATTTTCCGGATCAGGAAATTGGCACAAGGCGTACCGGCTTAAACTTGAATTTATACATTAAACCAAAAAAGGATTTAACAATTGGTTTCAATTCAGGTTATAACCAAAGTATGGCGCTTATTGGTAGTACCATTAGCACAAATTTCCAAAAAATGCTCAACGGTAGTTTGAGCAACAGACTAAAAGCGGAGATCGGACATGTTACGGTACAAACATCGCTGATCCGCGGAACAATGGGATTAATGGGCAATTTATCGGAATACAATTTCGATTATATGACCTGGGATAATTACGTGGATTATAATCTTAAAATTAGCAGTAAACTTTCGTTCAGACCTTCCTTCAGTTATCAGCAGGCTATTATCGATGATCAGCCGTATACCACAGCGGTAGGGAAAAGTGGAAAATTCAATGACAAAGCCATGATGTATAACTATGCCTATTCGTTGAAGGGCGACTACAATCCATCTAAATCACTAAGGATTATAGCAGCAGTTCGGGCAGATAAGTTTAAAGCACCTGATGATACCTATATTTCTTTTCAGGGCGTCGTCAATTATAAATTAAATAGCGATCATATCGTCCGTTTTTTAATTGCGCGTGCCTATGAAGGATCCTTTATTGAACCGACATATCTGAATTTAAAAACAGTAGATGATCCGTTTATGTTGTTAACAATTCACGGAAATAAGGAGCGGGATTTACTTCAAAATAATTTGGTTGAAGTCGGTTACAAAACCCGCATGGGAAAGAATTTGAGTTTTGATGTATCCCTCTTTCACCAGGTCTATACTGGCTTTTCCACCCTGGTCACTAAAAATGTTAAAGAACCTGTGTTCTTCCCCGAACAGCAGCAAGGAACGTGGAAGGCCATACAGCAAAATATTGATCTTGCTTCTAAACAGACTGGCTTTACCTTAGCTGCGACCGTAATATTGGGTAAGGCATCTTTGAAGCCATCCGTTACCTTTCAGAAAACCATGATGGAAGATTATACGCCGTATTATTATGAGCCTCATCCGGTAATCTATCCCGAAAGAAATCTTACTAAGGTTACAGACAAGAAAAGTGAATATGCGCCTGATGCGTTTGGGGGATTCGCATTAAATATGCCTTTCAATAAATGGAATATTAACGTGTCCGGATATTACTACAGTAAATACAAACTGGATGGATTGAATAGTCTCGATCATGAGGGTGGCGAAGTTGCACCACAAGCGATTGATCATATTCGCGGCAAGGTATTACTGAACGCAAACATATCATACGCATTTTCAAATCAGGTAAAAGCTTTTGTTAATGCGCGGAATATACTAGGAGACGACTCACGCGAAGCTTACGGAACAGATAGAATTGGAACACTTATATTAGCAGGACTTCACATTGACCTTTAATCTGAATTCCCGATTGTTATTTTAACATTCATTCATAACCCTTCATTATCCCACAAAGGCAATGTTAGGGATCAGGCCTCCGACTGGATTGAAAATCCTATTAAGGATTTTGACATTTATTTGAAATTTTATACCTATGTATAGAATTACCCGTTTTGAAAAAAGTCCTCTCCATTTGCCTGATCATCCTGATTCTCTTTAATACCCTTGGCTTCTATGGGTTATTTATCGGCATGCGCTATAAGGTAAAATACGATTTGGTACAGCGCCTTAATAATGACAATTACAACGAAAAGGAGACGGTAACGATCAAGGTTCCGCTGGCCATTCCCTATCACATTGACACAAAAACCTATGAAAGGGTAGATGGTGAGGTCGAACATAAGGGCGAGTTCTATAGATTAATAAAACAAAAACTCGAGAAAGATACCCTGTACATTGTTTGTATTAAAGACAACGCCAGTAAACGAATCAAGAAGGCTTTGTCTGACTACGTAAAAACCTTTACTGATAAACCCGTTCAGGCCAAACATAGTGGTAAAGCTACCCTGAGTTTCATGAAGGATTATTTGCCTTCTTCCTGTAATTTATCATCCGCATCCAAAGGATGGAATTATACCGTGCTTAGGGGAGTTATGTTGGATTTTTTCTATCAGAGATCAGGCGTTGTTGATAGCCCTCCCCCGAAAGGCTGATCCTACGCATGAATTTTTTTGTTTTCATAAAATCAATGGCTGTTATTTTATGATCGCGTTGTTGTTCCACCCTCACCGGTGAAACGCATTGCATATTATTCATGCCTGTTTTTTACAGGCGTATCCTGGGGATTTCGCCTGTCTTAAAATTCTTACAACACAAATTTCAAAAACTATTGATGAAAAATTCTACGGGATTAGTTTGCCTGTGCATTGCAATTTTTTGTTGCAATCAATCGGTTATGTCTCAAACACCTTCTGATGCAGCAATGATGAAGAAGCGTGAGGCCTGTTTTGCGATTACTTATGATCAAGGATCATTTGACCAATATTGGGAAGGTACGTATCTCCGTTCCAACGAAACAATTGCTAAAGTAAAAAGAACGACAATCATGCCCATGATCGCGATCGGCATACTGGATAACCTTAACTTTTATGTTGGTGTTCCTTATGTTCAGACGCAATCAGATAAACCAAATGGTGGACAACTTCAAGGTGTAAAAGGCTTTCAGGATCTGAGCATAGCCGTAAAGTATCGTGCACTCAACAAAGATATTGGCAATGGTACGTTGGCCTTATTCGCTGCGGGTGGTTTCGCTACACCGATAACGAATTACTTATCTGACTACAGGCCTTACAGTCTTGGTAACGGCACTGATGAATGGAGCTTACGTGGTATAGCGCAGTATAAGCTGAAGATGGGACTTTACGTCAGGTTGATGGGAGGCCATTTGTTCAGAGGCCAGACGCAGGCGGAACGTGATTTTTATTACAACAACGGGGCATATTATACTTCGTGGATGGATGTACCCAGTGCATGGGAATCAAATGCTGTTATCGGGATGTGGCTTTTGAACAATACCCTTCGTATTGAGGCGAGTTATTATGCGTTGAATTCGACCAGCGGTGATGATATACGAAAATACAATGCTGCACAACCAACGAATAAAGTTGTATTTGATCAATTCGGACTTTCCGCTCAATATTTTATCAAACCGGTAAAAGGATTGGGCGTGTTGGTGTATTACAATCAAATGCTCAATGGAAGAAACATTGGCAAGGTTACAACCCTAGGTATAGGCGCAACTTACCAGTTCAAGTTTTAGTTATCATTCATCCTACAAAGAAATCACATGAAAAAATATAGTTTACTTTTTATACTAAGCGTATGCGCCTGCCTCTTCATGGTAAGCTCTTGTGAAGAGCATGAAATGCCAAGATTTGCAAAGTATTCGGCATATGAATATTCCGACCTCGATGAAGATGGTGGTACATGGCAGCCGATCCTTATCGCTTCCGCTGATGAGATTGTAATTGAAGCTCCGGCTGATGTTAATTCTGTAGAATACCAGGCAGATTTAGTATCTTTAAAATCAATCGTTGCTAACCTGAATGACAAACAACGCGATGCTGTAAAGTACTGGACAAACAATCCGGCCATCAGGTGGAACGAAATTGCGTTAGAACTAGCTACCAAATACAACCTGATTCCCGGTCCGAATCCCGATGGAACATATACGCTGCCAACTCCTGCTAATCCTGATGGGCCATCACCATTTCCCTTTGCGCATCCGGCTTATACAAGCAGGGTACTTGCCTATTTAAGTGTAGCACAGTTTGATGGATTGATTGCCGCATGGCATTACAAGTATCAGTTTAACAGACTTTCACCGGCTCACCAGGATGATGCCATCGAAACAGCGTATCCGCTTTCATCGTTGCCGTCTTACCCTTCTGACGGCGCTGTGATTGCCATCGCGTCAAGGGATATCTTGAATGCCATGTTTCCTCTTGAGAAGGATTACATCAATAAAAGGGCAGAAGAACATCTCGCAAGTTTACTTTGGGCCGGTGCTAACGTTGAAAGTGATTTGACAGCTGGAGAATTGATTGGTAGTGAAATTGCAAAACTTGCACTGGCGAAAGCATCTACGGATGGGATGAGTAAAGCCCAATGTCCGAAACCTGTTTCTGATTCTATCGCACTTTCCGCATTTAATCGTTTTGGATGGCAGTGGAAAAACATGGAGATACCGGTAAGACCTGTTGGATTAGCACCACTTTACTGTAATGTAAAAATGTGGAGCGTGCCTAATCTCGAAGCCGTACGGCCTGGCCCGCCGCCTTCCCTTGATTCAGAAGCGTTTAAGAAAGCTGTAAGAGAATTAAAAGACATTCAGGAGAATATGACAGAGGAAAAAAGAAAGATCGCCAATTGGTGGGCCGATGGTTTAGGTACCTACACGCCTCCCGGGCACTGGAACAGGTTTGCAAAAGATTTTCTTATTCAGTACGAGCAAAACCCGATACGCACTGCGCGCACATTTGCTTATTTGAACATGGCCATTATGGACGCTGGTATCAGTTGCTGGGATGCAAAATATCACTACCACTATCCACGGCCAATTCAAACAATTCCTGGCTTTAAAACGATCGTAGGTACACCGAATTTTCCAAGTTATACTTCCGGGCATAGTGCATTTTCCGCAGCTGCAGCATCAATCTTGTCACACTTGTTTCCTGCAGAAACAGCGAAATGCCAAAAGTGGGCAAATGAAGCTGCCGAATCAAGAATTTACGGCGGCATACATTACAGGTTTGATGCTGAAGTCGGTATTACACAAGGTAAAGCAGTAGCGGAATATACACTTGACAAACTAAAGGTTGATGGGGCTGACTGATTTAATGACTTTTACAAAACACAATGTATGGATCATACTGCTGATGGTGGCAGTATGTTCCGTACCTGGGTGGTCTCAACAAGTGACCGATTCTTTAAAGACGAAACAATTGGACGAAGTTACTGTAAAAAGCGAGAGACTTCATAGCCTGGAAAGACTTCCGCGTATTCAGGGTACACGCATCTGGTCGGGTAAAAAAAATGAGGTCATCAATGTGCAAAGCATGGATGTAAACATTGCGGAGAAAACCGCACGTCAGATTTTTGCAAAAGTTCCCGGTGTCTTCGTGTATGATATGGATGGTGCAGGAAATCAGGTAAACATTTCAACGCGTGGTTTAGACCCGCATCGCGGATGGGAATTTAACATCCGAAGAAATGATGCGATTACGAACTCTGATATGTATGGTTATCCCGCTAGTCATTACAGCATGCCGATGGAAGCAGTTGAGCGGATTCAATTGGTACGCGGTACAGGTTCGTTACAGTATGGAGCCCAGTTTGGTGGCCTGTTGAATTACATAACGAAGCGTGGAGACACAACGCGTGCGATCAGTTTTGAAAGCATCAATACAATGGGATCTTACGGTTTACTGAGTACATACAACGCTATCGGTGGGCGCATTGGAAAAGTTGATTACTATGTTTATGCCAACAAAAGGGTATCCGAAGGTTACCGGGATAACGGAAGTTCCAGCGCAGATGCCGAATCTGCATTGATTATATTCAGGCCAACAAATGCGATAAAGATTAATTTTGAACTATCTCATTCGAAGTATCTTCATCAATTGGCTGGCGCATTAAACGATGGTCAATTTAAGGTAGATCCCCGTCAGGCAACCAGAGCCCGCAATTACTATAGCCCGGATATCTATATTCCTTCTGTAAACCTGGATTGGCAAATAAGTCATAAGACAAAACTCACCTGGATTACATCGGCTGTTCTGGGTACACGTAAAAGCGTCATGTTTAATGCTCCGGCGCATGTTGAGGATATTATTGATCCGCAAACATTAACGTATGCTCCACGTCAGATAGACATAGACAAGTACAACAGTTACACCTCCGAGTTAAGATTGCTTCATCAGTATAATTTTATCGGGCACGCCAGTTCGTTAGTTGCTGGTGTTCAACTCATGAACAACGACCTGCACCGGAGACAACAGGGTGCTGGTACGACCGGATCTGATTATGATCTAACATTAACACAACCCGGGTGGGGACGAAACCTGCATTTTGCAACGAATAACATAGCAGTATTTCTGGAGAATTATTTTCAAATCACGGAAAGGTTTTCTATTACGCCTGGTATAAGGGCGGAATCTGGCAAATCGGACCTTAGCGGAACAATCAAATACTATCCGGAGGAGGAAGTCCCGACAGACATTAATCATAAGTTTGTATTGGCGGGTGTGAATATGCAGTACACTTTGTCTGAATTTCAGAATATATATACAGGGTGGTCGCAGGCATACAGACCGGTTATCTTAATGGACATTATACCTTCTTCCACATTTGAAAAGGTGGACGATAACCTGAAAGATGCCGATGGTTATAACTTCGAGATGGGATACAGAGGCATGTCGGAGTCTTTCCGATGGGATGTGAGCTATTTTCAATTACGTTATAACAATCGGTTTGGTATGTTATCTGAAACAGATCAAAATGGTGATATCTATTATCTTCGGACGAATATTGGAAACGTACTTACGAATGGTGTTGAATTATTTGCTGAATATTTTTTGCCGATACGATCATGGAACATTTCGTTCTTTACATCAACATCATGGACAAATGCACGATACCGGGAAGCCTATGTACGGGTGAACGATGTTAACGTAAGT
>DASPIZ010000062.1:0-18508 GCA_035628875.1 Ohtaekwangia sp. | reverse complement strand
CTAAAAACCTGGCAGCTCGCCTAATTTGCCTCAGTCAGTGTTAACGTTATCCACAATTTCACAAAAGAAAAAAGAACCAAAAAAGAAAATCACAACTACAATAACCGTAAGTAGTATTAATAGTGATTCAAATCTAAAGGTGGCTCGCAGCTCGTAACTCGCAGCCAATGCATACATCATTTAGATTTTTAATTATTTTTGAGTAGCACAAATCTAAACGACGTATGCATAAGAATTATGCAAAATAGCGTTTGAAAAAGTTACGATAAGATAATGACAATAAAATATCATGGCATTCCCGGTGCGTAAAAAATATATCGATGATGCTGAAAGCGAATTGGGTTTGAAATTTTCGGCATCAATTCTTGGAGTGTTTGATAGATCGGATGTTAAAAGAATCAAGAGGACCGCTACTTGAAAGAAAAAATTCAAGAGAATGGGATAATTTTCAGGTTGAGGCAGTGGCCATTGCTGAAATGGATGCGAAGATAAATTGATCTATTACCAGAGAAAACAAATGAGAAGCATTTGGTGAAATATTGGGCGTCATTTTACAACGACACAAAAGTTAACAGAAATTTGAAATAATTTTTATGACAACAGTGAATCCATACATATATTTTAACGGTAATTGCGAGGAGGCTTTCAATTTTTACAAAGCCGTTTTTCGCAAAGAGATTACATACATCGGACGCTATAAGGATGTTCCAAAAACGGAGCGGCCAATTTTCCAAGAAGCTGACGAAAAAATTATGCATATCACTTTGCCTATTAGTACAGAAACGATTTTGATGGGTTCTGACAATACAGAAGCATATGAAGAGTCAATAGCATATAGCAACTTTTCTCTTATCATTCATACAGATAGTAAAGCAGAGGCTGACAGATTATTTACCGAACTCTCTGAAAAAGGACAAATAAAAGTCCCAATGAATTTGACATTTTGGGAGTCTTATTATGGTATTTGCGTTGATAAATTTGGTATTAATTGGAAGATTACTTCCGAATCAAAGCAATAAAATAATTTGTTCCGTTTTATAGCCAGACCTCCGCAGCGCTTACGGCCTGTTACACTATCAACTACTATGACCTCTGCTGACTTCTCCTTGACGTTCGCGACGTTAGGACCTCCCCAGGTAAGAGCGCATTCCCTGTCTACCGGCAGGCAGGCTTCGTCCGATTCCTACGGTATCTCTCCAGGCGTTTCGTTGGCGTAAAGCTTGCGAAGCTCACAGGCGGGATAGGTCGTGCTCACTCACCACTCACCTTACACATGGAACCTCCCATACCGTTTACTCACTACCTGTGTTTATTTTTAAAGGTGTTCGTGATACGCTTCGCTTGATTCTATTCGTCAGTACAGGCTTTCGCAGTCTCGCTTCCTGACCGTTGGCAATACTTAAACGCTTAAACGAATCAAATTTTTTCTTTTCCGTTCCGGCTTTTTCTCCCGAACATTTCGGGATTCCGACTTTCGTCGGAACACTTTCTAAATGCGATACCTTAACCGATTGCGTAAACGAAGGAAACTAAACCTGAAAAATTTCGTCAAACCTCAAACCTCAGACCTCAAACTTAAAACAGTTTGCACAAACCCATCGTTATCGAACACCAACGTTGAACAATGGCACCATAAACTCCTATATAACACACTTCCAAACGCAAAGCTTCAAGGCGATTCTGGATAATCCATTGCGTCTCTTGAGAGTTTTCAATCGTCCTTTTGTTCGTTCTTCTTGAAGTTTACGTAAGCTATGAATTATCGTAAAACCAACCTCAAACGTCAAACTTGAAACAAATGGCAGTTACTTTTTTATCAAAGCCAATCGGACCCGGTGGTAGGGTCTTTGAACCATCAGACCTCTCCAAAAGCCGTAAGCACAATACTTCTGCTGCCACCCTGTTCACGGTGTTCACACAAATAAATCCCCTGCCAGGTTCCAAGGTTAAGTCTGCCGTTGGTGATGGGTATATGTAGTGAGCTGCCAAGGAGGGACGCTTTAATATGCGCAGGCATATCATCGGGCCCTTCGGTATCATGTCTGTAATATGGCGCGTTTTCCGGAACCATTTTATTGAAATGGCTTTCGAAGTCCAGCCGTACCGTTGGATCGGCGTTTTCGTTCAGTGAAAGACTGGCTGACGTGTGTTTAATGAACACATGAAGTTGACCGGTTTTTATTTGTCGTAAATCGGGAATAGACTCCTTAATAATGGAAGTGATTAAATGAAATCCGCGTTTATAACGTGGAAGATCGATTTCATATTGGTAAAATTTCATGGTGGGCTATAATAATCTCGCGAAGTTAAAACGCAATCCAGTAAAAATCCACAACATAATTACGTGTGTCAGTTTAACAAATTGTTAACAATTTGTGTAATAAGTACACTTCAACCGTATGCATTTCATTTTTGAATAAATTATTTTGCCGTCAATGTAATCTTTTTTAGCATACCCGCGTTTGTGTCTATATTGCGTATTGGTACGCATTGAAGGGTGACTTTATGAATGGTGAGTTTATGAAAAAGGTGGAGATGATATTAACAGTAGGCGGGAAACGGGCGCTCATGCCTATTAAATATTATGATGAAATCTGTACATTTATTGTACGCGAATTAGAACAAAACGATGGTCTGCGCTTCGTGGAACTACTTGACAAGGCCGACAGTGTAATAGGCAGCGAAATGCGTGGCAATTTATCATGGTACCTGCTTCACGTTAAACATGACTTGCAAGCGCGTAATATTATTCGTGTTGAACGCGATGTGAACCGTGTTCAGATCATCCAATTGCGTAGGAAATACAAAGAAAAGCTCAGGGCTTTTCGCGCTGAATTAAAAATGCCTTCCGGGACAGATCGTTCTTAAACTTTCGTTCATCGGTGAACATTCTCCCATAAAAATTTCTGATATTCCGGAATACGTTGTTTCTGCTGCGTCGTAAGATCTTTGCGCCAGCACTCTTCCACTAACTTGATAACTGCCTTAAGCCCAGCGCTGAAACATCGCGGATGCATGTGTCTGAAACCTTGTTATTTAACGGATTGAATATGCCACCAGCGCATCTGGATAATCCAATGGTTTAAACCTTTAATAATAAATGTACAATGTACAATTATTATCCAAAAAAAATTATATTTTTAAGGATTAACAAGTCGTCAAATTTAAGAGCACATATGGCAATAGGAAAAAATCTTAAGTGGATTGTTGTTTTAATGATCATTCCAACACTTCTACAAGCGCAAAATGCAGAGATGAGTAGTCCTGATAAAAAACTCCTTGTAAAAGTATTTGTAACCGAAGGCAAGGCTTTTTATAATGTAGATTACAATAACGAAATAATTTTAGAACAATCTCCCCTCGGTTTAGCGACAAACCTTGTTGATTTTACCAATGGACTCGTTTGGGAAGGTATTGAACAGAATAGCATTGACCAATGGTATACCCAGGAGAAAATCAAAAAAGAAAAGATTCATTATGTCGCCAACGAGCTGATTTGCAGATTAAAAAATAAAGATGGAAAACCATTGCGGATTGTATTCAGAGTAAGTGATAACAACATCGCCCTACGGTATGATCTGCCTGAATCTGGTGACCCGCTTGCCCTTGTCATTGAGAAAGAGAAGACTGGCTTCAATTTTCCACAGGAAGCAACCGGTTTCTTGACTCCTCAGTCAAAATCAATGGTTGGTTTCAAAAGGACAAAGCCAAGTTACGAAGAAGGGTATTACGTTGATCAGAAGATTGACGCTAAATCCGCAAACGGTTTAGGATATACGTTTCCATGTTTGTTTCGTGTTGGTGATAAATGGGCCCTTATTTCAGAGACTGGGGTGAGCGGAAGTTTTTGCGGTTCACATTTGAGTGACCCAACACCTGACGGAATTTATACAGTTGCCTTTCCTGACATGACAGAAAATAACGGATTTGGGAGTACAGGAGCGGCAGTCGGGCTTTCCGCCTCTACACCATGGAGAACTATTACCGTCGGAAAAGGATTGGCGCCCATCGTTGAGACGACTATTGCTTATGACGTAGTAGAGCCTTTGTATGAGCCATCAATAAAATATCAATTCGGCAAAGGGACATGGAGCTGGATTATGTGGCAGGACAATAGCATGAATTACGATGATCAGATTAAATACATTGATCTCGCGGCTCACTTGGGTTACCAATTCATCTTAATCGACGCGCTTTGGGATGCAAATATTGGATATGATCGGATGGAAGAATTGATCAAATATGCATCATCAAAAGGAGTAGGGGCTTTTCTTTGGTATAACTCAAATGGTGTAGCCAATGACGCGCCTCAGACACCGAAAAATAAAATGCACACTTCTATCGCCCGAAAAAAGGAAATGCGATGGTTGAAGAAAAACGGCGTGAAGGGAGTTAAAGTTGATTTTTTCGGGGGAGACAAGCAGGAAACAATGCGACTGTATGAAGATATATTATCGGATGCCAATGAATACGGATTGATGGTAGTATTCCATGGAGCAACTTTGCCGCGTGGGTGGGAGCGGATGTTTCCGAATTATGTTGGAAGCGAGGCTGTATTGGCTTCTGAAAATCTGATGTTCACGCAATATGCAAATGACAAAGAAGCTTTCAATGCTGCGTTACATCCATTTATCAGGAATGCAACTGGCGCGATGGAGTTTGGTGGTGTGGTACTTAACAAAAGGTACAACCGAAATAACGATGGTGGTAACTACAGAAGAACAACTGATGCATTTCAATTAGCCACGGCTGTATTATTCCAGAACCCTGTACAGTTTTTTGCATTAGCGCCGAATAACCTCGATGATGCTCCGGCTTTTGCTATTGACTTCATGAAACAGGTACCTACCACCTGGGAAGAAACAATATTCATTGACGGTTATCCCGGCAGATATTGTGTTTTGGCAAGGCGGCATGAAGGTAAATGGTATGTTGTCGGGGTTAATGCACAAGCAGAGCCTGCAGTGTTGAAGTTTACTTTTCCTCAATTAGCAGGCAAAGAAGTGCAGTATTTTGGAGATAATACGGACAGAACAACTTTCAAGAAAGCTTTGAAGGTTAAGGAAAATGGGGAGATAAAATTAACCATTCAGCCAAATGGCGGAATGGTCTTATCAGAGTAATCAATAATTCTATAAGCCCTGTTCTCAAGTGTTTATGCACCAGCAGTGATATAGGCTATGTTCAATAATTTCAAATTTATAAGGAAATTATTGAACATAGTTTGCAATGCAATATCAACTTCAATAGCAGATGTTATTCGGTGTAAATGAAAGGGTACTGTTTTACTTAAAGAAAGGGTAACCTTTTGTTGCATACTTCTTCATTCCTTCTTCATTGATGTCAACGCCAATACCTGGTTTTTCTGACAGGGTAATAAATCCCTTTTCAATCATAGGTCCATCATACGTCACAATCTCTTTAAACATTGGATCAGTATGAAAATACATTTGCCATTCGAGGATCATGAAATTAGGAACAGAAGCACAGACATGGCAAGAAGCCATCGCGCCAAGAAATGAAGCTACCATATGCGGAGCAAATGGAACATAATAAAGATTGGAAAGGTTAGCAATGCGTTGGCCTTCGCCGAGTCCTCCCGCTTTTTGCAGGTCAGGCATGATGATGTCGACAGCGCCTATTTCAAGCATGCGCCGGAAACCATACGCCAGGTAAACGTTTTCACCGGCACAGATCGGTGTGGTAGTAGAATCGGCAATGATTTTATACGCGTCAACATTTTCTGCAGGAATTGGTTCTTCTAACCACATTAGATTAGCTTCTTCAAGCCGCTTCGCTACCTGTTGACCCGTAACCATATCATATCGCCCGTGCATGTCACAGCAGATATCGATGTCAGGGCCTACAGCTTCCCGCGCAGCCATAACCTGGTCTGTCATACGTTTTAATTCGCCAGGACTGGCAGTCCAATTATAGTGGTCGTATTTGGCGGGATCATTTTGTTGATCAAGGTCAAACTTAATCGCTGTAAAGCCCATGTTCTTCGCTTCCAACGCAGACTTGGCAAAGTCTTCGGGAGTGGGCAAATTTCTTTGGTACAATGCGGTGTCGCAGTAAACGCGAATCTTGTCACGGAATTTACCCCCTAACAATTGATATACCGGAACACCGAGTGCCTTTCCGGCAATGTCCCACAATGCAGTTTCAATTGCAGAAAGTACAGCGATATACATTCCTGCCTGTGCTCCCTGGAAAACTCCTCCTTTACGCAGATCCTCGAAAAGTCTGTGAACGTTCAAAGGATTTTTTCCCTTTAACCTGAACTCGAGCATTTTTACAAAATGGTATGTGCCAGGCACTGCATCAACGCCTTCGCCACATCCGTAAATGTCCTGGTTGGTTTTGATCTTCACAAAGAGGCCACTGCCATACCTGATAAAAGCGCACTGCACTTCTGTGATTTTTAAGTCTGCTGGTTTAGAAGCCATGGGTGAACGCGTTATGGCCTGTTCAAGCCCGCCTCCGAACGCAACTGATAATGGTGCAATAGCAGCTCCAGCAGTTATTGCTTTTTTGAAGAACTCACGTCTTGATTTCGTATTTAACATTGTATCCTTGATTAAGAGTTGATTATAAAAATGAATAACTACCAGGTGCGTTGCTTCAGAAGCTCCTGTATCTGTTCTTTGGGTACAGGGAGTTTATCCATGTTAGTCTTGAGCCATTGAGAAAAATCTTTTTCAATTTCATCTGACCACCGTGAATCAATCTGGCCGGGGGTATACTTTTGTTCACGCAGCCGAAGATGCCCAAACATATCGCGCAGCCTGACTACTTCTGAAATGTTAACCACTCTTTCGGCCAGGTGCGGTGGTATGAAAATTACGCCGCCATCTCTTCCAAGTACAACATCACCAGCCATTACAGTAGCCTTGCCGATGCGCGTAGGCGTGTTGATTCCAACCAATGTGGTGTTAAGACGTCCCTTAGGATCGTTGAGATGATGTGAAGGATGATACGTACGGAAGAAGGAAGTGAAACCACCGATTTCTTTCAATCCGTTAATGTCACGTACTGCACCGTTGTACACAATGCCATTGCCTGTTTTTGTGAATATTGAATTACCAAGATTATCGCCAATGGTAGGGCCATCTACATGTGCACCAAACTGGTCGACTACATAAACATCTCCGCGTGTGAGCATGTCAATGGGCCATGAGTTTTGTGATTTAACACGTTTATCCTTGTTGTGTCCACGGTCATCAATCACGGTATGAATATCGGGTCGGCCTGGCATAAACGTGGCGGTCACCGCTCTGCCAACAAGTACACTGTCTGGATTGATCGTCATCCAGCCATCATCAAACTGGTAATTAAAATTTTCGTTTCGTAACACGGCCCATGCTTCCTCAAGCGTGACGAGTTTCATGCGTTTCAGAATTTCATCAGGAACCTTGGGACGTCCATCCGGGTAGCGTTCACCTTTCCAAAGCGGTGTAAGGAAAACCAGTTCTTCTTTTGAGATCTGTTGTGCGCTGGAAATAAGACCGCTACAGACGAACATAAAAATCAGCGATGAGATTCTAAATACAAGCATATTGATGTGGTTAATAATGTTTATGTTTATGATGATGCGTCTTGAATAGCCACTTCTTTTTTTGAAGGATTATCTTCAGGCAGCGGTTTGCCCCGCCACCAAAGTGCCAACGATGAACCGGTGATGTTCATAACCGGTGCAAATATCGCCGCTGCTAATCCTACGGTTGAAAGTTTGTTCATGGCCAGGGCGAGTGCTGACCCAAGGCCTGCATTCTGTAATCCTACTTCGATCGCAATGGTGCGGCAATCTCGTTCGTCCATCCGTAATAACCGACCCGACCAATATCCCAGGAAATAACCCGTGACATTGTGCATAAGAACAGCGAGAATAAGTAAAGCGCCGACGTCAAGCAGGTTGTCTCGTCCGGCTGCTGTAATCACAACAATAATTAATACGATTCCGCCCATGGAAAGCAACGGCATGATGTTGTCAATCACTTTAAACTTGCCATGTAAAAATTGATTGAAGATCAAACCCGCTGTGACGGGGATGATCACTATTTTTGTGATATCCCATACCATTGCCCAGAAATCTATTGCAACGTATTGCCCTGCCAGCAACTCCATAAAAAACGGCGTCACGATAGGCGCTACCAATGTAGCAATAGCAGTAAGCGAAACTGACAATGCAAGGTTTGCGCGAGCGAGGTAAGTCATTACATTAGACGCTAACCCACTTGGGCAACTTCCCATGAGGATGATACCAGCCGCTACCTCATTTGGAAAATTAAATATCTTTGTAATCAATAAAGCCATAAACGGCATGATCGTAAATTGACAAAGCAGTCCTGCGATCACACCTTTCGGCATTTTTATTACACCGGCAAAATCCTTCAGGCTTAAACTGGTGCCCATCCCGAACATAATGATTTGCATAAATGGGGTAATTGTCCTTGACAACTTAAAATCTCCTATTGAAATAAAATAGTCCGGATAGTACATCGCCACGCTAACGGCGGCGAAAATCATGATTGTAAATGAATATCCTTTTAATAATTCATACCGACGAATCGCCAGCGCTGCCAGGAGGAGAGACGCCATCAGCAGCCATCCTGCGTATTCATGAATTCCCCGGAGTGTTGTCGCGACGTATCCAATTAAAAAGAGGATAGCTAAAAAAAATAAGTAGTTCGAAAAAGGTTTTTTAAACATTGACCTGGTTTTAATTTGTTGCCTATACACCTTTAATGTAGAGAAAATTATAAGCTTAAAGAAACCGCACGAACATGAACGGTCTATTCTTTATTCAAGATTAATAGTTAATTCTTGTTAAAATTTTCAACACACTCACATTCATGCGTAAGGCGTTTACTTTATTTGCTGGTACTGTAATAAACAGCGTTTTCTGATCAGCGCCTGCAAAAACATTCTTTGTTATGCAGATGTTTCTCCTTTCATCCATTGACATGCCATCGCCACCCATATTAACGTTTTTTTGCATGTTGGTGAGTGTTCAATCGGTGTTGATATCAAATACCCATGCACCTCCCATGTTATTATGCATGTTTAAAAAAGGCGGCCGAAAAATAGCCGCCTCCCAACTAGCATGTTGTAAAATTGATTAGTGAAATGAATTGTTAAGGTGCATCCCAGAATACGCGTGATAGTAAGTTATCGCCACCAAACTTTGCAGCAGCAGCAGCATAATTTTCTGCGTTAGCGGAAGCTTCTCTATCTGGATAAGACATTCTTCTTGCAAATCCGCCTTCGAGAAGATTGTTAGATAAGTTAGGTGCTAAGTCGGGATAACCGCTTCTTCTAAAGTTGGCAAATGCCTCTGTTCCGTTGCAAATATTAACGACCCAGTATTGTGTGTTAATCAATTCAATCGCTTCTTCATCCGTTGTTGCCAAGCTGAAATCAACTACTGGATCTTCCAGATATGCATTAACATCTTCTTCAGGAATAGGCGTAGTGTTTGGATACAATGAATATACCTCCAGGTCAGCCCTGATTGCATTTTCATAAAAACTCTGCGGATCTCCTGCGACCCAATCTCTTACGGCTGCCTCTGCGAGAAGTAAAGAAGTTTGAGCGTACGTCACCCAGAATTCGGGTGCGGCAGGTGAGGCTATCGTCCAAATGTTCATTTGTGAATAATCAAGTCCGCCTACACGACCACCTCTGTATGGACCTTCCGGATCGGCGAGCGCTGTACTGATCACCCCGATAGGTACGCCAAATTGGTTGGCCAGATCAGTATCGGGGTCAGTGTCGTTTACAACTGAAGCGGGGTCGTCAAAATTCGCAAGAATGAATTGTCCGCGAGGATCATTAGTAGATTTAAGTTGATCCACAAACGGCTCCGCTGCGTAATAGAAATAGGAAAAGTTTCTTAGGTTATTGTTATCAGCATCTACGGCGCCATTACCATAGGCGATATAGGCATTATCTGAGTTGGAAGTCATTACGCCTCCAGCGAATGCTTCGGAAACAATTGCTTCAGCTTTGGTTGGATCAATTTTGGAATAGCGCATTCCTAATCTCAACAACAAAGAATTACCTAATTTTTTCCATTGCGCTACTTGCACAGCCGCGTTTCCGGCGGGGTTGGATCCGTTATTTCCGTAGAAAAGGTCTTCGCTAACGTAATCTGCACCAGGATTAAGTGCTGCTAACGCTTCAGTGATTTCCTTGTAAAGGTCATCGTATATAGCTGCATCATCGTCATATGTTGGAAAATAAATTAAGTCGCTTACGGCTCTTCCTGATTCAAAGTAGGGAACGTCTCCGTACGTATCGACTAAGCTCATAAAAGCTTGCGCTTTCCAAATACGAATCATGCTTAAAAGGTTAATACGTTCCGTGCCTTCACCCAGAAGTTGTATCGCTTGCTGTAGATTTCTGACTGGACCCGGAAATATTTGATTCCATTTTGGATTTTGGATTCCATCGATATTTTCATTGAAGTTAAAACCCAGTGTAGCACCCTGGTTATAAGGATTCACAAAGTGCTGAACAATCGTATGATCGCCTTCCCACGTTCCAGTATGGATACGTTGTGATCCGGCGAAAAGAAGTGCCGGATCAACTTTCGTTACTTGATAAGGGTCTGTATTAACTTCGACAAAATCATTATCGCAACCTGCACCCAATAGCAGGGTAACGCATATAAGTATATAGTGCTTTATTGATTTCATAATTTTAAAATCTGACGTTTAAACTTAAGTTGTAGTTACGAGTTGTAGGAAGAGATGAATTTTCATATCCCGCTCTGAAGTCACCTGAAGATTGAACAGCTTCCGGGTCGAGACCAGGGAAGTCTTTGTATAAAATAGCCACATTACGGCAAGCTGCGGAGAGCGTTAAGCCCTTAATAAAATTCAAGGCAGGGATTTTATTCACTGCACTGGTGAAGTTATAGGATAATGATACGTTTCTAAGTTTTACAAAATCCGATTTAAAGGTGAACGGGTCACCAATCTGAAGATTTCTGTAGTCGGCATAAAACCCTTGCAAGTTCGTCACTGCAACAGCGTTCGGTTCACCATCAGCAGTTACACCTGGAAATACTAAGCCGTTCTCACCATTGCGTCGACCTTCGAGCGATAGCTTGGAATGTCCTTGTCTCAGCATATTTAAATGCGTAGCCGATAATACTGTACCGCCAAATTTATAGTCGATGTGAACTCCGAGACTTAAGTTTTTATATGTAAAAGTGTTATTCCAGCCCCCGGTATGTTTAGGGATTGAACTTCCTACAGGTACAAATCCGTTCGTCTTTTCAGCGCCCGGGGTAGCCGCTGAGGTTGCAACTAAACGCCCTTGATCATTTACGATAATTTCACCTTCGTCATTCCGCAAATAGGTTCTGGTGTAGAGTTGGTTCATCGCCATGCCTTCAGTGTATCTTAACTCTCCGAGAAACTCGTTGCCTGTACCGTTAAAGTATAATGCTAACAATGTTCCACTTTCATTACCTACGTCAAGTACTTTAGTCGCGAGATAAGCATTGTTCCATGATGTTGTCCATTTGAAATCACCCGTGTTCACTGGCGTAACTTCAATCAACGTTTCAATACCACTATTCTTTAATGAAGCGCGGTTTTGTTTTACGTTATTAAATCCTGACGTGTTGGATATCGTTACATCAATAATCTGTTGCGTTGTCACTTTATCGAATGCGCCTATATCAAAGAGAACTTTATTATCAAACAACCTTAACTCAAGTCCGATTTCTTTTTCAGTGACGAGATAGGGACGTAACGTTGGATTGGGCGCAAACGTACCGTTCACACCGGCGGAAGTTTGGCCATTAAGTGGCGGACTAATAGCATAAGACAGCACACCCTCATAGGGAGCTACGCCATTCGCACTGCCTGCCTTAGCCCAGGAAGCCCTTAGCTTACCATAAGAAAGCCAGTTCTGCTCTGTAAGCAACTCAGAGAAAATGAAACTTCCGGAAATAGATGGGTAAAAAACACTGTTATCATTTGGATTCATTACGGAGAACCAGTCTTGTCTTCCCGTGAAGTTCAGGTATACCATGCCATTATATCCGAATTCTGCCCACCCATATAGAGAATTAATACGGGTTCTGTTATAATCATAAGGTTCATAACCCAAGAGGTTGGGATCAGTTTCATTCACCCAGGTCATTGTTCCATTTTTTATAGTGTAAAGATCAGGAACAATAAAGCTCCTGGAATACTGTTGATTTCTTTGGAACTCGGTTCTCCATGTATTACCACCCACACTAGCATCTACAGAAAATTTCCCAAATTCTTTACTACCACCAACAAGAAAGTCTGCGTTGATATCTGTTGTCTCATCTTGTCGTATATCGTAACGACCTCTAAAATTACCGAACTCATCATTGAGTGAGCTTGCTCCCTGGCCATTTAACTGATTCCACTCCATGAAACTCGAGCCACGATCATAGTTAAATCTACCTTGAACATAAAGCCAGTCTGTAAACTCATAACGTAATGTTGTAGTTGCGAGAAGACGATTTCTTTCTTCATTAAAATACTGACCCTTTTGCATCTGATAGTAGGGATTGTTAATTGTTCCTAAAAATCCATTGGATCGCAACTCTGCACCGGTAACAGGATCAATTGCATTTTCTTTAAAGGCAGATAGTGGAGTAGAAATACCCATTCTGGTAAAAAAGTTTACCGGGCCATCTCCCTGTGTACCGATTTGCGGAGGGTTAATATTCTCTTCGTTTGCATAATTGACATTCAGTTGGAGCGTAAGCCTTTTTGTGATGTTATGGTTAATCCCTACGTTGAATATCCGCTTCTTATATTCATTATTTGGTACAATACCTTTTACGGCAGTGTTTGAAAACGACGCACGGAAACTACCATTTTCATTACCACCGGAAAGTCCTATTGTATTCGTGAAATTTGTCCCCGTTCTTAAATAGTCAAATAATCGGTCGCGATAGGCAGAATATGGTCTCATAACACCGTCAAAATTAATGGTGGGAACACCATCGAGTCGCTCACCAAAACCAAACTGTCCATAGCTCTGGGCATCTCCCTGAGTTTGTGGTCTTACTCCACCAGTACCCATACCATATTCCGTTTGTGTGATTTCATCAAGAAAATTCAACGCATGTGATGTGGTATAGCTTGAAGTGAAATCCACGCCTATACCCTGATTTCTATTTCCAGATTTTGTAGTAATGATGATAGCACCATTGGCTGCCCTCGATCCATAGAGTGCAGCAGCGGTAGCACCTTTCAATACAGTCATGCTTTCAATGTCATCCGGATTTATATTCTGCAAATTATCTCCACGGTCCCGCTGTTCTACCTGACCAGCACCATTAGCGCCGCGTGCACCCTGATCCATCGGGAGACCATTAACGACTATAAGGGGTGAGTTGTTTTGTCCTGCAAACGCCGCTTGTCCACGAAGACGTAGTTGGACACTAGCACCTGCTCCTGCAGCAGGCGGTGTGATGTTCAAGCCTGCAACCTTGCCTTCAAGTGACTCCATTACGTTGGTTGTGCGGTGTGAAACAAGCTCATCAGTTTTAACGGATGTTACTGCATAACCCAACTTTTTAGATTCCTTTTTAACGCCAAGTGCGGTAACAATAACTTCCTGCAACGATTGAATGTCAGGTGTCATGCTCACATCGATCACAGTACGTCCGCCTACAGGAACTTCCTGTGAAGCGTAACCTACAAAAGAAAACACGAGGATACTGTTTGCGTCCGGAACATCAATCGTATAATTTCCGTCTACATCTGTTGTGGTTCCGGTAGTTGTTCCTTTTACAACGATATTTGCGCCAGGAAACGGCACACCACTTTCATCGGTCACTTTACCGGTTACACCTAATACAATACTATTTAATTCAGTATGCTTCGGCGTAGTTTCATTTGCTAATGCTTCGTGAAAAAGTAATGGTGCTGCTTCATGGCCCGATGCTCCATACGCGAGCAATACCATGAAGTACAATAAGTAAATTTTCTTCATAGAGTAGGTGTTTAAGGTTAATTGTGGTTATGGTTGTAATTATGATTCTTTGTTCATGTTGTACGTGGTTCGTAAAAAATCTAACCGAAAACGATTTCAATTCATTTTATAAAGGTTCCAAACTCCATCTAGAAGTTCTTCCAATAATAACCAGTGGTGAATTTTATACATTGCTGTTAATGGTGCGTCGTCAACGGAGAAGGGTACATTGAAGATTACTTCTTTGTATCAGGACGACGTGTAACGATGTTGGATAGATTTCTTTTTCGTTTCGTGCCTGTGATCAGTACAAAGCATATTTCGATGTTTTAGAAACCATCGTCCTGCTGGATCGATTTGAAATTTGCTGTTGAGAAGAACAGTTTTTCGAGTTTAGTAACTGCTAGATGATATTGACCGGAGTTGATCGGTCGTTGAGTGTATTGGCACCCGCGTTTTGAGAAATGTTTTTGGGAGTGATTGGGAAAGAGATGTTATTGTTCGTTTTGAAGATTCGCGATATCTTCAAATTCGGCATAAAGCTTCGTGCTTAACCTTTCAAAAATGGCAAAGTATTTTTCATATACGGTATGGTTGTGTTTCTGCGGTCTGAAGGTGGTCGGTAATACGACCGACCGGGCAGCTTCATCTAGGTTGTTATACATGCCCATGTCTGTTGCACTTAATAAAAAAGCACCTCTTGCAATACTATCTGGATTTGTACCGATACTTACTTGCTTGTTAAATATGTCAGCAATCATTTGTGTACAGAATGGAATGGAGGCAAAACTTCCGTTTGTTGTGAGAGAATCTATATTCCGGTGTTCTTCCAAAGTTTTCCCGATACTGTAAATTTCATACAGGATGCCTTCAACTGTTGCGCGTACAAAATGATTTTTTTGATGTTTAATGTTGAGACCGAAATAGCTGCCGCGTGCATTTGCGTTCCAGATAGGAGCACGCTCACCCAGCAAGTACGGCAGAAATATTAACCCATCGGATCCCACCGGTACGGTCGCTGCTTCCTGAATAAGATTTTCCATCGTGTAGTCAATATCAAATGCACTTTTAAAATCTCCGAATTGTTTGGCAAACCATTCGAAGATAACTCCACCATTGTTCGTAGGACCGCCGGACACATAATGCTTTTCTGTAAGAAGATAATTAAAAAACCGCTGTTTAGTATCACGCAATACTTCCTTTCCAATTACGCGTACAGCCCCGCTGTCTTCAATTGTTATGATTGCTTTACCCTCTTCCCATATACCACCTCCCAGCGTGGCGAGGCACCCATCGCTCGATCCAACGATCAATTTTATACCATCCGATAAGCCAAGTGATTTCTGGTATTCTTTTTTGAGTTTTCCTGGCGAGTGAAATACCGGCACAAGATCTGGAAGCTTATCTTTTGTAATACCTGCATAATCGAGTGCTTCGCTCTCCCACGTAAGATTGTAAATATTCAACAAACCTGTCGCAGACGCAAGGCTATAATCAAGAACACATTCTTTCGTCAGTTGTTGAATAATATAACTTTTGATCGAAAGAAACTTATCTGCTTTATCAAATCTTTTTTTATCATGCCTGCTTAACCACGTAATCTTAATGAGTGGCGACATGGGATGGATGGGTGTACCCGTGGCATCATATATTTTTTTTCCAAGCGGTGAGTCTTTCAGTTGTTGTGCTTCTCTTTTTCCTCTGTTATCAGCCCAGGTAATCGCGTTACCTAACGGGACACCGTGCTTATCAATGGGCAACACACTGTGCATGGAGGCACTGAAGCAGATGGAAATGACTTTATATTGCGCAGGATGGATTTTCTCGTTAAGCAGATTTTTCATAACATACAACATGGTGATGAACATCTGGTCAGGGTCTTGCTCGCTATAGTCAGGCTCTGTATGGAATGTAGGGTAGGAGCCTTTCATCGATCCAATGACGTTACCAGTCAGATCAAATGCCATAACGCGTACTGCATTTGTTCCGATTTCAACTGTGAGAATGCATTCTATATTATTCATGAGAAATTCGCGATGTTGAAATACTATTTTTTTCTGAACTCTCCAGGTGTATGTCCTGTGAGTTTTTTAAACGTTGTGGAGAAGTGTTGTGACGAATAAAAGCCGGTTTCCAGGGCAATGTCCGTTACATTCAATGTTGATCGCTTTAGCAGTTTCATCGCTTCAGAAATTCTGATGTTGATGAGGTAATTCAATGGAGGAAAACCTGTAAAATTTTTTGCCTTTTCTGTAAATGCTGTTGTACCCAATCCGACCAAGGCAGCCATCTCCTCAACGGTCCATTGATGTGCCAGATTTTGCCTTAGTGCTTGCTCCAGTTTCATAAATGCTTGCGGAAAATCCCGCCTGGAGTTGCCTTGCCGCGTTGACTGCCTGGCTACTATGATAAGCAATGAGTCTAGTAAGTGATTGACACGGGTAGCATATCCAATTTCCTGGTTTAATATCTCTGATCGCATCTCCTGCAATATACCGGGTACTTCCCTTACTTTCAACACCGATAAATTGTTAAGCAACAAAATCTTTCCGATGGCAGCACGCTCGTTTTCTGCCAGATCAGACCAGTTACCAAAGTTTATGATACCCTTGAGTTCAAGACATTCTACTTTAAGGCACAAGCAAAAAAGCGTCCCGATACCAAGATATCCTTTTGATCCACCTAATTTCTGACCGGGTAATATTACAGCGGTATCTCCCGGGTAGAGCACATGGTGCTGTTGGTTAATGAGCCATTCAAATTTGCCATCAATAATGTATACGAATTGCAAATTCTCACACAACTCAACCGTGAATGATTCCAATTGGATAGCCGTACTTTTGCGAATAGAGAATTCTTTAATATGAGGAAACAATTCCAGTTCTTTCGAGTGTCCATGCCGGAATACAAACTGACTTTGTTGCATTGGTGAAGTTCAAATGATGTCCCCTTAATTCGATGTATAGACGAGGCATGTATTTTTAATGCCCCACCTCCGTTTAATAACTTATCAGAAATAAACTTCTGCTCGTACAGGTTACTGCCACTTTTACACTACAGCACGTTTCTGTAACGCCGTTCGGGAAAAATTTTAAAAACTAATGGTCCTTATCCTAAGATAACATCGTATTGTTTAGTGTAAAATATACAATTAAAATAATTTTCCGATGAAATGCTAATAATCGGTTTAGTAAAGTCATAAGTTTAAATGCAACAAAAATGCAACAATAATTTGCCCGGTGTGCAGTGTGTAATTAAGAGATGTTTAATGGGGAGTGCGATGATTTTGCCGCTTCGGGTGTTCAACATTAAAGGGGATAGAAAATGAAACAGTAATATCGGCGTTCTGAATTTATTTTAATCTAAGATGGTTTTTTTATCCTTATTTGTAAATTGAAGGAAAACAATCATTCGCTGTGAATACAAAAAAACGTTTCTCAATCTGGTGCACAACTACCATTGTCTTTGTATCCTTATTTATTGCGTGCATTGTTTCATCGACAAATCTACAGGCACAAGACAATTCGTTGGCTGTACAGATTGTGGCCATTACCAAAACTATAAACGCGGACATTGGCGTCTCCATCAAGCATTTAGAGAACGGTGATACACTTAGTTTCCTTGGTAAAACGAAGTTTCCAATGCAAAGTGTTTATAAGTTTCCCCTGGCCCTGGCAATATTTCATCAGGTCGATGAGGGTAAACTTTCTTTAGAACAAAAAGTTCACGTAAAAAAGGAAGCGTTGATACCAAATACGTGGAGTCCGTTGGCCAAGGCGTATCCGAAGGCGGTGTGGATCTTTCATTGGAAGAAGTTCTCCGTTACACGGTCTCGATGAGTGACAACAACGGATGCGATATACTATTTTCTCTGCTGGGCGAACCAATTGCAGTTGAGCAGTACGTCCATAGTATCGGTATAAAGGATATGGCCATTAGAAACACAGAGGCGGAGATGCATCAAACCTGGGATCTTCAATTCAAGAACTGGTGTACACCTCACGCGATGACGAAACTACTAGAACTTTTTCATACTCAGAACGTGCTTTCGAAATCCAGCCATGATATACTTTGGAATATGATGGCAAAGAATACAACAGGGACGAAACGGATCAGAGGCCACTTACCAAAAGGAACAATCGTCGCCGATCGTACTGGAACCGGAGCTAAGGACGAGGGGGGCGTCTGGAGTGCTGTAAACAACGTAGGTATTATACGTCTTCCCGATGGAAACCACATTGCACTGAGTGTTTTTATTACCAATGCAAAAGCAGATCACAAGGACGTGGAGGAAGTGATCGCCAGGATTGCCAGGGCAGTTTACGATTACTATACTCCCAAAGAAAAGTAGATAAGAAAGCCTATTTCAAATGCGCTTTCACAATCTCCGACCATAGCTGATCAAACAGCATAGGTTTTTCGTCTTCCAGGAATAAACCCACATTCGTCATTAATACGATTGTAGTTGATTTTTCTGGAAAGTAGAATGCCAATGCGCCGCCACCAAGACCGCCTCCACTATGGCCATACGCCT
>DASPIZ010000061.1:0-9821 GCA_035628875.1 Ohtaekwangia sp. | reverse complement strand
CATTGATACTCAAAAAACTTTGCTGAAACCTTGAATTGCCCCGGTGATATCGCATTTATATTTCTTTTGTTGCTTTGCTGCTTGAATATAAACCGACATCTTCAATTTACAAGAAATACGGAGCGTTTTTACACAGCCTCTTTAGCTCGTGGATTTCAATGCTAAACCAGAAGGGGCTTTAGCCCAGGTATGAACGTGGAAGAATTTGTGCAACCATAAACTTCCAGCCAATCAAAGTAAAAATATTTTTATGGAATTTGTAGTGGATCGGCATCTAAGCTAAGTAATCAAATTTAGCTTATCATGAAAACACTATTGATTTTCTTTTGTGCCTTGCTGTTCTTATCTGCAGGGAATGTACCGGAACCGCGTACCCTTACCGGAAAAGTTACTGCTTCAGACGGACACGCGATACCCGGCGTAAGTGTCATTATTAAAGGTACTTCGACAGGAACCGTAACCGATGCTCAGGGTACTTACAGCATAACTTTTTCCGGACAACATCCTGTGCTGGTTTTCTCTTTTGTAGGTTATGTTACGCAGGAGATCAAAGTTTCTGAGGCCACTACCCTTGATGTTACACTGCAGGATGATGTACAGACATTGTCAGAAATTGTTGTGGTTGGATACGCTGAACAGAGTAAGAAACTACTTAGCGGATCAGTAGCGGGTGTGCAGCGGTCAGGGCGATCAAAAAGGAAATCGTCTGCACCCGCGACGTATATCCATCATGATCATGTAAAGCAAGATTGGAATACAGAGTCTTATGATGCTATCCAGGAAAATATTTTTCATGGTGCGTTACGGAACCCACTTTCAACATTTTCGATCGATGTTGATGGTGCTTCCTACAGTAACGTTCGCAGGTTTATCAACAATGGTCAACGTCCGCCACAAGATGCCGTGCGCATTGAAGAGTTTGTGAATTATTTTACGTACGACTACCCGCAGCCTAAGGAGCATCCTTTTTCCATCAATACAGAAATATCAACGGCGCCGTGGAATTCGAAACACCGGTTGGTACAGATTGGACTTCAGGGAAAGACGATCCCGATGAATGATCTACCGGCCTCCAACCTTGTGTTTTTGATCGACGTATCGGGCTCTATGAGTGATGATAACAAGTTGCCCCTGTTAAAATCATCCTTTAAGATGTTGGTTGAGGAACTTCGTGACGAAGATCAGATTTCTATTGTGGTATATGCCGGCGCTGCAGGCCTTGTTCTTGAGCCTACAAGGGGCAGCGACAAAGAGAAAATCTTTGAAGCATTGGATCGACTCGAAGCAGGAGGTTCTACAGCAGGTGGAGCTGGTATTAACCTTGCGTATGATGTTGCGAAAAAACATTTTAAAGAAGGTGGAAATAATCGTGTGATCCTTGCCACGGATGGTGATTTTAATATTGGTGCATCGAGCGATGCGGACATGGAACGCCTGATTGAAGAAAAGAGAAAAGATGGAATTTTTCTAACGGTGTTGGGTTTCGGTATGGGTAATTACAAAGACTCCAGGATGGAGAAGTTGTCGAACAAAGGAAACGGTAACTATGCGTATATCGACAATATACTCGAAGCACGTAAGGTTTTGATCAATACATTTGGTGGTACGTTGTTTACCATAGCGAAAGATGTGAAACTACAGGTAGAGTTTAATCCCGATAAGGTGAAAGCTTATCGATTGATTGGATATGAAAACCGTATGCTTGAGCACGAGGATTTTAACAACGATAAAAAGGATGCCGGCGAATTGGGTTCTGGTCACACCGTCACAGCATTGTATGAGGTTATTCCGCAGGGTGTTGATAGTGATTTTTTTAAGATCGATGATCTGAAGTATCAAACCACCCGCGTTGAGCGGCACGCAAAACAATCTGATGAATTGATGACCATTAAATTCAGATATAAACATCCGGATAAAAATACAAGTGAACTGATTGTGCATCCATTAATTGATTCAAATACCGACCTGGCCAAGACTTCCGATAATTTCCGATGGTCGGCTTCTGTTGCAGCATTTGGAATGTTATTACGCGAATCTGAATTTGTTAAAGACTTCTCCTATAAAGATGTAATTAAACTTGCACAAAGTGCTCGTGGTATTGATGAGGAGGGTTATCGTATTGGTTTTCTTAATCTGGTGAAATCGTATCGTACAATATCGGGTGATGTAGCAACTTATTAAAGCGGTCTTGAGAACCGCTGATCTTCGTGATCAGTGGTTCTATTCTTTAAAATTTTGCCCAGGATAGACCTGAATCAAAAAAACAATACCACAAAGACCGTTAGTTTTTTTTGAATTAAATACCACCTGCACACATGGCATAAAAGATTTTTTTGCTTTAGCTTTTGAGCGCAATTAAGCGTTCACGAGTATGAGAAAAATTATCGTAATTGTGTTGATGCTTCATGCGACAGGTGCGTTCGCACAATCGGCACTGCCGCCTAATTTACTTGCACAACATACCATTGACCGGTTGTCGGGCTTTGGTTTAAGTCCGGCTGACTTATTATATGGTGTTCCACTCCCGGAAGGAACGGTCACGGGCAGTAGTTACCTCCATGAAGATTGGCGAAAGGCAGCACTGCTACTATATGAAGGAGAAAAACTAATCGAGGGATTTCCTGTTCGCATTGATCTTGCGCTAAATCAAATTGAGATCAAGCCAGCCTCAGGTATTAAAGTGCTGGGCTTTGAGCACGTAAAAAGCATTGCGTGGATTACTGCTGATGAACAAATAGAGTACTTCATTAATGCAAAAGACTACGTTAATGCATCTGATAATATAACAGGTTTTTTTCAGGTTGTTTCAGATGGTAACCTGCCGTTGTTACGCTATGTATATGTGAGCGTGAAAGAACCTGATTACAATGTTGCTATGAATGTGGGCAGCCTGAATCATAAGCTTTTTACAAAACAGAAGTATTTCATGCTGGTAAAAAGCAAAGCAATTGAGGTGCCTTCCAATCGCAAGAAGCTTGTTCCTTTTTTTGAAGATCGCCAAAAACAAATGGAATCATTTTTATCAGACAAAAGGCTTTCTCCAGGAAATGATGCGGAAATAAAGATCATTTTTGATTACTACAATCAAATCCATAAAGAAAAATAATATCAGGTATCCCTGTTAGACAAACCCCATTCATTTTCAAATTAAAATTAACCGACAGGGTTTAGTAATAGTCTCTGTATTAGGATCAAAACTATTTGTTTTGCCTTTTTAAGTCCGGCGTACGTTCCTTAAATTGAAGTTCATTCTGTTAAGTTGCATGTATTCTGCTGAAACGTGTATTTCCTTAATGAATGTCTTGACATATGGGACACTTGCCTCATATTATCACGGATCTTGCGCTTATTCTGGCGGTCGCCGGAATCATTACCCTTATTTTCAAAAAAATTAAGCAGCCGATAGTGCTTGGATATGTTTTATCCGGTGTATTAGTAGGCCCACACATGCCGTTGTTTCCAACTGTTATTGATCAGGCTGGAATACAAACCTGGTCTGAGATTGGCGTAATTTTTCTGCTCTTTAGTTTGGGCCTCGAATTCAGTTTTAAGAAGCTTGCTAAGGTAGGGGGCTCCGCTTCTATTACGGCGCTCGTGGAAATCATTTTGATGATCCTCATTGGCTACATCGTAGGAAAGACATTAGGCTGGTCGTTCATGGATTGTGTTTTCCTCGGAGCAATTCTTTCGATGTCATCCACTACCATTATTATTCGCGCATTCGATGAAGTAGGAGCAAAAACGAAAAAATTTGCAAGCCTTGTATTCGGGATCTTGATTGTAGAAGATTTGATTGCCATTCTGTTGCTTGTTTTGCTTTCCACCATAGCGGTAAGCCAACAATTTTCCGGTGGTGAGCTAATACTCCAGATGGGCAAACTGGCTTTTTTTCTGGTGCTCTGGTTTCTGGCTGGTATTTTTTTCGTTCCAACATTTTTGAAACGAACCGGTAAATTGCTTAATGATGAAACGTTGTTGATCATCGCCATAGGTTTATGTCTCATGATGGTGATGATCGCTGTTAAAGTAGGATTCTCCGCTGCCCTCGGTGCTTTTATTATGGGTTCGATTCTAGCAGAAACCGTTATGGCAGAAAGGATTGAACATCTGGTGAAGTCAGTTAAGGATTTGTTCGCGGCTGTGTTTTTTGTTTCCGTGGGTACGATGATTGATCCCAAAGTCATTGTGACTGATGCCTTACCCATCATGGTAATCACACTCGTAACCATTTTTGGAAAATTTTTCACTTCATTATTGGGTGCGTTGTTATCGGGACAGTCATTGAAACATGCCGTGCAAGCTGGTATGAGCCTCGCACAAATCGGTGAGTTCTCGTTTATTATTGCATCATTAGGTATTTCCCTTAAAGTAACCAGTGATTTTTTATATCCGATTGCGATCGCCGCATCTGCGGTAACTACTTTTACTACACCGTATCTTATTCAGGCTTCTGGTCCGTTTTATAAATTCCTTGAAAAACTTCTTCCGCAAAAATGGGTAAATAATTTAAACCGGTATAGTTCAGGAACACAACAGATATCGGCCTTTAGTGATTGGAAAAGACTATTGCGTGCCTACATCCTCAATGCGATTATTCACTCCGTTATATTAATTTCGATTATCGCGCTATCGAGGAATTACCTCGATCCTTTCATTCTTCGCTACTTTGGAGCCGATGTCAACGTAACGATGGTCAGTGTAATTATTGCCCTGGTGTTAATGACACCGTTCATCTGGGCACTGGCAATCAGGCGTATTGAACGTGAAGCTTATTCTAACTTATGGCTTAACCGAAAAATCAATCGGGGACCGCTTATCGCGCTGGAACTGGTAAGGATCGGGATAGCAACGGTTCATGTTGGATTTTTCTTAAATACTTTTTTTTCTGGTGCAGTGGCTTTTGTTGTTGCTATTTCAGCTATGGTCCTGGCCATTATTATTTTTAGAAATAAACTGCAGGCTTTTTACGATCGTATTGAAAAACGTTTTTTATATAATCTTAACGAACGCGAAACACAAAAATCTTCTCGCACAGCTATCGTACCGTGGGATGCTCACCTGGCTGAATTTCAAGTGTTACCGGAATCTGTTCTTGTCGGTAGAAAATTAAAAGATATTGCACTACGCGAACATTATGGTGTAAACGTTGCACTCATCGAGCGTGGTACACGTACCATTGTTACACCAGGACAAAATGAAAAATTGTATCCTGGAGACAATATTGCAGTGATTGGAACGGATGAGCAATTAACCAGACTCAAGCCATTGCTTGAACAAACATCGGGTACAACGGACCAGAATGGTCAGGTGGATATTACGTTGACGAATGTTACGATCGGAAATCATTCACGCGTGTGTGGAAGAACCATTGGTGGCACCGGAATTCGTGAAAGAGCGCAAGCCATTATTGTAGGTGTTGAACGAAACGGTGAACGAATTCTCAATCCGGATTCCACTTTCCGATTTGATGCTGGTGACATTGTATGGATTGTTGGTAACAAAGAAAAAATCAGATCTTTTTTGAATCGGGGATAATCTCTTGATGATTTATGCTGTTCAATTCCCTATAGCATGTTTTATGCTGTGATTTCATGAAAGAATCTTCGGTCCTTTTGAATATTGGAGAAGGTGGTCTATTTTTAGTTCCTCATTAAACGCTAACTCCAGCATGGAACAGGAAACACAATTGGCGCAAACAAAAGGATTTGTACTTCATGAAGACTGGACAGTTGTGGTATTGGGATTTCTGATTATCATCGTAACCCTACTGGGCTTGATCGTCCCGGTTCCATCGTTCTCATGGACCAATACCGAAGACCTTACGTTGAAAGTACTGGGCATCGGAAACATGCTTAGGGTTGGAATCCAGTTTATATTTATATTTGTTTTTGCAATTCTGGCCGCCGCGTTAACGAATAGACCGATTAAGTCAGCGGTGATTGTTTTTCCTATTGTTTTTGTGCTCACGGTATTTGCATTGATGGCTGCCGGAAACAGTGAGGTGAAAGCGCTGAACCTTGAAGCCGTAATTTTTAGCCTGGCCATTGGACTCCTGGTAAGTAATACTGTTAATCTTCCCGAATGGTTTCGGTCTGCCTTATCAACGGAAATGTTTGTTAAAATCGGGTTGGTTCTGTTGGGGACTGGCGTGATCTTCAAGGATATTCTTACGGCAGGATCATTGGGATTGATTCAGGCGCTGGTGGTGGTTGTTACGGTTTGGTATTTCGCATTCTGGCTTTGCAAAAAGCTGGGCATCGATGAAGAACTTTCCATTATGATTTCAAGTGCTGTTTCTATCTGCGGTGTTTCTGCTGCAATTGCTACAGCCGGAGCCATTAAAGGTGACACAAAAAGATTATCCTATGTGATCTCGCTCGTACTCATTACCGCCATTCCGATGATGATCGTGATGCCTTACATTGCGAACCATTTTAATTTTCCGGAAGCGGTAACCGGGGCATGGCTGGGTGGAAGCATCGATACAACGGGCGCGGTAGTCGCATCCGGATCATTGGTCGGAGACACGGCCCTGAAGATCAGCACGATCGTCAAATTTTCACAAAATGTATTGTTAGGACTGGCCGCATTTGCCATTAGTGTTTATTGGACCTATGCCAATAGAAAAGATGAAAATGGCCAGGTAACGAAGCCAACACTTGGTCTTATCTGGGAGCGATTTCCGAAGTTTGTAATCGGTTTTGTCGTGGCATCGCTGATATTTTCATTCGTGCTGACTTCCGGAACCGTTGCGGAAGTTAAAGGTAGCCTGAAGAGTATTCAGACACTGTGGTTTGTACTTGCATTTACCAGCATTGGCCTTGAAACAAAATTTTCCGACATCTTCAATTCCGATAGTAAAAAACCGTTATACGGGTTCTTAATTGCACAGACTTTCAATGTTATTGTTACGCTTATCGTAGCGTACTTTTTGTTTGGCTGACGAAGGAGAATTATCCGTTCGTTAACTGGAGTTATTGAAACAACGATAACTGACCCGCATAAGCGAATTTTGATCTTCGATTGGGTTTGATAGATCCCCGGTTGGGTGTTACATGGTACACATCGGTTTCACGATCGCGTGATGCGATGATGATTTCTGTGGTATTGGCAACTGACGAAAATAATTTCTTTACAAGTTCCGGCGAGTTATTATCGCGTGACAAATGCGATAAGAACAAATGGCTCATGTGCGGTGCTTTGTGTTGCGTGAAAAGCCGCATAGCCTGGTCGTTGGACAGGTGTCCTTTCCCGCCGCGAATGCGATTTTTAAGGTGGTAGGGGTAGCGGCCTTTTTCGAGCATGTGTGCATCATAGTTACTTTCGAGGAAAGCAGCATGACATAGACGGAAATGTTGCGTCACATGTTTACACGAAACGCCGATATCAGTGAACACCCCAATAGTGATGCCATTGCTCGAAATAATAAAACTATGCGGATCACAAGCGTCATGTTCTTTTGGGAAAGCCGTAATGGAAAAATTTCCGATCGTTACCGGCTGATATGCCCGGAATGGATGCACGAGTTCTTCTCTGATATTGACCCGGCCATTGTTCAGTGTTGGCGGCGTAATATAAACGGGTAGCTGATACTTTTTAGAAAGCGCCGGAACACCGTGAATGTGATCACCATGTTCGTGAGAAATAAAGATCGCTTTTACCTTCTTTAGTGAGAGACCAAGGCGCTTCATCCGTTTTTCCGTTTCACGGCATGAAATTCCTCCATCGATCAGAATAGCCTCATGCTCATTACCGATGTAGTAACAATTTCCATTGCTTCCGGAATTGAGTGAGGTAACAAATAAGCCCATGATGTGGCGAATATAAAATGATTCCACGGATTTAAGCCCTTCTCCATAAGGAATATTCCGCTTCAACTAACACTTTAAGTTTGTACCGCAGTATTGTTGTTATTGTTTCAGAATTTTTCATACATTGTGTACATTAAACACATTTAACATTCGATTATGATCCGTTCGGTAATTTTATTGGTTTTAGTGATGGTACACATAATTCCAGTACTGGCGCAAAACGCAGGATCAAAAAAAACACACGAATTTAAGGTCGTACAAAATGTTGAATGGGCAAAACCCGATGGTATTAGTCTTACCATGGATATTTATACACCACAAACCGGAAAATCAAATTATCCCGTTTATGTCATTTTCCATGGGGGAGGTTGGCTTATTAATAATGAAAGTATCATGGATGAAATGTCGCAGTATATGGCAGCGCATGGAGAATATGTGATCTGCAATGTAAATTATCGATTGCTGCCACAGGGTGATAATTCAATTACCATGAATCAGATTGTTGAAGATGGGATGGGCGCCGTGCTGTGGATTAAAAATCATATCGAAAAATATAAAGGCAATTCCGATAAAATAGCCGTCTCTGGTGATAGCGCAGGTGGTCATCTTGCCGCGATGGTTTCAAATGCAGGTAATAAATTGGAATCAGATGGATACGCGGGACCAACATTAGGTTTTAGGCCCACCTATTTGCCACCTGGAAAAACGGCTGAGCAGGTAGCGCAGGAAAACGGACTCTCTGTTCAGGCGGTGGTCTTAAATTACCCTGCCACGGATATCTACCGTTCTTGTTTCGGCTCGGCAGGTGATGGCACAGATGGATTTGAGCACAAGAGTAATATTTTCTGGCAGTTGGGTAAGGCGAATGCCAGAGGAATTTTCGGTGATAGCATTAACGTGAGGACGCACCCGGATCTTTATAAGATGGTTTCCCCGATCTATCTCATTCCGCATTCAAACGATCGGAAACTTGCACCACATTTCTGTGCCGTCGGTTCACATGATGACCTTACAACTCCCGGGCTGGTGCAAGAATATGTTGATGCGCTGAAGCTGGTAGGGCAGGAGGTAACGTATTGGGAGCACATGGGCCGTCCGCACGCATACCTCGATTCAGGTTCTAATCAGTTTCTCGGAACAAGTTTTGAAAAAGACGCACCAATTGCGATTGATCAGATTCTATCTTTCCTGGATTCCGTTTTTTATTCTACGAAGAACAATAGGTAGCCGTGCCGTAGATTGTGATAAAGGACGAGGTGTTCGCACATGGGTTTGCCAATCCTTATTCGTTTTAGTTTTTCAACTGAGTTTCCTTTACCGCGAAGGCGCCAAGACGCTAAGTTTCGCAAAGTAAAATCCGATTTAACACTTCGCGTGCCTCTGCGTCTTCGCGACTTCGCGGTGAGAAAAACACTACCATTGTACTATCGTAATTTGATAAATACGCTTAACCGCAAACATAGGAGGCACCAAGACCAAAGGAACGCGAAGCATATTTTTAAAACGTTCCACCAACACACAATACCTAATTCCCAATTCCCAATACCTAATTCGCAATGTCTAATTCCCAATACAAAAAAGAATCCCCGACAAGTTGCCCTGCCAGGGATAGACTAAAACCACCAAACCAATTTTATTGCAGAATACGTGTTGAATCTTTAAAGTAGTCTCTGATTGCCACGACAGCGCGGTGAATGTCCAACGGTCCGTTCGTAACAGGTCCGCATCCATTTCCGCCGAGGTGCTGGCAAGCCAATTGTTTCACCTGATCACGATGTGTCCAATAGTGGTTGAAGGCTAAAGGTTTCGGTGTATACGGTATGTAAGTGGCAGACTGAATATTGAAGGCACGGCGCAAATCTTCTTCCGTGCGACCAAAATGTCCCATCAGGTCGAGTAACGCGTATGCGAACATACTGGATACCAATGAACCGTTGGCAGCCTCTTGTTGTCCGCGTGGCGTTCGCGCATAATTTTCCATGCTATTTGCAAGTATATTTGCCGCGTGTG
>DASPIZ010000060.1:0-81753 GCA_035628875.1 Ohtaekwangia sp. | reverse complement strand
CTTTCTCACTGAAATAAATGATCATGTGCTTTTTATCAGCAGACATGCTGGCGCCGTAGAAACGACCCTTATTCATTTTTTTAAAATCGATCACATTGAGCTCAACAAGACTTCCTCCGGTCACCATAGAAAATCCTTTTTCCCCCTTTGATCTCCCTCCACGCATAAACAATGAGCCATCGTCGAACACGGTGAATACCTGATTTGAAGGGTGAATATTGTAAGGGTTGCGTAAATGTTCGGCAGCACTCCATACACCATTCGCATCCTTTTTCGACACCCAGATATCCTGTGTATCATCTTTTCCAAAGGTATTTTCGGGATGATCCTGAACGAAAAAGTACAAGGTGTTTCCATCAGGAGAAATTACCGGTGCTGCTTCGTGATGAAAAGTATTCACCGACTTGTCCATTTTCACCAGCTCATATCGAGGCGAAAATACCTGAGCTGATAGCGAAACGGAAAAGACCAGGAAAAGAAGTGGTAACAATATTTTCATGATACGATAATAAAGCTTAAAGTTAAGCATACTTCCGTTCATAAAAATTGGATAAACCTCTTTCACCTTACATACAAAGTTCAAAGTTTAAGGTTTAAAGTTCAAAGTTAGCTAGGCCAATGACGATTTTCGGACATCGATTTAACATCTTCAAAATTATCGCAATCCCATCAAATGGCAATCCTGAACCTTGAAGTTTGAAGTCTGAGGTTTGAGTTCTCGTTTCAGGGTTCAGCGTTGATCAAGTTAAGTTGCCGGTATGCCTCCCCCTCGTTACCGTCATCCTGATGCGTTTGTGCCCCGGCATAAACATGCAGAGGATCTCCCGGAACAGCGGAAGAAATGACTCGTAAGAGAAAGCCCAGGAAACACGGGAGTTGTTGATAACACATAAGTTATTGACTTAAACAACCTCGCAGCTCGGAGCTCACAGCTCGTGGCTTCTCCTCCAAAGAGATCGCAATCTCATGTCTGGAAAACCGCTCCAAACTTTGAACCATGAACTTTAAACGTTGAACCTCTTAGACTCCCAGATCTGCACCATCGGCTATGATCAGGAGTAACTCTTTTACCTCTTCCGCCTTGGCATGCTCGCCCATCTTATCAAATGACATGATGAGATTTCGAAATACTCTTCTAACGATTTCAAGACTTGCACAAGGTTCGAAGAAGGAAGCCTGCGGAGCAAGATGAAGTTCATTAATGTAATTCTCGATATCCTGACGAGAAAAAATTAATCCTTTATTAAAAGCGTTGATGTAAAATTGCGCATGGCTCTCGTTCTTATAAGTAAGCACAAAAAGATTGGGCAGGTTTACACCATGCACCGGAAGTTTCAGTTTTTGCGCAACGAGCATATATATTATGCATAGTGTGATCGGATTACCTTTACGCGATTCAAGCACAACATTGATCATGGAGTTTCCGGGAGAGTGAAAATTTTTTGTATTCGCTGAAAACTTAAGCTTGTTAAATATTACACTGTTGATAATCTTGATTTGATCAAAGGGATAAAGATCAGGTTTAAATTCAAGCCATGTTTCATAATAGATCTGTTCGAGATCCTGCTTCAGCTTGAGTAATTCAAGATCCGGATATTGATATGTCGCGATGAGCCACATGCCAGTGATCAGATCCTGATCTTTAGATTCGTACCATTCCTTAATCCGTTCTTTCAGTAATTCAAATTGCAGCGTGTGAATTAATTCTTCAATGCGCTGTTGAACTTTTGAATTAAAATTATGTTCCCATTCCTGTTCCAGAAAGGGAATAATGCTTGTACCTAAAGAAAGAATTTTTTCCTCTACGTGAGATATGATCTGCGCGTCCTCATCGTCCAGCAATGACACCAGTGCCTTTAGTTCAGTTTCTTTCATCGAATAAAATGGATCCATCAGCCCTGCACCTTGTTTAAATGGAAAGATATTATTTTAAGTTTAAGGTTCAAAGTGGAAGGTTCAAAGTTCATAATTGAAAGTTCAAGGTTGGTTTTCGGTAACGAATGGCTTGTGCCAATTGTTTGAAGTTTGAGGTTTGAGGTTATCTTGGATCTCACCCGTAAGACAGGAATGGTAACAGCTACATTACCAGTCAAACAAACTCGAGGCTCGCAGCTATTCACAAAACACAAAAAATTTTCTAAATCACCTTGACGCTTGCAGCCTGTAGCTTAAGGCTGTTCGAAAAACACTGAAGTATTCAAAACCAAATACTATGTCTGAATCACGCCGACATTAAACTTTTCTATGGGTGCATGATTCGCTGCTTCAATACCCATTGATATTGCCTGGCGTGTATCAACCGGATCGATTACATCGTCAACCCACAATCGCGACGCGGCGTAATAAGGACTCAACTCTTCGTTGTATTTGTCGGTGATTTCTTTTTGCAATTGATTTTCCTCTTCTTCGGTAATTTCTTTACCCTGTGCCTTCAGGGTACTCACCCGAATTTGCAACAATGTTTTAGCAGCTGCCCCGCCACTCATTACAGCAATTTGTGCGGTGGGCCACGCAAAAATTAACCGCGGATCATACGCCTTTCCACACATCGCATAATTTCCGGCGCCATACGAATTACCAACGATGATTGTGAACTTTGGCACAGTTGAGTTTGCCATCGCGTTCACCATCTTCGCACCATCTTTGATAATGCCACCATGCTCAGCTTTGCTTCCCACCATAAAACCACTAACATCCTGAAGAAATACCAATGGAATTTTTCTTTGGTTACAATTCATAATAAAACGCGCCGTTTTATCTGCTGCATCGGAATAGATTACTCCGCCCATCTGCATTTCTCCCTTGTTATTCTTTACAACTTTTCGTTGATTAGCAACGACGCCAACAGCCCACCCATCAATACGTGCTGTACCACATACTAATGTTTTTCCATAGAGGGATTTATATTCATCGAATGACCCTTCGTCGACAAGCCTCGTGATTACATCCATCATATCATAAGGCTTCACACGGTCTACAGGTAACAATCCATAAAGTTCTTTCGCTTCGTTCGCGGGAAGCTTTGGGACAACACGATTAAATCCCGCGGACTGTTGATTACCAATCTTATCAAAGAGCGACCTAATGTAATCGAGACAAGTTTCATCATTTGGAAATTTATTGTCAGTGACGCCTGAAATTTCACAATGGGTTGAAGCACCACCCAACGTTTCGTTGTCGATCACTTCTCCAATGGCAGCCTTAACAAGATATGAACCGGCGAGAAAAATAGAACCGGTTTTGTCCACGATCATCGCCTCATCCGACATGATCGGGAGATAGGCACCCCCAGCAACACAACTTCCCATGATTGCTGCGATCTGTACAATGCCCATGGCCGACATCTTTGCATTATTTCTGAATTGTCTTCCGAAATGTTCTTTATCCGGGAAGATCTCGTCCTGCATGGGAAGAAAAACACCGGCACTGTCCACGAGGTAAACAACAGGTAAGTGATTCTCCATGGCAATTTCCTGTGCACGTAGATTTTTTTTCGCCGTGATGGGAAACCAGGCACCGGCCTTTACCGTGGCATCGTTGGCCACAATAACACACAATCTTTTTTTAATGTATCCTAAGCCGGTAACGACACCGCCTGATGGGCATCCCCCATGTTCCGCGTACATACCGTCGCCGGCAAACAACCCGATCTCAAGGAACGGAGATTCATCATCAGTCAGGTACTTAATGCGTTCGCGTGCAGTGAGTTTTCCCTTTTGGTGTTGTGCTTCAATCTTTTTTTGACCTCCCCCGGATTTTATTTTATTTGCTTTACGCAGAAGTTGGTCGACAAGCTGCTTATACTGGTCTTCGTTTTTAGTAAAAGATAAATCCTTGCTCATATATAGCGGGTTGTACCTGTTAAAGATTACATTATTGCCGGGGAACTCCAACAAATTTTCAAATCAATAATTCATGCCTAAAGATGTTTGCTGTGAAGGTGGGTTCGCATTTATTTACATTACGTAATGTTTCCCCTTTAGGGGCCAGGGGTTACACGAACTTTCGTATTGCAACTCCACCGCACACCCTGTTAATAAACCAAAGGGAGCAAACGCACTAGTATATTCACATTAGGCAATGTTCAACTTTAAGGGCCAGGGGGCTATACAAAGCTGCAGGTGCTACCTTGCCAACCACACACCCCTTTTATCCCTGAAGGGCCTAACGCACGCGTGTATTCACATTACATGATCTTTACCCTTTAGGGGCCAGGGGTTATACAAACCTTAGCGTGTTGCAACTCCACCTCAGGCCCTGTTAATAACTAAAGGGAGCAAACGCAATAGTGGTTTCACATTAGGCAATGTTTCCACTAGATGTTTTTTTGAGTTTATTAAAATTGGAACACCACTACATTGTAGTTTCAACTGCATGATGTTTCCTCGAGGGCAAGATTATACCAAAACTGGCGTATTGTCTCTCTCGCAACGCGCACCCTTTAGTTCCCTGAAGGCCGCAACACACAACTTTATTTCCAACTTGAGGGGAACAAATCAATCCTTCTTTAATTCCCGTTCTATTTTTTTCCGGCTCTTGCCAAGGGGCGCAAGGAAATGCCTTGGGTATTCGTTGAAGTGAGTGGCCAGTGAGTCGATGGACTTTAATGTTTTATTGAGCGAATTATAAAGGGTGTCTTCCGTGATCAGCTTACTCATGGTGTTATCGCCACTATTCAGTCGCGCTAGCGTTTGGTTCAGTTGAGTAAGACTCTTTTGTGCCTTCTCCAATGTGCCATTGAATTCCATACGTTTTAGTGAATCGGATAACGTTTGGAAATTAACCAGCGTTGGTTTCAATTCATCAAGGCTGCTGTTAAGATTACCTGCTACGGATTTAAAACTGGTGGAAAGTTCTGCAATGTTGGCGTTGGCTGAATTTAGTGTTTTGTTCAGTATCCCTGGCGTCGGTTGAAGCCCTTTGAAAACAGTGTCGAGACGTTTGGTATTAAGCGCCAGGTTATCCAGGATTTCATTTAATTTTTTGATCGTCGTTTGAAGGTTATCCGCGACCGGTTCCGCATTCTCTGTAAAAAAATCCATTAACCCCTTAGCAACTTCTGCCTGTATTGTGTCTTTCGCCTCAAGTTTCCGACCCGATTTGATATTTAATTGGATAAACCTTCCCCCTAAAAGTTCACCGTTTAAGATCGCTGTCGAATTATTGGTGACTTCAATTTCAGAATCAATATCAAGTTCGACAATCACCCTGTTCTTTCGTTGTTCAATGGTAATATCACTCACGCGTCCAACAGCCAGACCATTCAGAAAGATCTGGTTTGATTCCGTAAGTTTATCCACGTTAGTATAGATCGCATAGTATTTATTACTCGTGGAAAAGAAATCAATGCCTTTAAGGAAATTAAAACCAAAATACAATAAAGTAATGGCGATGATCATGAAAAGGCCAACCTTGAATTCTTTAGATAAGCTCATGCTTTAATGATGTTGAACTTAGAGTGTAAATACCTGGTGTATCAAACTCATAGCTTGTTGCCGGTAAATATAACGGATAGTCTGAGAGTATTAAAAAAATGATTTATGTAACGGTTTGATCGTAAGCCTAAACGTTTAAGGATCAACACTTCCGTTGATTGATTCCACCTCAGCTTTATACTCTTTAAAAGCGCGATAAATGCCTGACGCGATTAATTCCTGACCATGATTTCCTGCCAGGAATTTTTCTTCAGGAGAATTGGAAAGAAACCCGGTTTCAATCAATACGCTAGGCATCGTGGTTTTCCACAATACCAGGAAACCAGCCTGCTTTACACCCCGGCTGACGCGACCGACCCTGTTTTTAAACTGGTCTTCTACCTTTTTGGCAAAACTTAAACTACTGGATTGATAAGCACTCTGTGTGAGCGTAAACAGAATATAGGACTCCGGACTGTTGGGATCGAAACCTTCATACCGTTCGTGATAATTTTCGTCGAGCAGGATTACAGAGTTTTCGCGTTTAGCGACCGACAGATTTCCTTCGTCCTTGTGAAGTCCCATGACAAAAGTTTCCGTTCCGAAAGCCCTGGTATTCCCGTTAGAGTTAGCGTGAATACAAATAAAAAGATCGGCTTTGGCCCGGTTCGCAATCTCTGCCCTTTCATCCAGCGGAATATAACGATCATCGTCCCGGGTGTAGATTACTTTTACGCCCGGTACATTTTCTTCTATATAATGACCAACTTTTAACGCGATCTTCAGCGCAACGTCCTTTTCTTTTACGATTTTTCCACTCGTACCGTGATCTTTGCCGCCATGGCCCGCGTCAATTACCACCACATCCACCTTGAAATCAAGGGGTGAAAAGGTGCTCGATGAGTTTAGCAAGGTTATTGCTAAAAAAAGTCCTGTTAATCCGATATTCCTCACTGGCCTTACAATGTTCAAAGTATTTGGAATAACTTTACGCAAAATTGTAAAATTTTTATTGAAAGCTAAAGAACTGATTTTTACGCTGGAACCTGTGCGATATTTTTTTTTACTTTTCATCTTATTAACTGGCTTTGCGCTGACTTCGTTGGCGCAGGAAAAGGGAGTTCGTACGCCGGAAGGAACTTTACCCGTTCGTGAAGATACTACACAGCTAGTAACGGATTCCCTACATGCTGAAACCGATCTTCCCGCCCTGTCTGACTCTCTTCAATACAAAAGTGATACCACGAAAGTTGCGCCCAAAGGCGATATTGAAACCACCATTAACTACACTGCCCGGGACTCGATTCGCGCCAGTCTCGATGGAAAAATGATCTGGCTATACGGGAATGCTAAAATCACCTATGGCGCAATTGAGCTCGAAGCCGAAGAAATTCTCATCGATTACGGAAACAATACCCTCACCGCGCATGGAAAACGTGATTCGCTAGGTCAGCGTGTCGGGTATCCGATCTTTAAAAACGGTTCGGAACTTTATGAAACCAAAGACATCGTTTACAATTTCAAAACGCGGCGCGCACGGATCAGTGAAGTAGTAACGCAACAGGGTGAAGGCTTTCTCGCCAGCGAGGCCGCTTTCAAAAACGAAAAAAATGAAATCCTGAGTCTTCACAACAGTTATACAACCTGTAATCTGGAACACCCCCATTTCCGGATTCGCGCTACAAAGACAAAAGCAATCCCGGATGATAAAATTGTAGCAGGACCATTCTACGTCGAGTTCAATGATATTCCTTTACCAGCGGGGTTCCTGTTTGGCATGTTTCCCGCCCAGCGAAAAAGTTCTTCGGGAATTATTTTCCCATCGTATGGCGAAGAAAAAAGGCGGGGCTTTAACCTTCGGGGTGGCGGGTATTTTTTTGATATCAGCGAGTACATCAAGCTTACGCTCACCGGAGATATCTATTCCAAGGGTGGTCATGCTTTAAATGCAAGCTCCAATTATCTTAAACGCTATCACTACAGCGGAAATCTGAACTTTGCCTATTCCAAAAACCCGGACACCGATGATCGTATTGAAACCAATAGTGTAACACAGGATTTCCGGTTAAGCTGGAGCCATTCACCACAATCAAAAGGTACCGGTAGATTTTCAGGATCTGTTAATGCAGCAACGGCGACGTTCAACAAAAATAATAACATGATGTATGGGACTGCAGACGATTTCAGCTCCCAGTCTTTGAACAACATTACCGCCAAACTGATGTCAAATGTTTCTTACAGCAAACGTTTTGCGGGAACACCTTTTTCTATATCAACGAATCTTAGTCATAACCAGGACCTCTTAACCCGCGTGGTAGACCTTCAGTTGCCTTCACTTAGTGTGAACATGACCAACATTTATCCGTTCCAGCGCAAAGACGGCGGAGAGCCAGGGTTCTTTGATAATTTTTCCATCGCGTATACCATGAGCGCCTCCAACAGGATTACCAATAACCTGGGTCGTCTCTCGCCTACAGCACGGCAGGATAGTATTGCCCCGTTTACGTTTGATAATCTTTCTACTTTTATAGCGAATGGCAGAAAGGGCATGCGACACTCCATACCAGTTTCATTTTCCATGAAAGCCTTCAAACATTTTACGTTATCACCATCTGTGAGTTATGAAGAAAAATGGTACGCTGAATCTTTTGAATGGGGATACAATGAAGTGGGTACGCTCGTAAAGACCGATACGATCAAAGGATTTAACAGGATCGCGAATTATTCCTTCAGCACAGGCCTTACTACGCGGTTATACGGAATGTACCTGGTGAAAAATCCAAACCGAAAGCTAAAAGCGATCCGTCACACCATGAACCCGTCTATTTCGTTTGGGTATACACCGGACTTTACAAAGAATGATAACTACTTTCAGGAAATTCCGGACCAAAACAATCCCGGAAAAGTGATCTATAAGTCACGTCATGATGGTTCACTCTATGGCGGTTCGAGTGCCTCTGGCGAAAGCAGCCGGATCGGAATCGGTTTGGGAAACAACGTGGAGATGAAAGTAAAAGCTCCGGAGGATTCAATTGCGCGGAAGGTAATGATCCTCAACAACCTGTCGTTTAATACAAGTTATGATCTGATGGCAGATTCATTCAATCTCGCGCCCATCAGCATTGCTGCAAACACTAATATTCTCGACAATCTCATCAACATGAATTTGTCGGCTACACTCGACCCATATGCTTACGTTACAACAATAGACCCTGAAACTGGAATAGAAGATGAAAGAAGGGAAAGTGTATTGGTATGGAAAAACGGTAAGATTGGAAAGATAACCAATGCAACCCTTGCGCTAAGCACAAACCTGAATCCAAAAGCGAGGAATAAAGAGAATATGAGTCGGGAAAAAATCGCACAGTCTGATCTGCCTGAACAAGAAAAAGAATTCCTGATCAGAAATCCGGATGCTTATGTTGATTTTGAAATTCCCTGGAGTTTGAATTTAAGTTATAACCTGAGTTACTCTCATCCTCTTGAATCAAAGCCACGGGTCGTTCAAACCCTGCAGATGTCGGGTGATATTAGCTTATCAGCAAGCTGGAAAATCACGTATGCTTCCGGTTATCATTTTGAAACGAAAGAGTTTACACAAACCAACCTGGGAATTTCACGGGATTTGCACTGCTGGACCATGCGTTTGAATTGGGTACCCTTCGGACGATTCCAATCTTATAATTTTACCATTGCCGTAAAAGCATCCATTTTACAGGATCTGAAACTGGAGCGGAGAAAACCTTTTATGGATAACCTGTAATAGACCGGTTTGGGATCAAACGCCGGTTCCTACCGATATTCTATCATATAAGTCTTTTAATGCATTTTAAATACTTGCCTGGCATTCTTAACTTAGATGCTAAAGTTATAAGCCATGGTAGAAAAAGTGAACACGCTTCGGGCGCTTGTGGTAGAAGATGACCGCGTTATCCAAACCATTATAAAAGCGAACCTTGAATCCGTTGGAATAAACCCTGTAGTGGCTGGCAATGGCGTTGAAGCTATTGAAGCCATGAAAAACGGTGACTTTGATTTTGTACTCATGGATATCCGCATGCCTGATCAGGATGGATTGGATGCAACGCGATGGATACGCGATGTTGAGTTCACCAATATGGTAAGACATATTCCGATCTTTGCACTTACGACTTATAATTCAGAAGCCCATACTTCAGAAATTTTACAAGCCGGCATGAATGAACATCTGGTGAAACCTTTCCGATTGGAAAATCTACTTCCGCTACTCGACAAATATTTCCCCGGTGCAGTACACCGGTAAATTACCTTTGCTTCTTTCCTAAACTTTAAGAACTTTCGGGGTAGTTTAATTTATTGCCTTGAAGATAATTGGTTTCATTCTGCATAAGCTGTACATGCTCTGGGTGTTTCTGGTGTTCACTGTTTTTATGATCATCTTTTTGCCCGGCTTAACGCTTCCATTTTTTTTTGGATTAGGTTCTATCGGTTATGGATTTCTCTGGATCTGGAGTTGGATATTCAGTCAGCTCACCTTTATTCGTTATACATTTCATGGCAGGGAAAATTTCAAGCGAGACAAAGCTTATATTTATGTAAGCAATCACACGTCGTTTCTTGATCTTCCCGGTATACGGATGGTAATCCCAGGACAGTTCAGACCACTAGCAAAAAAAGAATTGTTAAAAATTCCGATTTTCGGATGGATCGCACGCTCTGCGACCATTATTGTTGATCGTTCGAGCAGTCACAGTCGTAAGAAGAGCATGGATAAATTAAAACAAATCCTGCTGGATGGAATGTCCATTCTTATTTTTGTTGAAGGCACACAAAACCGGTCGAAAGATTTATTACAACCTTTTCACGATGGTGCATTTCGCATTGCCATTGATACACAACAACCGCTGTTACCCATGGTGGTAGTCGGTGCCGGTAAGTTAATGCCACCCGGAACGATTCAGGTAAGGCCAGGTCGGATTCATATTTATATAGGAGAAGAAATCCCAACCGCAGGGCTTACAGCAAAGGATTTACCGGCGCTTAAAGAAAAAACATTCAAGGAAATGACCGCGATGCTAATGGAACATCGGAGTTGAATAGTAATCGCTTCTGAAGTTATTTGGCATAAATAAACTATGCTAACTGCATTTAATACAAGTTTCGCTGAGAGCATAAGAAATGGTTTTCGATACCGACAATGAAACAAAGAATTTATATTGACACTTCAGTTGTAGGAGGCTTTTCGACGAAGAATTTAAGGATGCTTCTCAGAGGCTTTTTAAACGGCTGGAAGAAAATGAAGCCAGATTCGTCGTATCCGATCTTCTTGAATTAGAATTAATTCTTGCTCCAAAACGTGTAAGTGAACTGTTACTTAACTATCCGACTGACAGATTTGAACGAGTAGAACTAACTGATGAAATAATGCATCTTGCCGATCAGTATATTTCTGCAAAAGTCGTTGGCCGAACAAGCATACAAGACTGCCGGCATATTGCCATGGCGACAGTAAACAGAGCGGATGTTCTCGCGAGTTGGAACTTTAAGCACATTGTAAACCTTGATAGAATAAAAGGATATAATTCCGTAAATTTAAGATTAGGCTATCCAACCATCGAAATTCGGACACCACAAGAACTGATAAGTTATGGAGACTAAAGAAAAAATGAAATCTTTTGATGCTGTAAACATGATGAGGGAAATCCGTGACCAGATAACCAAAGAAACTCAAAATATGACTTTAGAAGAACTAAAGACATACATTAAAACTAAAATAAGAGATTCCAGTTTAAAAAAAATTGGATGATTCCAACATTAATTTTTTTGGTTAACCAAATGGCTTTTTTTCCTTTATAGATTCCTCACAACGGTACGTATACCACTTTTTTCGTTTGGAAAAACTCCTCTTTAAAATAATCAGACAAATCATACACCTGGTGAAGGCGTTTAAGTTCCGCCAGTTCTTCTTCCAGATCACCACCCTTCAGATAGAGAATACCGTTTTCCAGCGAATGAATTGATTCTGCTTTTGTTTTCTGATTAATCCAACCGTAAAATTCTTTTAGTCGTGTAACAGCGCGGCTGATAATAAAATCAAACTTCCCTTTCACTTGTTCCGCGCGTAGTTGTTCGGCTTGGACGTTTTTTAATCCGAGTGCTTCTGCCACCGCTTTCACAACCGTGATTTTTTTACCGATAGAATCCACCAGGTAGAATTGAGTTTCAGGAAATAGAATCGCCAATGGTATACCGGGAAAGCCTCCACCGGTGCCTACATCAAGGACAGAAGCCCCTGGTTTGAACGTCATCACTTTCGCGATGCCAAGTGAATGCAGCACGTGGTTGATGTAGAGGTTATCAATATCTTTCCGGGAAATGACATTGATTTTTTCATTCCAATCTTTATACAAATTAAAGAGTCCGGCAAACTGGTTTTGCTGTGCTTCAGTAATATCCGGAAAATAATGTTTAATGATTGATGCGTGTTCCACTCTGCAAATCCTGCGTTATCAGATATGATCGCGTTTGTTTTTCACCATCTCGAACATCAATTCACGCGCACGATGAAGTTGTGCCTTAACCGTTCCGAGGGGCGCCTCTAATTCATCGGCAATCTCTTCGTATGAAAGTTCGTTAAAATACCGAAGTCGAACCAGCTTTTGATATTTTGGCGGAAGCTTATCGACAAACACCTGAATCAACTCGGCTTTCTGAATTTTGATGGCTTCCTCTTGTGGATCCAAATTTTCATCTTCAACATCGATTGATACTGATTGCCCATCGTCATCAGTGAAGGTATTATCAATACTCAGTGTGTTGAGTTTCTTTTTACGAATAAAATCGATCGTGTTGTTTGTCGCGATTCTGAAAAGCCACGTACTGAATGTGAAGTCTTTCTTAAAACGATGCAGGCTCCGAAATGCTTTTGCAAATGATTCAATGGTAAGGTCTTCAGCATCGTCCACATTACGTACCATTTTCAGTATCATGTGATATACCGGTCGCTTATAACGTTGCAATAGTTTTGCAAACGCCTTGTCATCGCCTTCCACAGCCAGGTCAATCAGGCGAAAATCTTCAATCGCTTTGGAGGAGAACCGGCTTTCTTCTAATTCTTCCATCTTACTTTTTTAGCCCCTAACGTAAACAGGCCGGTGGTAAGATAATAAATCATATAAAGAAAATCTAAAAAAGGAATTGTCCACCATTCGAACTTTTGTTCAAGGTTACGAAAGCCTGTTCGAAGTGTGAAGAAAAACAGCATCAGGCGGAGGGCGATTGCACCGGTAAAATAATAATAATAAATGCCCGAACTGATCGACAAATAGATTCCTAAGGCCCACGCTATCAACCAGGTAAGCATAAATGTGCCTAACAAAAACCGATGTTTGAATTTATAAAATTTGCCTACAGAAAGGTGTCTTAATTTTTGTCGGAAAAAAGATCGCCATGATTTTTCAGGGATAGAGTACATGACCGAATCTTTGCCCATGATCACTTCCGTATTCTTCCCTGTGGCATGTTGGTTCACAAAGAGATCATCATCACCCCCCGTTACTTTCATAAACTGATTAAATCCCTTTTCGGCAAGAAAAAAAGATTTGCGGTAAGCCAGGTTTCGGCCGACACCCATGTAGGGGTTTTTGAGGAGACCAAAGGCCATATATAAAACTGCCGTGATCAAACTTTCGAACCGGATGAACAGGTTGAGAAAGCCTCCCGTTCTGACGTACGGTGAAAATCCCAGGACAAAGGTTTTGTCTTCCGCGAAACCATTACTCATGGAGGATATCCATTTTTCAGACTCAGGCCGGCAGTCTGCATCGGTTAATAGAAGCCATTCATATTTGGCAGCTTTAATCCCCAATGTAAGGCTGTACTTCTTACTGTTCACGTGCGGCGGTGTGCGATTGACGTGAACCATGCGCAGGCGATGATCTTTCTTCGCCTCATCCAGTAAAAAATCAAACGTGTTATCATTTGAACGGTCATCGATGATGACAACTTCAAAATTGGGATAATCCTGACGAAGCAAAAGCGGTATTAACTCGCGCAAATTGTCTTCTTCATCATGGGCACACACAATCACCGAAACAGGTAGTGTATGGGTATTTTGGCGGAGCGATTTTTTCCGGTTTAATCCAATCAGAAAAACGATAAAATAAATTATTTGTACCGCAATTGCCGAAAAGAAAATGATGGCGAGTACTAGCTGCAAGGGTCAGGGGTTTTAAGGCACAAATATAAATCACTTGTCTAATCAGCAAAGATGCTTTACGCACTTGGAAGGTACATTTGATTGAAAAAGCAAAGAACCATTGAAGAATTTGAGAATCGCCAGGCTGTCGGCTTGCTCCTGTTAAAGCAATGAAGTGTTAAAAACCCCTGGATTGCGAACGGAGGTGGTTAAGCAGGCGTTTTTCCATGATTCATTAGTTACCTTATTTATTATCGTAATTTAAGTATAGAAAATAAATCAATTAATTACTACATTGTGTACGCACACATTAAATTTGTGTCCGAAAACACATTTGTTGTCTTATGACGGCTTTTTCAGAAAACCCTAAAAATTCATTTTATTTGAAAATGACTCTTGGTAAGAATATCAGAATTAAGGACATAGCCCGCCTGGCCGGTGTGTCTGCAGGCACAGTAGATCGCGTACTTCACAATCGCGGCAGGGTATCCGAAGAAGCCCTGAAAAAGATCACCGAGGTAATGGAGCAGATCGACTATAAACCGAATCTGATTGCCCGAACCTTGGGATCAAACAAAAAATATTCAATCGCAGTCTTAATTCCCGATCCATCGCAAGATCCGTACTGGGATCAGGCCAATGCTGGAATTGTACAGGCACAGCTTGAATGGAATCAATATGGTGTAACGATAGATCTTTTTTTATTCGATTTATTAGATAAAAATTCCCTTCAGAAAACAGCAGAAAAAGTATTGGAAGCCAATCCCGATGGCATTGTAGCAGCGCCTATCTTTTACAATGAATCATTGCCGGTATTTCAATTATTTAAACACCGCGAAATACCCTACATCTTGTTTAACACCAATATACAGGAGGTAAGTCCCATGAGTTTTATCGGTCAGAACCTCTACCAGAGCGGACGTGTAGGGGCAGAGTTGATGAATATTGGTCAGCAAGAACCTGGCATGTTTGCCGTGCTACACATCGATGAAGACATTCACAACTCTATTCACTTATCCGAAAAAGAAAAAGGGTTTCGTGATTTTTTTACAGAACGAAATAAAACCGGTTTCAAAATCCTTGACTTTAACCTTAATCCGAAAGAAGATTCTTTCAAAAATCAACTAAAAGAACTGATTGCCGATCCATTGCTTAAAGGAATTTTCGTAAGTACTTCAAAAGGAACTGCGGTGGCTGCGGCGTTATTAAAATCATATGGAAAAAGAGATATCCGATTGATCGGATATGATTTGCTTGAGGACAACCTGGAATACCTTAGATCAGGAATTATTGATTTTCTCATCAACCAAAATCCGAAACGCCAGGTTAATCTTGGTATCAGCCATCTGATCAACCACCTTATGTTTAAAAGGAACGCCCCGGTGCAGGATCTTTTTCCACTTGAAGTCATCACCGTGGAAAATCTCGATTCATACCTGGGATCAGGAATTCATTAGCGATAGCTTAATGATGTACTGGCCAATATTGTTTAGCTATGCTTTTTTCGTTTGCTTACCTGCCCTTTCCCGTAAAACGAATATGAAAGCTTAGTTGACGATGATATTGCTTTATCAAACCAATCACGCATCAGAAAGCTTTTCTCAGTGCAAACGATATCATTTACAGCTGTAAAGTATTCGGGAATTCAATAATTCAAAAACCGTCGAAACAATACACGTTAATTCTCCGGCAATGTCTATGCTACCTGGAATACGCCTTGATTATTTATTAGCTGAACACGCAGTGCTTTAAAGATAGGTCTTCCCTTATAAGCTTAAATACGTAGGTATAAATAAGAAAGTTTATCTCTGTTAAACATCGCCGCGTTCTTTATTCGTTCAAATTATGTTGAACAAAAAGTGCACACTACATTGAATTCCTACGCATGGTATCTTCCATGTTTAAACTAATAGTTGGCTGGCAATTCTATTTCTACTTTCGTCCCGGTTTTAATCAAACATCAATTTATGATACGAATACTATGGGCATTCGCATGCCTTTTATTGACCAGTATGGCAGCCGTTGCGCAGCCACAAAATGACACCGTGAAGGAGGATCCCTATGAACTTACGCTGGAGGAACTCATGAGTATTCCGATTGTATCGGCCTCAAAAGAAAAAGAATCTTCGTTTGCTGCTCCGGTAACCTCTTTCGTGATTACCCGAAAAGATATGATGAACACGGGTTCAACCTCGATACCGGAAGCGCTGCGCATGGCTCCAGGGTTGATTGTACGCGAAACCGCCAATGGCGTTTACGATGTATCTATTCGTGGCGGAAAGGATAACCTCCCTTCACATTCGTTCACCTTTATGAATAATTCCATCCTGGTCATGATCAATAACAGACCAATCTTTAATTATTTATCAGGCGGGACGACATGGCAGAATCTTCCGGTAGATATCGCAGACGTAGAGCGCATTGAAATTGTGTATGGCCCCAATGCACCTTTGTATGGTCCTAATGCTGTTGACGGAGTAATCAACATCATCACGCAAAAAAGTGAAGAGAAAACCTATGGTACGGCGAGATTTCAGGCTGGTAACGCAAGCCTATTCTCTGCTTTAATCGGAGGTGAAATTTCAAACAAAGTTAACTTTAACGTATCCGCTAATTATGCCAATCGCAAACGGGCTGATGAAAAATACTTTGATTTCAGTACCGCCAGTTATATCAACGATTTGGCAGATCATTCTACACCTGACCTGGCGTCAAATCCGTACCTGTATTTTCCGGAACCGGAAATCGCGTCGAGACATTCTGGTGTTAACTTTAATTTATACTATACACCTGCAAAGAATACCACGATCACGCTAAACACGGGGTACAATTCAAACCTTAATCTTGGCAGTTCAGGTACTTATACCAACGTTTCCCAGCAAGTGAACACTAATCTGAACCACATGCTAAAAGTCGAATCCGGAAACATGACCTTCCAAACGTCACTGATCCACGGACGACATGGTGCGTCCGGTAATCAACCAGAACAATTTCAGGACTATTCCACTTTCGATAGTTACCTCGATTACAATTTCCGTGTCTCAAATAAGCTTAGCCTAAGACCAGCATTCAGTTATCAAAACGCCATGATAGATGACGAACCATACACTGTTGACCTAGGCAAAAGCGGAGTATTCAATAATAAAGCAACAATGTATAACTATGCTTTCTCCCTGAAAGCAGATTATAATCCAATACCTGCATTAAGAATAATCGGAGCCGTTCGTTCTGACAAGTTTAAGGCACCTGACGACACCTATATTTCTTACCAGGGGATCGTGAATTATAAATTGAATGATAACAACATCATTCGTTTTCTTGGTGGCAGATCGCATGCAGGATCATTTATCATGCCTGTGTATATCAACCTTGTGTTGGATGATCCGTTTATTCTGGTGAATGTGGTTGGTAACGAAGATTTCAATCTGTTACAAAACAACATTCTTGAACTTGGTTATAAGACGAAGCTAAACAGCAAGGTAAGTCTTGATGTAAGCGTTTTCCGCCAGTCTTACCGGAATTATTCCGCGCAATTAACACGTGTTGTTAAGGAGCCCTCGTTTGCACCACCAGCGAAAGGAGAACTTGAATTTAAGCAAAGCAATATCGGACTTGAATCTGATCAGACTGGCGCTACTGTGGCCGCTACGATCCTGTTGGGTCAGGTGACCTTCAAGCCATCACTTACATGGCAACAAAACAAACTAAATAATTACAGTCCCTATTATGCTGAACCCAATCCAATGTTGTACCCTGAAAACAACTATGAAAAAGTAGAAGACAAGACAAGTGAATTCACGCCGGATGTTTTTGGTGGATTTGCGATCAACGCACCGGTGAAAAAATGGAACTTTAATCTTACGGGATATTTTTACTCAGCATATAAACTTAATGGCATTCATGAAGCTGATGTGCAAACCGGAGCGCTTATTCATCGCGACCTGGAAGAAGTGAACGATAAAGTGTTGCTTAATGCCAACATTTCTTATACGATCAATCCTAAAATCAATGTGTTTCTAAATGGACGCAATTTGCTTGGGCAGGAACAACAAGAGGCCTATGCAAGTGAAGAAATCGGAAGACTGTTTTTAGCAGGGGTTCATATAGAACTGTAAGCGTTTTAAAGTTTGACATAAATTAAGGAAGTTGCATGGCGCAGCTTCCTTTTTTTAATGTTGGGTTACGGTTATTTCGGTGAGTTTTTTCGCTCACAGAAATCGCGGAAACCACAGAAGAATACACGGAATGATTTTTTCAATTTAAATCTCTTCTTTGCGGGTACTTTGCGGTACTTTGCGGCTTCGCGCCTTCGCGGTGAAAGTATTCGAAGCTCCTTTCAAGAGTAAGAACCCTGAAGACTTAAGTCAAATCATTTGTTACAGCTAAACTTTTTGTGGGATTCTCTGTGTTTTCTGTGTTATTCCGTGAGCCTTTTCTCTCACAGAAATCGCAGAAACCACAGAAGAATACACGGAATGATTTTTTCAATTTAAATCTCTTCTTTGCGGTATTTTGCGGCTTCGCGCCTTCGCGGTGAAAGCATTCAATCGCTTCGAAGCATAATAACCCTGATACCAACATCTCGCTTATACAGATAAAGATGCAGATCATCACTCACCTATCCTGAATGGCGAAGCAGGCAAACCCTCTGTGTTGTATAAGTTAGGGTTATCCGGATTATCAGCCCAGGCATAGCGAACGTATTTTGGATTCGAAACTTCGTCGCTCCAGACAATTACATTGTTTCCTTCAATCTTTGCGTTTGCCCAAACGAATTTTTTATCCTCTCCGGCAATCGCAAACTCACTTAGTTCCTCGCCATCGTCTGTGATAAGTCCGCTTCCAACATGCGTGAAGCTAATGATTACTTTGTTACCCTCTATCTTATACGCTTTGTAAAGCGGACCGGAATAAACAACATCCTCTCCATAAACAAGCTTTTGCGCAGCAAGGGCCATTCGCTCACCCACATCTTTTTTATTGTCAGGATGAATATCATTCCATTCTCCCAGATCGATGTTTACTGTCATCGCTGTATGTGGAATGCTCAAAGCTTTCAATTGTGATTCTCTGAAGGCAGCCCAATTGCTTTCAGAAGGCAAATAGGTAACCTCCATGAAACTAGGAAGCTGGGCATAGATAAAGGGTAAATCAAGATTCTTATATACTGTTCGCCATCCATTGACCAAGGCCTTCATGAAGTCCGTATATTCTTCTGGACGACCTGTATTACTTTCGCCCTGGTACCACAAAACACCTTTTACAGGATATTGAATTAAAGGACCTACCATGCCATTATATAACGCAGTGGGTTCGTTCTGCGGGTTTATCCTTCGGGTTTTTGGTTCATCCTCATTCTGTTTCGATAAAGCTGAGAAATCAAAGGGAACAAATACCTCTCCCACCTTATACTGCCAATAGCCTTTTAAGTCTACCGTATCAGCACCATTGAAGATGTAGTATGGTTTATCTGGTACAAAACCACCTTTGCCAGAATTGTTGGTTATCCGGATCACAAATGTATTTTTACCTTCTTTGAGTACACCAGCCGGTACGTTGTATCGTCTCTGGGGATACTGATAGGTGGTGCGCCCGACTTCTTTTCCATTGATGTAAAGTTGATCCGCGTCAATAATTCTTCCTAAGAACACACGTGCCTTCTCTCCTGCCATGGACTTGGGTATTTCAATTTCTCTGCGGTACCATACCACACCGTTCAGGTCTTTAATACCCTGATCTTCCCAATAACCTGGAATGTTAATGCTACGCCAGTTCTTCGGAGTGAAGTCCGGATCATACCATGGTGTCTCTCCCTGCAGACCTTTGTCTGAAGACGCTGGAGATTTTCTGTTAGCGGAGAACGGATTACCAGAATGACGACGTACAAAAGCTGTGTCTTTGTTCTCTTCAATGATCTTTAACTTCTCAGGGAATGCTTTGTATCCCTCAGCGCTAATCCAGGATTCTATCGGCGTTCCTCCTACACTGGCATTGATCAGGCCTATCGGCACTTTGTATTTACCATATAACTTGCGCGCGAAAAAATATGCAACCGCCGAGAAAGGCCTTACGTCCTCAGAGACCGCTAACTGCCAGGCACCGTCGCCTATATCTTCACCGGGACCTGAAAGAAGCGCTTTGGTAGGTATTTTGAAATGGCGTATAGCCTGATAGTTAGCACTGGCAATATCATCTGCATACGTAACATCGTGAATGTCCAGCTGATGTACCATGTTCGATTGTCCGGCACACAGCCAGACATCTCCGATCAATATGTCTTTTATCTCGATTGTATTCTTCCCTGAGATGGTCATCGTATATGGACCACCCGCCTTCATTTCCCGAAGCTCAAGTTTCCACGTTCCCGCAGGTGTAGTCGTTGCTTTATAGTTTTTACCAGCGAAGGTGATGGTTACTTTTTCACCTGCTGAAGCCCATCCCCAAACCGTTATTTTGGTATTGCGTTGAAGTACCATGCCATCACTGATCAGTTTTGGAAGCCTGACCTGCGAGAAGCATACGGTTGAGATTGTAAGTACGGTGATTGTTAATAATGCGTGGATATTTTTCATGATGGTTCAGTTGGCCATTAAGAAACTTATTAATTGTCTTTAAAACCGCAAGCACATCATTAGTCCGTGCGCGGTGTCACAATGCACTTTTTATAGATGTCAGAGAACCTCGACCATTACCGACATCCTTAACTCCAGCTTTATTGTTTGTTTCCACAACCCTAAATAAGGGAAGTTCAGCGCGAAAGTCTTTGCCACACAATCAATCTTCTACAAAAGTAACAACGCTTTCTCCTGGTATGGTGTAAGTGAAATCAGAAGATTCAGCAGACACACTAACCGCCTCCGCTTTTTCCAAATCCTGAGTGACGGACGTGATATAAGGCGATACTGAATTTACAGTATCATTTTCAAAAACAAACCGTTGTGATATCGCCGCTGTGCCCATGTTAACCACTACAATAACAGCCTTATCACCATTGTATGCACTGATGTTGAGATTAGGACGAGGTGTTCCTTCAATACTCACGCGATGGTAACCAGGACGAATGAATTTGGCATAATTCGCCATGATGTACCCACGCTTCGTCACCACACCATCTTCTCCTAACGGCCCATAGAATCTCTTGATGTACCACCAGATATAAGCATTGAAATTCGCCACAGCGAGGCAATCGTGAATTTCCTTTCCGGTAGCCAGTACGTTAGCCCATGTTACTTCAGTATCAAGGTGTTCTGTCATCCATACTTCTTTGCCTTTTGACTTAGCCAACGGATAATCCCGGAGACCACCACCGTAGATATGCCCGCCGATGATAGCAACATTTGCAGCCGCTTCAGCATCATTCAGCAGGGGATCCGATATCGCATGATTAAAATTAAATGATTCAGGTGCTATAACAGGTGTGTTCGCACTGATAATGGAGCCATAATCCTTTAAGAAATCCCGTATCTGCTGGTCCAGTCACACGATTCATAATCAACCTGGATATCCGGTTCATTTTGAATTGAGATCGCATACAAAGGCGCATCATTCTCGGCCATGTAGGTGGCAAAGTCATTGAGGTAATTCGCATAGTCTTCATATGATTCAGTTTTTAATGAACCACCAACCAACTCACCATTCGTTTTCATCTCTGCAGGCGGACTCCACGGTGAAGCAACGATAATTGCACCGCGAGCCTTTGCTTTTTTTGCATGGGCAAGTTCTAAGCCGCGCCATTGGTCTTCCGTTGCTACACGAATACGTAAGATGTTCAAGCCAATTTCGCCGTCACCTGTCCCGAAAAGCTTATCCATATCCTGATCCGAAATCGGTTGGTCTGCACGGAAGGCAGTAGCACCACCAAAGCCCCGGATCACTTGTTGGTTATCGGTCAGGTCTACGGTCACAGCGGGTTTAACAACCGGTTTTTTTTCTTTTGGATCATCATCGCCGCCACATGATATTATTGACAATGCGAAGGTGAGGAATATGATGGATAGGGATGGAAGATTTATTCTATTCATGAATAATTTTTTTTTGTGTACAGGGTGTTAAAAAAAACAATCGGATGGTTTCTCATCCGATTGTTTTAAAATGTTAGACTACACGTTTAATTCTTCGTTACCTTAAAGTCATCGATAAAGAACGTAGTTGCAACAGTATTATTGGCATTCATATCAAGTGAAAACTTAGTTTGCGCATTTTGTATACGCTCTCCAGGAACTTCAAATGTGAATAGCTGCCATTCAGTAGTGACAGGGGCAGTAGCCGTATAAAGCCCAGTATCCGGACTTAATGATAACCGAATACCAGCACCCGCCACGGTTGCCCGTGCCCATAAGGTCACTGTATAGGAGGCCCCTATCTCTGTGTCCACGAAGTTGGTATGCAACTGCAGGCGCCATTCACCGCTTGAGAGAGTACCATCACGCGCGACTTTTATCGCTCGGTTGCCTCCGAATACTTCACCTGGCACCGTCGTGGCAAACATAAACTGTCCGCCGTTTTGTTTTGCCCAACCTGTAAAGTCGTCACCCGCTCCATCCTCAAACCCAGTGTTTTGGTTTAAACCCTGCTTACAGCCCATTCCCGAAGGATCTGCTGAACAGGAAATCAAGTCCGACCTACTTGCTGAAATACCCGCCTCACTAGCCAACATAATTTTACTTGTTTCCGCACCTGCCGGCATTGAAAATTTCAATACAGTAGGTGTTTGTGATATAACCGTAGCATCGGCAGTCCCCACTTTCACACCTGTAACTAAATCCAGGTTTACGCCTAGCAGGGTAACCGTTTCACCTTCTGCTGCCGAGAAAGGAGTAAAGCTACTGATCGCCTGAAAAGGAACAACTTCAATCTCTTTAGTTGCACGAGCCGATCCACCAAAAACCACTAACAATCTGGTTTTTTCGTTCTCTTCATTAGGAGTAACAGATGTCGGCACATTAAAAGTAATAGCCGATTCAGTGTGACTAACAAAGTTCGCTTTAGTTATTATCGAATTTCCCATAAAAATACGTTGCACATCGTCTAAATGAGAACCAGTGATGGTTAACTCGGCTCCGGGTCCAGTTTTAGGACTACTAAAACCCGTTACTCTTGAGCTTACATCGTTCACTGAATACGTAATCGCATCGTCATTATCGCAGCTGATGATGGATGTTGCTACCATAACTGGTAGCAACATCCATATAATATTTTTTATACTTCTTTTCATATTTTTTTCGCTTAAGAATTAATATCCAGGATTTTGATAGTCTGACGGGTTGTCCACGTTAATCCGATCCAAATGTTCTTGCGGAATAGGCCGCACTCGATGGTGAGCCCTCACACCTGCTGCAGCCTGATCATTCAGAGCTATGCGGCTTAGGAAAACAGCCTCCCCACGAAGTGCTAGATCAGTCCAACGCATGCCTTCGCCAGCTAACTCACGTGAGCGCTCATCCAGAATAAAATCAAGATCAATGTCGCCTGCATCTACTTGCATATTTGTAATACGTGTCGCCAGCACACCGGGATCTAATCCAGGCCGATAAGCAGCACGCGTTCTAATTATATTGATTAGACGGGCAGCTTCTGTCGCTCCGCCGTTGATGTTACCTTGTAGCGCAGCTTCAGCGGCCAGTAAATAGGTTTCACCAAACTTAAAGATAGGCATAGGCCGGCCCGAAGCATCATTTCCGTGAGCACGTTGTACATCATCAAATTTTTTTAATGCCGGGTATATCTGAGGCCCCTGAGTGGGATTTTCCGGTGTCCACCAGGCAGAAGGTCCATAAGCGCGATAAGGTACCTCCCATCCATTTATTACAGTCGCTTGAGCGTCAGTGTCTGCTAATACAAAAGCTGTATCCCCGGTAACAACTCCTGCAGGCAGCTGAGCCAGCCAGGTATTGTATGTGGCGGTACCTGGGTCGGCATGAGCCTGTACCGTGTAGACTGTTCTGAAAGAATTGTGATAACGGCTGTCATTTACTTTATCAGCAAAGGCAATCTGAGTGAGCCAATTTGTCGGTGCTAACTTTCGCAAGGGGCGTTGAAATTCCAACGGACGGAATTCAATAGGATCTGACCCATTTCTAAAAGATACTGTTTCATAATTAGACGTAAAAACGGCAGCTGCCATATTTTCACGGTCACTGATGCCTGAAGGATTGGTATATTCATTATTCACATTATCCATCGGTATGCGTTCGGCGGCGAACATAATTTCTCTGTTATATTCCTTGCTTTGTTTATATGCATCGCCAAAATCCTGAAGTAATTCAACACCATATTTACCTGGATTGTTGATCACTTCCATAGCAGCGTCATAGGCAGCCTGAAAATCCGCTTGCGCATTAGGCGACACTCCTGAATAAGCACGGAACAGATATATTCTGGACAGAAGGTGTAAAGCCACGGCCTGTGAAAGTCTGAATTCATTGTCTGGACGAGACACTCTCAAGTTCTTACTCGCAAACTCCAGATCTTCAATCATTACCTGGTAGTTGAGTTCTAAAAGCGTGTTTAACCCTTCCGTGTCACTTTTGATCGGACGATTAAATCCTCTAGAAGGGGTTTCATTAAACACAAGGTGTCCGCTACCCAGATCGGTTGGTGCCGCACCGAACTGCCCCACCAGCAAGTAGTAGTAATGCGCCCTAAGATAACGGGTCTGTGCCAACTTTTCGATCTTGTCCGCTTCTGTCATATCGGGGATATTCGGAATAAACTCCTCTAACCCGTTTAACAAATTGATGAGTGGAAATGTGCGATTGAATGTCACTGTAAGGAACCCGAACTCGGAATTGATATCATAAGTCCCAAAAAGTTTATGAGGCAGATTATCACCTGAAGTGTTAACCGCAGGCTGCTCACCATAAGTAAACTCATCAGTGCCCGAAACATTAAGAGCAAGCGTAGGGTTTACACCATAGTGGAAACGCAAATATGCGTATGCAGCGTTTAACCCGTCTTGGGCGCCTTGGGCTGTCTCGTAATAACTTTTGGTAAATTCTGTCTTAGGATGCTCTTCGAGTAAGTCCTGGCACCCAGGAGCGAAGGCCAGTATGGCCAATAGCGTAAATAATGTTTTACAATATCTCATAAGTATTCACTTTTAATTAAATTAGAAAGTAACATTTATCCCAAGGATAAAAGAGCGTACTGGGGGCGTGGAAGCGCCAATTCCAAGACTTTGGTTTGGTCCATTGGCACGAACACCGGGCCCGGCAGATACGGCGCCCGAGTTGCCCTGTCCTGTTGGTTCAGGATCCACACCATTGTACTTTGTTACATAAGGTGCATATAATAAGAATGGATTTTGTACTGTGAAGTACACCCTGAGAGACTGGGCATGGATCTTGTCCGTAAGTGTATTGGATAATGAGTACCCTAGGTTAATACTTCGCACACGGATAAAGGATGCATCATAATAACCCAATGTACTCCATGAACCCGAAGCACCACCTGGTAAAAGTGAGTTGGGGGCAGGAAACCAGTTTGTAGGATTTTCCGGTGTCCAGTAATCCACATCCAACCCATTTCTCAAACCAGTATTATTGGTAAGATATGCACCGTTTGGTGCATGCAAATGGCTTCTGATAAGACCACCAAAGCGAGCATACGTTACAAATGAAAGATCAAAACCTTTATACGTAAACCGATTAGTAATACCGCCTTGCCAGTCGGCCTGTTGATCCCCAATCACCACGCGGTCATAATCTTCTGACAAAACGCCATCAGGTTCGCCATTTGGACCGCTAATATCAGCTAACTTCAACTCGCCAGGTAATTGACCAAACTCGGCTGCCGCGTCTGCTTCATCCAACTGCCATATACCTAATTTTTTAAAATCATAAATTGCTGAAAGCGGATGGCCTACGTGCAAGCCGTTGTTAATACTTCTTTCTTCACCAGGAGCCAATTCCAATAACTTATTGCGGTTTACAAACCAGTTTAAATCCGCACTCCAGGTAAACCCGCCGTTATTCGATGTAATAATATTTGCACTTATTGCGACTTCAACTCCCTTGTTTTCAACTCTGCCCAGGTTGGTCACCATAGGATCTTGATAACCTCCGGTAATAGGAAGAGTTACATTATAAAGAAGTTGGTCAGTTTGTGCATTATACCATTCTACTGAACCGGTAATCCGGTCTTCAAGCAGGCCAAAATCGAGGCCGATATTTAGGGTATTAGTATACTCCCAATCAAGCGATGTATCGGGAATTCTGGTTGGTAAGAAGCCAACTACTTGTGATGTCCCATAATTATAACGTATAGGTATACCGCCGTTGTTTCCAGACACCCCGCCTAAGGTCGTGTAGGGACGAACAGATTGATTAGATGTTTGACCATAACTAACGCGTAATTTTAAGTCAGACACAATATCTTGATTCTGAAAGAAAGCTTCTTGGGCAATGTTCCATCCTGCGGCTACCGCCTGATAATTATGCCACTTATTAGCTAATCGCGACGAACCATCCCTTCTAAATGTATATGTGAAGAGGTATCTGTCTTTAAAAGCGTAATTTACACGACCCATAAAGGAAAGTAGGCCCCACGTTTCTTCTCTACCTGCTAAATACAAGTTTGAAGTAGGGCTAGACATGTTCAGGTTATAATACTGGATAAAATCTGAGGTAACAGAATCTTTGCCTACCGCTGTGCCCCAAGACTTACTTTGTTGAGCACTATATAATCCTGTAAATGATAGTCTGTGATCATCAGCAAATGTTTTATCATAAGTGATGATATTTTCAGCTGTCCAGGAAATTTGTTCATCGTTTCCAACACGTGCGCGGTTACTTTGGTTTTGTGTACGGAAATAGCTGTCTCGCCCCTGGAATTGAGCTGAGTTATTCTGGCTAAAGTCGAAGCCCATGTTGAGGCGGTACTTCAATCCTTTAATGATCTCAACTTCTGCAAAGGCACTGTTGAAAGACCTGAACCTACGAATCCTGTCGGTCCAGTTATCGTTATTGCTTTTCAGCAAAAGCGGGTTATAGTTACCGCCATCTGTCTGGTTACCGGCAGGTGTCAAAAGAATCTCACCATTTGCGTCATATGCCGGCATCAATGGACTCATGGAAAGAATCGGATACATCAAACCTCCACCAAATGCATCCTGAGTGCCTTGGCCATTTACAAACTGGGTTCCGTTAGAATAGGATATGCTATTCATTGAGTTCAAACCAATTTTTATTCTTTCACCTATATTATTGTCAAAAGTTGTCTTAAGTGAATATCTTTCAAAATCTTGGCCTGGTAATATGGTCGTTTCCTTATAATATCCTCCGCTCACAGCATAACGACCTTTTTCATTTCCACCGCTAATACCAAGATTGTGGTTGGTAATAATACCATCCTCATACATTAATTCCTGCCAGTCGGTATTACGTCCGCGTGCCATGCCCTCTACTTCTAGAGGCATATATTGATCTGAATAGCCTGCTGCATCACGCATGGCGGCATACTCTTCAGCATTGAACATATCGTATTTTTTAGCTACCGTGGTAACACCGTAATAACTGTTAAGAGTAACACGAGTTTCTCCTGATTTTCCTCTTTTCGTGGTAATAAGAACAACTCCATTTGCACCGCGAGAACCATAGATAGCTGTAGCTGATGCATCTTTCAAAACGTTAAGGGAAGCAATTTCGTCCTGGTTAATGTCTGAGAGATTTCCTTCAAAAGGTATCCCATCCAGTACAATCAACGGATCGTTCGATCCGATAATAGTACGCTCACCACGAACCCGAATCCTTGCGCCTGCACCAGGCGCTGTTCCAACGCGCTGTACCTCCACACCGACAGCTCTACCTTGTAGCGCTTGTTGAATATTCGCAACAGGAACTTCTTGAAGTTCCTCGCCACTAACAGAAACAAGCGATCCGGTAACATCACTTTTCTTCTGCACACCATAACCAACCACGACGATCTCTTGGAGTGATTCAATGCTTGGTACCATTTGAACATCAACTGTAGTTTTTCCGCCGACAGGAACTTCTTCAGAAGTATAACCTATAAAAGAATAGAGCAATACAGGACTTTCTGTGCCTGTCGGAATGCTAACACTATACTGACCGTTTGCATCCGAGGTGGTACCAATAGTAGTACCCTTTACAAGAACGTTCACGCCAGGAAGCCCGGCTCCTGTTTCATCTGTCACTGTTCCGCTGACGGTGTTTTGTGCCTGCGCTACTGTGCCGGCGAGCACAAAAAGCATCAGATACAAAAGCCTGAAGAATCGCGGCAAATTCTTCAAGTTGAGTTGCTTGAGTAGAATTACTTTTTTCATAGAGAATTGGTTAAAAATTAAAAATACGCAATGGGTTGTTCCATGTATTATATCGATTGAAATGCAATATTTCCACGATAAATAATGGGATGAAACTAGAATAATTTTTATTTTCACGCAACCGATTGCGTAATTTAATTTTTATCTTGGTGAACATTTAAGGTGAAAACTGCGAAATCAGGTGAATTTTAAAGACTGGAGTTGGCTAACTTAGTATCCGCAAAAAATGAAAAACAATAAAGAAGTTACCATTTACGACATCGCCAACGAATTGAAGGTCTCGCCTTCAACGGTATCCCGGGCTTTGAAAGATCATTCCAGCATAGGAAAAGAGATGATTAAAGCGGTGAAAAAATTGGCGCTCGAAAAAGGGTATCAGCCAAACCATCTCGCAGCAAGTCTCCGGCGTAACCGAACGCACACCATCGGCGTAATGATTTCGTGGGTGAACAGGCCTTTCATTTCCTCTCTTATTAGTGGTGTTGAAGAGGTAGCGAACAAAGCTGATTTCAACGTCATTATTTCTCAATCACACGACAGCTTTAATAATGAAGTAATTAATGCAAAAGCATTGTACAACAGCCGCATTAGTGGATTAATTGTTTCGCTCGCCATGCAGACTACATCCTACGACCACTTCACACCTTATATAAACGCAGGCCTTCCGATTGTGTTTGTCGATCGTGTTTCTGAAGTAATTAATACCAACAGGGTAATCATTGATAATTTCGCAGCCGGTTTTACCGCCACAAAGCATCTTATCGAACAGGGATGCAGGCGCATCGCGCATTTAGCAGGTGCTCAACATCGTAATGTATACAGGGATCGATTGAACGGCTACATTGAGGCCTTGAAACACAATAATTTGCCCATCGACGAAAACCTGATTGTCTATGGTCAAATCCTGAATGCAGAAGAAGGTCAAAAACTAACCCATCACTTGATGAACCTTCCCGTTCCGCCTGACGCGATTTTTTCTGCCAACGATACAGCAGCTGTAAGCGCCATTCAGTACGCCAAACAACATGGCATCGTTATCCCTGAGCAATTAGCTGTTGTAGGATTTAATAATGATCCTATTTCCTTAATAATAGATCCACAATTGTCGACTATTGCCCACCCGGCAACCGAAATGGGAAAGATCGCCGCCACGCAAATTATCAACCATCAAACGCAGCCCGAAAGTGTTGCCTATGAAACCGTTGTGCTCAAAACAGAACTAATCGTACGCGAATCTTCGCTTAAGATAAAAAAGCTCACGCCTTCGTTAGTCTAACTACTGTTTTTTCTGTTTATCTATTTGCTCCTCCTTGAGGTTGGTGTTTAATTTAACAACCGTTCAACGCCTTACCCCGCCTTGAAAAACTTGCCGATGAAAAACCATAATCTATGACGGGTTAACTGTATTTTTGCGGGCTTATGAATTTTCAATTAGTATCTACCGATCATCAATCTAAAGCCCGGGCGGGTATTATTACTACCGCACATGGAGAAATCCAGACGCCGATCTTTATGCCTGTTGGTACGGCTGGATCAGTGAAAGCGGTACATCAACGCGAACTCGAACATGACGTCAAAGCGCAGATCATCCTCGGGAATACTTATCACTTATATTTAAGACCGGGTTTAGACCTACTCCAGAAAACAGGTGGATTACATAATTTCAACGGCTGGACAAAACCCATCTTAACAGACAGTGGTGGATACCAGGTTTACTCACTAGCCGAAAACAGAAAAATCACGCCCGATGGCGTAACTTTTAAATCACACATTGACGGATCGCGCCATCATTTTAGTCCGGAGCGGGTAATGGATATACAACGCACTATCGGCGCCGACATCATTATGGCCTTTGATGAATGTACACCTTATCCTTGCGACTATACCTACGCCAAAAATTCACTGGCCTTAACCCACCAGTGGCTGAAACGTTGCGTTGACCGGATATCCACGACAGAACCACATTACGGGTACGAACAAGTGCTATTCCCCATTGTGCAGGGAAGCGTATACAAAGACCTTCGTGAACAATCGGCGGAGTTTATCGCTGCTCAAGATCAACCGGGAAATGCGATCGGTGGTTTATCGGTGGGCGAGCCACATGAGGATATGTATGCAATGACTAGTCTTGTTTGCAACATTTTGCCGCAAGACAAGCCGCGCTACCTGATGGGTGTGGGTACGCCAGGAAACATCCTGGAATGTATTGCCCTCGGTATCGATATGTTCGACTGTGTAATGCCGACCCGCAACGCAAGAAACGGCATGTTGTTTACAACAGAAGGAATTATTAACATAAGAAATGAAAAGTGGAAAGAGGACTTGTCGCCGATCGATGTAACCCTTGGTGGTTATGCCAGCACATTTTATTCGAAGGCGTACCTGCGGCATCTCATCATCAATAAAGAAATTTTGGGCGCACAAATTGCTTCCATTCACAATCTTGCGTTTTATTTATGGTTAGTAAATCAGGCCCGGGAACATATTATCGCGGGCGATTTCGCATCATGGAAAAACGCCATGGTGAAAACAGTAAGCCGCAGACTTTAACAAACCATTATCTTCATCGTTTTGAAGAGGTGTAATTAAGATATCATGAAATTACTCGATCAATACATACTGAAACGCTTTCTAAGCACTTTCTTCTTTGTGGTATTGATCCTGCTTGCCGTCATTACAGTAATCGATCTCACCGATAAGATGGATAAGTTTGCCAAGGCCGGTGTTACAGGTGGGCAGATCGCCGGTTATTACCTCGACTACATTTCATGGATCGGAAGCTTTATAACACCTATCACCATTTTTATTGCAACGGTATATGTATGCGCACAAATGGCAGGCCGAACCGAGATCATTGCCATCTTAAGCAGTGGCGTGAGTTTCAGAAGATTCCTGCTCCCGTTTTTTATCGGTTCATTAATCATAGCCGGAATCAGCTTTGTACTCAGCGGTTGGGTTATTCCGAATTCCAATAAGAGCAGGCTTGCGTTTGAACTTCAGCACCTCAAGAACAAATACTACTTTGACCAACGTAACATTCATATCCAGGTAGCGCCGGACACGTACCTGTACATGCAAAGCTACAACAACCACAACAACACCGGTTATCACTTCACCTTAGAGCGTTTTGAAGATAACAGACTCATTGAAAAGCTTACCGCAAACCGGATCAAATGGGACACAACCATAAATAAATGGAAACTCGAAGACTGGTCGATCAAAAAAGTCGATGCGGTTTTCGATACAACACCCGGAGCATATCAACGCGTGAAGCAAGCTATTCCGGATAGTTTACGATCCGGTAAAGTGATGGACACTACCCTGGTAATTCATCCTGAAGAATTTGAAAATGATTACCGGAAATACGATGGCTTAACGCTGAATGAGTTAAATGCTTATATCAGGACATTGCGTGCAAGAGGCTCAACCGGTGTTGAAGTTTATGAAGTAGAAAAGTACACCCGTTACTCCCAACCTTTTTCGATTTTTATACTCACGTTTATGGGAGCTATTGTTTCTTCACGGAAAAGCAGGGGCGGCACCGGACTTCAGATTGCGCTGGGTTTTCTCTTATCGTTCATTTTTATTTTGTTCTTTATTTTGTTCAGAACCTTTGCTGAAACCGGCTCAATGCCTCCGGCAATTTCGGTCTGGATTCCGAACATTATTTTTGCTTTTATTTCGCTGGCCATGTATAAATACGTTCCACGTTAATGGTCAGCAGATCAGATTACCTGCAGCTGCATTTTATTGTATTTCTCTGGGGTTTCTCTGCTATCCTGGGTAAACTCATCTCTATCCCCGCCGTGGAGATGGTATTCTATCGTGCCATTCTCGCTGTACTTGGAATGGGAATTGTTATCCTGATCACCAAAGGCTCGTTTCGCATAACGCGCATACAACTCATCCGCTTATTTTTAATTGGCCTTATCGTAGCTGTTCACTGGATGGCGTTTTTCGGATCAGCACGGGTATCCAATGTTTCTGTGAGCCTTGTTGGATTTGCAACGAACTCGCTATGGGCAGCACTCCTAGAACCACTTTTCAATCGCACCCGTATTAAAAAATTCGAAGTGATTCTTGGGCTTGTCGTTATCGCCGGGCTATATCTTATTTTTTCCGTTGACTTCAAATACACCGCTGGCCTTTTACTGGGAATTCTGGCGGGATTTACGTCGGCATTGTTTTCGGTTTTTAATTCTAAAATGGTAAAACAAGTACCGGCATTCACCATTACTTTTTATGAAATGATTGCCGTGTTTATAGCGATTGGTTTGTTCCTTCCGGTGTATCAATCCTTCTGGACAAACGGTGAATTACATCTTATTCCAACCACTATGGATTGGATTTATATTGCCTTACTCGCCGGCGTGTGTTCCGTGTATGCGTATTCCGTTGCCGTTGAGCTAATGAAAAAAATCAGTGTTTTCGTAATCCAGCTTGCGCTAAATCTTGAACCACTCTATGGCATTATAATGGCGGTGATCATCTTCGGCCAGACAGAAAAAATGAGCGTGAATTTTTACTTCGGAACTGGGGTAATCCTATGCGCAGTATTCTCTTATCCGCTTTTGAAAAAACGATTTGATCTATCGCGGAATGTTTGACTAATCTTTCTGTGGTTTATTCTCTAGTTTCTGTGAGAGAAAAAATGCATTTCAGCTCACAGAAAACTCGGAATACACGGAATTGTTTACGAATCTTTCTGTGGTTTATTCTGTGATTTCTGTGAGAGAAAAAAATGCATTCCGCTCACAGAAAACTCGGAATACACGGAAGAATACACGGAAAGATTTTGCTTTTAACTATGGGCTTGGTCTTTACTTTGCGGCACCTTGCGACTCCGCGACTCCGCGGTGAAAATACTCGAAACACCTTCGAAGAAAAAAACACAAATCTAAAGGAAGCTCGCGGCTCGAAGCTTTTCTCACTGTAAGTAACCACTCCACATGACAGGATAGTCAGTTGCAGGTTGAACCGCTGTATCAAAAATACCAAACACCGTTGACCCGGAACCGCTCATACACGCGTAAACGGCACCGGCATCATACAATGATTCTTTGATATGTTTTAATATTGGAAATTTCTGGAATACCGAAACCTCAAAATCATTAACCAGCATCTCTTTCCAATGACTCATGGGATGTTGCGTCAGAATTTCTGCTATTGGCATAGCTGGCGTATCGGGAGTAATCCCGGCATAGGCCGCCGCTGTGGAGACCTCCAGGTCTGGCTTAATCAACACGACATATTTTCCTTTCAATGATAAGTTAATGTCATGCAATAGTTCGCCTCTGCCCTTTCCGATCATCGGCTTATCACCAATAAAAAATGCACAATCACTTCCCAGCTTAGCCGCATATTGCATCAGTTGATCCAGACTTAAATTCAGATCAAAAACTTGATTCAGCAGTCGAAGGGTATAGGCTGCATCGGAAGATCCTCCACCCAAACCTGCACCCGTAGGAATAATTTTATGCAAATGAATTTGAACCGGTGCCAGGTCATGATCATGCTTTAACAATTCAAACGCTTTTACACAGAGGTTATTCTCCACTGGACCAGGAACTACAACACCTGTACTTGAAAAAGCAAATTGATCAGACACAACAACTTCCAGCACATCGGTAAATGGCACCGGATAAAAGCAAGTCTCAATATCATGATACCCATCCATCCGCTTATGCGTAACATGAAGACCAAGATTCAACTTACAAGGAGGAAAAGCAAGCATGATTCAGTTTCGAAGTTCATGGTTCAAAGTTCATGGTTGGTTTTCGAGAACGACGAGTTTGTGCCAGTTGTTTGAGGTTTGAGGTGTGTGTTCGATAACTGATGAAGTTACAAACTCCCCGCCTTGAATAAGGAGGGGATGTTCAACGAATAGCTGAACGGGGGCGGTTAAAATCTCTTATAAATCGTAAAACACATAAGTTACCACCCACCAAACTCGCAGCTCGAAGCTCACAGCTCGCAACTTTTTACCCAACACCTAACTATCGCACTCACCTTGCAGCTTATCGCCATCACGAAAGTACCTAACGCTACTTTGTCAGGCGTGCAACCAGTTCTTCAGTAATTCCGGTTGATGAAAATCCGCCGTCGTGCATAAGGTTTTGCATGGTGATCATCCTTGTATAATCGGAGAACATCATAACGATGTAGTTAGCGCAATCTTCTGCAGAAGCATTTCCAAGTGGTGACATCATGTTGGCATACTCAAAGAATACATCAAACCCAGATATCCCGGCACCTGCTGTGGTCACCGTTGGAGATTGAGAGATCGTGTTAACCCGTACCTTTTTCAACTTGCCAAAACGATAGCCGTAGCTTCTGGCGATCGATTCCAACACAGCTTTGGCCTGTGCCATATCAGAATAGTCCGGGAAAGTGCGTTGTGCTGCGATGTAAGTTAATGCCAGGATAGATCCCCATTCGTTCATCGCATCTGTTTTCTCCGCAGTTTGTAATACTTTATGAAATGACACACCTGATATATCGAGGGTTTTCAAAAACCAATCGTAGTTTAGGTCCCCGTATGGTTTGTCTTTGCGAACGTTCGGGCTCATGCCAATAGAATGCAAAACAAAGTCGAGTTTGCCACCGAGAATTTCCATGGACTTACTGAAGAGATTATTCAGGTCTGCCTCTGAAGTAGCATCAGCCGGTATGATCTCAGCATTACACATTTTTGCCAGCTCATTGATTTTTCCCATGCGCATGGCTATGGGGGCATTCGTTAGTGTAAAGGTTGCTCCTTCTTCCTTGATTTTAAGCGCTGTTTTCCACGCAATAGAATTTTCGTCGAGTGCACCGAAGATGATGCCGCGTTTTCCTTTCAATACATTATTCGCCATATCTTTTAATTGATAGAATGGTTGGTTTAGGCACAATATTACAAATACTACCTTAAAAAGCGCCTTTTCACTCCATAATTTGAGTTACCATCCTTAGGTAAGCGGGATTTAGATAAAAGAAATACTGCCGTCCAGGCCGTTACAGGAAAAAAATGATGGCAATCAACAGGAACAAATGTTATTTTTAAGTACAACCAAACAACCCTAACCTATGGAAACCAGTTCTTCCTTTCTGGATGCATGGAATCAATACATGTACTATGGAACCGTTTTAAGTATTGCGTTGGGCATCCTTATGCTCATCTATCATGAGTTTAACGTTTTTAGGCTCCGCGATTACAAGGAGAAATACGATTATGTTAATCTCCGTGAGATCAAAAACTTCTGGTATGCCATCATCGCGTTTATTATTGCTGCAGCATGTGCCATTAACACTGTGGGGAGTGACTTGATTCTCGATAATGGGCTGCGTTGGTTTTTTGTTCGTGCCTTTATCAGTGTATGTGTTATCATTGTTGGTTACTTTATTTTTAACAGTCTTCTCCGGATTTATTATCCGCAGAAATTGTCCAAGCGACTCATAAAACTTAGAAACAAACCACGTATCTCTCCGGATGGAAACACCATGCGGAAATTGAGTGAGACAGAAGAAGACCACCACCTGGAAACCTCCCAGATCAAAGAAGAAGACATCCAGGTTGTTGATTACGATGTTTGGATTGATGAAAAAACAGGTTATAAAAAAATTGAAAAATACATCGTTAGTGAACAAGCCATTGAATGCCCGGAATGCGGATTTTATACCTTGCTAATCGATAGCGAAGAGATTGGTAAGGCGCCTACACAATCAGAGACCGGCTACCTCATCGAACATCTCGCCTGTACTTATTGTAACCATCGCGAAAAGCGAGAGATCATGGTAGCCCAACTTTCTACGAACATCGCATAATTCATTTTGTATTTTGGTGAAGGACTGTTCAACCGTTGAACAGTCCTTTTTATTTCACGATGTGGAAAATTTTTATTCCGGATAGATAACATCATTTCAAAAATGATAAACTTCGCATCCTTATTTATCGATGAGGTAACTGGTGATCGGTGAAGTGCTGGTCGGCATGCACACCGGTAAGCAAATCAAGTAAATAAAATGAAACTTAATAAAATCCAACCTATCGGAGTATTCGATAGCGGAATTGGGGGTTTAACAGTGGCACACGCCATACAGAATCTGTTGCCTGGCGAAAATATGATTTACTTCGGTGATACCGCACATTTGCCGTACGGAGAAAAATCGGAAGCTGCCATTCAGGCGTACTCCATCAAGATCGCAGACGTACTGGTGAAAAAAGGGTGCAAGGTAATTGTCATTGCATGTAACTCAGCATCATCAGCGGCATACGAACTATTAACAGAATATGTGCGAAAAGACATTAAGATCATCAATGTCATTGATCCCATGATTGAGTTGGTGAGTACGAACTTCGCAGGAAAGCAGATAGGATTGATTGGAACAAAACGTACTGTTCAATCCGGCGTTTATGTACGCAAGATCGAAGAGTCCGGCAAAAACATCACCGTACGTTCTGTTGCTACGCCACTACTGGCGCCCATGATCGAAGAAGGTTTTTTCAACAATCAGATCAGTCATGAAATTATCGCACAATACCTTTCTGATCCGGCATTGGAGGGCGTTGAAGCGCTGATTCTCGCCTGTACCCATTATCCGTTAATTAAAAAAGAGATCAGTAATTACTATCAGGGAAAAATGAAAGTGCTTGATTCTTCGGAAACAGTTGCTGCAGCGTTAAAGAACTACCTCGAGAAAGAAAACCTCGTCAACAACAACACTCAATCACAGCAACAATTTTTAGTTTCAGATTATACAGAATCGTTTGAGGCTTCTGCGCGCTTATTCTTTAAAGATGAAGTCACCCTCGAAAAGCACCCGCTTTGGGATTAAGTAAGATCAATGTGTTGTTTTTCGCAAATATTGTGAATTCATGACAAATAAATTCCCCATATTCGTGGGTAAAACCGTACGTTGACCACTTTAATTTTCATACTGCCTTTCATCCTTCTCTACGCTGTAGTAGCAATCTATGCAGAACGGAAGATATCAGCTTTCATCCAGGACCGGTTAGGCCCAATGGAAGTGGGGTACTATGGCATATTGCAAACGGTTGCCGATTTAGTTAAGCTTATCCAAAAAGAAGACATTATTCCGGCATCAGCCGATAAGTTGTTGTTCAGGATTGCACCGATTATCATATTCGTTTCTGTCTTCGCAGGATTTGCTGTTATTCCATTGGCGCCATCATGGTCGGGAGCAAACCTCTCCTCGGCATTGTTCTTTTTGTTGGCGATTGTGTCACTCGACGTGATCGGTATTATTCTGGCCGGGTGGAGTTCGAATAATAAATACAGTATGCTAGGCACCATGCGCTCTGCTGCTCAAATCATTTCGTACGAAGTCCCCCTGGGCCTGTCTGTTTTGATCGTATGTATGATGTGTCAAACATTGAACCTACAGGAAATGTCGTATCAGCAAGGCATATTCAGTGACACGCCTCAATACCTGTTTAGTATACCTGCACTGGATATTGATACTACGGCTATCGGTGGATTCTTAAGCTGGAATATTTTTCGAATGCCAATCCTGTTCCTGGTGTGGATCATATTTTTTATCGCTTCGCTGGCGGAATGCAATCGCGCACCCTTTGACCTGCCTGAGGCGGAGTCAGAACTGGTCGCTGGATTTCAAACAGAATATACCGGGTTTCGCTGGGCTGTAATTATGCTCGCGGAATACGGAATGATGCTTTTAGTAAGCATATTGGGAGCGGTCTTATTTTTTGGAAGCTGGAATACACCGTTGCCGAATATCGGCGCAGTTCAATTAGCAAACTGGACAAGTGGAGTGCCGGGAACCCCAGGTTCAACGGTGTGGGGAATTTTTTGGTTACTCAGCAAATCGCTGCTTTTTGTAGGCGTGCAAATATGGATACGCTGGACCTATCCCCGATTACGAATTGACCAACTGATGAATCTTTCCTGGAAATATTTAACGCCATTTGCCCTGGCATTAATCATAATATGCGGATTTTGGAAAATCATTTTTATTTAACACCTGTTATGAAGTTGCCTGTAATTATATCGCTTGTCCTTCTTCTTGCCGGAGGTACAGCCTCCGTTCATGCGCAACAAAAAATTGACAGTCTTGAAAAAGTTCTAAAGCAAGAACTTCCCGATACCACACATGTAAAGGCGTTGCTTCAACTGTCTTATGCCTACGAGTATGTAGATGTCGCAAAAAGCAGAAGCCTTACGGAAAAAGCAATTGAGATGATCAACGCAAAAGGGCTGACTGAATTTAAAGGCCGCGCTTACAGCAGCATGGGTTCGATCTTTCGCGTACGAGGCGATTATCGCGCTGCTTTAAATGCAGATAACACAGCGCTTGAAGCAACTGTTATGCTCAAAGACAGCACAATGTTGAGCCTTTGCTTCAATAACGTTGGTTACGATTATTATGATCTTGGCGAATACGATGAAGCCTATCACTATTTTACCCGATCTTATAAAATAGCGCAGCTACGTCGTGATTCCATGTGGATGGCCATCTCCATGCACAATGTAGGACGTGTATTCAAATCGATTGGTCAGTATGATCGCGCTATGGATTATATCACCTTTGCCCGAAAGGTAAACGATGACCGGGGTGAACCCTTTTCATTAAGTGAGATTGGTGATGTACTTCTCCGTAAAGGTGAATACGATTCAGCTATGATCTATTTGCTTGATGGGCTGGCCAAAAGTAAGGAATACAACCTGCATGGATTACAACCCCGGAATATGATCAACATTGCCAAGGTATTCGTAAAAAAACAGGATATGAAAACAGCATTATCCTATTACGATACAGCATACATGCTATACTCGCGAAACAATGACCGGTACGGAATTGCCGAAGTAAAACTTGGACAAGGTCTTGTTCAGCTGGCCATGGGAAATTACAATACATCGCTGGACGCGATTCAACGAAGTCTCGAATTAGCCCGACAGCAAAACGCCAACGTGCTCGAGATCCAGTGTTACCAGCAATTGTCGACGCTATGGGAATTAAAAGGTGACTATAAAAAAGCACTGACCTACTTTAAAGAATTTAAACAACTGGAGGATACGCTTTTCAGCCAGGACATGCAAAGCAAACTGGTGCGCGATCAACTTCGTTTTGAAACTGAGTCCAAAGATTCACAGATCGCTGTGCTCAGTAAACAACAGGCTGAACAAAAAGACGAAATCAAAAGACAGGAATTCGTTACCAACATTCTCGTCGTGGTGATGGCCCTGAGTGGTATTGTATTGATCACGGTGTATCGCAGTGGCCAACGCCGCAGAAAGATCAATATGCTGCTGTTACAACACCAGGAAGAAACGGAGAAGCGTAGCGAAGAACTTGAACGCCTAAACCAGGTGAAGGATAAATTCTTCTCGATCATTTCACACGACCTTCGTTCACCAATCAATGCACTCGCAGGTATGCTGGACCTGATGGACAAAGGTGCCGTTACTGCTGAGGAACTACCCGTGCATGTGAAAGAATTACGCGTACGGTTTAATCACACGCGTACATTATTAAACAACCTCCTGGACTGGACGTTGCTTCAAATGGACAAACTTAACCTTCAACCGGGTAAGATCGATCTCCATAAAATGGTGGATGAAAACATACTTCTGCTCGGGCCTGTGCAAGGCAAAGACATTCATATCCTCAACCAGATTCCTGAATCAACCATTAGTTTTGCTGATTTAAATACCGTTAACCTCGTGATCCGGAATCTGATTACAAATGCCATTAAATTTACCAACGATGGCGGTGAGGTCATTATCCGGTCTGAAGACAAAGGGAATGAATGGCTTGTCTCCGTTCGCGACAACGGTGTGGGCATCAAACCGGAAGTAATGGATATTCTTTTTGATAAAACCGCCCCATATACCACCCGTGGTACGGCCAATGAAAAAGGAACAGGCCTGGGCCTTATCTTATGTAAGGAATTCATTGAAAAAAATGGCGGCAAGATTGGCGTTGAAAGCAAGGAAGGTGATGGTAGCACATTCTTCTTCACTTTGCCAAAAACGCAGTAAGCATGGTTCAAAGTTCAAAGTCCATGGTTCAAAGTTCATGGTTGGTTTTCGAGAACGATTGGCTTCGGAGAAATTGTTTGAGGTTTGACGTTTGAAGTTTGAGGTTGGTTTGCGAAAACCTTCTGCGTTTAGCAATAACAACTTGGGCGTACCGCCAAACACTTATTTTATTACCTAATAAACTCGTGGCCCGAAGCTCGCAACTCGCAGCTATTTTTACCTTTCGCTACCGTCATTTTGATGCGCAAGTGCAAAGCACATGCATGCAGAAGAATCCCCACGATCAAAGGAAAAATGATTCGTTGCCAAAAGTCCTAAAGTCCCACGTTGTTTCCAAAAAACTGATTACTATCGAGAACAACTGTCCTTGTACCTCATACCTTGTACTTTGTACCTCACCTCTATTGCTACCCAACAAACTCGTGGCTCGAACTTGTGGCTCGCAGCTTTTCGAAAGTCAAAACGTAATTGGAAACAACCTGAACCTTGCAGCCTGAAGCCTGAAGCTGATCGAAAAACTCCGAACCCATCGTAAACTTCCGAACCTATCGCAAACTTCCATCAACTTTTAACCGGAAAACCTTTATTCGATCTTTTTCTATTCTATTTTTGTTGGCTTAAGAATGGAAAGAAGAAACCCTGCATACTGGAAATCGATTTCCCAGGCATTAGATTCGCTTTGGACCGGACTGAAATTAACGTTCCGTCACCTGCTTAGCGCACGCCGCAGTCGCAAACCGATCGCCATTCACGAGGTAAACTACTTCGAACACACCGAAGGAATCAATACCATTCAATATCCTCACGTCATGCAACCCATCCCTGACAATGGGCGCTATCGTTTGCATAATGAAATTGATGATTGTATTGTTTGCGATAAGTGTGCGAAAATCTGCCCCGTCGATTGTATTACCATTGAACCGATCAAAGCCACTGAAGAGATCGGAAAAACATCCGACGGAACGCCCAAGCGGATTTATGCCGCCAAGTTTGATATTGACATGGGCAAATGCTGTTTTTGCGGCCTGTGTACTACGGTATGTCCTACGGAGTGTTTAACCATGACGAAAGTATTCGACTTCAGCGTGTACGATATGCAGGAACACAATTTCGCTTTTTCGGAGATGACGCCAGCAGAAATCGAGGAAAAGAAAAAGATAGCAGAAGAACATCAGAAAAGTAAACTGGCAGCCAAACCGCCGACACCAACACCGGCGGCCGGAGACGCACCTAAACCAACAGCCAAACCTGTGTTTAGACCAAAAATTAAACCTGCGGGGCCACCTCCGCCAACGGTATGACTATATACAGTTTTCTGTTTTATTTTTTTGAAGTATCCGCTGCAGTGGCTGCTATTGCCATGGTTTTCTCACGTCATGTTTTTTATGCGGCTTTATTCTTCCTTGTTTGCCTACTTTGTGTAGCCGGATTATATGTGCTCGCATGGGCTGAGTTCGTCGCCGTTACACAGATATTGATTTACGCTGGTGGCGTATTGGTCCTTATACTGTTTGGTATTATGCTTACCGCCAAGATGGGCGCCAAACCTTTGCGGGTGGGTCATGGTAACGTCGTGTCAGGTGCGCTGATTTCGATTTCCTTTTTCAGCTTGATAGCATATTATATTTACGCACAATTCAGTAATGCGACTACATCCGGTTCTGTGCTCAATTCGTCCAATACGGTTGAAACAATTGGTTTGAGTCTGATGACTTCTTATATGCTTCCATTCGAGATTGCTGGTATACTCTTGCTCATCGCCCTCATTGGTGCGGCGGTTATTGCTTCACATAAATCCAAATCAGCATAATGTTGCCAGTAACTCATCTCCTGTATCTTGGTGCAATCGTCTTTGCTGCCGGACTGATGATGGTGATTACAAAACGAAATGCTATTATGGTTCTTCTCGGGATAGAACTGATGTTGAATGCAGCTAACATTAACCTGGTTGCCTTTAATTACCAGCATGCGCATAATCTCGATGGTCAGCTTTTCTCTCTGTTTGTAATCATCGTAGCTGTATGTGAGACTGCGGTAGGCCTTGCCATTGTGCTTCGCGTGTACCAGGAGTATCAGCGTGTTGTTCCCGACCAGATTGATGAATTGAAAGATTAACATGGAATCAGCAACGCTATATAGCCCTGCTTTTGAAACTTGTCTCGTCCTGGCATTTTTCCTTCCGTTGCTTTCTTTCATACTTTCTTTGACGATTCAAGAACAATACGCATGGATTGTCTCTTTATCAGCGCCTGTCTTATTACTGATCAGCACCGTCTCAGCATACTATGTCGGCATACAGGTTTGGGATAATGATCCCTATCACATACAATACACCTGGTTTAGCGTTTCCTCCACCACAGTGCACATCGGCATGCTCGTCGATAATCTTGCTGCGCTTATGCTCATAGTTGTAACGTTCGTGTCGTTCCTTGTACATCTGTATTCGTTGGGCTACATGGCCGGCGACAGTGCAACAAGGCGTTACTTTGCCATGCTTGGATTATTCACGTTCGCCATGCTGGGCATTGTGTTAAGCGATAGTGTGTTGCTCATTTTTATATTTTGGGAACTCGTCGGATTTTCTTCCTACATGTTGATCGGGCACTGGCAACATAAGCCAGAAGCAGCCGCAGCATCGCGTAAAGCATTTGTTCTTAATCGCATTGGTGATGCTGGCTTCATGGTTGGTTTGATGATTCTATGGGCAAATACAGGAACATTTTCACTCGTCGAACTTGCATCAATTACTAACATCTCATCCTGGAATACAATCGCTTCACTGTGTCTGTTCTGTGGCGTAATCGGTAAATCGGCACAATTTCCATTACTTACCTGGCTTCCCGATGCCATGGAAGGACCCACGCCGGTAAGCGCATTGATTCACGCCGCGACGATGGTGGCTGCAGGTGTATTTCTCCTGGCAAGAGTTGATTTTTTATTTTCTCCCGAAGCATTGCTTGTTTTGGTTATCATCGGCATCACCACATCAGTAATGGCCGCGCTTGCTGCCCTTGTACAAACCGATATCAAAAAAATTCTCGCTTATTCCACCATCTCTCAGCTTGGGTTAATGGTAACAGCTTGTGGTGCCGGCGCGCCCGAAGTTGGCATGATGCACCTTTTCACACATGCATTTTTTAAAGCATGTTTATTCTTATGTGCCGGATCAGTCATTCATGTTTTACATCGGGCACAACATCAACAGCATGTCCATTTTGATGTTCAGGACGTTCGAAACCTGGGTGGCTTAAGAAAGAAATTACCATTTACATTTTTGGCCACCACGGTAAGTGGCGCTGCTCTGGCAGGAATTCCGTTCTTCTCCGGATTTGTTTCCAAAGAAGCCATCTTTACAGCGCTATACGAATGGAAGGGAGATAGCTTTAGTCTTCGTTGGATTATTTTCGGATTGGCTTTCATCGTTTCTTTTTTAACGGTGCTTTATATCGTGCGATTGATCGCCCTTGTATTTCTCGGACAGGAACGCGCAACACAACAATTATCGATTGAGGAACCTCCTATCATCATGCGCGCACCGATGGCGTTGCTTGCATTTGGTTCACTGTGGTTCATCGTTTCCTGGAATCCATTTGCGTTTAATGGGTGGCTAATGCCAGAAGCGGAAGGTCATTCACTGTTTCTTACCATCTTCTCGATTGCCTGGGTTGCGTCCGCGCTAGTGGCTTCATTTTTCCTTTACAGAAACAATATCCTGATCACTGCTGAATTTCTACGCCAGTCTTTTTATTTAAATTATCTCTATGAGCGATTGGTAGGTCGACCTGTTGTGGCCCTGGCCGTGTTAACGGAAAAAGCAGACCGGAAATGGATAGACGGATTTCTCCACACCACGGCGTATGCGCAGATACTAACGGCGCATATTTTCGCATGGTTTGACCGCGCCATTATTGATGGGTCTGTTAATGGTACGGCGTATACGGTGCGACTTATTGGTTCACTTACACGTTCTTTCCAGGGAGGAAAAATTCAGTTTTATGTGTTCATCGCCGTTTTTGCACTAATTATTTTTCTAATTTCGTCGCTGATTTAAAACTATAAATACCAGTAACCAGAACGTAAGATCCAACCTGAAGACCAGAGAATAAATGCAGCACTACCTGATCTCCTTTCTGATTTTTACTCCGCTGCTGGCAGCATTCACGGCACTTTTTGTTCCTGCTAAGAATGAAAGCTTGTTTCGCGTGCTCACCCTTGTTGTTAGCGTGCTCCAGGTATTGGCTGTTTCTTACATGTTTACCCTGTATCAACCGGAAGGTGGAGTTCAACTGGTAGAACAACAACCGTGGATTACCCTTCACCTTGGAAACTGGGGTACATTGAAAGCAGCATACTTTGTTGGAGTGGATGGCTTGAGCTTTCCCTTAACAGCACTTTCCGTGTTTGTTCTTTTGATTGCAACACTTTCTTCCTGGACCATTACACATAATGTAAAAGGCTACTTCATTCTTTTCCTGGTTTTAAACACCGCCATCATCGGTAGTTTCACCGCCCTTGACTTTTTATTGTTCTATCTCTTTTTCGAATTCATGTTACTCCCCATGTTTTTTCTTATTGCGATCTGGGGTGGTCAACGGCGCGAATACGCTTCCATTAAATTTTTTCTCTACACACTGCTTGGGTCGATCTTTATTCTGATCACCATGATTGCATTGTACACTTCAGTAAACGAACCAGGCGATGCGGGTGCCATTGTGCATAGCTTTAACATGCTTAACATGATGGATCCTTCAAATTATATTTCCAACTCGATCCTGGATCCAAACAATCCGTGGATGATCGGTGCCTACAATGCCCGTTATTGGTGTTTCCTGCTTTTGTTTTTTGGTTTTGCCATCAAACTTCCGATGGTTCCGCTACATACGTGGCTACCCGATGCCCACGTGGAAGCACCCACCCCGGTGTCTGTTATTCTCGCCGCTGTTTTGCTTAAGATCGGCGGATATGGACTTGCGCGTATAGCCTTCCCGATATTTCCGGAGGCTGCACTTTATTTTAGTTGGTTCGTTGGTCTCATGGGTGTGATCTCAATCGTCTATGGCGCGCTTAATGCCATGGCCAGTAAAGACCTGAAGCGAATGATCGCGTATTCATCCGTAAGTCATATGGGCTTTGTACTGCTTGGGCTGGCTGCACTTACTCCGGAAGGAATCTCCGGTGCGGTGTACCAGATGGTAAGCCATGGTGTTATTTCAGCGATGCTTTTCCTTTTGGTTGGTGTGTTATACGATCGCACACATGACCGGACCATTGTTCACTATTCCGGGCTTTCGCATAAAATGAAATACTATACCGCATTTGTGCTCATTGCCTTTTTTGCTTCAATGGGACTTCCCGGTTTCTCAGGATTTATAGCAGAAGTGCTCGTGTTCCTCGGTGCATTCCGATCGCCTTCTGTAAACGGACTGCTCCATGAGAGTTTCGCTATCATTGCTACCTCAGGGCTTATCCTCGGAGCTGTTTATTACCTCTGGACTTTACAACGCATGTTCTTCGGACCGTTTGACCTCAAAGGAGGCATTACGGCTGAGATGCTGACGCCACTCACCACACGGGAATATGCGATGCTTATACCATTGGCAATTGCTGCCCTCACTTTTGGAATATTTCCACAGCCTATGCTCAATTTTATTGATCCGTATGCACAGGCGTTCAGCGAATTGGTGTTGAACACCGGAAGAAAATTAATTTTAACACCATAAAATCGTGGAGCATACACTGAAGGATAACGTCGAATTAATCCGGATGAGTTTCTCCTTTTTCACTGCGGAGTTGATCCTGCTGTCTGGTATATTACTCACTATCCTCGCTGGTTTATCTTTTCCTAAAAAAGAAAAACTGTTCCATGTTTTAGTTTTACTAATCCTTTGCGCCTGTAGTATCGTGGTTGTTTTTCAATGGCCTGTATTTGTTCAACCACGAAGTCTTTTTACCGGGATGTTACAAGCCGATCAGTTTACCGCTTACCTCAAATTGTTATTCCTGATTTCGGGTATCCTTACCGTTGTAATGACTTGGCGAAGAGAACCATCACAACAACGTTTGCCGGAATATTACGCTTTGATCCTTGCCATCGTACTGGGTGCCCATCTCCTGGTGATGAGTTCAAATTTCGCCATTACCTTCATTGCGCTTGAGTTGATATCAATAAGCTCTTATGTACTGGCCGGGTTTGCGTTTAACAAGACTGCTACTGAAGGAAGTCTAAAATATTTCATATTCGGCTCGGTGGCATCGGCGGTAATGTTATATGGCTTATCCTTTTTATATGGCATGACGGGTACGCTGATGTTTACTTCGCCTGTATTCGCTGAGAAATTAACCGAATTAAACTCACCACTGTTTTTTGTTGCCGGAGTTCTTACGTTAAGTGGCTTTCTATATAAAATAGCAGCGGCCCCATTTCACCCCTGGGCACCTGATGTGTACGAGGCTTCGCCTATGCCCATAGTTGCTTTTTTTTCAGTAGTTCCTAAACTCGCCGGAATCGGAATCCTCACGAAATTTATTGCGATCATTAATCTCTTTGGTGAGTCTGCCTATGATTGGCAATTGATACTGTCGGGAATTGTAATGCTCACTTTAACGGTTGGAAATTTTTCAGCGCTATGGCAAAAAAGTCCAAAACGCCTCATGGCTTACTCCTCCATTGCGCAATCAGGCTTTTTACTGGTTGGCGTGACCGCTTTCATCCCGCAAGGACTTCACTACATGTTGTTTTATGCAACCGTTTTCGTTCTTCTCAACTTTGTTGTGTTCATATACTTGCAATATTTTGAAGACCGTGGGCTGAATACAGTTGCTTCCTACAGTGGTATTGGAAAATATGTCGCATGGCCGGCATTTTTTATGCTGGTTGGATTTGTAGGCTTAACCGGACTTCCTCCAACTGCCGGATTTACAGCCAAATTATTTATTTTTTCTTCCTTATGGGAAGCGTACCACCTGTCTGGTAAATCGTTTTTACTGATATTATTGGTTTTCGGGCTGCTCAACACCGTCGTTTCGCTCTTTTATTATCTCCGAATCCCCTATTATGCGTTTATTAAAAGCCGGGAAACAACATTTATTTCAAATAACCTTACGTTTGAAAATTTTTTAGGCCTCATTCTGGTTTTAGGGATACTTCTTCTTTTCTTCAGGCCGGGACTGTTGATGGGATGGATTAATAAAATTAACTTTGCATTCTAGGCTGGTTCATTCTTATTAATCGTGTTGCTGAAAGGCATACGGGTAATCGAAATAAAGAGCGACCAGAATAACGATTAATCAAACAATGAGCGACCAGATCCTTCACGAGTGCGGTATAGCGATGATTCGCTTGCGCAAGCCTCTGTCGTATTACATCGAAAAATATGGCCCCACTTACGCCATGAATAAGATGTACATCCTGATGGAGAAACAACACAACCGAGGACAAGACGGTGCAGGGGTTGCAAACATAAAAGTAGATGTAGAACCCGGACACCGTTACATTAGCCGCTATCGATCCATTAAGCCCCAACCTGTCGCCCACCTATTCAAAAAAATCAGTAAAAAATATAAGAAAGCTCAAAAAGAAGGAAAGGATAAATTCCGAAAGCAACAGTGGTTGCAGCAGCATTGTGCCTTTACCGGTGAACTGTGGTTAGGGCATCTTCGTTATGGAACGCATGGAAGAAACAGTATCGAAAATGTTCATCCGTTTTTGCGTCAGAACAATTGGAGAAGCCGTAACCTTGTAATGGCGGGAAACTTCAACATGACTAACGTTGAGGAACTTTTTGATATCCTTGTACATCTTGGCCAGCATCCAAAAGAAAAAGTGGATACCGTTACCGTGATGGAAAAAATCGGTCACTTTCTCGACGAGGAAGTTCAGGGCTTGTTTGAAAAATACAAAGACAAATTTTCCAACCGTGAGATTTCTGACATCATTGAGACTGAAGTTGACTTACAACGTGTTTTAAAGAGAGCTTGTAAAGATTTTGATGGCGGATACACAATGGCCGGAATGATCGGATCTGGCTCCGCATTTGTGGTTCGTGATCCGAACGGTATACGTCCTGCCTATTTTTATGCAAATGATGAAGTGGTTGTCGTCGCTTCTGAAAAGCCTGCCATAAAAACTGCTTTTAACATTGATTATAATCAGATTGAAGAAATCGATCCCGGCCATGCTTTGATCATCGACAAAAGTGGCGATTATGCGCAATACCCGATCGTAAAATCAGGCGAAAAGAAATCATGTAGTTTTGAACGCATTTACTTTTCACGCGGCAATGATCCCGATATTTACAAAGAGCGGAAACAACTAGGTCGTTTGTTGGTTCCACAGGTGTTGAGTTCCATTAATTTTGATTTGAGGAATACGGTTTTCTCCTATATACCGAACACGGCAGAAACTGCTTTTTACGGATTAATGGCCGGTATTGAAGACTACCTCATCAGCAAACAAAAAGACATCATCATCGACCAAAAGCCTTCAGTAGATTCACTCGAAGATATTCTTTCGTTCCGTCCAAGGATTGAAAAGCTTGTATTGAAGGATGTAAAGCTGCGTACATTCATTACAGATGACGAACACCGTGATGAAATGGTCGCGCACGTGTACGACACCACATACGAAGTAATCCGTAAAGGGATTGATACGTTGGTTGTGATTGACGACTCGATTGTACGGGGCACAACCCTGGAGAAAAGCATTTTAAAAATGCTCGATCGCCTGGAGCCGAAAAAAATTGTTGTCGTTTCATCCGCTCCTCAAATCCGGTTCCCTGATTGTTATGGAATCGATATGAGTAAGATGGGTGAGTTCGTAGCGTTTCGCGCTATGATCGGACTGTTAAAGGATCATGGTAAAGATTATCTGTTGGGTGAAGTGTATGAAAAATGTTCCCGTGCGCGTGGACATCAAAGTCAACAGAATTATGTGAAACACTTGTATGAACAGTTTACGGATGAGCAGATTTCAAAGAAGATATCGGAAATCTGCCGCCCTGCGGATATGCGCGCCGAACTGGAAGTCGTTTTTCAAACTGTTGAAAACCTACACAAGGCAATACCATACCATTCCGGTGACTGGTACTTCACAGGTAATTATCCGACACCCGGAGGAATGAAAGTGGTGAATCGTTCGTATGTAAATTATATGGAAGGAAAGCTTGTGCGGGCATATTAGTACGCCGAAAACAATGAATAAATTCAAACACCACTTACCTTTAAGTGGTGTTTTGCTTTTGATCCGTTTCATTTAAATCCATATTTATGAAATCTACACGAAGGAATTTTATCCGAAACAGCGGCCTGATCAGCCTCGGGTTTTTAGGTCTGTATAAATACAGTTATTCAAAATCGTTTACTTCAAATGTTTCTGATGGTGGTTACGGTCCGCTTATTACCGACCCAAAGGGAATTATGAGTTTGCCGAAAGGCTTTTCTTACCACATCATTTCAAAAAGTGGCAATACAATGCACGATGGATTGCTTGTACCGGGTAAACCGGATGGCATGGCCACCTTCAACGGTGGGGCTAACCGCACCATTATCATCCGCAACCATGAAAACAATGCCGATGAAAAGAAGGATGGTCCATTCGGAAAACAAAATGAATTACTGAATAAGATCGATAAAAATAAATTTTATGACTTTGGCCGTGGCGAGCTTCCCGCTACCGGTGGTACGACAACGCTGGTATACAACCACCTTGCAAAAAAGGTAGAAACTGAATACCTGAGTCTCGCCGGAACTTTGCGCAATTGTGCGGGTGGTCCTACACCGTGGAATAGCTGGATTACCTGTGAAGAGACCACAATAAAAGCCGGTGAAGCATTAGAAAAAGACCACGGCTATACCTTTGAGGTGAACGCATCCATAAACCCCGCGCTGGCAGAACCCCTCCCAATAAAAGGCATGGGTCGTTTTAATCATGAAGCAGTTGCCGTAGATCCCGCCACCGGAATTGTTTACCTAACCGAAGACGATCAGGAAGGATTGATTTATCGATATATACCGAAAACGCCAGGTAAACTTCTCGACGGAGGAAAACTTCAGGCACTTGCCTTCGTAGACCAGGACGCTTTCGATACCCGTAACTGGCGCGATCTTGAAACGCCAAAACTCCTTCAAGGTGAGTGGAAAAACGTCCGCTGGATTGATCTCGATCGAATTGATTCGCCGGAGAATGATCTTCGATTCCGTGGATTCAAAAGGGGAGCAGCACGATTTGCCCGCGGAGAAGGCATGTGGTTTGGTAATAAAGAATTGTATTTCGCCTGCACCAGTGGAGGCCTTACCAAAGGAGGACAAGTTTTCCGCTACAAGCCCGGGCAATATGAAGGAACCTCAAGAGAATCAGAAGCACCGGGGATGTTGCAAATTTTTGCAGAACCCAACGATAAAAAGATTCTAAACCACTGTGATAATCTTACCGTATCGCCGTGGGGAGATCTTGTATTATGTGAAGATGATGGACATCCATTTCTGGTAGGGATAACCCCGGAAGGCACCTATTACAAACTTGCTGAAAACACCGGTTACAATTCCGAGCTTGCCGGTGTCGTATTCTCGCCAGACGGATCAACACTTTTCGTAAACATTCAGCATGAAGGGTTGACACTCGCAATCGAAGGTCCATGGAAAAAATCTCAGGGCAGATAGAAATCAAAAACGATATCATTCATGCATTTGAAATGTTTCAACGGGCAATGCGCATAACCCTTGGTTGAACAGGGCCTGCATGCCAGATTGTTTTTTTCAAAAATGGTAAAGCCTGTTTGATAGGGATATCTGCCGGATTGGAGCACAGTATTTCCCCAAATACTAAAAACGTATTTCTCAAATGCCGAAGCAATAGCAATACAATCATTGTCGAAAGTGAAAACATACTGCGCTTGCTTTATGAGGCTTGCACGCTGGTGAAAATTGAATTTGCCACATCCATTATACACCTCCGCTTTTTTGTTTAAAGCCTGCAAACCTTCTTCATATTGATTTGTTTTGTCAGTCCGTTTAAAGAATTTTTCGATCTCGTTTCCATCTTCCTGATCATGTGTTTCCCCCAGTATAATAATAGGTTTGTTGATCCGGTCGCAGAGTTCGACCATTCGTTTTACCGGTAACCTCCTTGTAGCATATTGCGCCTGAATACAAAGCACAACGTAGCCCTTACTATACGGTTCAGGCAACCACGATAAAGGCACTTCGTCTTTGTAGGGGATTGTAAAATCCAACGGATGCTGATGTTGTGAAATCTCTGTTGAATCAAGTACGCGCAAATAACGCTCAACGAGGTGGGTCTGTTCTGTGCTTTCTGCGGATTTTCTGCGGACGAAATTGGTTAACCAACTTGCTTTAGGTCCATACAACAATCTTCCCTGAGTAAGCCTTGTAAGGATATAAGAAAGGAAATTGCGGTCAAGATCAATGACCATATCGAACGAATGCCCTTGAAGTTCGCGGTAAAGTTTAAGCACGCCCTGTTTAACATCATAGGTTGCAGAAACAAGGGCATTTTCTTCCAGTGCAAGCTTACCGGATGATGTGGTGACATAATAAATACCAGCGCGTGCATCATGCGTTTTAATTGCCCGAATCAAAGGTGTTGAAAAAATAACCTCCCCTGCAGATGCCGCATGAATAATCAGAACCTTCATTTTTATCGCGTAAGCAAAACATATAAATACAATTCGTCATTTATTTAACCTTCCATAACCTATTCCTCTGGAGACGGATAAAAAATAAGCTTAACTAAACGACATACAAATACAATTTACTATTTTACAGTCAGTACACATGTTTAACCCATTCATTAAACGATATTTTAATTTTTATACTGTATGAACTACTGGTTAATGAAAAGCGAACCAAGCACCTACTCATGGGATGACCTGGTAAAGGATAAAAAAACGACCTGGGATGGCGTTCGTAATTTCCAGGCGCGTAATAACCTGAAAGCAATGAAAAAAGGTGACCTGGCCTTTATTTATCACAGTATGGATGATAAGGCTGTAGTTGGCATCGCCAGGATAACAAAAGAAAACCTGCCAGATCCAAAAGATGAAAACTGGGTAGCCGTAGAAATAGCACCAGAAAAAAAATTGAAAAACCCAGTGACCCTGGCACAAATTAAAGCGGATAAGCGTTTTACAAATATGACGCTTGTGAAATCTTCACGGCTTTCTGTTCAACCTGTTAAAAAAGAAGAATTTGATTTTATTCTTTCATTAAGCGAGGAGAAATAATATGGTATTCAGCTCATTCATATCGGTAATGCGGTTGCTTAGATTTAAGCGATTGTTCATACTATCATCGTGGTTGCTTACGTTTAACGCGACAGCACAAATCCTGCAACCTCACCGGTTTGAGCATGAACAAAAGAATTACGACGATTATTATCATGTGATCTCCCTCAGAGAAAAAGGGCTTGCGCTTTTCCGCGACAAGGAAAAATACAAAAACAACAACAAGTTATGGGAGCTGGTTTTCCTTGATACGACCTTGAACAAAACCGCCACGCTTGAACTCGAGATCTTACACCGGCACAGAATGCTGGGATATGAGATCGCTGATGACCGGCTTTACTTCCTGTTTCGAACTGGTGAAACTACGAAAAACGATCTCGCTTTGATTGAGGTTTCTTATGCCGGGAAGGAGATTGCACGTTACGAAGTAAAACCCGAACTCGATCTTCGGATAACACACTTTATCAAAGCAGGTGATAATTTCATTTTTGGCGGATATGTTAACAATGAAGCTGTCATCGTTTTATTTGAACCAGAGACTAAGAACATGAAAGTAATCCCAGGGTTTTTCCAAAAGGATACAGAACTTGTTGATTTGCGAACAAACCAAAATCAGACTTTCAACACAGTGTTGATCAACCGTGGTTTGCGGGGCGAACGGAAAATGATTTTCAGAACTTTTGATTCGACAGGAAAACAACTTCTTGAAGATGTTATTCAGATTGAAGAAGACATGACTTTACAAACCGGTATTACCAGTGCGCTTAAACGGGAAGATTTGCTTGTTGCAGGAACGTGGGGAGACCGGAATTCAAAGCAGTCGCACGGATTTTATGCTGTTTCTGTTGATCCGTTTTCAGAACAAAAGATTCAATACATTGATTTCGGGCGGCTCAACCATTTTGTGGATTTCCTCAAAGAAAAGCGTGCATCAAAGATTAAAGAAAATGCTAAAGAAGATGCTAAGGCAGGAAACGATCCGAGTTTTACGAGTTACGTAATGCCATTCCGCATCGCCGAAAACAATTCGGGTTTTTATCTTCTCGCTGAAGTATATAATCCTTCAAGTACCGCATCCATGAATGGTCCGTATCCTTACCCAAATAATCCGTATGGACCGTATCCATACTGGCCCGGCGGTTTTTACTATCCGGGATTAAGTCGCATGTACCGGCCGTACATGTATGGCCAACAAACAAATTCGACTGATGTAAAAACGCTGGCTACTGTACTGGTATCCTTTGATGGTAACGGGCAGGTGAAATGGGATCAAAGTATTAAAGTAGAGGATATCAATTTACCAGGCGTTGAACAAATCAGTGACTTTACCGTTACCAATGAAAAAGCTTTTCTCATATACAAAAAAGAATCTGAACTTAAGGTAAAGACCGTTGTATTGGGTGATGATGCAAGTACAGAACTCACTGAAAAGGTAAAAACACTTGAAGATGCTGATGTGATTCGTTCTGAGAAAGAAAGTGAAAATGGCGTACGCCATTGGTACAAGAATTCATTTTATGTATGGGGATACCAAACCATAAAGAATGCAACCCGAGAAGACCGTGTACGTGATGTCTTTTACATCAACCGCGTCGATCTGTACTAGAATAGCAGGTATATTATTATTGTGTTTAAATTCCTGCTTTGGTCAGATCATTCAAAGTTCGCGGTATGAGCTCCCGCTTCGAAGCGGAGAGTTGGGTTTCGAAATTACGTCCGCAACACATTCCGGATTAGTATTGCACCGCGGGTTATCCTTCTCGGGTAACCACCAAATTGAAATCGTAAAACTTGATACCGCTTTTCAGCAGGAATGGCGCGGATATTTTCCCGTGGATCAAGGCATGACTTTGCTTAGCAGGCGTGTTCAAAACAATCACCTCTACTTCTTATTTGGATATCAGGAAATTCAGAAAAAAGATTTTGAATTGTGTATCATGGATCTTTCCAACGGAAATTTTGTACGACACCCGATACGGAATTTCGTTCCCTTTTTCGTTACGGATTTTCAAATTACAGTTAACGCGGCCATTATGGGGGGATATTACAATACTGTACCCGTTGTGCTCTATTATTCTCTGGCTACACAAAAATCCAAGATCCTTCCGGGATTATTCAATGAAATCGGGGAACTAACACAAGTTAAAACCTATGACGATGGTTCCTTTGATGTTTTGATCAGCGCAAAAAAACTGGATCAAAAAACCGTCTGGATAAAAAATTATGATGCAGAAGGGAATCTCCTTCGTAACCTTCCACTTCTACCTGAAGAGAAAAAGCACCTTATTTTTGCACGATCTCTGAAAACCGGTAGCGATATGCAATTGGTTGCTGGCGTTTATGGAGGAAGGAACTCAGCCTTCTCGAAAGGTATCTTTATCGCGCAGATAGATCCCTCGGGCTTACAACATATTCATTATTACAATTATGGTGAGCTGAATAATTTTTTCAAATACATGAAAGCAAAACGTGAACAACGTGTTAAGGAACGAATTAGCCGAAGGAAGATCCGCGGAAAAAAAATACGGTTTAACTATCGGGTTATGGTTCATGAAATAGTGCCATTTCACAACCAATATGTGTTACTTGGCGAAGCGTTCTCGCCACAATATAGTTCAGCCAGTTCGCATCCCTCCTTTTTTAGACCATCGTATTCGAATGCGATTATCCGTGATCAACGTATCTTTGACGGTTTTCGGTATACCCATGCCGTTGTAATCGGATTTGATCCGCAAGGTGAAATTATTTGGGATAACAGTTTTGAAATTAACGACATCAAAACCTTTACGCTTGAGCAATTCGTAAAACTTCAACCAGCAAAAGACAAAATCACGTTGCTGTATTTATTTGAAAATGAACTACGCGCAAAGATCATTCAAGGCAATGATGTACTCGAAGGAAAGACACTTATTCCGCTGGAGCCTCCGTCAGATGGAGACAACCCCCTCTTTAAACCACAGATTACAAGCTCGAAACTGACGTACTGGTATCCTGATACTTTTTTCGCTTCCGGTATTGCTGAAACGCCTGATCTGCAGGTTGGACAAAAAAGGGTTTTCTTTATTCGAAAAATAATCACACAAAACAATCCGGAATCTCAATAGCATGGCGTTTTCCCGTCGCATTCCTCAATTGAGGCACCAAAACGATTATTATTTAGAATTCTCTGTTGTATATTTGCCCCGCCGATATGCAGAAAAAAATCATCCTCGATTCTGACCTTCTCGACATCACCATAAGTCGGCTTTGTCAGCAATTGATTGAAAATCACAACGATTTTTCAGATTCTGTCATTATTGGAATGCAACCCCGCGGCATTTTCGTTGCCGAAATCCTTCATCAAAAACTTGAAAAAGATATCCGCACCCATATCCCATTAGGATATCTGGACGCGACATTTTACCGTGACGATTTTCGACGCAGGGACACCCCGGTAAAAGCCAATGAAACCAGGATTCCATTTATCATCGAAAGTAAAAATGTTATCCTTGTAGACGACGTGTTGTTTACAGGTCGCACAATCCGGGCAGCCATGGATGCCATGATCGCCTTTGGAAGGCCTGCCAAGGTAGAACTCCTGGTGTTGATAGACCGGAAGTATAATCGCGAATTACCTATCGCAGCAGACTACGTGGGTAAATACGTGAACACATTAAGCTCGCAACGAATTCTGGTGGAGTTGGAAGCGCAAGGACACAAACAAAATAAAATCTGGTTAATCAATAAGGACTAATGTCTATGTCGAAGCTCAGTCAAAAACATTTATTAGGCATCAAAGACATTACCCGCGAAGACATTGAACTTATTTTTGAAACCGCTGAGAATTTTAAGCAAGTAATCAACCGCCCGATCAAAAAAGTACCATCCCTGCGCGACATCACCATCGCCAATGTTTTTTTTGAAAATTCAACACGTACGCGATTATCTTTTGAACTTGCGCAAAAACGCCTTTCGGCAGATGTGATTAATTTTTCGGCGTCTAACAGTTCCGTTAAGAAAGGAGAAACACTGTTGGACACGGTAAATAATATTCTTGCCATGAAAGTAGACATGATCGTGATGCGGCATGCCAGTGCCGGTGCCCCTCATTTCCTGTCAAAACACATCGGTGCAAAAATTGTAAATGCTGGTGATGGCACACACGAGCACCCCACACAAGCATTGCTCGATACATTTTCCATTCGTGAAAAACTCGGTTCCGTGTCCGGGAAAAAAGTGGCCATCATTGGTGATATTCTTCATTCCCGTGTAGCACTCTCCAATATTTTCGCGCTACGAAAACTGGGCGCCAAAGTAATGGTTTGCGGACCACCCACACTGCTGCCAAAATTCATCGGACAACTTGGCGTAGAAGTCGAATATGATGTGAAAAAAGCGTTAGCCTGGTGCGATGTAGCGAATGTGTTAAGAATTCAACTTGAACGTCAGCAGATAAAATATTTCCCATCCCTTCGGGAGTATTCGTTGTACTATGGCATCAATAAAAAATTGCTGGACAATCTGAAAAAACCGATTATAATCATGCACCCTGGGCCGATCAACCGTGGCGTCGAGTTAAGCAGTGATGCGGCCGACTCTGGCCATTCGATTATTCTTGATCAGGTTGAGAACGGCGTTGCAGTTCGCATGGCCGTGCTTTATCTTTTGGCTGGCGCAACATCATAAGTCACCCGGCCATTTTTTCCAACCTCCGAACTTTGTTCACGTATACATGAAGGCCGGTATCCGGTTCATATTTCGTAACTTTGCCAAAAGACTAAGCAATACATGATCTATAATTCAATAATTGAAACTATTGGCAATACGCCGCTGGTGAAACTCAACAAAGTAACACAAGGGATACAAGGAACGGTGTTAGCCAAAGTAGAATATTTTAATCCGGGAAATTCCACAAAAGACCGTATGGCCCTCAAGATGGTGGAAGACGCTGAAAAAGCAGGGCTCCTGAAACCGGGCGGAACAATTATCGAAGGCACGTCCGGAAATACGGGTATGGGCCTGGCACTTGCGGCTGCAGCAAAAGGATACCGGTGTATATTCACCATGGCAGATAAACAATCTCAGGAAAAGATTAATATTCTGAAAGCCGTGGGCGCGGAAGTAATCGTTTGTCCTACCAATGTGCTGCCGGAAGATCCCAGGTCGTACTATTCAATTGCACGAAAATTAAACAAAGAAATTCCCAACTCATTTTATCCAAATCAATACGATAATCTCTCGAATACAAAAGCACATTACGAAACAACAGGTCCTGAGATCTGGCAACAAACCGAAGGAAAAATTACGCATTACGTTGCCACCGTTGGAACAGGTGGATCCATGTGCGGAACATCAAAATACCTCAAAGAACAAAATCCTGATATCGTAAGTGTGGGGATTGACACGTATGGTTCTGTATTTAAAAAATACAAGGAGACTGGTATATTCGATAAAAACGAAATCTATCCTTACCTCACGGAAGGTTTTGGCGAAGATATCTTACCACAAAATGTAAACTTCGACGTCATTGATCTGTTCATTAAAGTGACCGATAAAGATGGTGCAATCCAGGCGCGCAGACTCGCACGTGAAGAAGGCTTGTTTGTAGGCTGGTCAAGCGGATCTGCTTTGCATGGTGCACTGGAATATGCACGAGAACATCTGAAGAAAGAAGACATTATGGTGATCCTCCTTCCTGATCATGGAACGCGATACCTGACAAAAGTTTACAACGATCAATGGATGAAAGATCATGGTTTTCTTGAAGCGCGATCGTTTCAAACCGCACGTGATATTATTCAGGCGCGAAACGAAAAAGACAGCCTGTACACGGTAGCGCAGTCATCTAAGGTAGGTGAAGCCATCCTGGTGATGAACAAAGAAGGTATTGACCAGATCCCGGTAACGGATGGGGGGCAATTTGTAGGCAGTGTAAGCTCGGCAAGTTTACTGGAAAAAATTATCCAGGACCCGCAATTACAAGCTAAACAACTTCATGAAGTGATGGACAAACCCATGCTATTTGTCGCGCCCGACAGTACGCTGGATGTATTGTCATCACTTTTGAATAAAGATAATAAAGCCGTATTGGTGCGTGACACGCACGATCAGGTACACATCATCACACAACATGATGTGCTTCGGGCCATGACCACATAAGCTTGTTTCTTACCGTAACGTTTTACCGGTTTATGCGGGGAACATGCTTTGTGCCAGTCTTCCTGCTGCTTTGCGTTTTTATAACCGAAGCACAAATTACTTTGCCGGATAGTTTACAACGTCGTTATGCAACTGTAAAAAAAGACTCGGCCTTCATTGACAATCTTAACGAACTTGCCACGGCCTACTTAAAGAATAATCCAGCACTTTCGAGAAGGATCGCATCTTATACCACAGCGCTTGCTCCTGAATTAAAGTATACAAGGGGATATGCAAGGGCCCTTACCGTTTTAGGAAATTCCTACTGGTATGAAGGTGTTTATGAATTTGCGCAGAACTATTACATGTTGGCGGCGCGCCAATACCAAAATATACACGATAGTGTAGGCCTTGGTAAAGTTTACAACAACATTGGTGAAGTAAACAAACGATTTGGTGAGTTTGAAAAATCACTGGACTATCTGTTGCAATCCATCAACCTGCGTAAGGGTGATAGCACGATCGCGCTGACCTTGTACAACATTGGCGAGTTGTACATTGTTGCTGAGCAATACGAGAAAGCCATGCAATACATCTACAAATCACTTGACATGGCGAGACACCAGCGGGACGAACGTTCTATTACATATTGTTACTGGAGTATGGCCCGTATTAAATCAGCCGAAGGTAATTTTAAGGATGCATTAACCTACTTCAAGCTGGCCATAGCACGGTGGAAAAAAAGCGGTGAGATCCGTACATTGATTGAGACTTACCATGATATAGCAGGCGTATACCGTAAGCAAAACCAACTCAGCATAGCCAAAACTTATCTAGATGAAGCATTTGCACTCGGACAAAATATTCGTGTTCCGGATTTACGGGTAAAAACCTATTTGGAATATGCCCGGCTTGATTCCACGCGTGGCGATTACAAAAGCGCGTTAAAATTTTTGAGCCTGCACAATACGTTGAAAGACAGTGTGTATAATTTATTGAAAGCCGAACAGATCGCCAGGGTCCAGATCATCTATGAAACTGAGCGAAATGAACGTGAGAACGAGCAATTGAAAGCGGAAAGAGCCCTGAAGCAGCAACAACTCAATAGTAAGGAAGGTCTTATTGCGGCCATCAGCTGTGGTTTGATTCTCGTGTTGTTATTGGCTACTGTTTTGTTCCGGCAGCGCTCACAAATTCTTAAAGTCAATCAGTCACTCCAGGAAAAAAACGATAAGATCCATTTTCAGAAAGAAGCCATAGAAGCACAGGCGATAACGATGATTAAGCTGAACGAAGAATTACAGCAATTAAACAAGACACTGGAAAACCGTATCGAGGAACGATCACAACAACTGAAGCTGCAAAACCAAAAACTGGCTGAATACGCCTTTGTAAATGCCCATAAACTGCGTGCGCCCGTGGCCAGTATAATCGGATTGATTCAGTTATTAAATCAGGAGTTAGAACAAGGCGAACGGGACGTTATTTTAAATCACTTAAAAACCTGTTCCATTCAATTGGACAGTGTGATTCAGCAGATCAGTAGAAACCTCGCTTCCGACACCGACGAATAATTTGATTTATTTGTCCTCCAGAATTTCGATTTCAACACGAACATTTTCCTGTGCCCGCGTATGGTGCTTATCAAAGATCGGACGTTTACCTCCCCAAGCTTTAATCTGCATCCGGCTTTCTTCAATACCATTCTGCACAAGAAAATTCTTAATAACCTCTGCACGTTCCTCGGATAATTTTTTTGCCGTACCAAACCCTTCGCGGGTATCTGTTAGAGAAAAGAAATTCGAATTGTTCTCTTTTAAAGAAATAATCTTTCCTGATGCATTACCGTTGGTATGTCCATGAATTTTGATTTTGTATTTAGGATTTTCCTTGAGCATTTCCAGTAAACTTGTTACTTCAAAGCGTGATTCAGGACGCATTACACCGGCGTCTTTGTAGAAGTAAACGTTGTACATTACAGCAATGTCGCCCTTTTGTAACCGGTTTAAGTTGAATGGAACCTCAACATTACCGTTTTCCAGTACTTCGATATCTTCGGCTTGTGGGTTATTGTAATTGATGATGCGTTGTGCCTGGCGGTAACCAAAGACGTCACACGTAAGCGTAACGTTTCCGGATGAGCCGTCGGGGGAAGAAATGCGCACGGGCATATTGCCTTTGAACGTACCCATTTTTTTCATTTTATCAGTGTCAACCACATCAACCTCACCTTCTATCGGGGTATTGTCCGTGGCTTTTGAAATTCTGAAAACAAACTCTTTCCCCGTTGCATCTGCATCTAAGGAGACTTCAGAAACTTTGCTTTCATTGGTTACAACGCCGGTGTTATTCGTTGCTGTCTCAGGCGCTACCGGGTTTTGCGATGCAGGATCTTCCTCAACGGGCGGACTATCCACCTGAACCTGCTCTATTGCGTTGCCTGAAACCGGATTGATATCCATACCGGCATGTGCTTGTGAATTCTGGCGGGTAAGGCTACCGTTGTATACCCAGGTATCTTTCAATTCAGACTCCTCGCGCAGGCGCAACGCTTCGGCAATTGCCTTCTCCCGGCTTGGTGTACTTAGTACATATACATAGTACAAATTCCGGTTCTGATTCATCTCGAATTTAGCATTGAGATGCAATTGCTTCGAAGCTCGCTGAGCAAATCGGGTTGCATTGCGATGAAATTTAAAAGCACCAATCACAACATAATTATAGCCATCAACGGAAAGTTGTTCCACATGTGAGGCTTGGGCAGGTAAAGGCCGTAAAAACGCTAAAAAAATACCTGCCAGTGCAAAAAGTTTAATGGTTTTCATAAACACCGGGCTAAGTAAAAAATACTAAAAACCTTTGCGAATTTAGGTAAAGAATTAACAAAAAGCAAGTAATGACTTACGCGTCAGGTATTTATAGATCTGATAAGACTTCAAAGGCATGCGTTATGGAAAATCCTGTCTCATCCATAATAGTAAGTGTGTGAGCACCTGGAGGTGGATTTAAAGGCATTTGGTGCGTGCTACGCGTAGAACCAATAAAATCACCATCCAGATGCCAGAAAACTGTTATGGATGGATCGCAATGAGCCAACTGAAAAATGGCATGGCCCGGCGTTCCTGTGATGTCGCGAGGGACATAAATTTTTGCATTTGGCTTTGGATAAATTAAATCCATCGATGGTAAGTTGGTCCCAGGAGAGCAATCTTTGCGGTAAGGTGGTAAACTTTGATAGCTTAAACTTTGATCGCGGTAATAATATTCCTGAACAGGAGGAAGAACAAACCAACTGGTTCCTTTCATCTTCCGGATATCTTCACAGGCACTATGTACTCGGTACTTTAAATCATTTGAAAGATAAATCCGTTGGTGATAAGGACAAGCCTTCGTTTCCAAACCCGACGCTGCGATCCAAATTGTATCTACGGCAGTACAAAGCGGCGTATTCCGATATCCGCTTTTCGCGCAGACAGTTATTTTTTTCATTTCCGAAAATGGCTTTTCAAACCACGTATAGCCATCCAGTTGTGCAAAGAGGTCGAAGAGAATTGGTGCCGCACCATCAGTGCCGGTTAACCCGGGTCGTCCCTCACCATCTGCATTTCCTACCCATACGCCTACAACATACTCCGGCGTTACACCAATGGCCCAACCATCACGAAACCCGAAACTTGTGCCAGTTTTCCAGGCGATTTGTTTGGAACTTGAAAAATGACGCCACCCGGACTCTTCATCCGGTCTGTACAATTCTTTCAGTGCATCGAAGGTCTGGTAGATGGATTCCGCACTCAACCATGAACTTGCTTCCGGGGGAGAAACGACTTTCCGGTTTTCAAATAAGTACGTAAGGTCATGGAAATCTGATTTGCTGTATTTGTTTTGTCCCGGGTGTTGAAAGAAATGATTCAGCGTTCGCGACATGGAAGCATACATACCGCAGATATCCCAAAGGGTACCCTCGGCGCCACCCAGGATCAGTGATAAGCCATAATGATCCGCAGGTTGATGAAGTGTTTTCATGCCCATTGATCGCAATAGCGAATGAAACTTTTCATACCTGTATTCCCGTAACAAATTCACCGCAGGGATATTTAGCGACCTGATCAGGGCTTCATCGGCAGGTACAACGCCATCATACTGCTGATTAAAGTTTTTTGGCGAAAAGCCATTGATGAGAACCGGTATATCATCAAGCAGAGTTCGGGGGAGGATTTTGCCTTCATCCAACATCGCAGCGTACAAAAACGGTTTTAAAATACTGCCCGTACTGCGCGGTGCGGTGATGATATCAACTTCACTTCCATCGTATTTTGTTGCGGTGGATACATTACCAATGTATGCCATCACCTCCCCCGTGGAGACACGTGCAACCAAAGCCGCTGCATTTTGAATCTTATTTCCCGACAAACGCTGATGATGATCCATCAGTATTTGCTCCATTCGTTGTTGCAGATGAAAGTCTACCGTAGATCGGATGCGTTTCTGGGCATGACCTGTTTTGTTTAATCTGTCCAGCAAATGCCTGGCAAATCTTGGTAATGGTAACGGCTCTTCCGGAATGGATTCCTCCTTCGCGAGTAAACAAGTGATCGAATCAATGACCTGGTTTTGGTACAAGCGATCCAGCAAAGCATCGCGCTTTTTTCGGAGACGATCGCGATTTCTCCCGGGGTGAATTAGGGCAGGTGAATTGGGCAACACCGCCAACAAACTTGCTTCACCCCACGACAACGATTTGCTGCTGCGACCATAATAACGCCAACACGCTGCTTCAAGCCCAACAACGTTACCACCGAAAGGGGCATGCGATGCATACAATCGTAAAATTTCATCTTTACTGAATCTGATTTCCAGCCTGGTGGCAAGTATGGCTTCAAGGAGTTTCTCGGTGATCGTTCGCGCATTTCCTTTTCGCGAAAGGCGAATCACCTGCATGCTGATGGTACTTCCTCCGCTAACAATTTTCCCCGATCGGATATTTTGATTGATCGCACGACCCAGCGAAAGCGGGTCCACACCAGGATGTGAATAAAAACGCTTATCCTCATAAGTCGTTAATGCCTGAATAAACTTTGGCGGTAAAGAATCGGATTCGGGAAACCGCCATTGCCCATCCGATGCAATTGACGCGGCGAGCAAAGCACCATCATGCGCCTCAAGCACCGTACAATACGGATCACGAAAGAGTTTTTCCGGAAGGCTGAAATAATAAAGCGCAAGCAAAAGCAACGTTACACCAGATATCAACAACAACCGGTATCGACCACGGTATGCCTTCACCATTTGTATGATCCGTTCACGTTGCTTTCCCATCAATCCCATACCATGCCTGCCTTTAATATGCACCAATTGTTTTTCGCCGCACAATAACGTGATGGCTACACTATTTCATCACACTTCAATCAATTACTGTGTAACCCGCTTTACAACCTGCACCTCTTGCCCTTTACGTCTTGCGAAAATACTCCTGTCGTACATGGCTTCGCAGCTTGTTGCAGGTAAGTAGTACGTACCGGCATAACTTGCGGTGAGCATTACGCGGAACGTTTTCCGCTCGTTCACGCCCAATCCGAAGTAAGTATAAACACGATCATCGCGTATATCCTGGTAGTTGTATCCCGCTGAATTCATCAAACCCTGGTCATCGGTTAGCCTCAGGTTATTGATCTCCCATCCGGAAGGAAACACCTGACTCAATGCCAGGTTATCATACCAAGACCGCATTCCGGTATGTGTTATGGTAACCTCAGCAACAAGTTCTGTTCCCTGTTCGAGACGCGAAACGTCAATTTCATTTCCATCGACGGTGGTATAACGCACGCGCATGTTCATGTTGCTTTCAGCATCTACCTCATCACCTTGTGCTGGTGTTCCTTCAAGAATTAAACGTGTGAATAGTGCACCTTTACTTTCATTTTGGACAAGAATATTTTTCTGTTCAACATCCTTAATCGGAATTTGTACTTGTGCTATCGGTAGTTGCGTACTGGCATGCACCGTTTTTCCGTTCAGCGTATAAGCAAATTTAACTTCTCCGCGTTTATCCATACCTGCAAAAGCACCGATGGCTTTTAGACAGAAAGCAGTTTCCTGCGTGCTCATCCAATAAGACTGGTCACTCAAATAGCGTGATAATTCTTTTAGAATTTCAAATGCCCTGGTTTTTTCATTTAATAACACAAGGGTTTCCATGATCAAAGCTTTATCCCTGAGATCAGAACCATAACTGTATCCAAGCTCGCGGTAAGGTTTTACAACCGTGTTAAGGTCTACAATTAACTTTTTGGCCGATTCGGGCTGCCCTGCTTTTGCATAGGCTGCAGCTAACATCCAGGCTGCCGTTACGTTTAGATTGCCCTGCTCACGCAATCTGTTCATTGCACCCATCTCTGCAGCTCCGGCAAGGGCCAGGGTATAGAGACGATATGCCTGCATCAGATCGCTGCTGTAATACTTGTCGTTCCTTCGCCATTCTGATGCCTTTGATTTTTGATATTTCTTCCATCGCTTCAATAAATCTTCCGGAACAAAATATCCCTGTGCTTCCGCTTCAATCAGAAAATGACCCGCGTAGGTTGTTCCCCATGGATCTGAAGTTTCTGCACCTGGCCAGTAACCAAATCCACCATCACGTTGCACGAATGAACGCATCCTTTCAATTGCTACTGTAACGTTCCGCTGGACATTGCTTTGTTCTATTTCGGTAAGCACTTTTACCTGTTGCAAAAACAACTGCGGAAAAACAGCCGATGTAGTTTGTTCAATACAACCATGTGGGTATTGGATGAGGTAACGCAACCGTGATCCCAGGTTAACCGGTGGAAGGTTGGAAATTTCAAGGATCGCCGTATTGGTTCCGGAGATTCCAAAAGGAACAATATCAGCCTGCCATTTTTTATCAGCGTCAAGTAATGATGCTGTAACTTGTGTCACTGGCAGATTTGGATTCCGTACTTCGATCTCGATCACATCACTGGCTTTGTGCCCACCCGACATCGCCGTTACTTCAACTTTCGCTATACCGGTTTCAGCTTCTACTGATAAGTCAAAATCGACTGTCATATCGCCTGAAGATGACATGCTAACGGTCTGGCTATTGCTTCCTGAAATCTTTAAAGGCCCGGAAGTTTTAACATCTATCTTAACATTCTGAATGCTTTTGTCTCCTGCAAACAAGGTAACCGGAAGCTTCAGTTTTTCCTGCGGCCCTAATACGCGTGGCAACGTTGCCAGCACCATTAATGGCTTGCGCACCGGTGTTGCTTTTTCTGCTTTTCCATAGGCACCTTCGTACCCGGCCACGACCATCGTTTTCACTGACCCGATGTATTGCGGCATGATGAAACGATGCGTTTCAGAACCTCCATCCAAGGTGAAAGGTCCAAAGAATTTAACAACAGGTTTAAATCTGTTAGCACGGGGATCTTCCTCCTTTGCTACCATTTCACGATCTCCCCCAATGGCCAGGAGACGTTCTATCTTTGCACCATAAGCGCCCATCACATCATCAAATAAATCCCACGTACGTATACCCAACGCCTCACGGGCGTAAAAGCGACTCCATGCATCAGGTGTTTTAAACCGCGTAATATCCAGTAGCCCTTCATCCACAACGGCTATGGTATACGTCATTTTCCTTTTTGACTTTTCTGAAATCGTGATGCGTACTTCTTTTCCAGGCTCCAGTTCATCCGGCATTTTAATCTCTGGTTCAAGGTGGGTCTTTGGATTTTCCACCCGAATGGCGGTCAGGCCGTACAATCTGATCGGCAAGTCGTTAACGGTTTGCGAATGCGGCTGAAGCAGTGAAATATGAACATATACGTTGGGTGCCATCTCAGCTACGGCATCAAAACTAAACCGTGTCTCTCCTTGTTGGGTGTCTACCCAGTATGTCTGCAACACACGGCTTCCATTTTCTATGCTGATCAGTGCGCGACCCTGCTTACTGCTCGGAATCGTGATGTGCACCTTCTCACCTATGTTATAAGATGTTTTGTCTGTATTGAATGCAAGTAAGTTTGCACCGGCGTTGTCGTCGTTGTTCCGCATCCGGCTGTACCATCCGGGTTCATCAATGTAAATGATCTGCCCGGTACAATGGCCAGACACAGGATCGCAGGCTCGAATAAAATAACGACCATACTCTTCTGTCGTTGATTTCATTTCAAAATTCCATACACCTTTACCATTCACCGTATTCGCTGTGCCTTTCTTCACCAGTTTTGAATACGACCCATCAACGTAATTGGCGAGGCCTTCCGAAGAATTATCCCACCACCAACGCCAGTTGAGTTTATACATGGACAGCTCAATCCCTTCACGAGATACGGGCTTTCCATCAGCATTAACCGTAACAAGATCAACAGGATGTGTTTTATCAAAATAGAGTATACCACTGTATTGCTCTCCTTCCGGCGTCTTCATCCCGACGTATGACTCAAATGGTGAATAGGGGATATTAAACCTGTCGATGCTGAAGTTGCCACTTTCCTCGAAAACTTTTCCACGGAATACTACATTCAAAAATCCGGGCACTGCGGAGGTTGATGAAAGGTCCGCATTGAAAGTCGTCTTACCATCATCGTTTGTGTTACCGGAAAAAATTGTTTGGCTTTCACTATAAAATTCCCTTGACGGATCTTCAAATACATATTCATTGTATTTCGGAAAAGTAGTGGGCACGTTCACCATGGTCATTTCAAATTCCGCCTTTAGATTTCTTCCGGGTGCGCCATGGAGCCAGTTTACACTAAGCTGCCCTGTAATCGCGGGTGTTGTAAATCGTTCTGTTCCAAAATCAAGGTTGATCTTCAATCGGTTCGGTTTAACCGTTTCAATTTTTAAGGTTTGAGAAAATTGGGTTCCGCCTGCTTTTACACGACCAGTCCAGTTCCCGGTAGGTGCTTCGGGCGAAGTTGCTGTGGCAAATGAATAAAATCCGTTTTCATCATCAGACCTGACAAGCCTGGTTACCACCTGGCCTTGCGGGTTCTGCAACTCAAATACAACGGGGTGGTTAGACGGCAACTGTTTTTGCTTGTCTTCGAGAATAAAGGTGAGATAAAGCGAATCACCAGGTCGCCACACGCCGCGGTCACCATACAAAAATCCTTTTAGTCCATGCTGAACCGTTTCGCCGGAAACATCAAAACTGCTTAACGGTAAAGCTTCGCCATCGGTGAGTTTAAGATAGCCGCGTTCCGATCCGTTTTTAGCAACCAATAAAAACGGAGGTTCTTTAGATACTATTTCAATTTTACCATCTGCACCGGTTACTGCCGATCCGATCACCTGTTGTTGATAATTAAACAATTCAACTTTGACACCTGATAACGATTGCGTTGTTTTGAGATCAGTGATGAACGCAATTGTTTTTCCATCCTCACCTCGTTTTGCAGTGATGCCAAGGTCAGACGCGAGTACATTTCTTTTTACCGCGCGATTTCCGGTGTAGTATGAAGAATGGCATGGGTTATCACGCTGAGACCAGTCGTAGTCATCGTCATAATAATAATCTTCATAATAGTAATCATCGTAGTACTGATAATCCGGTTCCTCTTCTTCTTCAAATGCCGTAGCAGGTTCTTCCTCCTCCATCGATTCTCCACCACAGTTGTAAGTTGCGTACGACTTTCTAAAATTCAATTTAACCTCGTAGACAGCGCCGGGTTCTGTCTTGATCAGTTCAGCGAGATCGAGTGTAAAGCGATTCCATTTACCGAGGTCGGTAACACCCGATGTATTGAGCGGCACAGTTTTTTTCAACACCCGTTTTCCTACACGATAAAGTTCCTGGTTACCGCCGATGTTGTTTACCTGCAAGAACTGCATCATGTTATTTTCAAATATTTTCGTGATCGTGAGATCTACTGCATCAAGATTTACGGCTTCAAAGGGAAGAACAAGTCCATCGGTACTTGGTAAAATCGAACCATCTCCTGTAAAACGAATTGCCGGTGCCACCTGTTCGAAAACCAGTTCGGCGGTTGTTGTTTCTTTTAATTTAAAATCAAGAATGTTTCTGATTCCCGGCGAGATGTTAACGGTTTTCGATCCGGCCTGTCGCACCGGCGGATAGACTAGAATTTGGTTGTCTCGAACCTCAAAATCCAGACTTTCTACGCCCGCTATGGTGATCAGGCCATTAAGGTTTTGCTTTTCTTTCAAAGGATCGGAAAACTGCAGGACTACATACTGGGTGGGGTTCTGAATCACCCTTGCATTCATGAGTTTAAAATCACGGAGCGAAGGGATTTCAACAACCTCTTCCTGCGACCGATCTACACCAAGCGGTTTCCCTTCAGCCCAAAGTACAACTTTGCTTCCCTGATCAGTCCGGATGACATCCTCCACCGTAAAGTGATGCTGTTTACCTCCGTCGGTATGTACCCAGGTTATGGCTAATTTTTTATTGTTTTGTTGCGAAGTAAGCATAGACTCGACCGAAGCGGATTCAGCCACATCAGCGGTAAGCAGTGTACCCTCAATTTTTTGACGTTGCAGTACCGTTTTTTCATAGGCTCTTACATTTTCAACAGTGATGGCGAAGTTCTGCGGCATTACCTGAAAACTAGATTCAAAACTGCTCAGCGCATTGGGTACTTCAATCACTTTTGAAAGGGAAAATTTCACCGTGTAGATCTGACCAGATTTTAATTTTGATTCAGGTTGAAATTCAACGGTACGTTCATTCAACCATTTGGTCTTGCCGTTTACAGCCGGAGAAAGGCTAAATAATTTGACCTGACTTTCTTGTCCGAAATGGGTGGAATCGACAACATCGCGGGTAAATACAATCCGGACGGTTGATCCTGACGATACAACGCCTGCTGTATAAGAAGCGATGTACTCCCCGAAAGCAGGGTTAATATTGTTTTTAACGGGTGCTGTATCCTTTCCTGGTAGAAAATAAAATATACCGAATGCAACGATACCGACAGCCAAAATGGCTATGGCAATTTTTTTCAGGGGCGCGCTTTTCATCTGATCAAAGTTAGGCGAGAAAATATCGCGTATTTTTTCCAAAAAACGGAGGGAAATGTCACCTTTAATCCATCATATTTAAAATGCAGGAAACACAACATTGGTATTGTTTTTTAGCACTGTTAAATATTCTAATGAATTAACCATGGAAATACTCGAACGCGTCTACTTTCACAATACTGTTTTAGATTATCTGATTGCCTTAGGGATCATCCTGATCGGCCTGGCGTTTGTCAGAATACTGCGAAACAATATCATGGGCCGGTTGAAAAAATGGTCGGAAAAAACTACAACTACCGGTGATGACTTTGTGCTGAGCAGCATTGAACGATTCGGTATTCCCGCATTATACTATTTTACTGTTTATGCCGGATTAAATTATCTCACGCTTACTGAAAAAACGGAAAATGTTCTCGCCATCGCCACTTCCCTGGTCGTCACATTCTTTATTATCCGTTTGTTATCCTCCACCATCATGATGATGCTGAGATCGCATATACGCAAACAGGAAAATGGTCAGGAAAAACTCAATCAATTGGGTGGGCTCATGATCCTGATCAACATCGTTGTCTGGATACTGGGACTCGTCTTCCTTATCGACAACCTTGGATACGATGTTACAACCATTATTGCAGGATTGGGCATTGGTGGTATAGCCATAGCATTGGCTGCACAAAATATCCTTGGCGACTTATTCAATTACTTTGTTATCTTTTTTGATCGTCCATTTGAGGTGGGTGATTTCATCATTGTAGATGATAAGTTAGGTTCAATAGAATATATCGGATTAAAGACAACGCGCGTGCGTAGCTTATCGGGCGAAGAATTGATTATCGGAAACGCCAACCTGACTTCCTCTCGCATTCATAATTATAAACGGATGAACAAGAGGCGTGTTGTGTTCAGTATTGATGTTGCCTATGGTACACCTCTTGAACGCCTCAAAGAAATTTCGGCTATGCTTCGCAGAATTGTTGAAAGTCAACAAAAAATCACCTTCGACCGTGCACATTTTGCCGCATATAAGGATTGGAGCCTGCGGTTTGAAGTGGTGTATTACGTAATGGCTTCAGACTTTAATATTTACATGGATATCCAGCAAGAGATCAATTATCAAATCTATGAACAGTTTGAGAAATTGAATATCGAGTTTGCCTTTCCTTCACAAACCATTTTTATAAAACCACCTGAAGGCGGAATTGAATTGAAGGGGGTGTCGTCGCTTTCAGTAGAAAACAAAATTTCACCTGAAAACAGAAAATCATAAATGCTAACTCATCTCAACAGATTTATTACCTCGTTTGCAACTTCATTAAAATCATACTTTACAAACATACAAAGCAGGGAAAGCCATCCAAAGGCCAGAATACAAATGATGGTTTCGGTTTGTTCGCGTGATAAAATCTTTTTCATAGCTGGGCATTTAATATGAAAAGGTCAATTAAACTTTTGAAACGTAATCGAATTCTACAAAACGCTCTGCTGATACAGATTCATTTAGAGAATTAAGTTGGATAGAAGGTCGTGAAGCCAATTTAATAAATTTACCTGAAAAATCCGGGGTTGTTTAAAGAAAAGAAATCAGGTACTTTCGAAAGTAAATTATAACTGCCGAAGCGTGATGAAGATTTCTGTCTTATTGGTTGATGATCAACAGCTTTTCCGCGATGGGTTAGCCCTTATTTTAAAACAACATTACCCTGACTTTTCGCTCTTGCACGCGAGTAGCGGTCCTGAAGCATTAGCCCTGATGGAAACCAGTCATGTAGATCTTGTATTGCTTGACATTGGTATGCCTGAAATGAACGGTATGGAGGTAGTCAATTATCTGCTGAAAGATTATCCAAAGGTCGCGATCCTGGTAGTCACACAATACAACGGTGAGGCTATGATAAAACATCTGCTTCGTACCGGTGTTCACGGTTTTATTTTTAAAAGCAGTTCAGCACAGGAAATTGTTGATGCCATCGATGCCGTATTGTTGGGTCGCCAATATATTCCTGTGGCGCTTCAACCTGCATTCCTAAAAAAAATCGCCATGAGCGATGCTCCCGCCGTGTTGAAAAAACGCGAAGCAGAAATCCTGTTACTCCTGAAAATGGGTCGTTCAAGCAAAGAGATCGCTGAGCGACTAAAATTAAAAGAGAACACGATAAACAGTTACCGGGAAGAGATGTTGCAAAAAACAAAAACAAAAAACGTTGCAGAACTCATTGCATACGCCTACGAGAACGGAATGCTGAGCTGACATTTAAAAGAGCTGCGAGCTGCGAGCTACGAGCTGCGAGTTTGTTGATCCATTCGCTTTGAAGGCCTTTCTCACAATTGAAATTTCCCCACGGTGTGTTTAATAAAAAACCATTCCTTCCCTTCTCAAGGGAAGGTGCCGAGCGAAGCGATGGTGGAAGGGTTGCACTTCTTACACAGCATCAACCACAAACAATTTCGAGATCCCTTTTGATTTCACCAGCGAAGAACTTCTCCGTTGTTCCGGGGGATGCTTCTGCATGCATGTGCTTTGCACCTGCGCATCAGGATGACGGTAAGGAAGGGGGAAAATAGCTGCGAGTTACGAGCTTCGCGCTTCGAGTTTGTTGCGTAATAAATTAAGTGTCTTTCGCAAACCAACCTCAAACGTCAAACCTCAAACATCAAACATCAAACATCAAACAATTGGCACAAACCCCATCGTTATCGGAAACCGACTTTGAACTTTGAACCATGAACCATGCACTTTGATTCTGCCAATCCTCTAGTTGTCGAAACCGTTGTCAATTTTCAAACGTCAAACATCAAACATCAAACATCAAACATCAAACATCAAACCTCAAACATCAAACCTCAAACAATTGGCACAAACCCATCGTTATCGGAAACCGACTTTCAACTTTGAACCATGAACCATGAATTACATAAACTCCGCCACCACCTTCAATTGAATTGTAATTCGCATTCCCCTGGAGAATTCTTCTCTGGTAAGTTTTGCACCGATTACATTGGCGCGTTTAATAATGTTATTCATGCCCATGCCTCCGCTTTTTGATGGCACTTTATCTTCACGATTATAGGAAGATCCGTCATCTTCAACTACGATGGTAAGATTGTCTTTATCCCAGTGAAGTTGTACGGAGATATTCCAGGCACTTGAATGCTTTATGGCATTGGTGAGTAATTCCTGAACGATGCGAAACAGATTGAGCTTTTGCTTCTGAGTGATCGGAACTGGAAGTCCGCTTTGAACAAAATGAAGATGTGTTCCTTTATAAGCATCGAGTTTACGGCAAAGTTCACGCAACGCAAAATCAAGATTCTCCTGGTCCAGCATCTGTGGTGCCAGGCTCCAGATATTGTGGCGAATTGATTCAATCACCAGGTTTAAATTTTTTCTCACCTCCAGCAAACGCGCTTCCCCGTGGGGCGTAAGGCAGGAGGATTCACGCAATACCAATTCAAGATCCAGGTGTATTACACTGAGCAGTGTTCCAAGTTCATCATGTAATTCACTGGCTATTCGCTGACGTTCCTGTTCAATGATTTCGTTCACCTTATTCCATGGCACAACATCCTGTTCTGGTTTAGGTTCGATGGTTTTTACTTTGTGTGGTTTCACCTTTGGTTTTCGCAGCAATTGATAACACGCAAAGCCAATCACCAGAACAGAAAGGATCATCCAGATATGGTCACTTAGAAATCTCATGCTAACTTCTTAATTTGTGGGTTGCAATATAACGCGATATGAAGTTACTCGGCCTATTGGTTTTTCTAATTATGATTCAGCAACTTTCTTTTAAAGACACGCAACTGCAACATTCACGCGTGAAGGAGGCTTATCGCGAGAAGGAAAATACGGTAAAAAATTATTTTTTCAACAAAAACCTTAATTATCAGGGTGCTCAAATTTTTCTTCGTGCGTTCAAACAGGAAATGAAACTTGAAGTATGGGTAAAACCGAAACTGGCAGATCAATATAGTTTACTTCATACTTATGAATTCTGCTCAACATCCGGTGCATTGGGTCCTAAACGCAAAGAAGGTGACCTGCAGATTCCGGAGGGTCTCTATCACATCAATCATTTCAATCCGCAAAGCAACTTCCACCTCTCACTAGGAATTAACTACCCCAATCGTGCAGACCAAATCCTTGGCGATAAACATCCCGGTGGTGCCATTTACATTCACGGCGACTGCGTAACAATTGGTTGCATTCCCATTACAGATGATAAGATAAAAGAGTTGTATATACTTGCGGTAGAAGCACGCCATGGAGGACAACAAAAAATCCCTGTTCATATTTTTCCGGCACGGTTAGATGAACCGGGGTTGAAAGAATTAGAAGAAACTTATGCAACTCATCCTAAGGCTATAAAGTTATGGAAAAGTCTTCACCAGGTTTATTGCGACTTTGAAGCCACACATACTTTGAAAGAAGTACGCATTAGTGCGGACGGGGAGTATTTTTTTTGAGGGGAGATTTTGCCTGACTGGGAAGTGAAGGTTAAGGTAAAAATTAAAGGAAATTAAATTCAAAATTTACTCTGACGACCTTCATTGATTATGATTTGCTGTAACTTTTCAAATCCCCAATTCTCTTTTCTTCTTTCTAATTAAGTCACCCATGTCGGTCACGAAGCCATTTATGCTTATGTAAATTCACTACTAAATCTATTCCTTAATCCATTCCAAAGCACCTTGCACTACAATATCCTCTTTCATAGCTCCGTCAGTTCTAGGACCTGCTTTTACTTCCAGATCAGGAGCAATGCCTTGCTTATATACCTTTCGATTCCGATTGGCATAGTATCCAATGGTTAAATTTAGCACTGAATTATCTTCGAGAAAATTGAAGCTATTCACCGTGGTAAGTCCGGCTGTCTTACTTCCTACAATCTTCACATTTGGTTGTTCTGCAAAAATGGTGGTGACGGCTTCTGCCGAACTTGCTGTTTTACGATTAGTCAGAATGGCAATGGGCAAATTAACATTAGCTAATCTATATTTTATTGCTGACTGAACAAGAGGCCTTTCGGTTTTCTCGCCTGCGTCGATATTATAGTAACCTCCATCTTTGTAAAAAGCCCTGGCCTGCACATTACCACTTTCATCGATAGAATAATACATGTTGTTACTATCAAGAAGAGGGCCTAATCCAGCAATCATTGGCATATCTGCTCCTCCACTATTATCGCGCAGATCGATAATCCAACCCGTCAGATTTTGCCGGTCAAGCGTTTGAATAATCCGTTGTAAACTATCCGCAAACATGGTCATTGCTTCGTGATAGAGATTGTTAAAAGGCGGGACAGATAAATAACCCACGTTACCCGCGATTATTTTTCCGGAGGCGTACTCCAGGCTCACTTTTAAACTATCTATTTTGGTTTTATCAATGTGCGGTGCCTGACCACTTTTTATCACTTCAATATCGTCACTCGCAAGCCCGAGAGATTTGCTTACATAGTCTGAAGTCATAAAATAAGAATGGTGGTCCTTTAATAGTGGCATAACCTCTGAATAGCCGCATATGTATCTTCCAACTTTTGTGCACCATTGGCATAGTACCTCATTGCTTGCCCGATACGATCAATATTCAACTTCTGCCTATGAATCGCTTCATTTTTGATGATAGCCACTACTGACTGAATATATCTCTCTGCTTCTTCCGATAGCTGAATTTGTTCGCTATTGAAACTGAGGTCAAGTTCCGGAATAACTACATTTTGAGCATGTAGATTTACTATGGCAGAAAAAGAAATTACAATTTGCAGCAGGTAAAGTCTTAATAGTATTTTCATAACACGGTTTTAAGATTTTCAATTCCAGGAAACGAATGTATATCCAGCGCAACCATACAGCATCAACGTCCAGCCTACAAAGCAATAATTTGAAATAAAAATTTATTAGTGTCCGGAAAAAAACTCTTCAGTCGCACCAATCACTTTCGCAAAAAATGGTGTGGGGAGTGGTTTGCCTTCTTCAGTGTTGATAAATATTAATTCGATGATCTTTCATTCAAGTTTTTTTCGCCTCCCGGGCCGGCTGGGCCATACCCGTCAGTTTAACAAGCTAAAGTACTTGTATTCAGGAAGAAACGGCTAACATTACCAGGTAAAGAAGCCGAGAATTTTGCGGAAAATTTTCAAAAAAAAGTCAGTGAGATTTATTCGCGTGATTGCTTAGATAAGATTGCGAGAAATACCGGTTTCAAAAGCCGTAAGTCGAAACTCACTCCCCAAATGTTCGTCGACAGTGTTGTGTTCAAGGATGGAGACAACAATACGACGAGCCGAACGATCATTGTGTAGCGCTGCAACATCGCTATGGTATTAAGATTCAAAAGCAAAGCTTAGATTCCCGATTTGATCAGTCAGGCGTTGATTTCATGAAGGAGTTGATAAAATTACAATTATCAACTCAACTAAGGGCAAGCATAAAGGATAAGGGGTTAAACTCTATTCTTCAAAAATTTTCTTCTGTAAGAATCAAAGACTCTACCCGGTTTCAAATTGATGAGTCTTTGAGAGAGTCCTATCCAGGATCAAATGGAGGTGCTAGCGGCGCTGGTGTTCATGTACAATTCGAATTCGATCTGCTTAATAGTACAGTGGTTGATCTTGATGTAACCAATGCCTTGAAACAAGATAACACTGATGCCATTGAAAAGAAGGGCCAGATAAATCGGGGCGATCTGATCATTCGCGATTTAGGGTATTCTTCCACAGAGGTTTTTGAACATATCATTTCACAAGGAGCATTCTTTCTCAACAGACTTCCTCAAGACAAATTTACATTAAACTCAGCCACTATATGTATTGGCTGCTGTCGATTTAGTCTGATTACTTTATTTTCTCCATTTCAAATGCAAAAAAAAGTCTCTTCCATCATAAAGATTGTCATTCCTTCTTTGATAAGTATGGTAATACTCATTAATACGGGTCTCGCTTTGTCTTTATCCTTCCATTCTTGAATAATTACTTCAGCGTTGTCGTCAAGAATTTTCCAATGTCCATTATTAATTGCCATCTCGGGAAATGGAGTGTCAAAAGAGAAGTTATGGTCAGATTTGAAGATGAATTTAGAATTCAAAAATCCCGCCTGAAAAACTTCAATATGCTTCTTTGACGCTTCAGGAATCACCGCTCCGATGTCATGTACTTTAACAGCTTTCCACTCTCCAACAATGAAAGCGTTAAGTTTTGATTGGGCATTTACATCTGTTAAATGTCCGCTTGCAAATAAGAGAATAAAAAGGCTGAATGTCTTCATCATAATAGGATGCCTTATTTTTTATTGTGGTTGTCCCGTCATTTTGAATGACAGACCTTGCAACAAGATTAATTTACTTGTAGGCTTTTAGTTTATTTAATATTCTTTGATTAAAATATTTGTTGGAATGTTCAACTGCTCATTCAGTTTTCTAATCATTTCCAGGGTTAACTTTCGCTTCTTGTTAAGAATTTCACTTACTCTACTTTTGAACCCGATGGTATCTGCCAAATCCTTCTGCTTCATTCCTAACTGTTCCATTCTAAATTTAACCGCTTCTATTGGGTCTGGTGCTTCTATTGGAAAATGTTCCTTTTCATATTGATCAATTAAAAGGGCAAGTATTTCTAATTCGTCTCCCTTTGGTGTTCCCGGCTTTGCGTCAAACACTTTTTCCAGCCTCTCTAAAGCCTGGTTATATCCTTTCTGAGTTTTTATTACTTTAAGTTTCATTTGTCATCGCTCCTTGATTGGCTGCGTTCCCATTTTCTATATGTTGTTTGCGTCAATTTTATCATATTGTGCGTGAGTCCCTATGAATCGAATCCACACAATTCCGTATCCATAATTAATCCGGACAATCAATCTGTAGTTATTTCCTTTAATGTTAAAAACAACCCTGTTATCTGCCAAAATACTGGCGCTAGGATAATCTTTCTTTATTTGGTTAGGAGACTTCCAGAAGGCATTTTCCGCTTCATGATACCACGCTTTTAATTGATCTTCACAATCCCTATTCTTTCCCCAGAAATCTCTTAAAGTTTTCTTCGCAATTACTCGCAAACTTATTCTTAATTATTGTAGCGTAAATATAAACAAAAAAGTTACCATCTTGGTAACTTTTTAAATATTTTCGGATGTCATATAGGAAAAGGTGAGTTAGTAGTTTCAGCTACAACGTTCACCGGAATAATTAGTATGTCCGCCTCGGTATTCATGGCATTTCATTCCCGGTCTCATTTTGCTGATGGTCCAACGTCCATTTTCCAATTTGAATTCAATTATTCTTTTTTCTCCAAAAACACTGTCATCAAGCAGGCCCTCTTGGGTCACTATTACAGTCAACGAATTGTCGATCTCATACTGTTCCAAAATAAAAGTCTGATGACCCTCGGAGTTATATCGCGGTCCGAATAACTGGTTTACAATTAAATACGGCGTGTCAACCCAAACTTCTCCGTGCTGTACTCCTTTTTCAATCTTTTGATTGAAGTCCGCAATTTCCACTTCCAGGAAGCTGTCGATGTCGTCTTTGTTTTCAGAGGTTTACATTAAAACAATGGTTGATAATATCATATTCTTGAGAAAATGCATGTACCATAATCAAAACCCACACGCAACCCGCTATCCCGGCCGAAATGGCTGTGCTTTCCATTGGAACTTCAAATGTGCTGCAACAACTAGCCGGGAGTGTAAGGCATGCTGATCAATTAGCTTACTGAAATTTCGTCATGTCCATAAAGAAAACCTCCCAGGTATGTCCGTCTAAATCTTCAATTGTTCGTTGTTGCATAAACCCGTGATCTCTCATTTCGTTCGGTTCAATTCCACCTGCTTTGAGTCCGTTTGCCATGAGGGTATTTACTTCATCTAAGCTGTCTAACGATAATGAAAAAAGTCCTGCCACGTTTGATTTGGTGTCTGCTATTGGTTTGGTTGCAAAAGTCGCGAACTTTTCGTGTGTCATAATCATTACGAAAATGCTTTCGCTCCACACCATACATTTACCTGAGTCGTCTGAAAATTGCGGATTGTTCGTAAATCCCAGCGCAGTATAGAAATCCATCGATCTCTGAAGATCCTTTACTGCTAAGTTGATGAAAATTTGTTTTGCCATATTTTAAGTTAATTGTCCAAGACATTTTAATATTTTTAATTTACATCCGCTGTACGATTCTGCAGTCATGACGTGTGTATCTTTCATTACTTACTGTCCCCTAACATTTTTCACTAGTCCTTCTCAAACCTCCCATTTTTGTCAAGTCTCATTGTAACTCTCGAAACTTTAAGAGAGTCCATTACATAGTCATCAGTTGAACCGTTTTCCGTAAAGTGAACGAATCTTGTAGTGTCGACTAGTGTAATTCTTATGTTTTTATCTATCGATATAAACGAATAAGGAATTTGAGAATCGTCTGCTCCACCACAACCATGTAGTATTAAAAATAATGAGTCTCTAACTTGTCCAATGTTATCAAATGAAAATATAACCGGGTAAATATCGTCACCAGATTGCCCGAAAATTACTAATTTATAACTCTCATTATTGCTTTTAATTGTCCCAAATATTCTGTCAACGGATTTTGGGATGAATTCTTTAAATGTTTTTAAGTCGTCAGCGAAAGCTGTTTGGTCCGGAAGTCCACAACTCAATTCCAGCGGCAGGGATTGATGGGGAATTCTACTTAGAAATTCAGTAAAGCTATTGCCGTTGTCGTCTGAGGTTTCGCTTGTCGAGTATTTACCGCAACTCGCTAAAATTGACATTGAAATTAGTATTAATACATGTCGCATAACCTTTTTTGTCGTGTGGTGTAATTTCCGCTTTAAGAAAATCATAAATATCCGCTGGTAAATCCACTATGCCTTATAATATTCAAGCCAGGATCTCATCCTTCCTACGTACATTTTTAAATAATTCTCAGTTAAAAATATATTGGACCAGTCAAATCGTTGACATTGCACACCTAAATAAAAAATCCAAACAGCCGCTCCGCCGTAAGGGATCAATTTTATTTCTTCTTCTGAGAGATTCCTAACACTTGCATATCCCTTTAAGAAGCTTGATACTTTTTGCTCGTAATCGCGTTTGTCAGGTTCTATATGAAACAGTTGTTTGCAGAAATACGCAACATCCAAAATCAAAATCCCATTTCCGCAAAAGTCGAAATCAAATAATGTTATTTCCTTTTTGTCGGTTATACTCATATTATCATGCCAGATATCCAAATGAACAATGCCCGTTTGAATGTATTTTGGATCGGCTTGCTCAAAAAGTTTACTAACACGATCACACGTTTCTTTTATGAATTGCATTTCAGGTAATTTTTCAGAGAAAAATGCCATTGCATGTTGATACGGTAATTCTAAAAGTGATTTCCTATCGTAAAGTACCCGCTCTATCTTGGTGCTAGATGTTAAATTATGAATATTCGCCATCAGGGAACCAACCGAAGCACAAGTGGAAGTATCCATAAATCTTACTTTGCCACCTTCTGCATAAGAAAATAACACAGCGTAGCGGATACCTTCAGGCGCATTAATTTCCTGGACGAATTCCCCACTTCTATCTGGAATAGGGTAAGAAACGCTTACACTATTCTCTTCTAAGGATCTCAGGAGTTTGAGTTCTTCGGAGATTTCTTGTTTTGAGCGCCAACCATGGCTGTATATACGAAGAGCAAATTTTAAGTCATTATCCGATATCAGGTAAGTATGATTTATTCCGGTCCTTAGTAAATTACAAGTGCTGTCTTGACCAATTCCATATTGATTAATTACGAACTTTCCCAATGCACTTCCTGATAAGGTTGACGTGGTAACTGGAAAAGGGTTCATATTTGTTTGCTTTAAAGTAAAATGCTGGGAGACCTTCAGAGGTGAAGAGGCACAGCTATAGTATTATCATCAGTCTATTTTCTTCCGATTTCGATCATAAAATACAAACTTATAGCTTTTCAGATCAATGCCTGTTAGAGAATTCCATCGAATATCTGTTTCAGGGACTTGAACTGATGAAATATACATTAACTCCGTTTCGGTTGCCAACGGAACTGGAATCATTCCAGAAATGATAAAATCATTAACGACCGAATCAGTAAGTGTTCCATTCTTTAGCAGATAAAGGCATTCCTTACCCTGGTTGTAATCTCCAAATGATAAAAACGATATTGTATCATGCTCATATTTTATATGTCCGGATGAATATACTTCATTTGCTTTGAAGAAATTCTCATTCATTATCTTTCTTGTATATAGGCTATCCGTGTAGACTTCAGGAGATTTTCGAAATGATATCTTTCCTAGTTCACGCATACTTAAAATGATGTTACCGTCAAAATCTGAACCGGAATTATACGTCGCTACAAAACTTGATTCTATGTTAGCCTCATAGTATTCGTAATTTTTTCGAATCAATGTGTCAATAATATCTTGGTCACCATTTAATACTACTACACGATTCAAACCATTCACAGCTAAGTATTTTTTAGTCAATAGCTCATCTAATTTCTTCCTTCTGTTTTCTGCGTCTTCATAAATAACGTCTACATTATTATTTGTTAATTCTTTAACTGCTGATTCCGAATATTCATCAATAAAGTACAGCGGGACAAAATATTCATTGTCCTCGTAATAAAATTTGGAAAGTAGATCAACAAAAATGGTAGAGTCTGGTTCCACGTTGGGGTCTATGGTATTTGAGTCTTCGATAAATACCTCTTCCCCGCTTCTCTCATCGACTGTTTCCTGAAAAACGTTTCTTTCTTGCACCTTCGATTTGCAGCCAAGGAATGATCCGATCAATAAGGTTAGTATCAGGTAGGTGGTTTTCATTCAATTAATGCTTAAATATGTTCTCGGGAACGCTGCTTCAGCCATATCGTTCGCAAATCGATCATCATTAAAATCAATTATATTCACTAAGTCTTCGTGCTGACTGTGCCAAGTACCTATAAGTACTTTTCAATCGAATCGTATTTCTCCATAATAATTGTCGCGCTCTGAAAGTCAAGCCAATCTATTAATTCTTGTTCACTTTCATTTTGCACAGCTTTTTTTAGAGTCTTTCTCATTTTTGTTCAAATGGCATACATGGCTTGAATAAACGCAGGGCGGCTTCGTCGGTGGCCTTGTAAAGAAACGAAATGTTTCTCTGCCAACCGTAAAGCCCTACCAGAGCAGGATTAAGCCGCTTGCGTTTATTTGCTGTTGCCACCCATTTTTTTAATTTTCTTCAAAAAGTTCTTCAAAAATTCAATTCTCTTTTCTTCTTTCCAATTGTCTGTGAAGATTGCGAGGTTGTATGCGTACTTGTCTTTTGCTCCATACAGAAAAATTGTATTTGCTTTATTTCCATTTGCAGTCCAAATGACAAAGTTGTAGGTCGTGGATTTCTCTTTTATTTCAAATCCTTGTTTTTCATAGTGGTCTTTACGGGGCTTTACATCTACCCGGCTTAATGTTGTAGAGCGTATCAAATCTGCCGGAGTTTTAAATTCAATGAAAGTCCACCGAGAAACATTGCTAAGAACGTCATTGTGACAATCAACTG
>DASPIZ010000059.1:0-28836 GCA_035628875.1 Ohtaekwangia sp. | reverse complement strand
AGATTTGATCGTTGACGCCTACCATAAAAGTAGCCGTGATTTTCTCATGCAACTTCCTTTACCAAATATTTATGGCGGTGGGTCAGGTCAGGGTGCTATCGGTTCTCCATACGTAAACCTTGGTAAGATGGATAATAGAGGAATCGATGTATCTCTTAATACAGTCAATATAGACCGCGGTAAATTTAAATGGAAGACGGGATTGACATATTCAGTATATCGAAACGAAATTGTTGAGTTGGCTACCGACAACTCAGCGGTTACGGCTAACTCGTATTTTTACGGTGTATTTGATATTTTTACAAGGTCAGTTATTGATCGGCCAATTGGACAGTTCTACGGGTTTGTAACGGATGGAATATTTGAAACAGAAGAGCAAATTCTGGCGGCACCTGTTCAAGTATTGCAAGATGGTTCTGTAAGCACCGAAAATCCGCAAGGCCTTAATTATGTTCATAATCGTGATGGTGTTTGGTTAGGGGATATCAAGTACAAAGACATCAACAACGATGGTGTAATTAATACGGATGACCAGACCTTTATTGGAAATCCAAATCCTAAATTTTCTTTCGGTCTTAATAATTCATTTACCTACGGTAATTTCGATCTCACCGTTTACATCACGGGTGTTTACGGATTTGACATCTTTAACGCTTCCAGAATTAGGACAGAAGGTATGTTAAATCAAAGCAACAACCAATTGGCGACAATTGCGAATCGCGCACAAATTGAAATGATAGATCCTACGGGCTCCTTGGACGATATTAATAATGTCAGATTAATCAATCCTGGTACGGACATTCCACGATTCACTTCAACAAACGTGAATGGTAATGCCAGAATTATGCAAGATCGCTGGATTGAAGACGGCTCTTTTGTTAGGATCCAGAACGTTTCGTTGGGATACATGCTTCCATCGTCTCTAATTTCAAAAGTGAATTTGAATAGGGTACGCGTGTATTTCAATGCACAGAATTTACATGTATTCACAAACTATTCAGGGCTTGATCCTGAGGTAGGTGCATCTAACCAGAATATTCTTACGGCAGGAATCGATACAGGCCGGTATCCAACACCGCGTGTATTTACATTGGGATTGAATGTTGATTTCTAGCATTGAGAAATAAAACACCAGAACAAATGAAAAAGATAAAATATATTATAATGATAGCCATGGTCCTTATTCTCGGATCTTGTGGCGAAGAGTTTTTGGATATTAAACCTAAAGACCAACTTACGGTAGAAGGATTTTATAGAAACGCGGAGGAAATTCGGATGGTAACCGGTGCGATTTATGGTCAATCCTGGTTTGATGCGAATGATAAATTTTTATGGGCTGCCGGAGATGGTCTTCCTGGTGATCTTTACCAGGACTATGAGGATGAAGGGCAATTGTTTTTTCATACTTTCACGGATCAAAACACAGTTATTCTTCAGGGATGGAGGGGATTGTATCGTGTTGTTGCAGCGGCGAATACAGTAATCAATGGTATGCCTGCTGTTGCCAGCGATAATGGTGCCCCTGAATCAGCAATAAATGGCGGATTGGGTGAGGCCAGGTTTCTCAGAGCGACAGCGTATTTCTTTTTAACAGAATTCTGGGGAGATGTGCCCGTTATTTCAGACGCAGCGGCGGATGTTGCGAATAACGAAATAACACCACTGAAGAATACAAGAGAAACGATCTACGATTTTATTATCGGAGATCTTGAGTTTGCTGCTGAAAATCTGCCTTTGTCAGATCAACCCGGACGTGTGACATCATGGTCGGCAAAAGGTATGCTTGCCAAAGTCTATTTAACAAAAGGGCAGTCTACTCAGGATGCTAATGATTTTACAATGGCCAAGCAGTATGCTCAGGATGTGATTGAGAATAGTGGACTTTCTTTGTTACCAGACTATGCTGACCTCTTTACCATACAAGGTAATAATAACCCTGAATCGCTTTTTGCGCTTCAATGGACAAGTGGATCATACGGTGTCGGTAATTCACGCCAGGCGGTATTTGCCAGAGGTTCAAACTTAACCGGAATTTCTGAAGGATGGGGCGGATATAAGAGCGCGACACTTTCATTTATGGACAATGTTGCAAGCAACGCCGGAAGCACAGGTGCAGTTCCAAATATCGATAAACGAAGAAGTGCTATTTATATGCAGCTTGGTGATCATTATTCAGACATGCACGCAGAGTTTGGTGGATATACCTATAATATCTACTATGAATATCCCGAGGACTATGCTGATCCACTCCTTGCTGGTACAAATGAGGGAGCTGCTCCTCTTTTAAATAACATTAAGAAATATGTATTGGGAACAGCGAATGATGTAGGTACATCAATTTCCAACCAGGCTGTGCCTTTGAATCAATATATTTTGAGATTGGCGGATGTTTATCTTGTCTATGCAGAAGCAGCAATCGGTCCGGGATCTTCCGTTACCGATGCAACGAATGATCCTGCAGCACTTGAATATTACCACATGGTAAGAGATCGTGGTGTTGTACAGGCTAATGGAGAACTCACAGCTAGAAAAACTTCCATCACTTTTGAAGATGTATTCAATGAACGCCGTGTGGAATTTGGTATGGAAGGGATTAACTGGTTCGATGTGAAGAGACGATTTTACCGCAATCCAAATGAGGCAATTCAATATTTGAATACGCAAAGAACTGCAGATAGATATCGGATTATCGATAACGGTTCGGACAATGAAACCAGGAATACATGGGCGGCATATGAACTTGATCCAACTGTATCACCTCTTATTGCCACAGAAGAGAAGATGTTTCTTCCCATTCCCGCAAGTGAGGTTACGGTAAACCCTAATCTTGCTGCGGATATAGAATCAGAACCTTATACAACAGAATAGATAAAAGCTTATTTAAAATGAAAAATATATTTAGATACGTTTACCTCTTAATGGTTCCTGTAATCATGGGAGGAGCATTATTGTCGTCTTGTGATGATGATGATGATAAAGGCGGTACGCCGCAGATAAGGTATATCAGAAATACTAATCCAAACAGTGCGGATTCGTTGTATGTGGGTGCATTTCTTGATAATCTGATTGCAATTATTGGCGATAACCTTGGTGATGTACGTGAAGCGTGGTTTAATGATCGAAAAGCCGAGCTGATACCAACATATATTACTAACACAAGTATATTGGTGGGTGTTCCGGAAGAAGCACCTTTGAATATAAACAATACCCTAAAGCTTATTTTTGCCAATGGCTTTGTTCTGGAGCACCCGTTTGAAGTAATGATCCCAGCTCCATTGATTGCATCCATGAAATGCGAGTTCGTACCTGATGGTGAAGAAGCTGTAATTAATGGCCAATATTTCTTTGATGTTACTCCGATCAAGGTATGGTTTACAGGTACAGAGGGTGGGAAAATAGAAGTACCAGAAGGAGACATAACTGTAGAGTCGGGTACACTTGTTAAAGTGATTGTTCCGGAAGGAGCCGGTTCCGGTCCTATTACGATGTCAACAAACTTTGGAACTACTGAATCGACACTGCACTTCCGCGATCAAAGAAATATTATTTTGAATTACGATGAACCAGGAAAAACTCCGGCTGGTAGTTGGAGAACTGGTAATTTTGTTTCTGACGAACACAGTTTGGATGGTTTCTACAATAAGTTTATAGGTACCTATACCACGGGTGACAGAAATGAAGGTGGATCACCTGTTAGCACCTATGAATCTCAATTCTGGGCAGAAACAAGTGGACGTACCGAAGGTAATTTACTGCCTGGAGAACCCATTGATTATGTGATGAAGTTTGAGGCGAAAGTCGTTGAATGGTATGGATCTTATTTGAATATCGCATTCGCGCCGTGGAATCACACTGGTAACTCGGAACTATGGAGTAACGATTTAAACGCAAGAGCTATCTGGGGACCTTGGTCTCAAGCCAATAGTCTGTATGACACCGATGGTGAATGGGTTACCGTAGTTATTCCAATGACGGAATTTAAATGGGCTATGGGTATGGAAGGCGGAAATGTAGTTTATACGCCTGCAGCATTTGATAAAAATGTAACAGGTAGTCTTTCATTCTGGGTATTATCTGCTCCACAGGCGGATGCATCACCTTTTGAATTCTACATAGATAACGTCCGCATAGTTGAAAAATAGACTGTTAAGAAAATTATTATGAATAAATTTTTAAAATATATGAAGCCGTATAGACTGATGATGATTTTAACTGTCATTAGTGCGGGCCTGTTACTTTCTTCGTGTAAAGATGATGATGGGGATAACTCAAAAATTGAACTACATAGTTTCGGTCCGTCTGGTGTAAAGCATGGTGAGAATATTATTTTCATTGGCCGGAACATGGATAAAGTGACTTCTGTTATTCTGCCTGGGGATGTTGAGGTACCGAGCAGTTCTTTTATATCAGCAACAAAAAACCAATTTGAAATCACCGTTCCGGCGGAAGCTGAAGAAGGAAAAGTGATACTCAAAACACCTCAGGGTGACATTCAATCCCTTAGTACATTGAGTTTTGAGGTAGCTGTGGTGATAACGTCCATTACGGCTGAAGCAAAACCAGGAACAAACATTACCATTACCGGTACAAACGTTAATTGGATAAGAGAGATCGTATTCAATAACGGTGTAATGGCTGATGGAAATGATTTCGTGAGCTCATCAGTAAATGAGTTGGTTGTTACGGTTCCAATGGAGGCCCAGACCGGAGCCCTTATTTTTACGACTGGAGGAACAGAACCTGAAACATTCGTATCGGAAGAGGAATTGATTGTAACTGTACCTACAGTTGCTTCACTCAGTCCTGCGTCCATCAAGCATACAGATGAGTTAACGATTGCCGGTACTGATCTTGATTTAATCACAGCGATAGATTTTACAGGCGGCTTTACGGTATCGGATTTTGTTAATCAAACTGAAACGGAAATTGTAGTTGCAGTTCCATCTGGCGCTTTAAAAGGCACATTGACGCTGAAACAAGCTTCACCAATTGAGGTTACTACTGCTGATCAGATTACGATTATTTTACCGAAGGGAACAAACGTAAATCCATCTCCCGCAACGCCTGGTGAGAACATTACAATCACCGGAACTAACTTGGATCTTGTGGCGTCGTTAACGTTACCTTTTGTTGAAGCGCCGGTCCCTGCTTCAAGTTTCGTCAGTCAATCACCAACTCAAATTGTATTGACAGTACCTACAACAGTAACAAAAAATGGCGGTATCATTTACACGACAATTCACGGTTATTCGAATATACTTGGCGTCAACCTTGTAATTCCCGGAGGAGGGCCTGAACCTTTGGATTATTACATCTATGACGATGAATTGAAAAATGGCTGGAGCAATTGGGGTGGCTGGGAATGGAGTGAGAAAGATCTGGCTAGTACAGAAGAACTATTAGTTGGAGACAAGGCATTTAAGGTAACCTTCAGTGGCCAATACGGAGCAATCCAAATAGGATCACCTGGAGCCGATGTATTCGATGGCTATACAACTTTATCTTTTCAGGTTTTTGTTCCTGCAGTACAAAACCTTATTGTTCAAATAGGGAATAATGCTGATTATTATTTAACTAATCTTCCACAGGGATGGAGCCAGGTTCAAATTCCCTTGGCCGATCTAGCGGGTAGCAATGATGTAGGTGAGCTGCGGATTAAGAATAACAACGCTAATCTTCCTGTTACAATTTATTTTGATGAAATAGGTTTGAAGAATTGATTCAAACATAGTTCGTAACTGAAGAATTTTTTTTAAGAAAAGGCTGTCAAAGAAGACAGCCTTTTTTACTTACATTCTGTTTGCATGGTGAATTATTGAAGCGTCTCGCTTGGGCGCCATAAGAAAATGAGCGTCACGCTATGTAAGCCTTAAAGATAAACCAGCTCCACCAACCCTTAGCCATTCCAGAATAATCACGCGCACTGCTGTAAACCCACGCCTCGGGCACATCAACAAAACCTATGGCAACCGGATTAAGATGAATGTACTCCAGTCGCTGATCAATCATTTCGTTGGTACTTAATTCAATCGGATGATTTTTCTGTGCCAGAACTGAAAATCCTTATTGTTAGGGTTGTATTTAGCTGCGTTGTACATACGCTTCAACATCCAGTCTTTCTGCTTTCATGTACTTGGTTGGAATTCTTCATCGCTTTTCGAATATGTCGTGAAGTAAAACTTTTCAGGTCACGGATAATGGCGTTCAATTCATTCGTGCCGGTAGTTCCGATGATCAAATGCACATGACTTGTCATAATGCAATACGCATAGACTTCAAGACCTTTATTATTCTGGCAATATTTTATGCTATCGAGTCCTTACTTTTTGTTTTGTGAAAGCGGACCCTTCAATCTGCTGCCGCCCAAGCGAGATGCTTGCAAGAGTTGTGCATCAAGTCGTGCGGAAGTTCTTACGCCGCAGGTTGTATTTATCAGATAACGGTAATGAAAGATAGACGAAAGTATATCAGGTTTTCGAAATCAACCTCAGGCTCAAACAATTCTAAACGCGCTCATTTTTAAGAAAACAATCTTGAACGTTGTACTTTTCTTGGAATTAAACACGTTATCAAATTAATCCCTAAAAGGAAACATTTAATGACCCATAGTTGCATGCGTATACCTATTTGAAGATAAAATATATACCCGGATCTCAATAGAAAGTAAGTATCTTGCAATGGTTGGAAATTTGTGATCTCCGACATGGGCCGTTTATGGTGTTATTTTACGCACTTGAATTCACTTATAATTCAGGTATGAAAAGGCAGGTGGCTGGTTTCAATTTAGTCGTGCAGATCAATACTAAAAATTTCAGCTTGTAATGACTTTTCAAAATAAAGGGAGCGTGAGAATGGAATCAAAGCGCCAATAATCAGATTATAAATCAAAAATGAAAAAAGTAATAAAGCATGTTTTTGTGTGCCTCTGTGCATGGAGTATTTCGTCAACAGGCTGGACGCAGGAAAAATTAACCGATGATATTCGCCTGAATCAAATCGGCTTTTATCCTAACGCACCAAAAATAGCCGCCGTATATACTACTCAAGGTGACGACTTTTTCATCACAAAGGAAGCTGATAACAAAAAGTTATTTACCGGTAAGTTGAGTGGTACAGCGAAATCTCCCTTTTCCAAAAAGCAAACCCGTATCGCCGATTTTTCTGCTTTTAAAGAGCCAGGTGAATATGTGCTTGTTGTTCCCGGTGTAGGACGAAGTTATCCGTTCAATATAAGGAACAATGTACATCAAGAAGTAGCAAAGGCTGCTGCGAAAGCTTTCTACTTTCATCGCTTGTCGACCGACTTACCTGACGAATATGCCGGTGTATGGAAAAGACAGTTGGGTCATCCTGATGATAAAGTTTTAATTCACGCTTCAGCAGCTTCCCCGAACAGACCAGAAGGAACTGTCATATCTTCGCCCCGTGGATGGTACGATGCCGGTGATTACAATAAATACATTGTGAATTCCGGAATTACCGTGGGAACGTTGCTTTCTTCGTATGAAGATTTCCCTGCGTATTGGCAAGCTACATACCTCAATATTCCTGAAAGCAACAATGGAGTACCAGATCTGCTTGATGAAATCTTGTGGAACCTGCGTTGGATGTTAACCATGCAGGATCCGCATGATGGTGGAGTCTATCATAAACTTACAAATCCAAAGTTCGATGGTATGGTAATGCCGCATGAAGCGACAAATATCCGATACGTTGTACAAAAGAGCACCGCAGCTACATTGGATTTCGCAGCTGTATTAGCGCAGGCGTCCAGAGTCTACAAATCATTTGAACGTCAATTTCCGGGATTATCGGATTCCTGTATTCATGCAGCGCGTCATGCGTGGGAGTGGGCTCAGAAAAATCCTGCAGTAGAATACAGGCAAGTTGAAATGAATAAAAATTTCGATCCTGATGTTGTAACCGGGGCGTATGGTGATCGTGATGTTTCGGATGAATTTATTTGGGCAGCTTCGGAACTGATGATCACGACAAACGATTCTGCGTATAGTCAAAAGATTAATGTAATTCCGGATGGAAAGGCCCCATTACCATCCTGGTCACAGGTGCGTTTCCTTGCGTATTATTCGCTCGCGCGATTTGAAAATAAATTGAAACCGGGATTGAATGTTGATATTGAGTCAATCAAAAAAAATCTTCTGGCATTGGCTGATTCATTAATTGCTGATACAGATCAGCATTACCTCCGTACGGTAATGGGTAAAACGGTAAAAGATTATATATGGGGAAGTAGCTCAGTTGCGGCGAACCAATCCATTGCGTTGATTCAGGCCCACAAGATCACGAAAGATCAAAAATACTTGCGTCATGCTTTGACGAATGTTGATTATTTACTGGGAAGAAATGGAACAGGTTATTCTTTTGTGACCGGATTCGGTGATAAGCAGGTCATGCATCCGCATCATCGGCCTTCTGAAGCAGATGGTATCTCAGCACCTGTTCCGGGATGGTTGTCAGGAGGACCAAATCCATCGATGCAGGATAGATGTGATTACCCTTCCGCTATTCCGGATGAAGCGTTTACCGATCATGTATGTTCGTATGCATCTAACGAAGTTGCCATAAACTGGAATGCGCCGTTGGTCTATGTGTTGTGTGCTATGGAGTCGTTGCAGGAGGCGTTTGGTGCTGAATGATTTTTTGAATTACATCTAAGTACTCAATGGTCGTTTATTTATGCATCTATCGATCGTCTTCTTTTCGGAGGGCGCAAGGAGGCCAGAATTGAGTAAACGAAAATTAATTATAGTCAAGACTATGCTGAAGTGTATTTTATCACATTAAACTGTTTCAATTAACCAACCTAACCTTTTAACTATGAGTATCTCTTTGAACAAAGTATTGCTTGGGGCAAGTGTACTTATGTTTTATGCCTGTTCATCATCAGAACAACTTGGTTCAATGTCCGCTGAAGAAAATAAGATTGATTCACTAATTAGTTTGATGACCATCGAAGAAAAAGTAGACATGATTCATTCAGAATCTTCCTTTGCTTCTGGTGGTGTGAAACGTTTGGGAATTCCATCATGGGTCATGTCAGACGGGCCACATGGCGTACGTAAGGAACATGGTATAGACTACGTGCCGGATGAAGGGGTAGACGATTCTGTTACTTATTTGCCTGTAGGCGTAACGTTGGCCTCAACGTGGAATCCTGAACTGGGGTATGCTTACGGATCAGTACTTGGTGCTGAAGCTAATTTCCGTGGCAAGGATGTTATTCTCGGACCCGGTATCAATATTATTCGCACGCCATTGAATGGCCGCAACTTCGAGTACCTTAGTGAAGATCCTTACCTGATCTCCAGTATGGTAGTAGGCTATATCAAAGGAGTGCAGGACCAGGGGATATCGGCATCGGTGAAACATTATGCAGCAAATAACCAGGAGGTCGAGCGCAATACCATAAATGTAGAGATGAGTGAACGTGCGCTGCGTGAAATCTATCTTCCCGGTTTTAAAGCAGCGGTTCAACAAGGGGATGTGAATACGGTAATGGGTTCATACAATAAATTCCGCGGACAGTATGCGACACACAATGAATACCTGGTCAATACTATATTGAAAGGAGAATGGGGCTTCAAAGGTGTATTGATGAGTGATTGGGGTGCAGTCCTGAATACCATGGAAGCGATAAACAATGGAACAGATCTTGAGATGGGCACAGATCTTTCGCTGGGTGCAACACCGGATTATGGAAAATACTTTCTGGGCGATACCGTTGTCACGTTAGTAAAAGCCGGAACGGTAAGTGAAAAAATCATCGATGAAAAGGTGAGACGAATCCTGCGCATCATGTATAAGACGAATATGTTTGGCAAACGTAAGGAAGGGTCTTTAAATACTTCAGAACATCAGACCACGGCTTTACGTGTTGCAGAACAGGGTATTGTTTTGCTGAAAAATGATAATGTTCTTCCATTGAATGAAGACAAAATAAAGACGATTGCAATTATCGGTGCCAACGCAGATCACAAACATGCTGGTGCAGGCGGAAGCTCGCAGGTGAATGCGAAGTACGAGATCACAGCTTTGGCTGGAATAAAAAATCTGGTCGAGAAGAAGGTCAAAATCGAATTTGCGCCTGGATATGAAATTTCGAAGGAAGGAAAGCTAAATCAGAAGCTAATTGATGATGCAGTGCGCGTCGCTTCAAAAGCGGATGTGGTTGTCTATGTTGGCGGTTGGATACATGGATTTTCCGATGCGTGGAATGACAATGCTTTCGACTCTGAAAGTGTTGATAAACCATCGATGTCATTACCTTTTGCTCAGAACGAGCTCATTGATGCTGTGCAAAAAGCGAATCCTAATGTTGTGATTGTTCTTTATGGTGGAGCTGCTACCGATATGTCGGCATGGCATGACAAAGTAAAAGGCATCATTCAGGCATGGTATCCTGGTATGGAAGGGGGCAACGCGCTTGCTAGAATTCTCTTTGGTAAAGTTAATCCGTCCGGAAAGTTACCAATGACCTTTCCTAAAAGACTCGAAGATAGTCCGGCGCATGTCTTGGGTGAATATCCTGGTAAGGATGGTGTGGTGCGATACAACGAAGGTTTACTTGTAGGGTATCGTTATTTCGATACAAAGAAGGTAGAACCGCTTTTTCCTTTTGGTCATGGATTGTCATATACGAGTTTTACTTTTGATGGTATGACTGTTCAAAAAGGAGAGAAGAATGCTACTGTAAAGCTGCAGGTAAAAAATACTGGTGACGTTGCTGGTGCTGAAGTCGTACAACTCTATGTAAAAGATGATGAGTCGTCTTTGGAACGTCCTGAGAAAGAACTAAAGGCTTTTGCTAAAGTGTTTTTAAATCCGGGTGAATCCAAAATAGTAACGTTGGTATTGAACGAAGATGCTTTCATGTATTATAATGATACTAAAAAGGAATGGGTGTTAGAGCCAGGAAGATTCACTTTATTGATTGGAAGTTCTGCTACTGATATTAAACTTACAGGTGAAGTTACGTTTTAACCGGCTATTAACTGGGAGTAAAATCATTTTAGAAAATTTTTAAATCATAAGCCATAGCGCCGGATGGAAATTCGGCGCTATACTTTTTTCACATGTCTGCGACCCCTAACGGGCTGAGAGATTTATTTTCGATTCTGCCATTAAAAACTTTGTGTCATCGTCCCTTCGTGGCATTATAAATTTCGGTGTGTAGGTGTCATCGTTGGTTTTATTCCATCCCTACAGCATTGAGATTAATGTTTTTTGGGGCTGAGTTTCAATGGGTATTTGTATTGTCTATTCTTTCAATTCAAATAATTTACCAATTTGCGTTTATGGAAACAGCAAAAGATCTCAGGTTGGCAGTATTAATTGATGCTGACAATGTTCCTTATAGTAACATCAAAGGCATGCTCAAGGAAATTGCCAAATACGGAACACCAACATTTAAAAGGATCTATGCTGATTGGACTAAGCCAACTGTCGCCGGCTGGAAAAACGTTTTACTGGAGCATGCCATCACCCCGATACAGCAGTACAGTTATACCTCCGGGAAGAATTCCACAGATTCTGCTATGATCATTGATGCCATGGATATTTTATATACCGGAAGAGTTGATGGTTTTTGTATTGTTTCAAGCGACAGTGATTTTACCCGCATTGCAACACGTTTACGCGAAGCCGGAATGAAAGTGTTTGGTCTTGGTCAAAGAAAAACGCCTTCAGCATTTATATCTGCCTGTGATAAATTTATTTACATTGAAATTCTTTCGACGGAAGATAGTATCCCGAAAGCAAAGCCAGTAAAAAAATCACGCGCACCAAAAAAGGCTACACCAACAGAATTGGCCGAGCCTGAAGAAACTGAATCTACAGGAACAGCTCCAGTGGTAGATAAAGTGAATAAACTACTCATTAGTCTTATTTACGACAGCATAAATGATCTTGCTGACGAAAGTGGCTGGGCGTTTTTGGGAGACCTTGGTAATTTATTATTAAAAAAACGGCCTGACTTCGATCCCAGGAATTACGGATTCAATAAGCTTGTGTCCCTTATAAAAAGTATTAATCAGTTTGAGATTGACCGAAGGAACACAGGTAAAAACAATATTGCGCAAGTGTATGTACGCACACGGTGATGGATCAAAGACCCTACCACCGGATCCGGTTGCTTTGATAAAAAGGTAACTGCCATTTGTTTCAAGTTTGACGTTTGAGGTTTGAGGTTGGTTTTATGATAATTCGGAGCTTACGTAAACTTCAAGAAGAACGAACAAGATGACGATTGAAAAATCTCCTGAATCCATTGCGTTTCTTGATTCAAGTCTATCTCTTCAGGAGAGCGGAAGGAGTGAGGCCATAAAAAAAGATCAAGAAACGCAATGGATTATCCAGAATCGCCTTGAAGGTTTGCGTTTGGAGGTGTGTGTTATATAGGAGTTCAATGTTTAAAGTTCAAGGTTGCTGTTCATCGATAATCCGGAGAGCTTGTGAGTTTGTTTGGGGCGTGGTCATCTAAGGTGAAACCTTGAAGCCTTTCACAGAAAATCACCAAAAAATAAAATTCTATTTATAAATAAGGAAAATACAAAAAAACACGCAGTGCGCGATTCTAATAATGTTTTCCTGATTTCGGTTCTTAATTTTTTTGATGAAAGAAAACGTTTGTGTTAAAAATTCTTTAAACTTGTATAAAGACTTTTAGATGCAGCGCCACACTGAACATAATGAACAGGCTTTACTAAATGATTTACGTTCAGGTAAAGAAGAAGCCTTTTCTCAGATTTTTACGCAGCACTGGCATTCATTATACCGCATCGCGCGTTCAAAGGTCCGGTCACATGAAGAAGCAGAAGAGATTATTCAACAGGTGTTTTCTAACCTATGGGCGAAACGGAAAACGCTGCTGATTTCAAATCTTTCGTTTTACCTTCAGGCAGCTGTTAGAAACAGCATCATCAATGAATTGCGTTCTAAGATCACGCACGAAAAATATTGGACATATTATAAAAATTTTATTCCCACTCAAAAAGCTGTCACGGAAGAAGATGTCGCCTTCGAAGATCTAAATGAAGCATTAGAAACTGCTGTGAGTAAATTGCCGGAGAAGTCACGACAGGTGTTCAGGCTAAGTCGTTTGGAAGGTCGGTCCACTGCCGAAATTGCTAACCTTCTCAAGCTATCTGAAAAAGCCATCGAATATCATATTACAAAATCGCTGAAAGAGATCCGAGTTCAGTTGAAAGATTTTATTCTTATCGTGCTTGTATTTAGCACTTTTTAAAGCTGAATGGTTGTTTGATTTCGACTTCGTTTGAGTTTGCGATGAGCTTCATGCTATAGGCTGCAAGCTGCTTTTCGAAAGAGCTTCGAGTTTCGAGCTTCGAGCTGCGAGTTTGTTGTCTTTCATGTATGAGTTTCAAAACTTCGCGGTGTTTCAACCACCCTGATCCTTCCGACTTTGTCGGAGGATCTGTCCCTCCTGAAAACCAGGCGGGAAGTTAGTTGTCTACCTCGAACCTCGACCTCGAACCCCAACCTCAAACCTCAAACCTCAAACAATTAGCACTAGCCCATCGTTACAGAACTCCAACCTTGACCTTTGAACCATGAACCTTGAACCATGAACTTTGAACCCTAAACTTTGAACCACGGTGTGTTTAGGGTAATTCAGCCGTTGTGTGTCTATACTAGTATGACACCCCTTGAGTTTAAAAAACTGTTAGATAAATATTCCCGTGGAGAGTGTACCAAAGCGGAGGAAGATATTGTGCTGCAATGGTACAATAACGTCGATAGTGGCGAAAAGTACACGTTATCGCCGGAAGAGCAGCATTCCATCCAACAGGAATTGTGGTCTCGAATAAAACCATCTGGAAAATCATCGCGTTTCGCGTTCACGCCATTAAGAAAAATTGCTGCATCACTTCTTATCCTTTTGATAGCCGGATATGGTATCTTTTTCTTAGCGAATCGCTTCGGAGATATACAAACCCTGCCTATTAGCCAGGAACTTAAGGTGCATTCTACGCCATTTAAATTAGTTAAGAATGATCTGGATAAACCTTATGCAATACTGCTCGACGATGGTAGTAAAGTTACACTACAACCAGCGAGTGAAATAAGTTATCCGGAAAAGTTCGCAAATAATAAACGGGAGGTATTCCTCACAGGAGAGGCTTTCTTTCAAGTCTCACGCGATAAAGCAAGGCCATTTCTGGTGTATTCGAAGGAAGTGGTAACCCGTGTATTGGGTACAAGTTTTACGATTAAAGCATACGCGGATGAAAAAGAAGTTACCGTGGCAGTTAAATCAGGTAAAGTATCGGTTTATAAACGTGAGAAGGATAAGGAAACGAATCGTGAGTTGAAAGCCGGCGAAGTGATTCTTAAACCAAATCAACAAGCGGTTTACAATCGTGATAAGCCGGAATTAATTAAACAACTGGTACCGGTGCCAGAAATTATTCTACCGACGCCAACACTTTTCTCTATGCAATATGACGGGGCGCCGGTAGTGAAAATTTTCCAGGTACTGGAGGAAAATTATGGTATTGACATTGTGTTCGATGAAGCATTGCTTCAGGATTGTAGTTTGACAACCTCCATGTCCGATGAGGGATTGTACGAACGTGTTCGGATAATTTGTGAGGCTATCGGAGCTGAATATGACATTCAGGAGTCAAATATTTTGATTAGAAGTCAGGGTTGTCATTGAGACGATTCAGATATTGAATAGAACCTAAATTTAAACCTTACAACAGACTGCCTATGAGTAAATAAAGCTACTAAACCCTCAAAAAAAAACAGGCCGGAGTTGCTGCAACACCTCCGACCCTCATGTGCCGTGAACGAATTCACGGAAACACTTAGTTTTTGCCTATTAGTCAACAAAAACATTCTAATTTATGAATAAACCTAAACCTGTTCAACATGTACTGGTATTCTTTATGAGAGTTACACTGGTTCACATATTGATCTCAAGCGTATCGATTGTATTCGGTTACGCCATAGACTCGAGTGGTCAGGAGGTCCTTGACCGTAAAATCACTATTCAGGCTCAGGAAAAGGCGATAAAAGACGTCCTTGAACAGATCGAAGATCTCGTGGATGTCAAATTCACCTATCGTCCGCGCCTGATTGATTCGCGTAAAAAAATTACCGTAAGTACCATAGATTCGCCTTTGTCCAATGTACTTCGCGAAATTTTCGGTGAAAACGTGGATCTGGCTGTTATTGGAAAGCAAATCATTCTAAAGCCTGCAACGGTAACAACCAATTTTGTTGCATTGCCTGGTTATGAATTTCAGGTAAGCGGAAGAGTAACCGATGAAAGCGGGAATGGAATTCCGGGTGTAAACGTCATCATAAAAGGCACGACGCAGGGAACCACTACGGATAGCGAAGGCATGTATGCAGTCGATGCTGGTACTGGTTCTGCTGTACTTGTTTTTTCGTTCATTGGTTATACAACGCAGGAGGTACCGGTCAGTGATCGTACGGTAATCGACGTCACAATGCTTTCCGATGTAGTTTCATTACAGGAAGTTGTTGTGGTCGGATACGGTGAACAAAAAAAGGTTACGGTTACCGGTGCCGTTGTGGCTGTGAAGGGTGAAGACCTGGTGAAATCACCTTCCATCAACCTTTCCAACTCACTGGCTGGGCGCATGCCTGGTGTAGTTGCTATGCAGGCAAGTGGGGAGCCCGGTTATGATGGATCATCCATTCGGATACGTGGTTCGAACACACTTGGAAGCAACGATGCGCTTATTGTTATCGATGGCATTCCTGCGCGTTCGGGAGGAATTGATCGTCTCAATCCGGCTGACATAGAAAGTATATCTGTATTGAAAGATGCATCTGCTGCTATTTACGGAGCGCGTGCGGCGAACGGTGTGATCCTCGTTACAACGAAACGCGGGAAAACGGGTAAACCAGAATTGTCTTATTCTTTCAATCAAGGCTGGGCACAACCCGCTATCATTCCGAAGCTTGCCAATGCAACGCAGTTTGCTGAGATGCGGAACGAACTGGAAGTTTACAAACTTCCCGTGGAGGAATGGTCAGCAGCAACAGAAGCTTTTAAGACTACTGGATCATACACGCCAAACACTGGATCAGTGATTAATGCACCGTACTCGCCTGAAGATTTCGAAAAATTCAGAGATGGCTCTGATCCGTGGGGTCATCCGAATACGGACTGGTATGATGAAACATTAAAAACGTGGTCACCACAATCACGTCATAATCTTCAGTTAACAGGTGGATCAGAGAATTTCAAATACCTCGCGTCACTTGGCTATCAGAATCAGGATGCGTATTACAAAAACGCCGCTACGGGTTACAAACAATACGATATACGTGTAAACCTGGATGCGAATATCAATAAGTACATTAAAACCAGCATTGGCATTTTAGGGCGTCAGGAAAACAGGTTTTTTCCAACGGTAGGTGCATCGTCTATTTTTCGTATGCAAATGCGAGGTATTCCAACACAGCCAGCATACTGGCCTAATGGGTTACCAGGGCCCGATATAGAAAATGGTCAGAATCCTGTTGTGATCACAACAAACAAAACAGGTTACGACAAAGATACGCGCTACTATTTGCAGACAAATGGATCTGTTGAGGTTACGTTACCATGGGTGAAAGGACTCAAATTTACAGGTACCGCATCCGTTGATAAGTACGTGAAGCAAACAAAAAAATGGGAAACACCATGGTATTTATATACCTGGGATAAAGTAACCTATGAGACCGATGGCGTAACACCGGAGTTAGCAAAAGCAAAGAAAGGTCCGGCAGAACCAAGATTGACACAAGGAAGTGAAGATCAGTTGAATGTATTGCTCGGTGGATTAATTACCTACGAACGAAAATTCGGCAATCACAACCTTACATTACTTGCCGGAACGAACAGGGAGACTATCGACAATGAAAACTTCTCTGCTTACCGAAGATATTTTATATCACCTTCAGTTGATCAGCTTGCCGCGGGCGGAAATGCAGAGCGTACAAATGGTGGCGGTGGATTTGAGCGCGCACGTTTGAATTACTTTGGACGTGTTGCTTACAACTACAAAGAAAAATACCTGGCGGAGTTCTTATGGCGGTACGATGGCTCTTACATGTTTCCTGAAAACTCTCGTTATGGTTTCTTTCCTGGAATTATGGCAGGATGGCAGATCTCTGAAGAAGATTTCTTTAAGGACAATGTCTCTTTTATCAGCTACCTGAAATTACGTGCATCATGGGGCAGGATGGGTAATGACAACATCTATTATGATGCAAATGGCAATGGTGTTGCTGATAACGAGGAATACATGGAGTATCAATATCTCCATACGAATGGATTCCGTACTTATATCGTAGGGGGTCAGGAAGTTTTGACGTTGTACGAAACCAAAGTTCCCAATGCAAACATCACTTGGGAGGTTGCAGATAATAAAGACATCGGGTTGGAAGGCGAGTTGTTCCAGGGAAAAGTCAATTTTGAGTTTGATGTTTTCTACAACAAACGTACAAATATCCTATGGCCGAAATATGGATCAGTTCCGCAAACAACCGGTATGACGTTGCCACCACAAAACATTGGTAAAGTAGCTAATCGCGGATGGGAGTTTAATATAGGTTACAACGGACAGGCTGGTGAACTGAACTTCCAGGTAAGCGTAAATGGTGGGTATGCTAAAAATGAAATTCTCTTCTGGGATGAAGCACCTGGTGTACCATCATGGCAACGCTCTACTGGAAAGCCAATGAACACGTACCTGGTGTATGTTTATGATGGTGTTTTTAAAAACGAAGAAGAAATTACAGCAACATTAGAGAATGTTGACTATTCAGCGATTATCAGCAGGCCACGCCCGGGTGACATGAAATACAAAGATATTGGTGGCCCTGATGGAAAAGGCCCTGATGGAAAGATTACACCGGATGATAGGATTAGACTGGATGAAAATAACATACCTACGTTCCAGGGTGGTTTAAATATCGGACTTCAATACAGGAATTTTGATTGTTCGATTTTGTTTCAGGGTGCCACGGGTGCAAAGGTTTATCTCAGCACAGGAGAATCCGGAAGCATTGGAAATTTTGTGCACGAAGTGTATGCCGACCGTTGGACTGTCGAAAATCCCAGCAGTGTACATCCACGTATTGCAGACCGGAGTGATCAGTACTACTCCAATGGAAATACCTATTGGTTAAAAGATTCCGATTATCTGCGCCTGAAGAATGTTGAGATCGGATACACGTTACCTGGAGCCTTAAGAGAAAGACTGGGTCTGACCAATTTAAGGGTATACGTAAGTGGGTTAAACCTTTTTACGGTTACAAAGTCAACTGTGTTTGATCCTGAAGCAACCCATACGTTGGGACAGTATTATCCACAGGCGCGAATTCTCAACACAGGTGTAACGGTTACGTTTTAATAATTGAAGCATGAAAAATATATTTATTATGAAAAGAATAATGCTGATCATCATCGCTTCTTTTTTCTTTGCTACAGGCTGCAACGATGATTTTGTAAATACAAAACCATTAACTGAAGTTCCCGCGGAAGATGTCTGGAAAGATGTTGGTTTTGCTACCGCTTTTGTTACGGAACTTTATGGTGGGTTGGGTGTCGGTGGATTTAATGAACAGATGCTGGCATCATTAACCGATGAATCTTTGTTTACACATCCTGGCCGTGGTATCAATACAGTAACAGAAGCACGCTCTAATCCGGCAGACAGAGGCTGGATTAATTCCACCCTCGATTGGGGTCCGATGTATCAGCGGATACGCGCTTGTAACATTGCCTTGGAATCCCTTCAGGATCCACAGTTCGAAAATACAGGTGGAATCGTAGAACAATTGAAAGGCGAATCACACTTTATGCGTGCATACTACTACCATCAGTTACTCCGTTATTTCGGTGGCGTGCCGATCGTTGAAGAGGTGTATGGATTGAACGAAGCGGATTACACGGTATCCAGAAATACATTTGAGGAATGTGTAAATTTTATTGTCGCGGAATGCGATGAAGCGGCTTCGTTGCTAAACGGGAAAGATATGGCAAGTGGTCGTGCATCAAGAGCAGCAGCCCTGGCGTTGAAGTCGCGTGTATTACTGTATGCAGCGAGTGATCTTCACGACATGCCGACAGCCACTGCGAATTCTGCTACCATTGCTTCCTTTGAAGAGCCTGCAATATTAGGCTACACCGGAGGCGATCGTCAGGAACGGTGGCAACGCGCTAAAGAGGCCGCTAAAGTTGTCGTTGATTTGCCTGAATTTGGTTATGCATTTGGTCTTGACGCGCCAGCCTCTCCGGAGGAAGGGAAAGAAAATTATATGAATATCGCCCTGGCAAAACTGGGCGGAGAAAATGAGTTGATTTTCGCACGTTATTTTATTGATGCCAAAACTGAAGATGGTGGATGGGTAGGCCGTAACAATGGACCGAATGGGTACCATAATTGGGCAGGAAATACGCCGATTCAGAATCTGGTTGATGACTATGAAATGTTGGATGGATCAACCTTCGATTGGGAAAACCCCGATCACGCTGCGTCACCTTACGAGAACCGTGATCCGCGACTGGATGCTACAATTCTGCACGATGCGTCAGACTGGAAACCGCGTGTAGGCAGTGGGTTAGGAAAAGATCCCGCAAATCAAATTCAAACCGGGCAATATGAAATTATCAGCGAGGGCAATAAGGTTCCATATTTTGGGCTGGATACGCGGAAGAGTTCGGTTGAAGACTGGAATGGCACACATACCGGTTATTACATGCGTAAATTTATTGATCCTAATCCGGCGATCACCGACATGAATACACGTCAGCAGATACCGTGGCCATTCTTGCGGTATACGGAAGCTGTGTTAAATTATGTCGAGGCTTGTATTGAAGTGGGTGAAGATGATGAAGCAAAAAAATGGTTGAATAAGATTCGTTTTCGTGCAGGTATGCCGGAGATAACAGAAACCGGTGACGCCCTTCGTGAGCGGTATCGCAATGAACGACGCATAGAACTTGCCTATGAAGAGCATCGTTACCATGATGCAAGACGCTGGATGATCGCGCCTGAAACGCTTGGTCAGAAAGCACGGATAATTCATATTACAGCAACGCTCAAGCCAGGTAAAGAAGTTACGATGTACCGGTATGACAAAGAGAATTACGATTACGTGTACACGCCATCCGATATTAATCCGGGTATAGAGAACAGACAATGGTTGGACAAAATGTATTATCTGCCCATTGCAAGAGACGAAATAAACCGGAATGATAAACTTCTGCAAAACCCGGGCTATGATTAAGTAGCTTAAACCAGTTAGCAGTTCACCGGTTAATAAAAGCCGGTGAACTGAATAACCGGAAGATTTTAAATACGCTAAACCAGACCCATTGATTTCTTTCAGATCAAGTTGTCCACTCCTCGCGCTGGGTGTCTTTTTATTTTGTTGTCAGTCTGATAACAAAACGGATACCACTGTATCGGATGAAAATGCATCACCACGATTCACCCTACTATCAAAGGATGCAACAAATGTGTCATTCAGCAACACGTTAACAGAAGGCTTAAATACTAACGTGCTGATGTATGAATACTTCTATAACGGAGGAGGCGTCGCTGTAGGTGATGTAAACAACGATGGTTTCGACGATTTGTATTTTACCAGTAATATGGGATCGAATGCATTATATCTTAACAAGGGTAAGATGCAGTTTGAGGAGGTCACTGATAAAGCAGGTGTATCAGGCCGGCCAGGACCATGGAAGACGGGTGTTACCATGGTTGACATAAACGGTGATGGACTGATGGACATTTATGTTTGTTATTCTGGAAATGTTCGCCCGGAAAAAAGAACAAATCAATTATTTGTTAATCACGGTGCGGATGCTAACGGAATACCACAGTTTAAAGAAGAAGCTACTAAATTCGGATTAGACCTTTCTTCAGCGACAACGCAAACGTATTTTTTTGATTACGATAAGGATGGTGATCTTGATGCTTTTGTGCTTAATCATAATATTAAGGCTTTACCTGAATTGAACGAACAGGGAACCGCTATGTTGATCAAACAACAGGATGCCTTTAGTGGAATACGCTTATTGAAAAATACCAAAGAATTCTTTGAGGATGTAACTGTTCAAAGCAACCTGAGCAGCTCTTCATTAACGTATGGGCTGGGGGCTGGTATTGCAGATGTAAACAACGACGGCTGGACGGATATTTATGTTTCCAACGATTATAATGTTCCAGATTACCTTTACATCAACAATGGCAATGGTACGTTTACCGATCAGTTAGGAAAAAGTATGGGGCACACATCTCAGTTTTCTATGGGCAACGATGTGGCTGATGTTAATAACGATGCCTTACCTGATATTTTCACACTGGACATGCTGCCGGAAGACAATGCCCGACAAAAATTATTGCTTGCTCCGGATAACTATGCAAAATTTGAGTTGAACGTTCGTATCGGTTTCCATTATCAGTACATGCGAAACATGTTGCAGCTTAACAATGGCAACGGGACATTCAGCGAAGTCGGCCAGCTCGCCCGAATTTCCAATACAGACTGGAGTTGGACCCCGTTGCTGGCAGACTATGATAATGATGGATGGAAAGATTTATTCGTTACGAATGGTTATTTGCGCGACTACACAAATCTTGATTTTATCAAATACATGGACAATTTCGTTCGTCAGAAGGGAAGATTGAAAAGAGAAGATTTGCTTGATCTGGTCCACCGTATACCAGCATCAAATGTGGTTAATTATATTTTTCAAAATAGGGGCGGTTACACTTTTAAAAACGTAACGCATACCTGGGGTATTGATCAGCCTTCGAATAGTAACGGTGCAGCATATTCGGATTTGGACAACGATGGAGATCTTGATCTTGTAGTGAATAACATTAACGAACCCGCTTTCATTTACCGAAATGAAAGTACAAATCAATTCAATAATCATTATCTGAAGATAAGGCTTCGGGGCGCTGGTAAAAATACTGCCGGATTAGGTGCAAAAATTACGGTCTATACGAATGGAACAAAGCAATATCTTGAACAAATGCCTTCCCGTGGATATCAGAGTAGTGTGTCTCCGGTAGTCCATGTTGGATTAGGTGAAAATGCAATCATTGATTCGGTGTGTATCGACTGGCTTAGCGGTAAGCGAAGTATACATCGCGCGGTAAGTTCCGATCAATTGATTATTGTGAAGGAATATGAGGCAAAGGAGCATGAACTACCAAAAAATAAGGATCATGTTTTGGCAGGGGAGATAAATCCACCTTTTAAATTCGTTCACCAAAAAATAAACGTTAACGACTTTAAACGACAACCGTTATTGATTAACCCTATGTCATTCTCCGGCCCTTGCATGTCCAAAGCCGATGTGAACGGCGATGGACTTGAAGAGGTGTTTATCGGCGGAGCAAAAGGTCAGGCTGGTGTACTATATTTTCAGCAGCCAAATGGTAATTTTAGTCCTGGTCGCCAACCTGATTTCGAATTTCATAAATCCAGTGATGATACCGATGCCGCATTTTTTGATGCAAACGCAGATGGTTTTACTGACCTGTATGTATGCAGTGGTGGTTATCATGATTACATGGCAGACGATTCTCAGTTACAAGATCGGTTATACATCAATGATGGTCGCGGTAATTTTAAAATTGCGGATAACGCGTTGCCTTTGATGAATACGAGTACGGCATGCGCTCGCGTCGTTGATGTAAACAAGGATGGGCATATGGATATATTTGTTGGCGGACGTGTGGTGCCAGGTCGTTATCCAGAGAAGCCGCGCAGTTACCTCCTGATCAATAATGGGAAAGGTAAGTACGCTGATATGACACAACAACTAGCGCCATCACTTGAACACATTGGCATGGTTACCGATGCTAAATGGTTGGATCTGAATGGCGACAATCATGAAGACCTTATCCTGGTGGGTGAGTGGATGCCGATAACGGTATTTCTATACGAAAACGGAAAATTTCATGATAAGACCCTGGATTACTTTGATAAGGAATTCACGGGTTGGTGGAATACTATTCATGTGAATGATTTCAATCATGATGGTCATGACGATCTCGTTATTGGTAACCACGGCTTAAATTCTCAATGCAAGGTTAGTGATGCCGAGCCTGGTGAATTATTTTATAAGGATTTCGACAATAACGGTTCCGTGGACCCGATCTTTTGTTTATACATTCAGGGCAAAAGTTTCCCCTACGTTTCGCGCGATGAAATGATGGAGCAACTTAGTATGATGCGACAACGCTTTCCGGATTATAAAAGTTATTCGGATGCAACATTAAATACGATTTTTAAGCCGGAGGAGCTCAACGAGGTTGGATATAGCAAGATCAATACGTTGCAAACTGTTTATTTTCAACGTGATAAGAAGGGCCGTTTTCAGGAAAAAGTATTACCGATAGCGGCCCAGGTCTCACCCGTGTTTGCAATCACGTCTTTGGATTATGATAAGGACGGACATGTTGATCTGCTTTTGTGTGGTAATACCACCCATGGCAGGATACGTTTTGGGAAATATGATGCTAATATTGGTGTATTATTAAAAGGCGATGGAAAAGGCGGGTTTTTAAGTATTCCGCCTTACAAATCGGGCTTCAATTTGCATGGTGATGTTAGAAGTATTTTGCATCTTAATGGTAAGTTGCTATTTGGAATAAACCAGCAAGAGATAAAAGCATATGCTTTCGACCAAATTCGGTAGATTTGGAACAAGGCAAAAATTGAGGCCATTTTAAAATAAAACGCAGAATCAATGGAATCTTTCAACAATTCTTCTTCACGACGAAATGCACTAAAGAAAATCGCAGGTACCGCTGCCGTTGCAATTACCGGCGCATCCCTCGCACATCGTGTTTCAGCAGCAGAAGCTACACTGGAACAGAGCCTGAAAGGAAAAGTAAACCACTCGGTTTGCCGGTGGTGTTATGAAAGTATTCCTTTAGAAGACCTCTGTAAAGCGGCAAAAAACATTGGGCTTGAATCCATTGAGCTTGTTGGCCCGGAGGAATGGCCCCTGCTTAAGAAATACGGATTAACTTCTGCTTTACCGTGGGGTGCAGGAAAAGGAATTACCGAAGGATTCAATAATCCAGCGTTGCACGATGAACTGATCCAGAGTTATGAAGCTATCATTCCGAAGGTAGCTGCGGCTGGATATAATCAGATCATCTGCTTTTCGGGTAACAGGAACGGACTCGATGATGAAAAAGGAATCGAAAATTGTGCGATTGGACTAAAGAAGTTAATGGCTGTTGCCGAAAAACACAAAGTTACCATGGTAATGGAGTTATTGAATAGCAAAGTAAATCATAAGGATTACCAATGCGATCATACCGAATGGGGTGTTGCTTTATGTGATAAAGTTGGTTCCGAAAATTTTAAACTGCTTTATGATATTTATCACATGCAAATCATGGAGGGCGACGTGATTGCGACCATTAGAAAATACAATAAATACATTTCACATTATCATACCGGAGGTGTCCCCGGCCGGAATGAGATTGATGAAACACAGGAGCTAAATTATCCAGCCATCATGAAAGCAATTGTAGATACGGGGTTCAAAGGATTCGTTGCCCAGGAGTTCGTTCCAAAACGTGAAGATAAAATCGCATCCCTTAAACAAGGTGTTGAAATTTGTGACGTAGCCTGAATCAATTGATTTATACGTGTCGTTTAGTTAAGCTTGTTTTTTTATGGCCTCACCCTGCCCTCTCCGGAGGAGAAGGTTTATGGAAGCTTAACTAAACGACATTGGTTCCCAATGCCCAATGCCCAATCCCTAATCCCCAATCCCGAACTTTCCTTTCAACCAAATTTTAAACTTCGATGGTTCATTATTTGAATCTCCGATAACAAATGCGATCGGTTTGAGACTCTCAACATGGTCGCAGATTATTTTAAAGATTCCTACCATGGGAAGAAACAGGATCATGCCCGCGACACCCCAGATTATGCCACCCACAACAATGCTAACAATGCTGGTAAGTGCGCTAAGGTTTACCTCTCCTCCGACAACATTGGGTTCAATAAAATAGTTATCGATTGTTTGTATAAGTATGATTGAACCCGCAACCATAAGCGCAGGTTGCATGGAATGCTCTGTCACCATGGCCATCACGAAGGGGAACATACCACCAATGGTTGATCCGACATAGGGGATGATTGTAAGCATCGCTGCAATGCCAGCTAGCAGAACGGCGTTTTTTATTCCTATGATTAACAACGCAACGGAATAAAGTGCGGCAAGGATTAAAACAGACATGGCGCGACCAGTGAGATATTTTTGTGAAACCTGACTTACCTTGTTCACAATGTTCCGTACTTTTTCGGTATCCTCTTCATGATAAATTTTAACAAAGAAAGTTTCATATTTCTCTTTGTTATAAAGAAATAGAAAAGCATACACCAGCATCAGAACAAGGGTCGTGAGTGTACTGGTTAGTCCGCCAAGAAGTTTTCCTGCGATTCCGCCGTTTTGTTGCGTGCCGTTTTTTACCTGCTCTTTAGCAATAGACACTTGTTCATCCGGAGCAATGTTGAATTTTTGCTGGATGTAGTGTTGCAATTCCTGGAGCATCTGTTTACCCTTTGCCTGAAGTAAGGTAATATCCTGTGTAAACGAATTAATCTCTGCAATGATCAGTACAAACACCGCTACGATTACCAACAAAAGGATCAATACACAACAGGCCGAAGATAAGGCCCGTCCAAACCCACGTGAATCCAACGAGCGACAAACAGGCGCCATTAGCATGGCGAGAAGCGCGCCTAATATGATTGGAACCAAAACCACTTTTCCATAATAAAGTGTGATAACAAGGAGAATGGCAAAAAGCAGGTTTTGATTTAGTCGCCCTAGAATTTCCTTCACGTTGGTGTTTTTTTGCTTTATTACAAATTATAATCCTTGCTGTAGACCACCATTATATTTTTGGAGTAAGCGGCTTGGGCAGGTTAAAAGCGGTTTGGCGATGTTTGTGGTGAAAATTTTGAGTAAAATACTCCCCATCGATCTGTTTTCTAAGCGACAGGTATTAACCTGAATTGGCATTACTTTGTTTAATCTGGATACGCATTAATAAAATGAGTGATAATAAGGCAAGAAAAGTTCTGATTAAGATTGCCAGGGTATTTGCATGGATTGTGCTTTCTGTTTTTGGATTGCTACTTCTTATCGCATTGTCGATACAAATTCCCTGGGTTCAACAGAAAGGCAAAGAAAAAGCAATCGGATTTTTGGAAGAAAAAATCGGGACAACAGTTCGGCTTGAGCGGTTCAGTCTGTCGTTTCCAAAAAGAATTGTTCTCACGGGCTTTTATCTCGAAGATCAGCAAAAGGACACTTTGTTGTATGCTGGTCGTCTGGGTATTGATACCGATTTGTGGGCGTTGACAAAACACCGCATCGAATTAAACGATATTGAACTGGAGAATTTCACCGCCAATGTTTCGCGCGCAGAAAAAGATAGTGCTTTTAATTTCGATTATATTCTTAAAGCATTTTCCGACACCACCCAAACGCCAAAGGATACTGTAAGTACACCATGGGAATTCGGAATCGGAAATATTTTGCTGGAAGATATTCGTTTGTCACTCGATGATCTTTTTGGAGGCAATCACATGAACCTTCGGGTGGCACAACTTGAGATCTTTATCAATGAATTTGATCTCGAAAGTTCAAATATTGATATCGATGAGATTAACCTCGAAGGAATACAGGCAGATATAAAGCAAACTAAAATCCCTGAAGTCGTTCCGGACAGTGTTGAAGTTGTTCCGGAGGACAGTACAGCCATTGCGTTTAATATTGATTTTAATCAGATCAACCTGGAGGATATTGAAGCCTCGTACAATCACACAGCTTTAGGACAATTGATTAACGTATCTATTCCTGAGGCGGGTATTGAAGCTGATGCCATTGATATCAGGAAGCAAGTCATTCATTTGTCACGCATCCTGTTGCATGATAGCTACCTTTCATTTCAGCAAATGAAGGTTGATGGATTAGGCACCAAACCCACATCCGATACCGTTGTACAACAGGACGATGGCGGGGACGCCTGGAATTTCATACTTGATGAACTGGACCTTTCGGGTAATACAATCCAATATCATGATTATGGAAAGCCCGTTCTTGCCCATGCTATGGATTTCAATCACCTTTGGATATCTAAGCTTAAGGCAAAAGCAAAAGACATTCGCGTACTTGAGAATGACATCCGGGCCACGGTAAACGATTTTTCTTTCCAGGAAAAAAGCGGATTCGTTGTAAAGACTTTTCGTACTGTAATTGCCCTGAATAAAACATCCGCTTCTGTTCGTAATTTTTTATTACAGACGGGAAACAGCAGTCTTGCACTCCAAGGTGAATCTACGTTTCCATCGTTAGAGGCTATCGGCGAACGCTACGCCGAGGCTGTTATTTCCCTTGAGATAAAGCGATCTTCAATCGACCTGCGCGACGCATTGTATTTTAATCCATATTTGTTTGATAGCCTTTCGTTGAAAAGACCCACAAACAGTAAGGTTGTCGCGGAGGCTGCTGTCAACGGTATGGTCAATGATCTGCACATCGAAAGACTTCAAGTTCACGCCCTGAACAATACAAGTTTGTTTATGAATGGGAAAATTGCCGGCCTTCCCGAAATTAAATCTGCGTTAATGCAGATCAAGCTTGATAAGTTTCATACAACGCGTGCAGACATCATGTCTATTCTTCCGGATACGTTGATTCCGCAAAGTATAGAGATACCACAATGGCTTGATGTGTCAGGAAGGATGAATGGTACGATCAATGCACCAACCGTAGCCACTACGTTAACCACCAACCTCGGCGAAGTTGATCTTAACGCAAAAGTAAATCTAACTCCAGGTGTTGTTGAAAATTATAAGGCGGAATTAGCCATTCACCAGTTTGATGTCGGAACTTTATTGAGACAGCCGGATAAGATTGGTGTGCTTGATCTGGTAACCAAAGTCCATGGTACAGGTGTAAAGATGGACGAATTGAACGCCGTACTTGAACTTGTTGTGAACGAATTTCAATATGACGGGTATACCTACCGTGATTTCCGATTGAACGGATCAATGAAGGAATATTTTTACACAGGTGAGGCTATGTTTAAGGATGAAAATCTTGATTTCGTTTTAAACGGTGACTTTGATTACAGGAATGACGTGCCATACTATGCATTTACATTTGATTTGAACAATGCCGATTTTGAAAAGTTAAACCTGATAGAGCGCCCGATGAAAGCAAAAGGCTCTCTGGCAGTGGATTTAAAAACAGCTGACTTTAAAGTATTGAATGGGAATGTTGGTATTCGTGATTTCGCGGTCTTTAACGGAGAGTCTCTCTATGCTGTAGATTCTTTACTTGTTGCGTCACTCGATCAGGAAGGAGTGAGTGAGCTTACCATTAGTTCAGAAATAGTTTCGGGCACATTTAAGGGTTCACTAAATGTATTCGCTCTTCCTGACTTGTTGAACCGCCATTTTAATAATTACTTTTCGTTGCGCGATACGGTTTATGAAACTCCTGTAGATGAACAACATTTTAAATTTGACCTTGTTATAAAAAATACGGATTTAATTACAGAAGTAATCCTTCCGGATCTTGAACCGTTTGTTCCAGGTGAGATCACTGGCGAGTTTAACAGCGCCGAAGAAAAGCTGGATCTGCGTTTCAAGTTATCCGAAATAAATTACGGAGGTGTGTTGGTTGATACGGTATCCCTCAAAGTAATTTCTGATCCGGAATCTTTTGATTTTACTTTTAATCTGAACGGGCTGGCAATGGATACCTTA
>DASPIZ010000058.1:0-27357 GCA_035628875.1 Ohtaekwangia sp. | reverse complement strand
CAATTACGTTCTTATGTTGTGGCGCTCTCTTGCCGATTTCACTACCAGAAATGAAGACAAGCGTATCGATACCTTGTAGTGCGCTGGCTAAAGACTCAGATTTATCGTAATCTGCTTCACGAGTTTCAACGTTTAAATCCGAAGCCTTTTGCTTTGAGCGTACCACTGCGATGATATTTTTCGCATCCGTTTTTTCTGTCAATTTATTCACCACAATCCGGCCAAGCTGACCCGTGGCACCAGTTACTGCTATTTTCATTTTTCTCTTTCAATTATCTTTCTTCGTCTTAATTTTGCTCGTTCAATCCGTATACGAGGCCATCAGGTCCTGTAAAGTGGCGAAACTTGTATTTCATTTCTTTTACATCAGTAATCTGTCCAAGCATTTTGTAGCCTGCTTTCTCCAACGCCTTTGAGGCTGCTTCGATATCTGTTACTCGAAAACCAAATGCGATGTCACCGTTATATTTATACGCAGGAACTTTGTCTGGAAGATAAATCTCGATGATCGAGCCGTTTTCCATGGCATACACTCTAACACCATCCATTTCCATCATTGGTTTTAGGTTCATCACTTTTTCAAGCATGTTCCGATAGCTTTCAAACTTTTCTTTTTTCAGAGTGACGGCATGCCATGTGATTCCATGAACTTTGAACTCTGCTAAAGCTGATTGAGGATCTTGTTGCTGAGACTTTTCCGTAGCGCTTTGGCTGAAAGCTGTGCTTCCAAATGCAGTCATTAATGCAAGCGCGAATAATACTCTCTTCATTTGCGTGTTGTTTATGGTTATGTTGAACAAACATGTCCGAAATGTCGGTTTGTACCGACCTTTACTCCTGACATGACAAACGTAGTTCAAGTACCACCCACGGGTCATTGATTACACGCAAGAAATTCCATTGATTTAAATCAATAAATGAAGCAGCTGCTGATTATCAAGTATACTGGCAGCAATATGGGAATGCTTCTGTTAACTTTTCTACTTTAAGTAGAGGGAAAAGTCTCGAAGTTTAAACACATGTTTGTGTTCCTGGAAGGCTCGCTATTTGGATGAGCTCATCCTCTTTCTCACACGACTAAGCGTCTCTGGAGTGAGCCCCATGTAAGAAGCCAGCATGTGTTGAGGGACACGTTGAACAATATCGGGATGCAGTTTATTTATCTCCTCATAACGATCTTCAAGAGACATACCCATCATCGATGCAATTCTTCTTTCAGACGCTATGTATGCGTTCGTAAGTTGCTTGCGAGCGTGGGTCTCTAACTTCGGAACTTTAATGTACAATTCTTCCATTGAAGGCTTGTCCATTAACACTAGTTCGGAGTCCTCAAGGGCATCGATGTTAAATTGTGAAGGCTCCCCGGTTAACCAACTATACAGGTCACTGATAGTCCAGCCCTCTATAGCAAACTGTGTAATTCCTTCACCGCCATGATCGTTTATGAAGTATTTCCGCAATACTCCTTTGGCCACAAAAGCTACCTGCTTACAAGCATCTCCTTCCTGGAGTATGAATTGTTTCTTTCGAAGTTTTTTCTCGTGAAGGTAAGGCCTAATGATTTCCATCTCCTCATTAGTCAAGGGTACTTTCTTATTGAACCATTCGAAGTAAATATCAATTGACGACATTGTGGCTTGCGTTAGACTCTACAAAATTAGCCAAATCTGCTGCCTGCCAAAATATGGAGTAAACGCGTATCGGATTCGAAGTACATCTAATATTGCTGTCCATCGAACTAGTTACATTCCGTTTCATCGACACCAAACTTAATTCCAGTCAGCTGGAAGCTCCTCATTCTAAATTTGCTACCGAACCATTCATCAGGGAATGAAGATATAGTTCGGGTAGGTGTTAATGTGGGTTAAAGGCTAAAAAGAAGAAATCCGGGCTTAATTTTTAGGATACTTCTCATCCCATTCCTTCATCAATTTATTATAGTTAGATGGGTCAAGCTTGCGAATGATGAAATCTAATTTTTCTTCTTTTCGGTCATCCCCTTCTTTTGACTGTGGTGAGCTTACATAAAGAAGAATTGCCAAACCGGCCACTTGCCAAATAAGTTGAAGGAACTCTGATTGCCAGTTTTCCATTGTATCGCGCATCATCTCAAAAACATATTCATTAACAACAACCGGCTGATTGTGTGCTTCTTGCTCATTTTGATATACCTCCCACCCAAAGATCCAATGCAAGGCTACTGAAAAAAGAAAAAACAAGAGCGTTACCCATAAGAAGCCCTTTTTTTTCCAAATACTCATTTTGTGCTGTTTCATAGTATTTGCTGTTAAAATGCTATGCCGCCAAGCGGTATATTGGTAGGTTGGCCTTTGATGTGTGCTAAGTCCAATCGATGTATATTCGAACATATCCATTAGGAGGACAGACAACCGGCTTTCCTCTGAAATAATTGGATTTAGTAAAACCAGAAAGAATTAGCATTATGGCAAAACGAGATATCATAGTAGTTGGCGCATCTGCGGGTGGCATTGAAGCACTGAATGGTCTGATTAGATCTTTATCAAAGGATTTTCAAGGTGCGATCTTTGTAGTGGTTCACATTCCTGGTGATTCGCCAAGTAGTCTTCCTGCAATATTAACCCGGGCAGGTTCTTTAAAAGCAGTCCATCCCCAAGATGGTGACATGGTCAAACCAGGTATGATTTACGTTGCGCCTCCGGACCATCATATGCTACTTGAAGGGAAGACGGTCCTAATCAAAAAAGGGCCTAAGGAAAATCGATTCAGGCCTTCTATAGACGCGCTCTTCCGGTCTGCTGCATACACCTATCGTGAACGAGTCGTTGGAATAGTCTTATCAGGTATGCTTAACGATGGTACGTCAGGATTATGGTCTGTAAAGAGACTTGGCGGATTGGGAATAATTCAATCACCTGATGATGCCCAATGTGATAGCATGCCGATAAACGCAATGGAATATGTCAAAGCAGATTATACATTGCCCGCCAGTGAGATCGGTACCTTATTGAGTGATCTTATTTATGTTAAGGCGCGCAAAGCAAGGAAAATTAGTAATAAGGAAAAAGCTCTGATGAAGATGGAGGTTATAATCGCTAAGCAGGATGGTGCATTTGAAATGGGAATTATGGACATGGGTCAACTTACTCCTTTTACCTGTCCAGAGTGTCATGGCGTACTCGTTCAGTTAATGGACAGTAATATAGTCCGCTTCAGATGTCATACCGGTCATGCTTTCACAGCCAGCGCATTATTATCTGAAGTAACAGCATCTGTTGAAGAAAAAATGTGGCAAGCCATGAGAGGCCTTGAAGAAACAACAATGCTCTTGAAAAAAATAGGAAAGCATTTCAAGGACCAAGGGCATCCTGGTCTAGCGAAAGTATTTATCACAAAGAGTAAAATGACGGCTGACAAAGCCCAGATTATACATGACTCAGTTTTTACTCATGAACTTCTTAGCGAGGATATTCGGCACAAGGAAAAGAAAAGTAATTAGATGCCTTGATCAAGACAGGTGAAGATTCAAGAACTTTTAACTCATCAAAACCGTATATTCGTAATAAGAACTGCAGTCAAAAAAGTGGTGAGCAAACTGGTGAGCGAGTTGTAGAGCCGCTTCTAAGATATTGAAAAGCAGTAGGCTAAGGATTGTATTCATTTCCCTCCTCCTCTACGAAAAGTCAACCAAAATCAATTAAAAACCTTCATTCTGAATTAAGAGTGAAGGTTTTTTGCTTTAGAAATGATTGATTTTGAATGATTTGATAAAGTTTGGAGGATTCGAATCCCTTCCATCGCACGGTAGATTGTAAATAGCTTGATTAATTAATTGAAAAACAATTCGTTACATCGAAAAATTTAGCAGTCCTAGAGGGATTCGAACCCATGCCGTTTTAGTATCTCTGCGCAGATATTGCTGCTGAAAATGTGGTAAAATTCATAAGACTGGTGAGTAAAGTGGTGAGTAAATAATTTTGAAAATTTGACTCACCAGTTTGTCGTTCACTAATGTCAAGCGAGTCTAACGTGAAATCATCTCTGCAAGAAATTACCAAGTGCGCTTTGTGCTTTGCGCATTTTGCTTTTTAAGACATATTCAAACCCAATCCTTGAATTCAGTCGATCAACATACGGCGCTTTGTAGTACCGGTTAAACCAATTGTACTGTATCAGCGCCGTGCCGTTCAGATTCCTGTAGATTTTATACTCCTTCTTAACGCCAGTCATGAAAGTCCAGACCCACTCGCGGTGATCGTGTCGGGATTTCCGGTGGATGGAACAAAAGTATTCATACCCTCTGCTTCCAGGTGGGCAATAAGACCTTTGCCTAATTTGAAATCAACATAACCACGTGGTCCATAAATCCTTGCCCGTTCATTCCACTCTTTTCTTTTTTTATCATATGCAAACCGGTGATTCCAGCCGAAGCCAGACGTAAATCTCCCGCTTTATTTTATAGCCGATGTAGGGATTGACGTCTATTAGGAAAAAGTTCTGTTGTTGATATTGGAAATGCAACCCCGGAATCAGACGTTCGATAATTGGTTTCCCTTTCATCGGATTCTGCGGTCGTTTTGGCAGGTCTTTTCAGACTTGAAACAGAGGAATATTTCTGTATGTATTTTGTGATTTTATCCATCGCAGATTTGAGCTGTTGATTCAATCTCATCTTCGTTCAATAAGGCTGATTCTATCTGCAAGGCATTCGTCGACAAAGCAGGAAATGTAAATCATGTTGGTTACGCGTTTCCGTCTTTGATCCCGGGGTCGTACTCTTATGAATATAACGAGAAAGGATATCCTGTCTCGTCCACCACGCGGTATAAATCCAGCGGAAATGTGCAGTCGGGGAAAGACTTCTTTTACGGATCAGACTGAGCTTGAGGTTGGTATTGACTGTTCGCCCGCGGTGCCATCGCACTTGTGTATCCCGATTATTTAGAACGTTATTGTTTTACCGATAAGGTGCTTTTGCGCGCCTTAAGTTGCGAAACATCTGCGCGAATCGTTTTAAGTTCTGGCTTTTCCCGTCGGTGGGTTTTTCTTATCTTAGCAAGATTGAACAAACAAAACCCCTCACCTAAATGGACGTCGAAAAGCCAGAAGTCGAACCCACACCTACCGCAGTGGTGGAGGAATTATCCGCCGCACTAAGAGCAAAATTAATCACTCAGCAAGATCCCGTGTATGCTGTGGTTGGAGGCCTGTCCGCAGCAATCCTGGGCGGAGTGCTCTGGGCGATCATCACGGTAGCTACCAAATATCAGATCGGGTACATGGCAATTGGCGTGGGCCTTATATGCGGGTTTGCGGTCCGTTATTTCGGCGCCGGGATTCAAACATATTTTGGTTTTATCGGTGCGTTTTTTGCCCTGCTCGGATGTGTCCTCGGAAATCTTTTTAGCCAGGTCGGCTTTATCGCCGATGCACAATCGCTGGGCTACTTCGAAACGATTACCCTCTTGAACTTTAACCTCATCGTAGATATTTATGTGGAGTCCTTCTCGCCCATGGATGTTCTTTTTTATGGGATTGCGGGTTATGAAGGTTACAAGTTTGCATTCCGCGATGTGTCTGAAGAATTGACCCGGGCGATGGAGGAAGGTTCCATGGTAGCGCCTCCTTATGCTAAATACAGGCTTCCAGCGGTGATCGTTTTATTCGTGACCTTGTCCGTCGGGGGTTATCTGATCAGGACCGGGTCGACCGGAGAAAAAACATTTTATTATGAATCAGGAGCAAAAAGAAGTTCAGGCGAACTGGTAGACGGAAAAGAGAATGGCGCCTGGCAGGGATGGTGGGAAAATGGCAATCCGCAATGGCAGGGAACCTATCTTTCGGGCACACCCGATAGTACCTGGAAATATTACCGAGAAGATGGCATACTTTATCGGATTACGAATTTTAAGAACGGCGTCCAGCATGGCCAGGCAACCGATTACTATCCCAGCGGAAATGTCCAGGCCGTAGGATCTTATCAGATGGGCAGACAGCACGGGCCGTGGTCTTACCTGTACGAGAATGGTAAACCGTCAGCAACCGGCGCAGTTTTGCTCGACCTTTCGGAAGGACCGTGGGAAACATTTTATGAAAACGGGCAACTAAGCACAAAGGGTTCATACACGAAGGGCGTTCAGGCAGGACTGTGGACTTATTGGAATGAAGATGCAAGCAAGACCGCGGAATTGGAATTTTCAGAAGATGGAAACTCCAGAATTCTAAACACATGGACGGCATCAGGGATCCCTGAGATTGTCAATGGCAACGGAAAATTTAGGGCTTTGTTTCCAAGCGGTCAGGTGATGGAATCCGGATCGGTGAAAAATGGCTGGAAGGTTGGATTGTGGAAAAAAAATTATGAGGATGGCTCGCGCCAGGATGAAGGTGAATTCCGGAATAAAATTTATTACCTGACGAGCTTCTGGTCAGGCGACGGAAGACAAATGGTCACCAATGGTGAAGGAACCTTTGAGTCTTATTATCCGGATGGATCGCTAATGGAAACAGGCCTCATTGAAAAAGGGCTGCGGTTTGGGCAGTGGATTAATTATCAGGTGGGTAGCGACAGCCTGGCTTCAGAATCAACCTACGCAAACGGAAACTTGGAAGGCAGTTATGTCTCTTACTTTGAAAACGGACAGATCAGTATGGAAGGAATGTTTGAGAACAACAAACGGGTAGGAGACTGGAAATGGTATACGCAAGACGGTGAATTAGATGCAACCGTCTCTTTTGTGGACGGCAGGAAAGATGGCCCTCAGTTATTTTTCGACGGCACTGGAAGTATAGTCAGAACGGAGATATACAAGGACGGAGAGCTCATTCATTCAAAGATTGGTCCGGAGTAATTGACACTGCTTTACAAACGCACTTGTAAATCTGGTTGAGTGGCCGGTGCTTCAGACAAATGATTCTGAAAAAATATTTTTAGGGGATGACCGAAATGACAAACATGAGTCCGAATAAAGCCCTTTGCGAAAAGGGCGACTTCACCCGCATCGGCGAATGTATGCGGGAAAGCGGCACTGCGTTGATTTCTAAACTTGGAATAATAAAGGCTTACGGGTGTTGGTGCCGGCTTGCGGTTTAAGATGCTACAATCTCAAAAAATCATTATCGGAGTTGATTATGCGTAGGGGAGAATGAACACAGTATTACATTTCGCATAGGAGAATCATTTGGTCGTTGAAGCGATTGATGATTGGGGTTGTCCCTATTTACCTTCTTTTGATATGGTTTGTTTTTTCCTGCAGAACCTCCGGTATTTTAACGAAAGGCCAGCCTCCTTTGCCGGGAAGTTTTTCAAGCTTATATTTCTTATTAATCAGCGGTTTCGTAGCGTAATAGCGAAAGTCACGTAGCTTTCAACTCAAGTTTGTTCGACTCGACCACGAAGAGCATCAGAGACAGAAAGAAATAGTAATGCCAGTGTATACGACTTAACCTCCGGATCACTTGCACTCAGTTCTGCGAAAAATGCCAGGACAAAATTGAACGCAAAACCAGCATAGATAGCTTTAGAAATGATTGAAATTGAATGTTTTGATAGAGTTTGGAAGATTCGAATCCCTTCCATCATACATGCATTGCAAATACCTCGATTAATTAGCTGAAAAACAATTCGTCACGTCGAAAGATCATAGTAGACGGAAGCGGACGAATATCGAACTCTTTATCGATTGATTTAACCAACTTCTGAGATTTCAAGGTTTCGGTGATCTCAGACTCCTGCTTACAGTTTCGCTGGCCTGACTGACCTTCTCTCACCTTCTCAATTTGTGAAACTGCCGATGGAACATGATTCCAAAAACAAAGCCATTTTCGTATATTGAATGTTATAGATGGTTTTTAAGGTTAAGCGATATATATGATTATCAAACAAACCATTTTCCTGTTGGCGATAGTTTTTATCGGTAATGCAAACGCGCAGGGAACATTTGAGATAATAGGAACCACTAGTACCCAGCTGGAGGGGAAGAAAATATTCATTTCCAATGAAAAGACAGAATATTCAGGAATTGAAAATAAGATCCTTGACTCGTGTATCATAAAAAACGGCAGTTTCCGATTTACCGGCTCCCTGAAAAATCCTGCGACTTATGTATCGTTATATCTACGCTGGCCAGATATTGGAGTAATACAGTTCTTTCTTGAGAGCAGGAAAATAAATATCACGGTTGCTAACAGCAAAAGATCCAATCTATTAGCTAGTTGCCGGTTGCAAAATGCGCCCATTGCTGCGCAACAAAAGGAGCTGGAACTCGCGAAGGCCGACTATAATAAGAAATTGAGTAAGTTCTCTAAAAAAGAAACAGAAGCATACGCTACAGATGACGACTCTTTGAGATCTGCCATAGTAAATGAATCCCGGTTGCTCTCAAAGGAGAAAATAGATATTTTAACAGATTTCATAAAAAAACACCCGGCTTATTATGTTTCTCTATTCTGGTTCTGTTACGAGTTGACAGACAAAATCATTAGTCAACCTGATTCAGCTTTAGTGCTCTTCAAACATTTCGATCCTAAATTACAACAATTACCTGAAGCACAGGCAGTGCTTCAAAGGATGACCAACAAAATAGCGTTGGCACAGAACAGGACATTGCCTCAATTTTCTATTCCTGATACATCAGGCAATTTGATAGCAGCTTCCGAATTCAAAAACAAATACTTGCTGATTGACTTCTGGGCATCTTGGTGCGGCCCGTGCATAGAAGAAATTCCCGATGTAAAGAATCTATATGCGCAGTTTGGCAATAAAAACCTTGCAGTGCTAGGTGTTTCGCTTGATAGCAACAAGGATAAGTGGTTGAGGGCGGTTAAAAAATATGCGATGCCCTGGACACAGGTTTCAGAGTTGAAAGGATGGAATGGTTCCCTTCCAAAAAATCTGGACATCCGTTATCTACCACAATACTACCTTGTTGATCCACAGGGTAAATTTGTTTTAATGGGGGCATCAATACAAGAAGTGCAGAAATACATGCAGAATCTAGACCTTTCCAAAGTGCGGGACCGTTAATGTGCTCAACTTAAAAAAATAGGCTCCCAAAATCATCTGAAACGGATTCGGCTTTTCGTTGCGCCTTCATTAGATTTCCCAATCCATTCGCAAGTACGGCTAAAAGCTATAGAAAAGGATAAAAAGTGGTGAGTGGAAGTTACGTGGACACTAAGAAACTAATGTCCTTTTTTTACAACGCTTCATTAAGCAAATTATCTATCAACTCAACTACGACCTCTTCTGCCATTAATCTCGGCTCAGTCCTTTCGAGTTACGAAGCGACGGTAAGACACTGCTTTCCATCGCGTTTTCGTGGATACTTACACTTTTTTGTCTTCGTAACGAAGGTTGCTACCATCGAAGAAGTGGTGAGTCAACTGGTGAGGCAGCCGAACAGATAGCGTGATTACAATTATCTTCGAACTCTACCGGCCTTATTTCGAAGACAATCATGAAGTCGGGAAGGAATTGACAACTACAGCTTCCGCAGTGACGGCGTATGGCGTCGGAATATTTTTCGTTGCACCACCACATGTGCGGAAGATTCTCGCCGAGTAAAAGAAGTTCGTCGGCGTCGAAGTTGCTGATATTGTCTCCTACGAAGCGCACGCCATCGAGGGAGCCAGACGGATATCTACAACAAGTTCTGTTCTATGTAGAACCGTTGACGCAGCTCTTATCAGATTGTTGGTTGATTTCTTCCTAGCGGTGGTCTTTAATCCTTGCCTGAGTTTACTCAATGAAATCGGGTTCTTAGCCAATGTGGTCACCAATCTCAATACCTTCAACTCAATTTTTGGTGGTCACTTTGTCTCGAAAATTAGTGGCCATATTAGGCGGAGGACCCACAGTGCTGACAACGACAATTACCTTGCCATCTTCAAAGGTTAATATGTTGTTACTTAATGTTTGAATAATGGAATAAAGTTACACACTTCGAAATGATTGTTCCCCTAAGGGCTTGTCCCCTAAGATGTGCTCTATCTGCGCGTGTTCGCAATTGTTTTGATGAACCGGCGTTTAGGATAATCCATATGAGTAAAAGAAAGCACATCAGTCTTTCAAAGTTATTAAGAGTCCGTCTTTTTTCATTTACGGGTCTATATTTATGAGTGTGCCATTTGACCATGCGTTGTTTTGCATTTCGATAATCCCGTTACTAGTATGAAGCTGTACGGGTTGGTTATGTTTTGATGCAGGCGCTGTCATCGCTGCGCTGCTCATCGAAGCGTACAAAGCCTTTAAGGAAAATCCTGCCGAGGCTTCTGGCGGAGATTCCGGAGGAGCAGGCTCCTCAGGGGGGACAACGTGGACATACTACGGTGTGGATTCAGTGAAAGTAACTAGCCCAAATGGCACCGTTACTAATTACTATGGGATAGATTCCCTCGTTAATCAATAATGAAAGAGGAAAGGAGGATGCCTCCTTTCCCTTTTTCTCTATATAAAAAAGCTTCTATACATTTCATGAAAAGGATCTATCGCTCTTTGTTCGGGTATGTATTCCTCATGTTTTTACTCGTGCAATGCAAAAGTAATAGAGATGAAATGTCTGACCTGGAGGTAGCCAGAATAAAACAAACCTATTCTGCTGAAGTAATTAATTATTTCTATGAAACAGTGTTTTTTCAGGACTATGTTGGTGTAAAGCGTTCCCTATCTAAATGGGAAAATGACGTGTGGATATATTTGGAAGGTACCCTGTGGGCAAGAGATTCCTTGGATGTTGTACAAGTAGTTCAGGACATCAATCACTTAAACCTTCCGATCAAGCTGTACTTAACGAACGATGAATCAAGGGCCAACCTTGTTGTCTATTTTGGTGACTTTGACTACCTAAAAGGAAAACTTGCTATTAGAAGGTTTACAGCCTTTAGAGGAAAGGGCAAGATTACTGAAAACTCTCACTCAATTGTGTCTGCTATAGTAGGAGTCGCAAACAACGCAATGAGTTACGCCAATCTTTCTCCAAAAGATAGTGCCATCATGCGGCAAAGCATATTAGTTGAAGAAATTGCACAGTCCTTGGGAGTACTCGGTGATAGTTGGATGGATTATTATAGTACATTTTTTGAGGGGAAAAAAAATGTATTACGTCTACAGACAATTGATAAAGAAATCATCAAATTATTGTATGAACCTTCTATTCCGGCAAAACTTTCAAAGAAGAAATTTGAAAAGTATTTTGAAGATATTCTTTATCCGGTAAATGCTAAAAGGAAATTGATAAACTATGTTCGAGAAAACAGAATTCCGGTAAGCTACCTTCAATGCATCAGAAATAGCAGCTTTCATGACAGTACGTTGCTCAAATTTTCAAAACGTGTCTTTGTGAAGATTATAGGCGATTATCAGCAACACGACTTGGAAACATGCAAGAATTCCTTGCGACTCCTAAACACGGTGAGCGATCAGATCCAACTTGAAATTGCGCAAGATGATATTTGGCATGACTTGCCTTCTATTATTATAGAGTATAATGACTCTTCGCTTCAAACTGCCCCAATTGCAGAAAGATTTCTAGAGCCTGGGAAAATGATGCTTGCAAGGCGTGTGAATGGCAGGATTAAGCTAAGCTATGGAAGGCTTGGTGTCCCGCAGGAAAAAATGGCTTTGCTACTGTTCGAGGCACTCTATAGAATCTTGGGCTTTGATCATATCAAGGATGCCGTGGTCGAAGTTAACGCTGAAGGTGAATTCCAATTTAAACAAAGCTTTGGCGAAACACTATCGCTGCTTTACAATCCTATAATACCACATGGTTTCGCCCAAAAGGAACTGGACGAGGTGATACGAGTTCTTGAATAGGCCTGTAGCTGTCCTGTTGAAATTGTAAGTTTAACAATAACTAGAAAGTCATGAACCTATTATCTCTGTCATGTACGAATGGCATTCACTCACACCTCATCCCTTTGTTTGTATTGAACCAGAGGTATTTTAGAAGGATGCTGGAAATTAATAATTTCTTTTTGTTACCGGTCAAATTGCATAAGCAGTATGAGGATTTTGGAATATCCGTATTGCCATTTAAAATTCTTTTATTACTATACCCTCAAGCAATGGGGTGTTCCACCTTCAAAGCTCGACCGATCCGTTACCGCCAGAATACCGACCCGGACGAATTATGACGATCGGTACTTCACCGACGCATATCAGTTTATGCCATTGGAGGGTTATACCAAATTATTTGAGAGAATGCTGTCACATCCTAATATTCAGGTTATGCTGAATACAAATTTTCGCGAGATAGTTGATTTTATTGAGTTTGACCATATCATTTATACAGGACCAATTGATGAGTATTTGACTTTCGGTTTGGAAGGCTTCAATATCGCTCCTTGAAATTTGAACATCGAATGCTTGATCAGGAATGGGTGCAACCAGTTGCTGTTGTAAACTATCCAGGTAACGATACAAAGTATACTCGTATTACTGAATATAAACACTTAACGGGTCAACGTCACCCGAGGACGAGTATCACATATGAATTTCCCTGTTGGAATAAAGATCCATTTTATCCGGTTCCGAATTCAGCTAACGCTCTTTTATATTCGAGGTATAATGATCTTGGTCAGAGGACTCCAAAGGTTACGTTATCGGGCGGCTCGGAACTTATCGTTATTATAACATGGACCAAGTAATTGGTCAATCTTTGGTAGCTGTAAAAAAATTGGTCTCTCAGCTGATTCTATAAGTAGCTGATCACAATTCTCTGTGGATATTAGTACTCCGTTTTCTGAAGTTAGTCCCTTGTGCTTTTTTTAATTTTGCGAGGTCAGTACCGAAGATCTTTTGCAAAATAGCTACCCAGCGGGATCACAACCTAGGTCCCTCTAAGTGCAAAAAGTTCACAAGGGAAGGCGCGGGGCTTGCGTTTGATTTTGTAAATTTGATAGAGAAATGCAGTCAAAAAAGCGGTGAGCAAACTGGTGAGCAAGTGTTAGAGCCGCTTCTAAGATGTTGAAATACAGTAGGGTAGGCGTTAGATTCATTTCCCTCCTCCTCTGCGAAAAAATCAAATCAAAACGCATCAAAATCCATCATTCTATTTTGGAGTGATGGATTTTTGCTTTTTAATTGGTTGATTTTGAATGTTTTGATTTAGAAGAGGGTTCGAATCCATGCTTTTCTCCATTTTCACAGAAGAATACCTCGTAACTAATTGATAAGTAAGTTATTAACTTCGAGAAAGTACCTGTCCTCGGAGGGAAATGGACCCTTGCGTTTTTTGGCTCTCTGTGATGATATCGCTGCTGAAAACGGTGGAAAAATGATAAAAGTGGTGAGCAAACTGGTGAGCAAAAAAGCTTCATAAATCTGCTCACCAACTTGATTCAGTGTCCCTACTAAACCGGCTTTGCTGTTTGATTTAGTAAGCGCTGTTTGGAGTTTGAATCAGGAGCCGCCGCTAGTTTTTACCTTTGTTTTATTAACAAGGCCGATAAATTTCAGGGTTTTACACGTAGCATTTAGTTTGGAAATGTCGGCGAACCGTCCTACTCTTTCAATCCCTCAACCGGGTTTGCCTTCGCTACCTTTCTAACCTGCGTAGCCACCGTGATCGCAAGTGTTATCGTCAGAATCACTGCCGCAATTGTAACTCCCGAATAAGTGATCGGCATATGATAAGAATAGGCATAGGTAATCAGTGTTTTGATTAGCGTGTAGCTCAGAGGAACGCCAACAAGTAGCGCGGTGAAAAACAGAATAGCGTATTGCCTAGTGATCAAAACACCCACATCAGCCAGTTTCGCGCCCAACAATTTTCTGATGCTGAATTCGCGCACGCGGCCCGCTACGTTCAAGCTAACAAGACCGTATAGCCCTAACGTCGCTAGTGTCACGGCGATGATGGCAAAGACACGCCACACGATGCTGTGAATTTCAATTTCCTGGAAATAGAATCCCCACACATCCTCCTGGTGACCCCCATCAAATGGAATATCAGGGAACACTTCCGACCATCTCGCTTGTAATGTTTTTGCAACATCAAGCACTGCACCATCTTTTGCTTTCAAGCTGAGGAAGCGATAGTACTCTTTGCCTGCCACCGTGAAAATTGTTGGCTGTATTTTTTTATGAAAGCTGTAGCTATGAAAGTCTTGCACAACACCCACAACTTCATATTCGATGCTGTCCATCCTAAAGACATGACCGATTGCATTGTCCCATTCCATCCTGTTGATAAATTCTTCGTTGACAATCACAGCGCGCATGTCACTTCCTTCATGATCATGGAAGCCTCGGCCTTGTTTCAATGAGAGCCCCATCGTTTCGAAATAATCTGAAGAAACACCAAGCTGTTCCACTTCATATTGATGGTCGGCGAAATGCAGGATGGCCTTCTCATGATTTTTGCCAAGATGATGCTGAGATCCTGCTAGCGATTCTACACCCGATTCACGTATCATCAATGCTTGAAGTTTCTCAAATCCCGCGCGATCCGGCACGACAGCATACAACAGCTCATGGGGATTGTAACCCCAGCTACGTTTGGATAAATAATCTGTATTCTGAGTGAACATCACGGCACTGGTGATAAAGATGCAGGCGAGGATCAGTTGAAAGCAAAGCAACGTTTTGGTCAAAGGATTTTTGTTGCCAAACTTTACTTTTCCTTTCAGGATATTTACAACCTCAAACTGCGAAATATAGAATGAAGGATAGATCCCGGATGCTATGCTTGTGAAAAGAAGCATAAGCGGAAGAAAAATCCAGAGCGCCGGATCAGAAAAACTAAATCCCATGCTGAAATGAAACATATGCTCGAAGCCAGGAATGAATAACACATATGCGAGTAACAGGCCCAAGATAATTGCACATAGTGTGATCAGGAGGTTTTCGGAGAGGAATTGAATGATGACAACGCGACGTGTTGCCCCCGCCGACTTCCTTACGCCAATTTCTTTCAGTCTCTTCGAAGCGGAGACGATCGCAATATTGACATAGTTCAACGATGCCAGCACCATCAGCATCAGGCTTACAATACCGAGGTACATGACAGACTTGAAATTGCTGCTGGAGCTCCTCGAGATATCATCTCTGATTGCCTCAGATCGTTCGTGCAATGTGGCTATAGCCTCAAAGCCAAAAGAAGAGATCGCCCAATCCTCTCCGACTGCTTCATTCTGGATCTTTTTGTATTTGTCCATGTTGGCTCCGATCTCACGGATATCGGACGGCGTTTTGGTTTGTACTAAGCTGGCATGCAGGAGCGACTTCCAATCCTCAAAGTCATATCCGGCATTGGCGCTTTTCAGATTTTGAATGTTGACGATGAAGTTAAAGGAGATTGTGCGCGCTTTTGGAAATTCTTTAGCAACTCCTGCAACCTTAAAATCCTTCCCATGATCTTGATCGAACTTGATGGTGATGGTTTCACCGACGGGATTGTTGTCACCAAAGTACTTTACCGCCATCTCGTCACTTAGAATGACACTGTTCAGATCGCCAAGTGATTTAGCGTTGCCCCACTTGAGAGGAAAAGTGAACATCTCAAGGAATGCCTGATCGGTAAATCTTACACGCTCGTGAAAAACCTTGTCTTCCCTTTTCACCACCACACTTCTGTCTTCTACCCTGCACACATGCGTGATTTGTGAAAAGTCCTGTTTTAACATTTCCGCTAGGGGCCTTGGCGTACTACCGAAATGCTGCAAGCTTCCATCACGATCCGCAGCGAATGTCACAAGGAAAACGTTGTGCTTGTTTTCATGGAATTGGTCTGTACTATAGACCCAACGAGCGTATGCATAGGTGAAAATGCAGATGCCTACAGCGGCTGCCAGTCCGAAGATATTGATGAAGGAATTCAAAGGATGTTTCTTGAGATTCCTTAGCGCGATGGTAAAGTAGCTTTTTAACATAGAGGAGATGGTTAATCATGTCTTTACATACTTACGCGTTTGGTGTTAGATATTTTCCACGCGTCAACAGACGGTGCCCTATCGTCAATAAACTGCATATCTTCAGCAACGGAATAAAATCGCGATGTCACCGCTTTTGCGGATATTTGCCTGTCAGCAATGAACCTCAGCTTCAACAAAAATCGCTTTAGGATATACCTCTTGGTGGGATGTGGCTACATGTTCTTGTGGCTATTCGGCGATCTGTTTGAAAACCCTGATACCTTCTTCAAACGCATTGTTAACCACCTGTGGCTGATAACGTACCTGGTCATCTTGAATTTTATACTGCTCGAATACGCTGTTCCAACGATCAGGCTTAATTGGAAGAGATTGTTATTAATTCCGATTTTCATTTTTGTCTTCCTCATGCTTCTTTCGTTCGGCTTCTATGGCTGGCGAAATCTTGGAATAGTGCTCAATCTCTATTTCGAATTGCGGGAGCACGTGTCTGTAATGAAGGGTGTCGAGTATCATGTACCTTATAGTTTCGCCTCAGTATTGTTCTTCTGGGTTGTTGTGCATCTGTACGACCACAATCAACTCAAACAGGCAGCGCAGAAATTAAAGCTGGAGAAGCAGGAGGCGGAGCTGAACTTCTTGAAGTCACAGACGAATCCACACTTTTTGTTCAATACCCTGAATAATATCTATTCACTGGCCAGAGACAAATCTGACCTTGCCCCGGAGTCGATCCTTCGTCTCTCCAAGATCCTGCGCTTTATGTTGTACGAGACAAGCGCGGCATTCATCTCAGTCGAGCAGGAGCTAAAGATCATCAATGATTATATCTTGCTGGAGAGGCTTCGATATGACGAGTCATTGAGAATCAATTTGAACCACGACGTTGAAAACCTGCAACAAGCCATACCACCTCTTCTCCTGATGCCACTGGTTGAGAATGCTTTTAAACACGGAGTATCTGAATCAAGACGAGAGCCATTTATCGACATCCACTTGTCGATAAAGAGGCGGATGCTGACATTCATTGTTAAGAATTCCAGTGAGAGTTCTCCTGGTGCTGCTGTTAAAGAAAACATTGGGCTATCCAACCTTCGTCGTCAGTTGCAGCTTTTGTATTCGGAGTATGATCTGTTCGTCAGGCAGTCTGAGGAGGTTTTCACAGCTACTTTAAAAATCAATCTTGCGAGCCATGTCTAAGATCAAATGCATCATTGTCGAAGATGAGCCCCTTGCTGTAAGAGTCCTCTCTGATTATATTTCTCAAGTCCCCTTCCTTGAGCTTCAGCAAACGTTTAGGGATGCCATCCTTGCGAGCGAATACCTAATGAACAATCAGACCGACCTCATGTTCCTTGACATCCACTTGCCGAAGTTGAAGGGAATGGATTTCCTAAGAACACTCGTGACACGCCCAGCTGTCATCGTCACTACTGCTTATCATCAATACGCCGTCGAAGGTTTTGATTTAAATGTAGTTGACTATCTGTTAAAGCCAATTGAGTTCGAGCGCTTCCTTGCCGCCGTCCTGAAGGTGAAGGCATCACAGAAGTCGGAGAAGGTAGCGCAACCCACAGAGGAAAAGAATTATATATTCCTGAACGTTCAAAAGAAGAAGGTGAAGATTCTTTTTGAAGAGGTCTTTTACATTGAAAGCCAGCGTGAGTACGTGAAAGTAGTAACCACGAAAAAAGAATATCTCTCGAAGATGAGCACGCACGAGCTCGAAGCCCTTCTCCCGTCCCACCAATTCAAACGCGTTCACCGTTCCTTCATCGTTGCATTGAAGAAGATTGACTCCTACACATCCGACACCCTAGGAATCAATGGAGTCGAAATTCCAATCGGAAGAGAATATAGACATGTCGTTGATATGTTGTGAAATCTGCCACAACCTAACTGAGCGAGGCGCAGATAAAACATTTCAAAAAACTTCCAAGGTCGCTGACTACAAAGCGATCTTGTCAAGCATTCTTATATAGGCTACATGAGCAATTACTCAGAGAACGAATAGTCCGATTCGCTACGTAATTGACGTGATCGAGGACAGGATGTGAAGAGTTTTGTGATAGCCTTCTTCATAAGCGATTAACCACATTCAACGATTGTTTTTGTTCTGATCCGTGTCCGACAGATGTCCATTAAGTATAATGTCCGGCACTGGTTCTGATGGCACGCGAGGATTTCATGCGATCTAACAGGAAGGAGGTAGGACAATCACTCAGAATCCTGAAACTGCAGAATTCAATGGGATGCCTTCAAGCTCCATTCAATTTGACCATCCCACTTTCATTCTACATCCTGCGGAAATGCCATCAAGCAAGAGGAAATAGTAACAAGAGAATTGCACGAAAAAAACGCTAAACTTAGGAGTTTGAAACATCTATTATGTAATATATTTGATAAAGAATTGCAGTCAAAAAAGCGGTGAGCAATCTGGTGAGCAGGCATGATTTAGTAAAGTTTGATTTTAGATGTAACGAGCGATCATAATTAGGTTTTGGAGAAGATTATCGGCCTGGTAAAAAAGTTCAATCTGCCTGGGGTTTCAGAGAGATAATGTCTTGGCGATTCGGACTCCGGAGGACTCTGTGCATTATCGGAAAATCATTTCGTTCAAGAATGAATTAAGTCAGACAAAGCATTTTATAAAGTCCGTCGCAGTTGCTGGAGTCGGCGGCGCACCAGGAGATCCCGAAGATGAACAACGCGGTTCGCATGCATTGAAAAATGGCGAAGGTACCGAGGGAGTTTACATGATTAACACCACGTACATTGACCATAATTATATGGATGTTCTGGGGATTGACATGAAGCTTGTCAGTCCGAATGACCAAGAGAATTCGATTATTGTGAATGAGGCGCTGGTGTATGCGTTAGGATTGAAAGATCCCTTGTCGCAAACGATCAAGTGGGGTGGCAGAGAACGCTCAGTGATCGGTGTTGTCGGTGACATCCACTCTAAATCACTTTACAATCCGGTGGAACCGAAATTTTTTGTCCCGCATCAGAAGCGAATACTTAACGTTTTTGTCCGGGTTAATGATACGGGCGCGGAGAACATTGCTGAAAATAAACGTGCATGGAGACTTCACTTTCCTGACGAGTCTTTCCGCTACAGTTTTCTTGACGATAGACTACGGAAGCAATACACGCAGGAAAAGGCAGTGACGAATATCCTTACATATTTACCTGTGCTTACTGTCCTGATTTCAACCTTTGGTATGTTCGGGCTATCACTTCCCAGTGCTTACCAACGCAAACGGGAATCAGTATCCGAAAAGTTGTGGGAGCGGAATTCAAAGACATTGCATTGCTCTTTTCGAAAGAATACATGTTGCTCAAAAACCTGGGCACAGATATTTTTGAAACCCTCAAAAGAAGTAAATTGTTGAGGTTCTTCAATTACTGCCATGTAACTGAATACGCTTGAAGAGACAGATTGACTTTTATACCTGAAGACCAATTGACTTAACACTATCATTATGTAAATTCTTATATTAATCTAAGAAGGCATCGATCTCCTTCCTAAACAATTAACGCAGATCGCATTGCTTTTATCTTGATTTATTCATTACGAACTCAATTACACAATACATGCATGCCAATGATAGGCCGTCCTGGTTAAAACTGATGATATATTGTTGTGGGGAGAATTGGCAGAGAAATCCTTATTGATTCATCCTTGCTGCTATTGGGCGAGCAAAATGAGGCAGCTTAAAGACTGCCCCTTAGCAAAGGTAATTTTCCTGTTTCATCATCCGTTCGTGTCTTACAGACTTATTCATAAATCTAATTCATTAGTCAGTTCCTACGCCTAACACTTGCGTAATTTAGTATCAGTAGTTCCCAATTTTTTTTCCGTTAAACCCCTAGGGGCTTGTACAGACCGCTCACCCCTTTCACGCCGAAACGTACGTTCGGCCACTAGTATCTATGGCGCATGCGCGGGTCATTTGTTGCCAAACAGCTCACTTTACCCTAACCGTGTTCCAATTCCAATTGTGTTAGGTACAGAAGTAGGCTAAAGCGCTTCGTTGGGCAATTACGTTCATCCATTAGGAAAGCGGTTGCCTTGTTCGAGTAAAAAAAAAGGTCCATATCAAAATTGCTTTTTCCCATCTAAAAATCTACCTTCGAAATACGTTCCTTGACTCACGACAATCTAATCGATGGGTAGCCCGCTTGGAACACAATTAAGATTTACGGTTTTCACGACATTGTTTGGCATCCTTTATAAGGACTCTTCTTCGATCATGCAGCTTGGCAGGAAAAGAAACGGAGTCTGGCGCACGTCTTTCAGACGTCGACAACTATAGCGGTTAACCGGAATTAGTCATAAAAAGAGACAAAAGTACTCTGAAGGCCGGGAGTAAAAAAGGAACTACAGCAAACATAATGACTAGCTTCACTTGGATTATTATTCGTCCAAGTCCGTCTTCTCGCTCGTTAGGAAGATTGTATTATTTGAACTTCACTTAGAATTTACACACCCATCAAATACGTCGGAGAGGCTCAAATTATGAAACACCTGTTACTTAAAGCATTCATTTTTCTAATCGCAGGTACTTCTTGGGGGCAAAGTAGTTTGTCGCTTTCTGCTGCCATGATTCGAGGTAATGTAAAAGTAAAAGAGAACTGGATACCTGCTACTGGTCCAGGCCGTAAAGCATATCGAACAGGTTCCTCGACAAGTTCCGATATATATATTCACTACTCATTTCGACCGCGAGCGATCATCAAAAACAAAAATATTTGGGTCGACATTGGCTCTGGATACTTCTTTCAAAGATTTGATGTCAAGAGACCCTTCAATTACCGTTCGACAGCAGAGATCATATTCAATACTGACCACTATTCATATTTGTGCTATCATGGAAACGTCGGGTTAACATACAGCAATACCTTCAACTCCAAAAAATATTTCATGACATATAACGTGACCTACAGGATTCTAAAGTCTTTTCAACAGAATTACACTCCGAGGTACAGTACGGGGACCGAGGGATTTATTACGCAGAGAGAGCGTCTTCAAATTAATTTTGGAAACATGATCTCGTTAAGCATTGGCTTAAACAGACGTCTGGGGAACCGATTTTCGATCGGTGCGAATGTTATTGCTCCGGTTTACACGCGATGGAGAAATGATGAGATTTTCAATGACGATCCCGCCACATTTTTTAAACCTAAATTTAGTTTAGGCGCTTCACTTAGCGTTTCATATAACTTCAAAAGCAAAGAGCATCTTAAATCTTAAACCGCAAACCTATGAGATATTTACTGACTACGGCACTCATCTGTTTATTTGCAGGAATTGTAAATGCACAGGTAAAGACGAACTTCAATAACCCGGAACAAATCGGTAGGCGGGGTAAATTCTTGAAGAATTTTCGAGCAGAAAGTCCTTATGTGATTCCTGCCAGGGACATCAAAATTCTTCTGAGGCAGGATTCCTTGGAGCGTTTATCGGGCGAAGCACGGCCCTTCAAGATTGCAGAAGCATTGCCTGTTGATATTGATTTGGTAAAAGTCGCAGAGTGGGTGGAGGAAAGCGGTATGGCTTACGGGAAGTTTACTGTGGTGGCTGCAAGTGCGAAGTCAATTAGCGCTAATTTTGACAAATTCTATCTTCCTGAGGGGACAGAATTATACGCGTATAGCGAAAATGGTGAGATGATTACCGGTCCTATAACCGAAGACGAGAACAATGAGAATAATTTTTGGGGTACGTGGGTGTACAAGGGCAGCAAACTTACTATTGAGGTAAGGACTCCAAGCCGGAGCCGTGATGAACTTCAGCTGCACATTTCAAGTGTGGGTTATGGGTATAAGAACCTTTACCGCACAGAGGTCTCTAATTTCGGCGAATCGTCGTCTTGTAATATTAATGTGCTGTGTGAAATCGGGGACGGATGGGAAAATGAACGGAATTCCGTTTCATTGATACTAAACAGCTGTAGTACGGCACTTTGTAGCGGTGCTCTGGTCAACAATACTTGTAATCTCAACATCCCATATCTTTTGACTGCCGACCACTGCTTTGCTGAAGATGGAAACGTTGCACAGTGGAAATTCACATTTCAAGCATGGAGCGCAACCTGCACTCCTTCACAGAATGCTACCGGCATAACCTTTAACGGCTCCGCTCTCCGGGCTCGATCGGCAGGAACTGACTTCTGTCTACTTCAACTGTCCCAGACGCCTCCAGCAAACTCTAACATTACATACGCCGGCTGGTCGAGAAACACCACAGGAATAACGCAAGGGACAATTATCCATCATCCGGCCGGCGACGTCATGAAGATCTCAAGAGACGATCAAGCTCCAATCTTAGCAACACATGGTGGTGCCGCTACTTGGAAACTCGTTTTGGATCATGGTGCTACAAATGGTGGGAGCTCCGGTTCACCGTACTTTGATCAAAACCATAGGATATTTGCTCAACACAAAGGCATAGATAATCAATTTACGGACGACTGTCTGAACACTGGGAAATTTGGCGGCAGATTTGCCGTTTCCTGGGACGGTCTAGGCACAAATACCACAAGGTTAAGCAACTGGCTTGACCCACTCAATACCGGAGCGATGACTACAAATACTATCAACGTAGCCAACACAATCGCTGATCCAAGAATTGTAACAGTCTCCCCCTCGTCCGCTGTCTGCACGGGGGGTTCTCAGTTTACATTGCACAACGTTCCAACCGGGGCCGTGGTAACATGGACAGCTACACCGGCAAATTTATTCGCTGTTAGTTCGGGTACCGGAGCAATTGCATCTTTGGCAGCAGCGAACAGTAGCACGATGGGTACAGGTACGCTTGCATTTACCGTGAATATCGGGTGTGGCACCCCTGTACAGGCCCAACGAACTGTGTGGGTGGGGAAACCGGATTATAATAATCTAACCCTTACGGTCGACAGTGACGACCTTAGTAATTGTGACTACACATATGCGCATGCCGGCACCAACTATCCAGGGCCATCGATGAGCATCACAGCATATGAATGGCGTATCCCATATTCTTCAGATTGGGATATTTACGAAGAATATGGCGGAATAGCGGATTTCCAGTGGGTTGAAATTGAATACTATGATCAGTATCCACCTTATCAAGAGGCGATTCAGGTCAGGGCATATAACACTTGCGGATGGAGTTACTGGGAAGAATTCTGGGTTGCTGTTGACGATTGTGCATACGCTGCTTTTACATTCGGACCTAATCCCGCGGTGGATGAGTTGACCATATCCAAAAAGGATTCGGGACCTTCGGAAATAGTAATCCACAACTCATCCATGGAACAAGTCTATTCCTTGGCCAGTTCCGACGATATCGTCAAGATACCTGTGAAAGGTTTTCCTGAAGGTGTGTATTACTTACAAGTTGCTACCAAAAAGGGGACTATTCGGGAACGAATTTTGATAAAACGATAGAGTTAGACTTGTAACCGGTAACACCTTGTATGAAGTCCATCCTCCTCGCCGCTAGGAAGGACGATGGGCTTCCTGTGTAAATGGAGAGGCGGCCAAATTTGGGCTTTAAACGCTGAAGGCCCGGAATTTTTTTTGATAGATTTTACCAAGAGCGTTATAGTGGCAAATCATCTCCCAGGTCGGTTTGCGACTTGACAAATTTGTGTCTTTTTTAAGATGGGTCAAGCGAGGCGGTTCAACCGCCTACGAACGGGCTACGATCATGAGGCGATTTTCTTTGCGACCTTTAAACAAAGTCGAGATTATTACAACCGAAGTACGATTACTCGAACTTCGAAACTAACTAAGAACTCCTTACAGCAAAAGCATATATTTGTAATGAATTGCAGTCAAAAAAGCGGTGAGCAAACTGGTGAGCAAGTGTTAGAGCCGCTTCTAAGATATTGAAATACAGTAGGGTAGGTGTTAGATTCATTCCCCTCCTCCTCTGCAAAGCAAACTGAAAGAAAGGCCCCGGTTTCCGGGGCTTTTTGTTTTGTGATAGGCCGAGCTAAACGTCTCGTTTAAGCGAGGAGTGGATAAAACAAAAATGAGCGTAGCGAACTTCTTGAAGGTTGCTTTGACACACCACTTAACGGGATCACGTCTCGTAATCCCTCCTACTCTGCGAGCCCCGATAGCTATCGGGGTCAAACCTTGCCATCGCTGAAGCTTCGGCGGGCGAGGCAGATCTAAAACCTCGAATTCGTAATGGATTCGAGGTTCTTTGTTTCTAAGCCCATCCAAAAAGATTCATTTTTTCTCAATCTGTAGGTGCAGATTCGGTGCAACATGCTTAGCAGCAATTGAGCCACCGAATTAAGAGGCTAATCTTTTGATCTCCAACCAGTTCAGCAATTGGGCATCTTGAGTTTCCCTGCACCTGTCGAGTAGTTTCGTTGCTAAACGGGCTAAATGATTAAATATTACGTATTATGATATGTAATATACTTACATAAGTATTTGATATACAGTATATATAGTATTATTATTACAAATTATAATATGTAATACTATGAAAGTTCAGCAGGCATCAATGAGTCCCCAGGATATCGCAGTTCTTCTGATGATGGGAATCGACAGCAAAACGCAGTGGAGTCAGATGAAACTAGCGGAGCTAGTAAGTTTGAGTCAACCGGAAATCAGCAACTCTCTGGGGCGTTCAAGGTATGCAGGGCTTTTAGATGATTCGGGTAAAAGCGTAAGAAAGAAAGCACTTCTTGAATTCCTTCAATATGGAATCGCATATGCATTTCCGGTAAAGCCAGGACCTGTTGTTCGTGGTATACCAACTGCTCATTCGGCCTCGCCCTTAAATAATTTATTAGTATCAAATGGTGAAGAATATGTCTGGCCGTCAGCAACGGGACAGATGCGCGGTCAGGCGATTTCACCGCTCTATAAAAATGTAGTAAAAGCAGTAAAAGGAAATCATGAGCTGCATGAAATGCTTGCGCTTGTTGATGCAGTTCGTGTTGGAAGAGTGCGCGAGAAAAATCTAGCGATGGAAGAATTAAAGAAAAGACTCAATGCTTAAGAATAAGACCATCAACATGGGCGTGGTGAAAAAGGGTAGCCATGGCTTTGGGAGATCTGAATGATGAAGTTGCCTACGTTGGTGGCGCTACGGTTAGCATTTATGCCGATGATCCAATAGCAGAAGATGTTCGTCCAACAAAAGACGTTGACATCATGCTTCGTATCGCAACATTCGCTGAACTAGCAGCATTACAAGACAAACTTGCATCAAAGAAAATTTACCCAGATCCAGAGGCAAACGTTAATTGTCGTTTTAAATATGACGATGTCCTGATTGATGTGATGTCGACTAAAGAAGTCGGATGGGCTCCCTCTGATCCCTGGTTTGAGGCGGGCTTTAAAAGTCTAATGAAGTACAAATTGGATGACGAAGTGACCTATTGTACGCAGCGATATCGCTTCATGGATACTTCGAGCATACCTGATCCATACTTAAGGAGTGGACAAAGAGTGGAGGGAGAGTGGAGGAAGAGAAGGAACGTGCCGGTGTTTGAGAAATTTTTTAAGGTTTCACGTTGTGGGCACATCAATAGGCAAAGTAACATTACTAACGTTGATGTCCATAATCTGAGCTACCTTTTGTAAACAAGATGAAAGAGAAGTATGGGGTTGAACAGTGGTCTTAATATGGGGTGTGATTGGATGCAAAACGAGAGTAGAGGTATGTTAAAATCACAAAAGGTTCAGAGAGTGCGTGGTTAAGCACATATAGCTGCTTGATGACTTAGCCGTTGATATGTCGATATTGTAAACATATATCTTAAATATGTCGATATTTATTAATAATATAAACATATAAACAGAATACATATAAAAGATCGACATACAAGATTAAATTGGGTTGGAGACATGATGTTAGACAACTGTGCCAATTTCACACACTTATAATAAGTAGCTTAAAGACACCTGTAACATATGTCCTGGACCAAAGTAGAAACTCCTTATAATAGGTTACCTGATCTTCCGCCAAACATAGATCTTGAAAGCCCGGCTATTTTAAAAGCAGCAATTGAAGCTAATCGGTATCTGGCCGAATTGAAAGGTTATTGTCAAACGCTTCCCAATCCTGACCTCCTGTTAAATACAATCGTATTACAGGAAAGCAAAGACAGTTCCGCTATTGAAAATATTGTGACTACACAAGATGAACTCTATCGCGCAATTATTAATCCACTGGAAAGTCAATCGGCAGCTAAAGAGGTTATTAGTTATCGAAAAGCAGTTTATACTGGTTTAAAAACATTGAAAGATAAACCAGTATTTACAGGAAGTCTTGCTGTAACCATCATGCAGCGTGTGAAGAGCACAAATGCCGGGTTTCGCGACCTTACCGGTATTAAACTCGCGAACCCCATTACTCAGAAGATCATTTATACACCTCCAGACCCGGAGCATGTCGCTGATAAGATTGCTGCCTGGGAGAAGTTTATCAATAGTGAAACGGAGGTTGATCCCCTCATCGTAATGGCCTTGATGCACTATCAATTTGAGGCCATTCACCCATTTGCTGATGGAAACGGAAGAACGGGTCGAATTTTGAATGTCTTGTATTTGGTGCATCGAGAGTTGCTTACCCTTCCAGTTTTGTACCATAGCGCCTACATCATTCAGCATAAAGATGATTACTATAGAAAATTAAGACTGGTTACTGAACAGGAAGCATGGCATGATTGGATTCTATTTATGTTACAGGCCGTAAAAGAAACGTCCGTGAAAACGCTAAAGCTGATTAAAGACATAATGAAGCTAAAGGAAGAGACACTTCAAAAAATGAAAGCGAAAGAAATGTCGCAGAAGCTTCCCGCATATGAATTGAACGAACTGATCTTCAGCTTCCCGTATGTCAAGATTAAAACATTGATAGAAAAGAACATTGCCAAACGGCAAACAGCATCGGTTTACCTGCAACAATTAACCGACAAGAAAATATTAAAATCTATAAAATTAGGTCGTGAGGTTTATTACATTAACCATCGCCTTATGAATTTATTATCGGCCACAGTATAAATAGCGACAAACAAAGCACCTATACCCAAGAGGAAGTACCCGGCTACTGCAAATATTACAATTCCTGATGCTTCACCGTTGCGATCTGTGCAAAGTGCTGCCAGTGAAGCGTCACGTTGCTTTCGGTAAAACTCTAATGAATTCAATTGTTCCGAGGTGCGGCTGGCTGTCCACGAAAAGAGCGGGATTTGCGGGCATGCGCGGATGATGCGGCTAGCGCGCGTAGCAAATTCGGTTTTCGTGGCGCACTTTTACTCATACCCGCATCCATGCCGCACTTGCCCTCGTGATGCCTCATACCCACATTCATACACACATGCCTTCGGGTTCTTTGTCACTTTCTGGCGTCTGTCCCGAGTATCGGGAGGCGAACAAAAGAAAGTGAGACTCAAGGGTGATTTGTCATCGCGCTATGATGCTGAACGCGTATAAATTCTCTGAATTCACTTGAAAAATCAAACTGATGTCGTTGCATACTTTTAACCG